>JAEWMS010000009.1 GCA_023393115.1 Bacillota bacterium
CCTCCAGCTTCCTTCAGATTCCCCGTCGCCGAGGACACCCTTGCTCTTGGCTATGTGCTTGGCACTATCAACCTGCACTCGGGACTTTCACCCGTTAGATTGCGCCCATGCTGGGCGCACCAAAAAAATACACTTCTCACAGCTTCTGAGTGAGAAGTGTATTTTTTTATCTTTGCTGTATTGTTTTTCAGATAGTTTACTAGGTTGAAATCAACCTACCATGCTTTTCATAGCATTCAACCCCTTCAATCTTGTTGTTTCGGTCTATAAAAACAACTTTTGGTTTATGCTTCTGTGCCTCCCATACATCAACTGTACAATAGGCCATCAATATAATTAAATCTCCAACCTGTACACATCTGGCTGCTGCACCATTCAGGCAAATCATTCCGGAACCTCGTTCTCCTGCAATACAATAGGTTTCAAAGCGGTTTCCATTATTTATATCCACTACCTGTACCTTCTCGTACTCATAAATTCCGGCTATTTCCAACAATTCCTCATCAACAGTAATACTCCCTACATATGAGAGTTCGGCCTGTACTACCGTCGCTCGGTGTATCTTACTTTTAAGCATAGTAATTTGCATATTAACCTCCATGAGCCACCATTGTGGCCATAAAAAGTAATGAAATTTAGTAAGTAAAATTGTCTATAAGGCGGGTCCTCCCGATATATACCGCTAAAACCACAAGAACAGGCTTCTCAACAAAATCCACCTTTTCCAACGTATCTGCATCCACAACCTCTACATAATCAATTTTTGCAATAGGTTCTGTCTGTATTATTTCAGTTATTTCTCTGATAATATTTTGTGAATTTCTCTCCCCATTCTCCAGCAACTGCCGGCCTGTAGAAAGTGACCTGTTAAGAATAAGGGCAGCCGAGCGTTCCACCGGGCTTAAATAAGTGTTTCGTGAGCTTTTAGCCAGTCCGTCGGTCTCCCGAATGATTGGACAGCCAACTATTTCTATATCCATATTAAGATCACGGACCATACGTTTCACAACCGCCAACTGTTGCGCGTCCTTTTGTCCGAAATAAGCCCGGTTGGCACTTACTATATTAAATAGTTTATTAACTACTGTACATACCCCTCGAAAATGGCCCGGCCGGCTTTTCCCACAAAGTCCCCGGGTTAGGGAGTCCATATCAACATATGTACAAAAATCAGGCATATATATATCAGATGCATCAGGATGAAAAACAAGATGTGCACCGCTTTCCCGACAAATAGCCGAATCACGAAACAAATCCCGGGGGTAACTGTCATAATCTTCGGTAGGTCCAAACTGTATAGGATTAACGAATATACTTACCACAACACGATCATTTTCACCAGCGGCACGCGTAATCAAGCTTTGATGCCCCTCGTGCAGATAGCCCATTGTTGGCACAAATCCTATACTAAGACCTTCCTTTTTCCAGGACTTGACTATCGAACGAACCTCTTCAACCTTATTTAAAATCATCATATAAGTAATCTCCCTTACTGAGCGTTTATGCTTAATATAATTTTTTAATGATTGCTTCGGCCATGCTGAAGCTATGCTCAGGTGCCGGAAACTCTCCTTTTTCCACCTCGGCTTTATATTTTAAAAAAGCAGCATTCATCTGCGCTCCTATATCTAAAAAACATTTGACAAATCTTGGTGTAAAATCCGGGAACATACCCAGCATGTCCTGATAAACGAGCACCTGTCCATCGCAGTTATTTCCAGCACCAATTCCAATAGTGGGGATGGAGATACTTTGGGATATTACCTCTGCCAGCTTGGACGGAATACATTCGAGCACAACAGCAAAAGCCCCTGCCTCCTCCAGCTCTTTGGCTGATTCTACAAGTTTACGTGCGTTTTCCGGATCATTTCCCTGAACCTTGAAACCGCCTAAAGCATTTTTTGCCTGAGGCGTTAATCCTATATGAGCCATTACGGGAATTCCAGCATCCACAATAGCCCGAACCTGCGGGCAGACCGAACTGCCGCCTTCCAGCTTTACTGCACTGGTGTGGCCCTCTTTAACAAGGCGGCCTGCATTATTTACCGCGTCATAAACAGATGTTTGATATGACATAAAGGGCATATCGCTGACAACCAGTGCATTTTTTACACCTCTTGAAACAGCCCTTGTATGATGAATCATGTCCTCCATTGTTACCTGAAGGGTGTCCTTATGCCCCAGTACCACCATTCCCAGCGAGTCACCGACTAAAATGCCGTTTATTCCCGCTTCATCCATAAGTTTTGCTGTGGAATAGTCATATGCTGTAAGCATGGCCAATTTTCTTCTCTCTTGTTTTGCATTTTTAAAAGTCAGAATTGTGTTTTTCATTTGTTTCCATCTACCATCCTTTCCATGGCAGCAAAAGCTGCAAACCTTTTTATCATTTGGGCAGAACAACAAAAGTCTTACTTATTTAATTGGGATAAACTGATTATGATAATGAAAAACTACATGACAGATTTTATTTCTGATAGACAACTTCATAATAGAACTCAATATTTCCTTGAGTGTCCCCATAGGACTTTGAGAAAAAGAGTATCACTTACCTCTACTTTACCATCAATGCCATTAACGATCATCGTGTTTGTAGATTTAGCTCTTTGTAATACAAATTGTGTATTAATAAAAATTCTCATAAATACCACCTCCTCAAATTAAGGGGTGATACTCCTTTGGTCTCATTCCGTAAGGATATGAGCTGTCATATACAAGTAAATTATCAACTCTGCTGATGTAGTTTCATTAAACAATACAAACCAACCAAAAATGATATTCTGTGGACCGCACTGCTTTTGAGAATACTACCCATTTATGTAAATATAACACTTCCAGGTTATTACTGTAAAGTATTCTATTTCAAATGAGCTATTTCAATTACTTAAGTGTCTTTATTAAAAAGGCAATAAATAAGGTTACTATGTATAAATCACATAATAACCTTGATAAATAGAATTTCTTTATGATTGTACTGAATACAATGTTGTTATCTTCTCCAGATGACAGACGGGTCTATACTCGATAGATCTTTTGAGCAGGTACGCGCCATTACCCCTGCAAGTTCTTTGGTAATGTCTTCGATTTTTCTCCTTACTCCGTCCGCTCCGGCTTCAGTAAGCGGTCCCATTAAGGTACGGCCTACCGAAACTGCTGTAGCACCCAGAGCCAGTGCTTTGAACACATCAATACCATTGGTGACACCACAGTCAACAAATATATGTATGCTGCCCTTTACAACCTTTGCAATTTTCGGCAGTATCATTAATGGCGGCACGGCAAAGTCCATTATCCCATGATGGTGTGATACTACAATACCCTTGACCCCTGCCTCAATACATTTATATGTATCCTGCTCACTAAGCACACCCTTTATAATAAAGGGCAGCTTTGTTGCCTGAATAAAGCTCTTAATTTCCTCTAGAGTTTTACCGGTCATTGGAAGCCCCAGCACATTGTCGTATGAACCGCTGTTATTAAACGCATGATCAATATCCATTCCAATGGCTAATGCACCGCATTTTTCAGCATGCTCAATCTTTCTGAATATTACATTATTATCAGCATGAGGCTTTATGATTTTTATTGTTCTTGCTCCAGTTGCTGTTATTGCCTCAAGCTCAGCCTCTTCGCCCATACCTGTCCACATTACTGCATCGGCATCAAAGGCACCCTTTGCCATTTCGGCCATACCATTGGGGCGACATCCGTCGAGATGTGATAATGCGGCTGTCATAACAGGTGTTGAGAAGGTTTGACCGTATAGTTCAAGCTTTGTAGATGGTAATACAGAGTCGATATGCCGCATTTCAATCATAAGTGAATCAAAATACTCTCGAGTAATTTGATTGGAATCCCCTGCTCTATGTTTCTGTTGTGTGTTAGTACTCATATTAACCTCCATGAGCCACCATTGTGGCCGCAAAATGTAATGAAATATATTTCCTTTATCGCAATGGGGCGAATAAAGGAGGTTAATTGGCCATGCGCGTTTTCAAAGTATTCGCTATACTAATAATTTCAAAGACTTTGGTATTCGCTAAAACTCATTTCTTCAATCAAGTACTATCGATACTTTGAATATGTCGCGCGGCCATAAATTCAAACTAACCTCCTGTTATTTTCATTCTAGAAGTAGTTTACTCCTTCATTAGGCATAGATTCAATAGAAACTTGTTAATTTTTACTTGATAGGTATATATACTTCAAAACTCATGTCATCGCCGCCCGAATCTATATTATACTCTTCAATTGTATCTAGTTCAGCCAGTTCATATCCGGAGTAAGGCAGCCATGTGCCATATATATAATTATATGTTGTTTTCAGCCTGCTCAAAGGACCCTCATGAGTAAACACAGCATATTTTGATGGAGGAATATTCTTCGAAAACATTCCCTGTGGTATATTGTTTAAACTGCCCACCTCAACACCTGCAATGTAACAGAAATGATCTTCATCCGATATATGGGGCATATATTCACATAACCCTAATAATTTAAAGGGATTTAAAGTGTATTCAATCTCGGATTTTCTTAAATCATACTCCGTCCACAAGCTATGGATTACACTGCTGCCGGGCTGTACCACTTCTTTTAGCCCTACTACCTTGAACTCTCTATTGAGCACTATTTTGGGATCAATAAAAGAAGCTTGTTGTAAGTTTAGCTGCGCTTTTTTGTACGCATTGACCTTTTCGTACAAAACCACCTGTTTTGTCCTTTCTCTGTACCGGCCGGATGTTATACCGAAGAGTTGAGCGAATGCCCGTGTAAATACCTCCTGTGAGTTAAAGCAGTAGTAGGCACATGGGCAATTCCCCTATATTCTCAAAAATTGCCCACTCACAGGCTGGAATTATGTATTTATCAAGGTCACAAACCTTGGGATAATCATTACACTCTGTCGCAATAAAGAAATAGAAGCTCCTATCCTGCGGATTCTTTTCTACACAGGAAACACCGAATACTGGACAATCTATCAATCCATCTTGATGCGATTTTTCCCAAAAAGCCCCGAAGGCTTCACTGTCATCTGTGCCGGATATCCAGATTTTTCGTCCAATTATTTTTATCTCAGGCTTTTTCTCAATTCTGATCTTTACCATATAATCATCTCCACTCTTTTGATTTAAATATGATTATACCTTTAACCAAAAATCAGTTTTTGATGTTTTTTACCATCTTACAGCATAACTTAGTTTTTATTGTTAAGTTCTTGCGCCATTCCTGCCAGCCTTGACATCATTAAACAACTATCCGATAATAGGATTTGAAGGAAATTAATAGAATTGAGGTAACATAAATATGATACTTATACAACCTCTCTGCATTGTTTTTGCTCCATGCATTGTCTGATAAAGGTGGTGCTTGTATGGAGCGGTAAAATTACACCACCTATATCAAACTTTGCATTTCTTTATTTTATATAACAACTAATTAAAGGAGCAAAGTTATGAAAAATGAATTGAAAAATAATATACTTTTAGGATTTTCAGAGGTGGATATAACACCTGAGTATAACGTTCAGACCATTGGTTTTGGCAGGGAGGACCATTTGTCAAAGGGTGTACTGCACAAACTCCTTGCACAGATTTCCATATGGCAGTCAAAGGAAGAAATGTGCTGTATTGTGGCGATAGACCATATCGGCTTTATGTACTCCGAAGCAAATGTGTTACGGGATGAAATAGTGAGCAGGCTGGGCATCAAACGTGAAAAGGTTATGCTCTGTTTCAGCCATACTCACAGCGCACCTGATGTAAGCCTTGAGCCTGAATATTTCCGTTTTCTGCGTGAACAAATCCTTATGGGAGTCAGTGAAGCCAGAAAGACATTGACACCTGTCAAGGCTGCTTGGGGAGTGACTGAGGCCGATATTGGAATTAATAGAAGAAATGCTTCGGGTGTACTGGATAAGCGCATAAACATTCTGAAAGTAACCGATGCCCAAACGGGCAGGCTACGCCTGTTACTTTTAAGGGTTACAGCCCATGCCAATGTTCTCCGTGAAGATAATTATATGATATCCTCAGATTTTATAGGGGTTACCAGAGATTTGCTTCAAGAGCGTTATGGCTGTAAGATAATGTTTACACAAGGTGCTTCCGGAAATGTAAAACCTCGGTTTGAAGGTTCAGTGGAAGCCTTGGATAAGATGTCTCTGGCCGTTTTGGAAGCAGTTGGCCCATGTATTGAAGGCCTTCAGCCTGAGGATGTGAGAAGTTTTTCCATGGTATCACAGAAAGAAACCTTTTATGCAGATGTTCCATCTCTTGAACGAGCAAAGGAAATATCTGAAGAAGCTTTGCTTGTCAATCATATTGAAGGTTCTGCCTGGCTTGAGGAGGTTGCACGCTTACATAAACAGAATATACGTCAGCAAAGCACTGAAATAGAGATACAGTATTTTAAGCTTAATAACGGATGCTTTTGTGGAGTTCCCAGTGAAATCATGTGTGAGCTGGCTGTAGATGTGGTAGACGCTTGTAACAGCGGCCTGGTAGCCTTTGGAGGCTATACCAATGGCTGTGACGGTTATCTTCCCAGCGCACAGGAATATGACAAAGGTGGATTTGAAGTTTTGCATTCCTACCTTATTTATTACATTTATCACGGCAGGGTCATGCCCTTGAACAGAGACACAGCTGACAGATTAGTCAGTCTTGTAGTTGAGGGCTTGAAGAAACTATAGTTGCAGGTTTGAAGTAACTGTAATTTAGTTTACAGAAACAGAAATGAAGGCCGAAACCCGACCTTCATTTCTGTTTAAATCAAAATGGTTAATAGTTCTTCTGAGAGTATACCATTAGTTGTAATTCCTTATAAGATGCTTCCTTACCGTAATAATCCGAAAAGGAACTGACTATCCTCATGTTTCTCTGCTGAAGAATTACCTCCAGTTCGTTTAAGGAATACAGGCGTGTTGATGAAAAGGGCTCTATGGATTCAGGTCTCTTCACTATTTCTCCAAAAGTAATAGTCCAATCTCCAAACAGCATTCTCCGATTTTGTTTGTCCCAATCAAAGGATGGAAGTGATAGCGTGGTTGTACCTATATCCCAATAACGCTTAGGAAAGAAATGCTCTGCATGTTCTGCATTACAAATATCCATAAAATGTTTACCTCCGGGTTTAAGCGCATTAGCAACAACATCGAATATTCTTAGGTTCTCTTCTTCATTTTCCAAATATCCTATGGCCCCATCAGCCAAATTGAGTACCACATCAAATTCACTTTTGAAAGTCAAATCTCTAATATCCGACAAAATAAAATCAACCGATAAGGAAGCTGATTTCGCATTCTTAATTGCATCATCTATAAAAGCCTTTGTAATATCCACTCCAACAACCGAAAATCCTCTTCGGGCAAAGGCCAGCGAATGTCTGCCAAAACCGCACGCAAGATCAAGAATCCGCTCTTTTCCGGTAAGTTCAAGTGTCTTTATTATGAAGTCCACCTGATTTTCAGTATCCTCCACCCAGGATTGTTCCTTAATATCCAGTGACCAATACTTATACCATTCAGGGTTAATATTTCCCATACTGAATTCCTCCAATTATATGTATTCTACTTTATTCAAGTTAACTTATGGTATATATAAAACCAATAGTATAAAACGTTTTATAGTATATTAATAATACTAATTTAACGTTTAACTTTTGTAAAATATGGAGAATACCAGTAACACAGTTTGTAATACCAGATGTAAGTATAATTATCCTTTATTAAGAAGATCCTTAGAAAATTGGCTATTATCTTGTATATCGAGAGCTTTCAGTCTATAATAGAATTATTAAGTTAAGTAATAATTCTACAAAATTAACCAACTTATTATTATCTCTTATTTTTATCTTTTTTGTCAAGTCTTACAGATGGTTTCTGAATCAAATATGCGAACTTTCTATATGCTTTTGAATCAATTTTACTCTGTCATGCCTTCCTCTTTTTTTATTGACATTCAATTGAAGGTATAATGGTGGAACTCTTATCTTATAACCCCGCCATATTACCGTTTCAAGATTTGCTTTTGCAAATGGTCCGCAGTCTACAGGTTCCGGGTCATCGAGACAGCTTTGCGGGTCTGACGCCAAATCTATTCTTGCGTGAAGGAATAGAACTCCAAAATCCTTTGTCAGCCAACCGTTGGTATCTACAATAGGCTCTATCATACAGTCTGCAAAAATTATATTTAACTTATCTATATCCTTTGAATTAATCATTATGTCTACATCATGAGGGTTAAGAGGTATTCCCCTTATACACGCAGCACAGCTTCCGGTCAGCCACCAGTCCACATTGGCACCATCCAGTCTTTTGACAAACTCATACAAGGCCTTCTCCCAAGGTATTGGTTTGAAGTAGCCCAACTGGCTGAACATTTCTTCAGCATTTTCTAAATAGTACTGTTTAATCCTTTCTATATTCTCAATACTTTTTGAGTAGCTTTTAATGTAGCTATCCCCATCGGGTTGGTAGAAACACATTTTAAGCACATCTTCATACTTCGGGTCAAAATCGGTAATTCTAAAAAGTACATTATCTCCTGATTCTTCAAATAAGATTTTCATATTTTACTTGTATCGGGTTCTTTTTCTATAAAAGTCCCGAACATCTCCCTTCGATAATTTTGATAATCTTTTAATACTATTATCTTCCGGGATATCATAAAATTCTTGACTTCAGTTGCGATTTTAACGGAAAAGTTCGGTAGCAACCATAACTTTAGTAAAGGCAGCATGAAATTTATGGTTTGTTAATTTTACTTATACAGAAAAGCAGTTAAGTTACCTTTATTATCAACTGTGCCAAGAAGAACATTTTTTAACCCCGTTTTATATAAATTTTCTAAATTTGAAATAACCCAATCTTCATCCTTGTGAATTTGTTCCAGCTCTTTAGTAATAATTTTACCTTCTTTAATGATGGTCCGGGGAAAATTAAGAGGCTCTGTCTGTATTTTATATAAGGCCGGAGTTATAGCCTCATACTGTGGATCCAGGAAAACCGAAAGCTTTCCATCAGCTTCCCAAATGGCTAATGCCACCTTTTTAACATCCGCCGCCTTTGCTTCGCGTAATTCTTCCAATAAGATATCAATAGATATTCTTGCTTTTTTTAACCCCTTATTTATGATTCTTCCATCTTGAACGACTATTACAGGTGAATTATTAAGAATTTTTCTTAGCAGTGGGAATTTAAGAATTCCAAATACACCACCAAGATAAAGAATAACTAACACAATGGTTGTTATCATGGAACCTTCTAAGCCCAGTTTTTCATCTGATAAGGGATGAGCAATAATATTTCCAACAATCAAAGCAATTACAAAATCAAGAAGCCTTAATTGGGATAGTGTCCGCTGTCCTAAGACTCTTGCAATAATCATCATAAAGACAAAAGCCGCACAAGCTCGAAGAATCCATTGAATAATAGTAAGGGTTTCCTGTCCATGAAAAAAATCCATACTGCCTCCATCCGCACGAGGTGCGCGTATAAAAATAGGTTTTTCAAAGTTTATTAGATTGTTAATATGGCATTATTTTATCCAATAATCACATTTGAATAAGCTGATTTAAACTTAGCGATTTTCTTTATTTTATCATGGGTTTCGCGATAGTCGTCAAATAAACTTTTGCCATCGCCGGCTTTTAAACGTGCCTCTGCCGATTTCCCCTGCTTAACTAGAGAAATTTGTGAATCAAAATATTTTTCTATTGCATCAATTTTGGGTTTAGCTTCTTCTATAAGCTGTGCCATAATGGGGTGCTTATCCAATCTTGACTCAACTTCTTTCAAATTTGTGATTACCTCGCTTTTCCCCGAGTAGTATGGATCAAGAAATCTCTCATCTCCTGAAATAATATACCCTCTTACTCCAGTTTCCTCATTAACTAAAGCCGTTAATAAAAATACTTATTCCAACAATCCCAGCCATTAATACTAATACTAATACATAACTTGTGATGAGTTTTTTTGCTACTGACATTAGAGACCCTCCATAATAGTATTTTAAGTATCACTTTATGTTCATTAATTATTAGATAATTAAAACATGATTTATATTGAAAAAACACAGTCGTATTTTGTAGATTTTTGTCAGAATCAATGATATTATCTATTATTATAACCATAACAATCAATTAGTAAACATAAAGTGGCATTTTGTAAGAGCCTCCTCTACAAAAGTTAAGGTTATATAATCGACCCCTACTGGGATGGATTTACTACTGGAAAACATACAGAACAAAGAAATGAGATCAAAGAAAAACTACTAACGGATATCATTGAACTTTGAAAACTTTTATAGACCCCATACCAAAAGTAAAAGGCTCTATACCCATAGGTACAGAACCTTTATAAAAACAGTTGCTTCTTACTTCGTTACAATCGGCTTCAACCCTTTTTCATCTCGTGCGTATTGAACAACATCATACATCATATAGTACATATCTTCTGGGTTTATGGATAAAAGTTTTTCTTTATCTAGAACTATTGCATCGTTGCGGATTGTCACTATACTATAAAATGGTTCGAAATTAAGAGCTGTTATATTGGACATTGTTTCCCATTCTTCAATTGTAACAGACTCCCTATCAACTAAAAACTCTAACAACGAATAAGAACCTCTTTGACAGAAAAATAACTTAAAGCCGGAATATTCCTTGCTAATCAAATACTCATCTATCTCCTTCCATACATTCTCAATAGCAGTCTGTCTGCTAATTAAAGTCTGTATTGATAAGTCGCCTGTACTCAGTGCTTCAGCAAGCATTTGCTCCCAACTCTTAGGTTTCCAATCAAGACTCCTGCTCATATGAACAATCCACTTTTCATGTGGAATATACTCCCTATTTGCGATAAACAGAGCTTCCAGTAACGGAACAATTGCTTTATTAAGCATATAATGGCCTTGTAAAACGTCGCCTCTATGAATCCAAATGTCTCCAGCAAGTTTATAATACCACCAGGCACTAAACAACAAGGCTTCTGCTTCGGTAACCTTTGGTGTATGGGAAAGCTTATCTTTCATTAGCTTTTCTATTTTCCCTTTGGGGTCAAATAATATTTTTGAGTAGGATAAATCCCACAATGAAACACTATCCCATTCACGTCTTTCTTCGCTTTCAAAATCAACAATTTTAATGTCGTATAGGTATCCTGAAAGCTTTACAATACCGAGTGGTATAGGTGTCTTTGTTTTTTGCCAATTCTCGAAGCTCCTCTTATCCAAGTAAATAACAATATCAATTTCAGACAGATGATCTGCATATCCACGGGATAATCCCCCATTAAGTGTTATACCTGCAACCCCATCAATTAATTTGAACCTCTCAATTTCCAAGTTTACTACACCAAGAAGCTCATCAATTATATTCTTACTATTTAAGTTCACATATGGTCTGCTCACAATTATATCCTCCATCATTAAATTTATTGTAAAATACGACCTCACTAAAACTCTTTTTTTTCATTATATTTTGTTTATCAACCGGGTAGCCGAAAGCTATAATCTCGGAAGCCATATACGGTTCAGGCAGATTTAATAAATGTGTAAGTTTGTCAACATCAAAATAAGATATCCATGTAGACCCCAAACCATGTTCTAAAGCAGCTATAACCATATGCGTTCCAGGAATTTTTGTCTGATGTTCCTCCTGATTCAGTTTTGTATAAATCTCGTCTTCCATGCTCTCAATGCTTTTTGCAAGGAGTGGATAACGTGCTTTTTGGATATCTCTGCCACCGCATGATTTATCTACGCTGTACGTACATAGAACCACCAGAAAATTCGCTGATTTTATCCAGTTTTGGTTGTAGGCTATTTTAGCTATCTCGTTGATCAGTTCCTTATCTGTAACCAATCCGAATTTCCACGGTTGCTCGTTTCCGCCAGATGGTGACAGTCTTCCGGTTTCAAGAATGTAATTAATTACTTCTACGGGTACATCTTTTCCTGAAAATTTTCTGGTACTTGTTCGTTTTTTTAGTAAATCCAATATCATAATAATCATCCTTCCAAAAATTTTTTAAAGTAATGTAATGGTAAGATTAATGTAAAATAAAAAAGCCGTAGATTTACTCTACGACTTTACCTTCTAAAGAAAACAGTAAAATACGTATGGAGAGTAAACATAAAATCAAAACCAATAAATTGGCAGCACAAAAAACCGTCTAACTAAAACAGCATTGCCAAAATATTTAATTATGATTTTAACTTACTTCTCCATGCTCGCTTATGCTTTATGATTACGCCGCACTAAGCACGCCGGACGCCATTCCACCTTTCATAATCAAACCATACATATACATTATTGTATCATTACTAGTAATTAATGTAAATACCCGACTAATCGACATAATTCTCAACACTAATCGGCATAATTCTCAAAATTCCCCCATGCCTTGCATGTATCTGTACCAATCGCAGACTGTATCTCCTGTTCACTGGGACATTGGTTCTTGTTAACAGATAATCGACAACATTATGTTTAATTTAAATGAGTCATACTATCAACTACGACTTTAATTTCAAATCAAGTATTGACATCGATTGAATATTCGTATAAAGTATTCTTACGATGCACTAAGTACAAATTTGTACTTAGTGCACTTTTCCAATATGCTTTTAAGTGCGTATTAGTTATTATGATTTGGAAAGGCGAAAGTAAATGAATGAGGATTATAGGAAATTTCATGGGATACCTTTAAGAGAAATCAAATTTGCACAAACTAAAATTAAGATTTATAATGCTTTTATAGATAAACTAAACAGCACTTCTTTTGATTCGATTAATGTGACTGCCTTATGCGAAGAAATTGGCGTTTCACGTAGGGCTTTTTTCAACTACTTTCCATATAAATCTTATGTACTTCTATATATGGTACAAATATCAATCATAGAAATTTCGGTCTACACATATAAAAAGCATAAGAAAAATGCAGGTCTTGAGCTAATTTATACAGGGTTCGATGAATTTGGGAAAAAAATTATTCAGTATCCTGATATAATTTTCGAGGCTATCTCCTGTCTTTATAGAAAAGGTACTGATTTATCGAAGTTCTCCAAACTAACAAAAGCAGAGGAAATTCTTTGGAATTTGGATACATCTATACTTAATGAAGTTCCGACGCTAGGCTTCAGAGAGTTAGCTATTACTGCTATTAATAATGCAGTTCTTCTCCAAGAACTGCCGGAAGGTATCAGATTTGAAACTATAGAAATATCGTTAAACTCTATCCTTTTTGGGGTTCCATTATCACTCAAGAATGTAGCTCTTGAAAAAATATGTGAAATGTACAAAGAACAACTGGACATCCTATGGGAAGGACTCCGTGCAAAAAATAATAACTAATTTAAAGGTGTAATTATGAATTCAAGAGCTATTAAACCTGTACCTTTATGGCAATCTTTATGCTTATTTGGCATTAGTTCATTACTGATTATTACAAACTTATATGTTATAATGCCACACTTAATAGCCGCTGGCATTTCTTTTCTTATAGGATATTTTATCTTGTTTTATGCTCCTTTCTTCTTATTATTTGCTACAGCAGTTATTTTTTATAAACATGATATAAGAAAATTATCCTGGGAATCATTTAAAGATTACTTTAGATTAACAACGTTGGATAAAAAAGCATTATTTTGGACAATTGGTCTTATATTATTCTGGTTAGTGTCATATTTTGGTCTAGGCTTTACTCAAAAGATTATTGCAGAAATTCCTCTTTTTAGTCCGCCTGCATTCTTTCCTCCTGAAATAAATCCTTTGAAAAAAATGGTCACTGGAGAATTAATGGGAACTCCTCTTAAAGGAAATTACTGGATTATCATTGTATACATAATAGGCTGGTTTTTTAATATATTCGGGGAAGAACTTCTGTTTCGTGGATATTTGCTACCAAGGCAAGAAATGAAATATGGAAAACATGCGTGGATAGTGAATGGTGCACTTTGGACCCTTTGGCATTCATTCTGGAAATGGAATTTGATTTCCTTATTTTTTACATGTATGTCTTTAAGCTTTGTAGCACAAAAAACCAAAAGTTCCTTACCAGGAATTATTGTACATGGTTCTCTAAACTTTATACCAGTTATTATGATTTTAATACGGCTCTTCTAATTAGTATACTAACAAATTAGTATCTAGTGGGATATCCACAACTTTGTCAAAATTGTTTAAATCAAAGTGTTGTGAATTGTTCATCTTACTTCGCTATTTTACTGATAATATCAACTTCATACAGCTGTTCACCATATTTTCTTTCTTCATCAATAATAGTACCTTCTGTTAGAGTGATACGAAGAACGATTGAGTTTGGATTATCCTCATCGCCTACTTCATCGAACCAATTGAAGACTTTCTTAAATTTAGCTCTAATTTGGGCATTCTTCTCGTCCTTGACCCAACCTAGATTTTCAGCTATCCCCTGGAAAGTGAACCAATCTAACCCACAGACAGAAACCGAGTTGTTCTTCTCAATTTGCAGCATTTTATTTTTTCTTGCGTCGGTAGAAACATAAAATACACCCTCTTCATAATAAGCGCATACCATTCGAGCAGCAGGGCATGGATTACCCGAGGCGTTCGGAGATAGTGATATTGTCGCAAGGGCGATAATTACTTCTTTATCATTCCCGCAACGTTCCTCCATAAGTTTCAAAGCGTTTTCGTATTTACTCATTTTAACTCTCCTTTTAAATGTATTTATTATATTAAATATACTTATTTATGCTGGAACTATAGTCAAACCTTTTGATACGCAGTTCAAGATTTACAATTACAACTTTAACCACAAAGCAGGACGGACCCCGCCTATACATCTACCATCACTGATATTGCCTTTCAATACATTATTGCCTTGGATACCTATATTACCGTCACCGTGGATGTACACGGCTTTTACATTAAAGCGTCCGGGGGATCTAAGCCACCACCAACAAATACATTCTGTACCCCAAATTCTAGCTATTCTATTACTATTGTTTTCATCTTTTCTTTCAAACCAGTATCTTTGATTTTTTCCTCGGTTATGTAGTTTTGGAAGGCTATCCCCGAAATATTTACACGCTTCCTCAAGGCTTAATAAAAATATACTGTCTTGCGTATCAGCTCCGCCCTCTGAACCATACCATTGATTATCAAGATTTTTATTTAGCACCGGAAGTATTCTTAATTTATCAGTTGCGTTGAATTTGTCATAGAACTCACCGTTAAGATATTTTCTTAAGGCACAGTCAGCCCACGTTATATCTTTATAAGCGCCGTGGTAAGCTCGTTGCTCTATTATTTCTTCAGTTATAACCAACGCCGCGTTATTTTGAATGTGAAGCACACGCCAGTTATAGCCACCGAATGATATTATTGAGCCAATTATATTATTTTCCACTTTCCTTCTCCTTTATAGGGAATAGTAAATCAAGCTGTAAATAACTCATTTCAGAATTGTGCTTCCTAATAAAGTTATAGAAATTCAGAGTTTCTTCAAAACCTTGTCCGGTGGGTGTTTCAGCCGACACCCATCGTGGAGAACCCCAGTCATTTTCATATAGATCACTTGCATTAACCCATTCCTTAAGCCGACGCCAATCTTGAAAGTCCCACGCCCTTAACACATGAGCAGCATATAACCCACCTCTGAACTCTCGTCTTACTAAGGGTACCGGAATATCCATATTATCAGGAACAGACACCCATACCTCATATGCTTGTGAATTTTCGCCAATTCCTACAGTACCTTGAGAGCAGTCAAAACCAAAACTGCGTGCATCGGGTTTTAATTCTAACAATCCACTCTCTTTTGTAAATTTACTTATCATGTCCAATGCTTTGCCTTCACAGCCTTCTCCTGAGGCATGAGCGGCGGCTACGGTCATGGGCGGCAGATAAATAATCCTAACATCCTTGTCTTCCAGTTTCATTAATTCTTCGTTAGCTTTATTTAGTTCTTCCATTGATGGATTCTCCCTCGTTTCTTTGATTTGATTATCAGTAAAAGAAAGAGAGTTTATAACTGAGAATACAGCTTCGTCGCCCAGAAGTTTTAAATTAACATGGGCTTTTTCCTGGATTTCTTCAACAAAACGTGACAATATGGATTTAACGGTGGTTAGTGCCGTAACCTCATCGTCTATTTCTCTTATGTTTTGCATGAAGATTTCCACTGTTTCGGCTGCGTCGTTATTGTTGAGTATACTGATGATCTGCTTCACCGGAATGCGCAGCTTCCGTAGGACTATGGTTTGCTGCAAACGGTTCATGGCGTTTTCGTCATAAACCCGGTAAGCATAATCGTCTTTCCTCACACTTTGAATTAATCCCGCCTGTTCATAATAACGCAGCATTCTCGTAGAAATTCTGTAATTCTTTGATACCTGACTGATTGTTTGGAGCTCCATATCATGACCTCATTTCTTTTCCTTGTATTGATTATAAAGTACGACACGGTGTCAGAGTCAAAACTTTTTTTACAGATATTTGAGACATTTAGAAAATTATAACACTTGTGTATTATACAAACAATATGGTCAAAAAAATAAAGCAAGACTTGCGCCTTGCTCTTACAGTAAATAAACTTATATAATAACTTTGACATTTTAGTCCCAGCCATCATCCATTTCAACCTTTAGTATCTGCCCAGTTACCGCATTAACATGAACTTCATATACACCTGATGGAGTACGTATGTCAATTTCATAAACCAACACACCATTTTCATAGTCTATTTCAACTTTTATTACCTGACCAGGAACTCTCTGCAAAGCAATTTGAATTGCTCCCTCGATGTTAATTCGGTAACTCCTCCAGTAATTATCCCAAAGATTAAAATGCATATTATTCTTGTAATTATTATTAAACATAAAGATTCCTTCAAAAGGTATTAATCATATTACATAATATTTGTAAATTTCTAATGTGGTTACTAAATAGGTATATTTAAGCAGTGAGTACTTTTATAACTGTTTTTTATCTATGCTTATTCCAGTAATCATTGTAAAATATTAGGTATAGATTTTCCGAATATAGAAGGTATTAGTGTGCTCAACTGGAAAATTGCTACAGTAGAGGAAAAAACCAGTATCTTGAGGCTGAAGCGTTATCTAATGCAGGAGTTTGTTGGAGTCTTAACCAATTATCATGGTACTCTTTTGGTCCCGAGTGGGATACCTATAAAATGTATTTTACCAATATTGAGTTTGGATTTGACTTATAATCTGAGTGTTCAAGAATGGTACATAAGTTCTTTTACGCATGAAAAGGATCCTTTTAGTATCCTTTTCATGTTAACAACAGAGGTATAGCCTCAAATTGATGATTTATGGAGTTACTCGATTCATATCTCTTGGGAACAAGCATGCATTTCTCACATTGCTAAGCCCAAGGAACTTCATTGTGAGTCTCTCTAGCCCTATTCCCAATCCGCCATGCGGGGGAATACCACTTTTGTGAACCATTAAATATGATTCGAATTCTTCAGGATTCATGCCCCGTTTAACCATTTTTTCAACCTGCTCATTGTAGTCGTGGATTCGCTGTCCGCCTGTAGTCACCTCAAGACCGTTATACAGCAAGTCAAAACTAAGGGTATAGTCAGGGTCATACTTGTCCTCCATCGCATAAAAAGGGCGCTTGGAAGAAGGATAGTGGGTTACGAAAATAAAATCGCTATTGAACTTCTTCTTAGCATATTCACATAGTAATTGCTCTTCTTCCGGTTCAAAATCATGGTAGTCTGTTATTTTTCTCCCAAACTCGTTAACAATGATATTCTTTGCATCCATAAATTTAACAGCAGGAATAGACTCAATCTGAGGAACTTTAACATTCAATAACTCAAGCTCATTACAGTATTCTGTATCTAATAGTTCGAACACATACTTTAACATCCCTGTCTCCATTTGCATAATTTCTTTGAAGTCGTTGATAAAGCCCATTTCAAAATCCATACTAACATATTCATTTAAATGTCTGGATGTATCGTGCTTTTCTGCACGGTATACTGGAGCAACCTCAAAAACTCTCTCAAATACTCCCACCATCGTTTGTTTGTAGAACTGTGGGCTCTGCGCCAAATATACCTTTTTACCAAAGTAATCAAGTTTAAATATGTTAGCTCCTCCTTCCGCACCTGCAAACACAATCTTAGGAGTTCTGATTTCGGTGAAATTTTGCTTTAAAAGATACTCTCTAAATCCCCTGACAATACCTTCCTGAACCTTAAATATGGCTCTTTCATGTGGATTTCTGAGTGATATAGAACGATACGCCAAATTTGTATCTAGTGGGATATCAAGTTTCTTCTTGTTGATTATAACAGGAAGGCTCTCTACTGGCTTTGATAGTATTTTAATGTTGATTATATGAATTTCAGCGCCATGCATTACCCTTTGGTCAAGCACTACTTCACCTTCAATAATGACGGCACACTCTTCAACAACAGTGTCTAAATTGCATTGTGCTTTGTCAGTTGAATACACACATTGCAGCAAATCTCTTTTTGTTCGGAGGATAACAAAAGCAAAACCACTCATTTCCCTTATTCTGTGTATTACGCCGTTAATCCTTACAACCCTTCCAGCATATTGATGTAATTCAGACACCTCAACCATTAAAGTACTTTGCATTTCAGTAATATATTCCATAGTAATCCACCTTTCATATAGTTAATAGTTCTAGTTTTATAAAATCCACCTAATAAAAGAAGCCTCCCATCTCAGAAATAACTCTGGGACGAGAGGCTTAATCACGCGGTGCCACCCAAATTAAACGTTAACATTATCCAGTAAAACTCAGAATCATGCAACATTTATCTCAAAGTATATAACGCATACCTGCGGGCTGACTTACTCACATTGTCATGTTTTCCTTCAACCATCTCCCGGGTGTCTGTTCTCTTACTCAATCCCTGAAGGTACTTTCAGTCACGATACCTTCTCCCTGAAGGAGATATAAGATACTTTTCCCGATCATCGTCATTCAATAATTAGTATTTCGTATAAAATAACACTTGTACAAGTTGCTTATTTTTAGTAAATCAAATTTAAAAAATCAAACTGTATGTTATTGAATTAATTCAAAAAATAAAACCCCTCATCTCAGATTATTCTGGGACGAGAGGTTATTGTTCCCGCGGTACCACCCAATTTAATGCTATCAAACAGTACATTGTATCATGTTATCAACATTCAACTTTAACATTTAACGCATGTATACGGGCTGACTTATTTGCAATAGTACTATTGCTTTCCTTCAACCAACTCCGAGGTGTCTTTCACTTACCTGGTACCTAAAAGCATTTTCAGCCACGATGCTTTCTCTCTGAAGGAAATGTAAGTTACTCTTCCTCTTCACTGTCATTATCAATTTTGTAAAGTTATTACAATATAGTGTAAACAGCCAGATTTACTTTGTCAATAGACTACTAAAAATAATTTAAGTTACTTGTATAGTTCGTTAATGGTAAAATATGAATATCACCTTAGATATTTGCTATTTGGAGGAGAAAACATGAAGTGTTGATATTTGAAATTACTTTATATGAAGCTTTAATTTTTCACCTGCTTCAGATAAACACTCCCTTACTTCCGAAGCGTCATTTTCATTAGACAACACAATAAGATAATCACCTGTAAGAAGTTTAGTGTCACCATTTGGAATCAGTTCGACTCCTCCCCTTTTAACTCCAACGATTAAACACTGGACAGGCCATTCCACTTCTTTTATCTTTTTACCCTCCAGCAATGAACCCATATAAATTGCAGTCTCAATGATTACTTTAGTATCCTTCTTACCAATAAATGTATTATCGCCTTTATGTAGAAGTCTTTCCAGTAATACTTCATATATAGGTTTTGAGTTTAAAGCATCTGCAACAATATACGCTGTTAAGCATACTAATCCAATCGAAAGTAGATGTGAAAAAGAGCCTGTCATTTCAGTAATTAAAATACACCCTGTAATTGGAGCCTTTACAGTAGCTGCAAAGTACCCGGCCATTGCAAAGATAATAAGATTCGGAATATAGGTTTGGTCAAATCCGAACAGGGAATTAGCCATATATCCATAAATAACACCAATGAGTGCTCCTATAACCAAAAGAGGCATGAATATTCCACCTGGTGCAGATGAGCCATAACATATCATGGTAAAGCAAAACTTAACTACTAAAATAATAAATAACGTAATTAAGGGAAAGGATACTGTAGAAAGAGATACTATGATTTCACTTCCCCCGCCCAATACTTCAGGCACCGTCAATCCTACTATTCCCGCTGCTAAAAATGCTATTATCGGTTTAGCTTCCGATGGAAGCCATTTTTGTTTTGCATAAATATTCTGTGTAATAAATATAGTTCTGTTAAATACTATACCAAGTAATCCAACCACTACTCCTAAAACTAATAAAAACAAATAATTATTCAGTGGAATTGTACTAATATGTTTAAAATCAAATACAGGCGTCATACCAAAGAATTCTTTTGAAACAAAATCTGCTGTTAAGGATGCTGCCAGTGCTGAAGTCATAACCACAGGTGAAAAATTTTTATGCATCTCCTCCAATGCAAAAATAACTCCTGCAAATGGTGCATTAAAAGCAGCCGCAAGTCCAGCACTTGCTCCACATGTGATTAGGAACTTCTCTTCGAGTTTAATTCTTTTAAACAACCGACTAAAGCCCTGTCCAGCAGCAGCTCCAATTTGAATAGATGGACCTTCTCTTCCCAGAGATAACCCAGCACATATACATAATATTCCACCAGCAAATTTACCTAATATAACTCTCCACCAGTTCATTTTTAGTTTTCGTAATAATACTCCCTCAACTTGTGGAATTCCACTTCCTGAAATCATAGGTTCTTTTTTTACAAGTATACCCACAAGCCAACCACTGACAATTAGGCCTGCTACCCATATAGGAATCATCCAGTTATTCTTCAATTGCAATAAATACATATGTTTAGAAAACTCAAACGCCTTCTCTAATAGATATCTGTAAAATACAACTACTATTCCAGCAATGACACCTACCATCATTCCTTCAATAATTATCTTTAGTCTAAAATCATACCAATTCGATAAAATATTAATCGTGCTATTTCTATTCAACCTATCCAACCTGCCCT
The DNA here is from genome assembly GCA_023393115.1 of Bacillota bacterium. Lineage (GTDB taxonomy): Bacteria > Bacillota > Clostridia > Acetivibrionales > DSM-1351 > Ruminiclostridium. The sequence goes on from JAEWMS010000009.1 coordinate 21,126, forward strand.
CTTGAGATATTAACTCATTATAGAAAATTCTACAAATTTACTGTAGGTAGTAATAATTATTCCTTTCCTCTGGTCAGTCACTATTATAATACACCTGTTTTCAAAAATATATGGAACACTTAAAAAAATTTATATAGGGTATAGACGTTATTATGGTTATGACCATGACAATAAATTGAAAAACCTCTAGATTGTCAAATGAAAAATCCCCCTATCTCCTCAACATGTCCACAATCATTATTGAAGACTGCAGTGACCTTACCCCGATTTGATGGACACACCGAATGGCTGGTATAATAAAACCAGTTGGAGGTACCCATCATGAAACGTTATGATAGTAGTTTTAAAGAATAAGCAGTCCGTCTTGTTACAGAGCAAGGAAAAAGTGTATCAAGTGTGGCTAAAGACATTGGAATCCACGAAAACACCCTATACAAATGGATTTACCAGTACAAAACTCATAAAGAGAATGCTTTCCCAGGTAGCGGCAACCTAAGACCTGAAGATGAAGAACTTAGGAAGCTTAAGAAGCGTGTTTCAGACCTTGAAATGGAGAATGAATTACTAAAAAAAGTAACGGCAATCTTCGCGAAAGACCGGAAATAATATATCCTATCATTCACGAACACCGCTTCAAATTTCCTGTTGAGAATATATACCAAATACTGGAGATATCAAGAAGCGGTTATTATGCTTGGATTAAAAGGCCTGTAAGCTTTCGTAAGAAAAGGAATGCGGAACTCCTTGAAAAAATCAGAAATATTCACAAAGTATCCCGCGAAACTTACGGAAGTCCCAGAGTAACCAATGCTTTAAAGAATGAAGGCATAAAATGTGGCAAAAATCGTATAGCCAAACTGATGAAGGTTGGCTCTATCTGTCTTCCATCGTTGACCTCTACAACAGAAAAGTTGTTGGCTGGGCAATGGATAGCACTATGACAAAACAGCTTTGTATAGATGCTTTAAAGCAAGCAATAGGCCGCCAAAGACCTCTAAAAGGGTTGATCCATCATTCTGATCGTGGGGTACAATATACCAGCAAGGAATACCAGAAAGTGCTGAACAGCAATGGTTTCAAAGCAAGTATGAGCCGTAAAGGTAACTGTTACGATAATGCCTGTATGGAATCATTCTTTGGTACTCTCAAAACGGAGCTTATTTACTTAACAAGGTTCAAAACAAGGGCTGAGGCCCGTCTGGCTATCTTTGAATATATCGAAGTCTTTTATAATGGGATACGATTACATTCAAAGCTTGGCTATAAGTCGCCTGTTGAATTTGAAAAGCAAAACAAAGCGGCTTAAATAATATTTAACAAGATACAAAGAAAAACGGAGAAATCCCACCATTCTTTGTGTCTAATTTATCAGGGAAGGGTCAAACTAAGGTACATTTTGTAAAGAAATAAGTCAAGAAGTTACATAAACAGGTTATTGATACTATTGATTAATATAGGGAATAACTATAATTATTAACATGTTATACTAAAATAGAAAGGATTAAAACAGTGACCGAACATAATTATACAAACAAATTAATAAACGAAAAATCCCCCTACCTCCTTCAACACGCACACAATCCAGTAGACTGGTATCCTTGGGGACCCGAGGCTTTTGGACGTGCAGTAGGTGAAGACAAACCAATATTTCTGTCCATCGGCTATTCAACATGTCATTGGTGTCACGTCATGGAACGTGAATCCTTCGAGGATGAAGAAGTTGCCCGATTACTGAACAAATACTTTATATGCATTAAAGTTGATCGTGAGGAACGTCCCGACATAGACAGCATATACATGTCTGTGTGCCAGTCACTCACCGGTCATGGCGGATGGCCTTTAACAGTGTTCCTCACTCCTGACAAGTATCCGTTTTTTGCAGGCACCTATTTTCCCAAGGACGACTCAAGAGGTATGATGGGCTTGATGAGCCTGCTCCAAACAGTGCATGATGCTTGGCAGAACAAGCGGGATACCTTATTGGAGTCAGCCCGTGAAATTCTGGCCTTTCAAAAAACGGAGAAAGGTGCTGCTGACGGTGAGATTAACAAAGAAGTGATACACGATGCCTTCGCTCACCTTAAATACAATTTTGATAGTACTTATGGGGGATTCGGCAGGGCTCCTAAATTTCCCACACCTCATAATCTACTTTTCCTGCTGCGTTATTGGTTTAGCAACGAAGAGCCCTACGCTTTAGAAATGGTTGAAAAAACTCTTTCCTCAATGAAAAATGGTGGGATTTATGACCACATTGGCTATGGCTTCAGCAGATACTCGACTGACAAGAAGTGGCTTGTACCTCATTTTGAAAAAATGCTTTATGATAATGCACTTCTTGCCCTTGCTTACGCCGAAGCCTTCAGCGCTACAGGAAACATAGAATATTCTGAAACTGCTTCTGAAATACTGGAGTACGTTTTAAGAGATATGACTTCTGATGAAGGTGGTTTTTACTCAGCCGAAGATGCCGACTCAGAGGGTGAAGAAGGAAAATTCTATGTTTGGTCGTTGGATGAGGTCGGAGAAGTTTTAGGTGAGTCTGCAGAAGAATTTTGCAGACTTTACGACATAACCAACAAAGGCAATTTTGAAGGCAAGAATATTCCAAACTTAATAGAAACTGGAACACTACCAGACGATAAAAAAGACTTTATCGATGGCTGCCGCCGGAAATTGTTCGAACACCGTAAAAAACGTGTACACCCTTATAAGGATGATAAAATACTGACAGCCTGGAATGGTTTGATGATGGCGGCAATGGCCTATTGTGGCAGAGTGTTGAACCAACCGAAATATCTAACCGCTGCTCAGAAATGTGCAGAATTTGTCTTTAAGAAGCTGATTAGGCATGACGGACGCCTTCTTGCCAGATACCGTGACGGCGAGGCTGCTTTTAATGCATATCTGGAGGATTACGCTTTTCTTGTCTGGGGCCTTCTTGAGCTGTATGAAGCCTCCTACGACGTGAAATTCCTAGAAAAAGCACTAAAGCTGAATGATGATATGCTTGAACTTTTCGGCGACAGAAACACCCCAGGTCTTTTTCTTTATGGGCATGATTCCGAGGAATTGATTACCCGCCCTAAAGAAAGCTATGATGGTGCAATACCCTCAGGAAATTCCGCCGCAGTAATGAATCTGCTGCGTATTGCTCGATTAACCGGCAAGCATGAGCTGGAAGATAAGGCTAAAGAGATTCTGGACTATTTAAGTGAAGAAATTGAAGCAGCTCCTACAGGCCATAGCTATATGCTCTGTGCTTATCTGTATCTAACTTCAGACCTCTCATCAGAGGTTGTAATTGTTGGGAGTGGAAACACTGATATGCTCAAAACCTATAACAGTATCTATAGCCCTTTTTCAGTTTCAATTGCAAATATCACACCGCAACTTGTGAATCTGGTACCCTTTATTTCTGACTACAATGAACAGGATGGAAAGACGGCTGCATATATCTGCAGAAACTTCGCATGCTCGGCTCCTGTTACTGACCCTACAGCACTTACAGATTTACTTTCGCATAATTGATAATTAATAAGCTCCGTGATACCGGTTAATATTGTATCACGGAGCTTTACTATTTCATGGATATTCTACTTTATCTCCTCAATGTAACTCCTTAAGGTCTCTTCATTCATTTGACCCTTCACTGCATGTACTATATACCCATCCTTGTCTATGAAGAGTGTTGAAGGGATGGATTGAATCATATATGCAAAGGCTGCTTCCTGTCTTGTATCAAAGAACACCGGAAATGTGAATTTCTGACTGTCAATGTATTCCTTACCGGTTTCCACAGTCTCTCTTTGCCCATCCACAAGGTCCACCATCATAAAGGTTATCTCTTCGCTATATTCGGAGAATGTTTTCTGAAAGTGAGGCATTTCAGCTTTGCAGGGGGGACACCAGGAGGCCCAGAAGTTCACAACTATAGGCTTTCCGAAAAACTCTGACAACTTAACTGTTTTCCCGTCGACGTCTACAACATTGAAATCCACGGCTTTTAGCCTATCCTCTATTTGTTGGGTATCTTTGCTCTGGTTTGTGCTCTGGTTTGTGCTATTGTTTGTGTTCTGGTTTGTGCTCTGGTTTGTGCTATTGTTTGTGTTCTGGCTAACATCTGAACTTATGTTTTGCTCAACCATCCCACCTAGCCTTTTGTATGCCAAATACGCTCCTCCTATAAGGATCACCAATGCAATCAACCATATCAAAGTTTTTGTTCTGTTGCTCATATAACCTCCATTAACTTAATATATACAGCAAGTATCCCCATTTTCCTGTCATCATCAGTATTCCCGTAAGTATCAAAAAAACACCAGCCACAGCATTGATGATTTTATAGTTCTGTTTAACCATATCAAACAAAGATTTCAGTTTGTCTATCAGGACGGCACTTATTACAAAGGGCAGCCCCAGTCCCAGGGAATAAAACAATAACATTATAATACCTTTGAGCATCCCCCCCTGTTGCCCGGCTTGCATCAAGGCAGCACCTAAAAAGGCACCCACACAAGGAGTCCAGCTTATAGAGAAAATTACTCCGAATAAAATGGAAGAAAAGAACTTCAGATTGCCTATATTTTTTGTAAATTTTTCATCCCCCTTAATAGAAGGCAGTTTTATGATTTCCAGAAAGCTTAACCCCAAAAGAACAACAATGATGCCGCTTAATATGTTAAGTGCAGTATTATATTCTCTTAATACCCGTCCAATTGTACCAGCAAAAGCCCCCAGTACTACAAAAACCAAGGTAAACCCCAGTACAAAACCTATAGCATTTTTTAGAGGAGTGTAAGGTGAGTTTGATTCTTTGCCTCCTGCGAAGTAAACTATATAAACCGGTAGCATGGGAAGCATACACGGTGAAATGAAGGTAATGACCCCTTCAAAAAAGAGTAAAATGTATTGCAGCAACTTAACTCCTCCCGAAATAGCCCTAATAGCTAATTAGTGTACCAACAATAATTTACCTTGTACAGTATTTATTACTTAGTACTTTACTTATTGCTTATTGCTTTACTTATTATTTATACCCATCATCATATAAATCAAGCAGAATTAATACCATGACCATACATAAATATGTGTTATTCATTACACAAATATCAAATTTTACTTACCTTCATATCCATAACCATGGCTTTAATTCCGCCCAATGGCCAGATCTCATCTTTGGATACGCCTCTGAAGCCGTTTCCATACATGTGGAATATATCTGAGGATACCTGCAGTTCTGGAAGTCTACCGATTAAGTTCTCACCATCAAACAAATAAGCCAACTGTACCGGTGATGCAAAGTTTCCAACGGGTGTGAAGTCTCCGCCTGACGCCACAAGAACAACAATGCCCTTATCACCTGCCAGCAGTTCTTTTGCTGTTTTATCACACTCCTTAACCTTTAGCCTGGCAAAACCGGGTTGAGGTGTACTGTCATAGGCACTTACAGCACTTCCTGTATAGGGTAGATTATATAGGTTTGAAAATTTCTTGTCTGTATTGGCGGCTCTCAAAACTCCGTTTTCTATGAGCGGAAATCTATAGTTTTCATTAATGGTTCCTTCAGCATCGAAAAATGGCATCAGACAGGTATCAGCAGGATTCATAGAGTTAAATAGAGTAAAGTTCTCATTGAAAATCTTTTGACCAAGTCTCCCTGAAAACAACGAAGACCCTGTACCGAAATCTCGGCCGTTAAGGTCTGTCATAAATTTTATCAAGGGAGTATCGTCCATGCTCAGAAAGACAACAGGATAATTACCCTCTATAAAGTCAACAGAATTCCGATAGGCATTTAATATACTATCTGCCATAATAATGAAGTCTTTTTTATCATATTTTCTGTCCTGAAAAACAATAAAGCCATCCAGTATATTTGAGGAGGCCTTCTCTTTGAAAACCAGAGAAAAATCTATAGAACTGTCCCCATAGGACAGGTTTAGATTATTTTCATTTGCAAGAGTAATATTGACAGTATCCAGATTTACTTTGTTTGAGAAAATAAAGTCCCGAAAATTTGTTCTCAGATATTCCAGTACAGCTTCCACTTCATCTACCAAGCTATCCTTCGGGAAGATATCTTTAATAAGCTCAATTTTCTCCTCCCTTTCTGAGCTTAATGAATACGGATATTCAACCTTTGCGGAAAGGGCTTTCCTAGCTCTACTTTCAAGCTCCTCCGGGTCATATCCTCCGATGGCTCCGGCTACACCTATGGAACCGCCTTCAAAAATACGCAGCCCCGTTTTTAGTATGTCCTTGCTTCTTAGGGATTCAATTCTGGAACCTGAAACATTTATTGAAGTCTGTTTACTTTTAATTGAATATATTTCTCTCATACTAGCCTCCCTTACTGAACATTAATATTTTTAACACGCACATATGGTCCGCCAAAACCTACTGGCAGCGGATACTGCTCCATTTTACCGCAGCCTCCGGTTACAAAGGACAGAAGCTCCACCTCATTTGAAACTCCATCTATATCGTTTAGTGTCTTAAAAACGTTGCCTGTAATTACAGAAATGTTTACCGGCTCGGCTATTTTTCCATCCCTTATCATGTATGCAAGTGACGGAGCTATGGTAAAGGTAGACATTCCGGAACCGTGCTTTATTGTGTCTATATATATTCCGTTCTTAACCTTTCCAAACAGCTCCTCCCTGGTCTCCGAACCGCTTTCGATATATGTTGTAGTCATTCTTACAATAGGCTCGTATTCAAAATTCATGGCCCGGGCATTTCCCGTCAATTCTTCTTCAAGGATGGCTGCGGTGGAGCCGCTGTGAAGCCTTCCGGTCAACACTCCGTTTTTTATAAGGTATGTCTTTTTTGCCCTTGTGCCATCATCATCAAAGGGCACAAAGCCGCTTCCCGGTTCATTTCCGTCATCAACTATGGTAAGCATGTCAGCGCCAACTTTTTTACCCAATGACCACTCTCTTTTCATAGTCTCATCTCCCACCATGAAATCGGACTCACTTTTATGTCCAAAACTTTCATGGGCAAATACACCTGCTGCAAGAGGGGACAGAACAACGGTGTAAACACCTTTTTCAACTGGCTTGGAATTTAATAGATAATACTCACTTTCGGATATACGTTTATGTAAATACTCCTTCTGATCCAACAACGCCTGAAAATCATCCGAGCCTTTCTGATAGGATTCCTGAAGCTTCTTCTCCCCTTCAGACATTGCAAAGCGTATTGAAAATCCGCACCTCTGTGTATCGTATTTGATATCTGCTCCCTTGCTGGAGTAAAATTCCTTAACCTTTCTGCAGTCAATATACCCGGCTGTCCAGCTTTTTATGTAACTATTTTCAGCTATAACCGGGAACATATCCTTCAGCAGGTTGAGCTTATCCTCTTCAGATATTTTTGAAATATCCTTGTCTTTAAAACTGAAAAACTCACCTTTGTTTACTTCAAGCTTCTTTATAATAGCATCCTCATTTATGCCAGGGTTGGGTTCAGCCATTTTGTTGAGTTTATCAATTTCATCCTGTATCTGCTCGATTTGTGAGGTTGATGAATATAACCATCTCTTACCGTCGTACACTCTTACAAACGCTGCCTTGTAATTTCTTATTTTGTAATCGCTGATTTTACCTAATGTAAAAGTAATGTTTGTTTCAAATACATCTTCAATTCTTACATCGGTATATAAATCTCCATGAAACTTAAACACAATATCACCCCGTTTTCCTTTTGCTCAATATTTATATCTAGAATTGTACTATATTTTCTTTGTTTTTTCCAATAATTACTATAAATGTACTGCAACCAGAAATACCACCGGTAATATGACTTTCAACGCCTAGTCACTGCCCATGTCGGGCAAACTAACAAAACCCCGACGGGTAATCCCGGCGGGGTTTTGTTTTAAACAATATATTAAATATTTAATTAACCTTTCAATCTAGCTTCGAGAGCTGACAACTGATTTGATAATTCAGCAGGTAACTTGCTGCCGTATTTAGCATAGTGTTCTTTAATTGATTCAACTTCTTGGAGCCATTCAGCCTTGTTAACCTTGAGAAGTTCAGCCATATCGTCAGCTGATACATCAAGACCGGCAGTATCAATAGCATCTGCAGTTGGCATGTAACCGATTTCAGTCTTAACAGCTTTTCCTTCGCCTGATACTCTTTCGAATATCCACTTGAGAACACGGCTGTTTTCACCGTAACCTGGCCATAACCACTTGCCATTCTTATCCTTACGGAACCAGTTAACATAGAATATCTTAGGAAGTTTGTCATCGCTTGAAGCAGCTCCAACATCCAACCAGTGCTGTAAATAATCACATACGTTGTATCCGATAAATGGAAGCATGGCGAATGGGTCACGACGTACTTGACCAATCTTGTCAGATATAGCTGCAGCAGTTATTTCTGAACCCATGATTGAACCAAGGAATACACCGTGTTTCCAATCAAAGCTTTCATGAACCAATGGAATTGTGCTAGGACGACGTCCACCGATCAATATTGCTGAGATTGGTACTCCAGCAGGATCCTGCCATTCTGGAGCTATTGCTGGACACTGATTTGCAGGTGCTGTGAAACGAGCGTTTGGATGAGCTGCTGGTGTTTCTGAACCTGGAGCCCAATCCTTACCCTTCCAGTCAATTAAATGAGCTGGAGCATCTACTCCCATACCTTCCCACCATACATCGCCATCGTCAGTTACACCAACGTTAGTGAATATAGTGTTCTTTTCAATTGAGTGCATAGCATTTGGATTTGAATCCAAGGATGTTCCAGGAGCAACTCCGAAGAAACCTGCTTCTGGATTGATAGCATAAAGTCTTCCATCTGCTTTGTACTTCATCCAAGCTATATCGTCACCGATAGTTTCAACCTTCCATCCTGGAATAGTTGGAACAAGCATAGCCAGGTTAGTCTTTCCGCAAGCACTTGGGAAAGCGCCGCAGATATATTTAACTTCACCCTTAGGGCTAGTAAGTTTTAATATAAGCATATGTTCTGCAAGCCAGCCCTCTTCACGAGCGATAGCTGATGCAATACGAAGTGCGAAACACTTCTTTCCGAGAAGAGCGTTTCCGCCGTAACCTGAACCGTAGGACCAGATTGTTCTTTCTTCTGGGAAGTGGCTGATGTATTTCTTTTCGATTGGAGCGCATGGCCATTTAGTATCTTTTTCGCCTTCAGCTAAAGGAGCTCCAACTGAGTGTAAGCAAGGTACGAATTCTCCGTCGCCTAAGGTTTCAAGTACTTTTGTACCTATACGAGTCATGATACGCATATTAATTACAACGTAAGCACTGTCTGTAACCTCAACACCAATTTTTGATATTTCTGATCCTATTGGTCCCATTGAGAAAGGAATAACATACATTGTTCTTCCCTTCATACATCCCTTGTATAAACCCTTCATAGTATCTTTTAATTCATTTGGGTCTACCCAGTTGTTAGTTGGACCTGCTTCTTCTTTAGTCTTAGAAGCAATATATGTTCTGTCCTCTACACGGGCAACGTCAGATGGATCACTATTGAAAGAATAACATCCTGGACGCTTTGTTGGGTTTAATGGCTTAGCTAATCCTACATTCACCAATTCCTGTATGAGACGGTCATTTTCTTCCTGAGAACCATCACACCAGTAAATCTGGTCTGGTTGACACATGTCAGCCATTTCTTTTACCCACGCTTGTAACTTCTTGTTCGTAGTCATTAAAATTCTCCCTTCAATTTATAAAATATACTGCTGTAATGAGTAGTATTTTTGCAATGTCTTGGAAATTAAGATTTATTCATGCTAAAAAACTTACCTTATTTATTCTGCACGTTTATATCTAAAATTATTAATAATTGATTTCTCAAGCCATGAACAATTTACTATTCAGTATAACTGAAACCGAAATTTGGATCTTATGTATTTGAAATCTTGGCCCAGTTGGTAAAGCAATAGATTTAGTTAATTTTTTCACTAACAATCTTAACATAGTGAACCATAAATTTCAACATTTGTTTTGTTACTATTTAAAATATTCCAAAATAAATATGCAATTTTAAATAATTAGAATTTCATGTTTATATTTTCATACACAGCATTTTCTTGTATCAAAATTGTAAAACTATCTCGCAGTAGACAGGCTTTCGCTTCTATTTGTATTTTGTATACAATTTAATACAATAAACTAATAAATCGCAAAAATCGAATTGTATATAACTAAAAAATTGCATGGTCCATTTCTTAGCATTTTATATTCCTGCTGCATACACTATATTGATATGCAATTTTTATTGAAAGGTGGAATATTTTTGGCTGCAAAAATATGTAATTATTATGCCGGATCAAATTCGGCTCGTGGTTTTGTAAGTTACTTCGAGGACAATATTCACGGTATTGATAATCTATACATTTTAAAGGATGGCTCCGAAAAAGACAAATCCCTTCTGATGAAAAAAATGGGGATTAACTGGTTTATAAAGGGTTATGATATTGAGTACATTCACTGCCCTTTCGATGAGAACGAGGTAGAAGCAGTAATTATTCCAGCATTGAGCACAGCTGTAGTTGACGGTGACTCCGAGCATATTGCCGAGACAAGATCATTAGGTCTGCAAGGTGAAGTGGTCAGTTTGACATCAGAAGGTTCCGGCAGAGTATTATCAATTAATGAAGACCTCATTTTACAAATGAAAAGCAAAATCCAGGAATATTACAAGTCTGCTTATGAACAGTTACAAACGGCACTCAGCATACATGATGAATGGGAAAAAATATATATTGATAACATTGATTTTGATAAGCTAAATGGAATTGCAGATGCTTCAATTAATAAATTATTTGGAAATTTGTCTTTAAGAAAAGAGGGTATCATTAAGAACAGGTTCTTCGGAGGGTCAACCTATAAAGGTGCTGTGAATTTCGTAATGGACCTGACTAAGGATATAGGGAATAGATATTTCATTAAAGGACGCCCCGGTTCCGGAAAGTCCACATACCTTGGAAAAATTGCGTCAGCTGCTCAGGAAAGGGGTTTTGACGTAGAAGTGTACCACTGTAGCTTTGATCCTCAAAGTCTGGATATGGTCATTGTAAGGGAGCTGGATTTTACGGTGTTTGACAGTACGGCACCCCATGAGTTCCAACCCACAAGGAACAGTGATGAAGTTATAGATATATATGATCTGGCTATTGCTCCTGGAACAGATGAGAAGTACAGGGATGAGCTTGCTTCTATAAAAGACAAGTATAAGAAAGCCATTGATTCCGGCATATCCTTTCTGGCAAAGGCAAAAGAGCTTCAGGATCTGATTCAGGCCGCTATTGCAGAGAAAACAAACCCGGAAGCAATAGATAAAATATATTCGGATTTGATTGATAAGTTGAATTCCTATTTCGATGGTCTAAGCAAGAAATAATTTAGCAACTATAAATGCCGCAGGTTTTAGCTTCTTCTGATCTTGCGGCATTTATAGCAATTATCATACGAGGTCTATCAATACAATCTATTCTTTAACACTTCCCACATTCAACCCTACAACAAAGTGCTTTTGCAGAAATGGATATACAAGAAGTATAGGCGTTGCAGCAACAATTGTAACGGCAGCCCTTATAGACAACGGGGTTACCATATTCGCAGCCATGTTTTTTGCAGCGCTTGTACCACCCGAGACGGCTGCGCCGCTGTTCTGCGCCATGGTCGATGACAAAAGCTTCATCAGTTCAAATTGAAGAGTACTCAGCTTTTGGTTTGAAGATGCATAGAGCAGTGTATCAAACCATGAATTCCAAGAACCTACTGCTACAAACAAAGCAATTGTCGCCAAAGCCGGTTTGCACAATGGAAATATTATTTTCAGAAATATTCTGAAATCACCGGCTCCATCCATTTTGGCCGATTCAACCAGACTTTCAGGAATTGTTCCTATGTATGTTCTGATTACTATAATGTTAAATGCATTTACCAGAGATGGAATTATATATACAAGGAAATTATTTATAAGCCCAAGATCTTTTATCAGGAAGTATCCCGGAATCAGCCCTGCATTGAAATACATCGTCAGCACAAAAACAGTCGTTATGAATTTTCTGAAAATATATTCTTTCCGGCTTAAGGTATATGCAACCATTGTAGTTAAAAATATGTTTAGTAAGGTTGAAATTCCTGTTCTTGCTACAGACACTCCAAAAGCATGAATAATATGTCCGCTTTCAAATACTGACTGATAGTTTTTCATGGACCATATTCTCGGCCATAAATAGATGCCTCCTCTTATTGTATCACTGCCTTGATTAAACGATATTGCCAGGGTGTTTAAAAAAGGATACAGTGTTGCCACCGCCAATAGAAGCATTAGTATTACATTAACTGTGTCAAATATTTTGTTTTCAATTTTGGTTTTCATTCCGTAATTACCCATTTTACCACCTATATCAGCCTTTCTTCGCCAAGCCTTTTGGCGATAAAATTAGCCCCCAGCAAAAGAGTTATGCTGACAACACTTTTAAATATTCCGGCAGCAGTGGCAAACGAAAAGTTACTCATGTTAATTCCATATTTTAATACAAATATATCAATAGTTTCAGACCAGTCCATAACCATACCATTCCCGAGAAGATACTGAATCTCAAAGCCGGCATCCATAAGCCTTCCTATAGTAATTATCAGCAGAATCACAAAGGTTGATTTGATTCCCGGAAGAGTAATACTGAATATTTTCCGAAACCGGCCGGCTCCATCAATATCTGCCGCCTCATACAATGCCGGATCAATGCCGGTAATTGCTGCAAGGTAGATAATAGTATTCCAGCCTACCTCCTTCCATACGTTGGAGGCTCCGACTATACCCCAGAAGTATTTACCCTCGCTGAGCCAAAGGATGGGACTGTTTATAATATGCAGCTTCATTAGCAAGATATTTATTATTCCATCTTCTGTAGAGAGTGCAGTGGAAATTATCCCTGCTGCAATAACCCAGGAGAGAAAATGAGGCAGATATGAAATAGTCTGAATCGTTCTTTTAAACATTGTATTCTTAATTTCATTCAGCATTATAGCCAGAAATATTGCACTAGCAAAACCTAAAACAATGTTTATGATGCTCATTCCCAAAGTATTTCTTAGTACTCTCAAAAAGCTTTCATCCGAAAACAAAAACTTGAAGTGCTTAAATCCAACCCAGGCTTGATCAAATATACTCTTAGCAGGTTTGTAATCCTGAAAAGCCATCAACCATCCCCATATTGGGTAATACGCAAAAACAAATATATATATTAGGAGCGGAAAAGACATGAATATCAACTGCTTTTGGTTTATGATATTTCTCAATGTAATCTTCCGATTTGTTTCAAAATTTATACCTTTAGATTTATTTCCTATGTCTTCAGATAAATCCGTCATGTTATGCCCCCCATTTGCAATGCTGCATATAGTGGTCTATAACATCTAAATTCATTTATTGTTAGTCTCCGGCTAGCTCTGAGAGTTTTATTACCACCAGACAATACACGTTTTAGATGTTTCGAACCACAAGTGTAGTAATCAAGCTATTATGAGAATGGAAGATATGCTTTCATATCTTCCATTCCATAGCCCTAACCCGTGAATTAATTTCCCCAGTTTTTCATTCTCCAGTCTATCTGCTCATTTATAAAGTTTTCATACGCTGCCGTATCTATCTTACCAAACTGTGCTACATAATCATCCCAAACGCTTTCAAAGTTATCCGGCTTTGATAGAATAAGCTTTGGCAAATACTTCATCTGAAGGTCATCTGCTTTTTTTCCGCTGATTTGTGCAGGAGAGCCGTCAGGAACTGTTATTGACCATGCCGGATAATATGCCGGGGTTGGTTGTGCGAATGTCAGGAAGTCCGCAAAGGTCTTATATCCGTATGCATCAAGAAATTCCTTATTATACAGCTTAAGTCCTGCATAAAATTCCTCAGGTTGTCTCGAAGCGTCACATGAGTTGCCATCTGAGTAAATTCCCTCCATTTTTGGTGCATCTAAAAATAATGCGTCTGCCTTATTGGCATTCTTCCAGGTCTGGTCGGTTGATAAATCCCTGATACTCTGCTCTCTGTAAAATCTCCCCTTATCATCCACCTTGTAGTCCTCATCCTTAATTCCCCAGTTGAGTATCTTCTGCCATTCTTCAGTAATAAGTTCATCAAATACCTTTATCACTCTTTCAGGCTCTTTACATTTAACACTGATTCCATAGCCGCGGTTGATATTTATAATTGTTTCTTCAGTATACCGATCCACCGTTCCCTTATCATAAACAATTCCTAAAGGCACGTAAGTTCTTTCCAGCTTTTGCTGAGTTATAAGTACATTTTCTCCATCTGCAAATTGCCAGTGATGGTCATACATACCCAATACTCTGCCCGAAGCTATCTTGGATATATACTGGTCATAATTCTGTACAAAGGTTTCCTTATCAATAAGACCAAGCTGGTTTACCTCTGAAAGCTTTTTATAATACCGCTTCGCAATATCAGTATTTGCGAACATCTTACCCTTCATATTTTTAGTATCTACAATCATAGCACCATCATTGGGATAACCTGCAAGGAATATAGGTGGGTTTTTCAGGCAGAATGCCCTCCAGTCGAAAGACAGTATTTCGAACCCGATGGTAGGTTTCCCTTCAATTTCAGGATACTTTTCCTTATATTTCTGAATTAGATCAAAATACTCATCAAGAGTAACTACCTTTGGATATCCAAACTCCTTCAGAACTGCTTTCTGTATCCAGAAGGCCCCCAGATTTTGAGAGGTCTGCACTTCCTTCTCATATATTCTTCCATAGTTTGGCATTACATATATCTTTCCATCCTTAGCCTCCCGCATCTTCTTGTAATAAGGCGAATAATGCTTGTCGAGATTGGGTGCACTCTTCTTTATGAGATCTTCAAGCGGTATCAGCGCATCGGCATCAATAAGTTTTGTTGTCTTATCCGCACCTGATATGATATCCGGATAATCCCCACTGGCTATCATTACGCCAAGCTTTTGCTCAAGCTCTCCCACAAGAAACTCAAATTGAAATGTAACATTAAGTTTTTCTTCCATCAATTTAAAGATCTTATTATCTTCGGTAGGCTGCGATCCGGGTTGACCTACGAATACTGAAATATGCAAAGGTTCCTCGGCTTTTGATTCCGCTGCTGCTGTCGAACCGGAAGCTCCGGTACCTGCGCTCTCCTTTTTCTCACCTCCGGAACTGTTTCCACAACCGGATAATACCAGTCCAAAGGAAATCACCAATGCGGCAGCCTTTAAAAATAAAGCGTTACTCTTTTTGTACATTTTTACTTCCCCCTTCTTTTCAGCTAAACTGAAACAGCTTTATTTGCTGTCTGTATCCCACAAGCATTTCTGTAATTATAGTACCTTGTTACGCAGCTGTTAACAATTTATAAAGAAAAGGTCTATCCCCCCAAAATTTTACCTTTAATATTTATTCTTTTATATTCTGTGGGCTTCAGACCAGTCCTTCTCTCAAACTGAATCAGAAACCCTGCATATGAGCCATACCCCAATTCCATAGCTATCTGGGAAATTGACTTCTCGGTTGCGCTTATAAGCCCGCAGGCCTCTTCAATGCGTAGCCTGTTTACCAGTTCATTGAAATTCATGCCGTATTTACTGTTAATTAACTGACCTAGATAGACAGGGTGCAAAAATAACTCCTTGGCCATATCCTTTATGGTGATATTTCTTTTATAATTTCTGTTTATGTAATCATCAATTTTGTAGATACTGGACTGAGATTTGCTGTCCCTAATTAATTTTAAATACCTGCAGCATTCACGACAGTATTCCAATACATGGCTCCGCATTTCCTCTATATCGGTTGAACACCCGGTGAAGTATGGTTTACATTTTCCATTTATCTCACCTATCTCAACTGAGTCCCCGGCTAACCTGTCAGTCAACTCATATAGTTTGTAGAATAAATTTATACTGTACATCTTTACTGTTTCGGGCGAAATCAGTTTACTCTTAAAAAGGTCAAAAGCTTCATTTATCATCCCTTCTGCATTTGTTTGATTTAAACTCTCTATTTCATTTACTATCAGGTCAACCCCTGTAATATTTTCATCCCAGCCCTCAATGCTCCTGTTCTTTATTTGATCATAGAAAATAATGCTTTCCGTACCTTCAAAGAACTGAAAAGCTACGGCATCACAGGCTTTTTTACGGGAATTTTTCAATTCTTCCAGGCAGCAGACCTCTATACCCACACCAACCGAAACCTCCGTATCAAATACCTCAGTCCATTCTGATCTAAGTTTTTCAATAACACGTTCAACATCTGTCTTTAAATCTATATTTTCATCCCTTCTTATTACAACGCCAAAGTTATTCTGATCTTGTATAATCATGTATACCCGCCCGTCACCGTAACTACAATCCAACTGATTTTCGCCACGCGTACATGCCTCCGGGAGTTTATTGTGTTCTTTCGTCCTTATGTGAAGGTAAACCCATAAGCTTTCTCCCGGGTGCTCCGGCAGTAGTTCCTTAAGCTTCTCAACATCCTGTTTCAGTGGTATACCAAATATAATTTTATAAAAAATATCCGCAATAACTGAAATTCTATAGAGTTCGCCGACTTCCTTTTCTCTTCTGTTATTATCGAGCATATGCTTTACCTGCAGCAGTACCTCTACAATATCGTTCTTTATGATGGGCTTAAGTATATAATGCTTTATACCGAACTCCATAGCCTTTTTGGCGTACTCAAACTCACCATACCCGCTAAGTATGATAAAATGAGGTTTACTTTCTACTAAGCTCTGTGCTTGCTGGATCAGAGCAAGCCCATCCATTACCGGCATTCTGATATCAGTAATAACAATCTGAGGCGATAATTCTTTTATCCTATCTATTGCCTCTTCACCATCATTGCAAGTACCACATAACTCAAAGTCCATTGCGGTCCAATCCACAATCATACTCAATCCTTCAATACAGAGCGGTTCATCATCTACAAGCAGTACTTTATACATATAATGCTCCTCCCTTTTAATAAATTCAGCCAATCCCGGATGACGACAGTGTTACAACATTAACGGTCCTGGATTATTGATATTCCTGAAAAGCGGCTATTCTGAAATATATCCTAGTGCCCTTACCGATTTCGCTTTCTATCCCGAACTCAAGATTATCACTATAATACAGCTTCAGCCTTCTGAATACATTCCTGAGTCCAATACTTCCGCTATCATAGGTCTCATCGAAATGAATATCCTCCAGGATTTCCTCCACTCTGTCCGGCTCCATTCCACAGCCATTGTCCATAACTAATATTTCTAATTTTCCGTTTCTCCTTGAAATATTCACATTAATACTTCCTACACCTTTTATAGCTTGTATGCCATGTTTGCATGCATTCTCAACTAAAGGCTGGATCGTTAGCTTAGGTAATCTGCTGGCCAGAACCTCCTCCTCGGTCTGTATCACATAATCAAATTTATCTTGAAACCTGAATTTTTCAATTTTCAGATACATCTCAATAAAATCCACCTCTTCCTTAACACTTACAATATCCTCCTTCCAATCAAGAAGTCTTCTCAATGTCTTTGATAGATAATTAATAATCTCAATCACATCAGCATAATTATTCTTTACACAAACTACCATTATTGCATTTAGGGTATTAAAGAGAAAGTGCGGATTCATCTGGCTTTGGAGAAAGTTAAGTTCAGCCCGTACCCGTTCAAGTTCCAGGTTCTTTTTCTGTATTTCCAGCTTTAGAACATCATTTACCAATGAATTTATCCGATCGGTCATCATATTGAAATTGCCAATAAGGCTTCCAATCTCATCCTTGCCCTCAACTATATTAACAGGCTCAAATTGCTGGTTTTGGACTTTTTTAATATGCTTGGATAGCTTTTTAATTCTGAAGTTGTACGAGTTGACAACAACATAGATCATTATTGATGAAATAATAGTGCAAAGACAAGCAATGAGTATGATATAAAACCTCGATTCAGAAAGCTCATTGAGCATTTTCTCCTTATCGCCAATGCAGATAAGCTTCCACCCTTTAAGATAATCGGCATTTCCAAAATCGCTTTCAAATACCATACTATTTTTATCAGATTCTATGGCCTGTTGGTTTTTAAAGCCCGATTTAATATCCAGTTCATACTTACCACTTGTGGAAAATACAATTTGTCCGAATTTGTCTACCAGAATAAATTTCGTATATTTTGCCTCTCTGTTAAAAATATTATATATTTCATCTGCATCTATACCTATTTTTAAATATAAATCATACTCATAAAGTTCGGGGTACATATTAAGCTTTCTCACAAGGCATAAGTTGTTGTAATACCTTTTATATGCAGACTGAGGGACTTCGGTATAAGCGATAAGCTGCATTTTGCTTTTTGCCTGCTTCATCTGTTTCAGCCAATTACTCTCTTTCACACTGTTATCTATCTTATAAAAGTTTCCTCCACTACCGATTGTCATGTTGGTGGTGTACACCGACAGGGATGACATGCCTTTAAATGTATATATATACTTTTGAATTTTATCTCTAAGATAAACATTGTAATCTTCATAATACTCACTCTCATCCTGATAGCTCTTATTCATTATCTTATACAGATCCTTATCAACTGTGACCGAGTTACTTACAGCTATACAGTCTTCAAATATGCCCTTCAAATCTGTTACAGCTCTGTTGGCAGAAATTCTTATGTTTTCTTCCTCTCTCTCTTTAACCATGTCAGAGGTTTTGCTCATATACAAAGCATTTACAAATACTATTGGAATAATAATGCACGTTATGTAAATAAGAAAGAACTTATAATTCAGAGGTAAGTCATTTATTTTATTAAATATTCCTGTTTTAATCATCATAATTTTCACTTTCCTCTCCTGTACTCGGAAGGTAACGCTTGTGCATACTGCTTGAATTTTCCGACAAAGTAATCAGTATCACAGTAACCTATGCTGGATGCTATATCGGCAATTTTCATATCTGTTCTTCTAAGAAGTCTTTTGGCCTGTTCTATTCTTTGAAGGTGTAAGAATTCATTGAACTGCATTCCGGTGTTTTTTTTGAAAAGCTTACCCAGATATACAGGATTTATATAAAAGAGCCTGGCTACCTTCTGAAGCTTTATATCATGATAAAAATTCTTTTTTACGTACTCCTTGACTTCATAAATTATGTCTTTTGATTTTTTATTCTTAAGCGTATTTATTAATACTGACGCCTCACAGCATAAATTAGTGAAGCTTTCCTTAATGTCCTGCATTGTACCTTTTCCTACACTCTCGCTTAAGCCGGAAATTATTTTTACACTATTATCTTCTGCCCCGTTAAGTTCTATTATCTGATTAAATATCTCCATTTCAATGTTCAGGATATATGCCCTGACTGCTTCAGGTGCTTTTTTTTTCAAATAAAAATCGAAGAATATTTCATTTATACATACTGCAACTTTGTCTGTTTCATAACCTTTTATCAGGTTAATCAATTTACCTACATCGATATTTAAGAAATCATAATTTAAAGATACATTTTCTATTTTCTCAAATAAAATTATTTGACCAAATCCTAAAAAAAATTTGTAAGCCATGGCCCTATCAGCCTGCCTGTACATCTCTTCGAGTACCTCAACACCCGCTCCCTTCCTACTTACCGAAACTGTAACACTGACTCTGCCTTCACTGCTGAAAGCTTCCCGGATACTGTGAATAATTTGTTCAAGATTGATGCCAGTATATTTATTATCCGGTAATACAATCCCGTATCTATTAATATCCTCTTCAAAAACATTCAGCTGGTATTCTATACCTACAACAGCTTCCAGTAAGCTGCGTATGGTATTCCTCCTGTCATATATCTCCCTTTCATCCAAATCATCCATCCAGTCCTCAAAATTATCAATTTCAAGCATTATGAATCTGATTTCTTCACGCTTTTCCAGATTCAACAAAATTTCTACCCTACTAAAGAGGTTATCTTTTTTTTCGCCTTTAACAATTCTATTCATCAGACTATTGGAAATAAACTTGAGCTCCTGATCCTTTGCTTCATCAGATTTGCTCTCCAGAATATACTCCTTATTCATTTTAGCCAGAACAGCGGTAAGCTCCTCTGTGTCAACAGGTTTCAGTATGTATTCGCTTACGTTATATTTCATGGCCTCCTGAACATACTTAAACTCATTATATCCGCTCATAATAATAAATTTGGTTCTGAGGTGGAGCTCTTCCATAGTATGCTTAATCAACTGTAATCCGTTAATGACAGGCATATTTATATCTGTAATGACAATGTGAGGATTCATGTGCATTATTATTTCGGTTGCATCTTCGCCGTTTGTGGCCGTACCGCAGACAGTACAGTTAAGCCTTTCCCAATCAAGCATGGTTTTTAATCCTTCTAAAACATATGGTTCATCATCAACAAGTAAGACTTTCAGCATTACACAGGCCCCCTTCAAATAACACTTTAAGGGCCTAGGATCTGCAAATATCCGTGGCCCTCTCAAGCAGTATACTTATTTAAAATTATGAACAAACGTTATTACATATCCCTGTCCAAAATACAATAATCAGCCTTACTACCTGGCACTTATGATCTTTACCAGTTCTTTTGAAACTACCTGACTATTACTGTCTACAATTGAAAAGTTCATCAGCTTGTAACTCCAGCATGCTCTGCCAATTTTTAGTTCCTTGAGAATACTTATAAAGTCCTTATGCCAGTTTAGTCTATCCTGTGCAGGTGCATGATCTATGACACCATACTCCCCGCAATACAGGGACTTGCCGGTTTTATCCAAAAACTCTCTTGCAGGTTGAAGATAACTTTCTAAAAGAGCTTTGTCCATAGTAATATCCTCCATTTCCTTAACAGATTGAAATTGTGGGTATTTTTCACAGAACTCTTTTATACCGGTACATTTTCCGGGATATTTCTGTTCTCTATTAAAAAGTTTCGTCATCTCAAACCAATGTGCCTTTTGATGAGTAAATACCATTGGTTCATAGAAATGAAAATTGTAAACTATTCTATCGTCATCAAATATGTCAAGGTTTTTCAGCTCAGAAACAGAATTGTAATTATTCCCTCCAATAATGATAACCCTCTCTTTGTCTATTTTCCGGATTGCGCCCACCAGTCTTTTCGACAGCAGGTTCCACCGGGTACTGTCCGGCTCTACAATTTCATTTAAAAGTTCAAAAATTAGGTTTTCTCTTTCATTAATATAGTGTCCTGCTATGACTTCCCATAGCTTGATAAGCCTGTCCTGTTGCTTTTCGTCCTGAAACAGCGTATTTCTTTCCAGTGAATCGAAACTATATCCGGAAGCCCGGTGTAAATCCAATATAAGATTCAGTCCAAATTCCTTACACCAGGACAAACAGTTATCAATGTACTTAAAACCGTCTTTTTTATATTGGTATGGTGAAGTATCATCCTCGAAAACGGGATAATCAAAGGGAAGTCTAATGTGGTCGAACCCCCATAATGCAATCTGTTCTATATCTTTTCGTTGAATAAAAGTATTAAAATGCTCAATATCATACTTTCTATATTGAGAAATCCAACCTCCCAGATTAATCCCTGCCTGGTATCTGTCCATTATTTTCATAGATATCTCCCCTTTGTATACTAACCGAAAATTTTTATAACATCATACTATATTATTTTATAATTTTCCAGGTTTTTTCAGTTAAATAAAATAAAGGTTATAACCCTACAAATTTTACTTTGTCAGTCAAAAACATATCAATTCCTTTACTCTATCGAATAGGAGGTAGCTGATTATTTCAGCTACCGACCTTTCACACCACCGTACGTACCGTTCGGTATACGGCGGTTCAATAGAATTAACTTACTTTCATGTACTGTTCCAATAAAGATATTAA
>JAEWMS010000041.1 GCA_023393115.1 Bacillota bacterium
TTGTTTTTGGACGAGACAGTTGGCGATTAAGGCATTCATTAATGAAGCAAAACTAACAATTTAATACGATTTGGGGTGTTACACTTTTGCATTGCATTTTGTTACAGAAAAGGGTTGCAAAAAACAAGGCAACTTATGTCCAGAGAATGGCTGGGCAGTAATTACCAGAAACGGTTACCTCCATGTTCATCCCAAAAGACGTGGAGATCCGTTGGAATGAGTATCCATTTTATTCGAATGGAAGAATCTTTACTCAGACCCAACGCTTGTACCAATTACTAAAAGACTGCAAAGTTGAAATTATCTTTCTTGATGAAGTTCAACATTTAGTAGATAGAAATAGTCAAAAACTCCTCCGAGATTCTTCAGATTGGTTCAAGTCACTTATTGATGAAGTAAAAATACCTGTTATTTTTATAGGCATACCAGATGCAAATCGCATTTTTATAGAAAACCAGCAATTAGGAAGCAGAGTAAGATACAAAGAGGTATTAAGTCCATTTGAATACAATCTATCATTTAGGCAGTTCTTACATGTTTTTGATAACCACTTACCTTTTAAGAATTTATCCAACTTAGGATCACAGGAACTTAGCAGAAGAATTCACACCGCCACAAAAGGAATAATGAGAAATATTAAGGATTTGATATATGAAGCATCCAAAATATCTTTAAAATTAAATATGAATCAAATTTCTTTATCCGCATTTGCTGAAGCTAGTTTTAGATTATTTCCTACTGAAGAAAATGTATTTAAATCATAACTCTTTATTGATGACATTATATAGTTTTTAATATCGTCATAAATTGGATCTTTAGAATAAGCTTTTATGTAAAGGTTTTCAATGTGATAATTCCTAAATTCCTTAGAATATATCTTAATTTGTTAGAGAATTAACTTGACTTGACAGTAACTGAATAGTTTTGGGTAATATCTCCTCTGGACAATAATTAAATTGTAGAGAGGAGATTTTATTTATGACAGTACAAGATCGTTTAGTTAAGAACAAAATGGGCCTGATTGAATTGGCCGAGTACCTTCAGAATGTGAGTGAAGCTTGTAAAATTCATGGGGTTAGCCGTCAGCATTTCTACGATATAAAGAAAGCTTATGAAGAACAAGGTTTAGAAGGCTTAAAAGATAAAACACGTAGAAAACCTTGCGTAAAAAATAGAGTTGCTCCGGAGATTGAAGAAGCTGTAATCAACATGGCTTACGAGAAGCCAGCATATGGTCAACTCAGGGCAAGTAATGAGCTCAGAAAGCATGGAGTGCTTGTATCGGCTGGAGGCGTAAGATCCATCTGGCAAAGGCATAATATTGAAACCTTTGAAAAACGGCTTAAAGTGCTTGAGGAGAAGGCAGCCAAGGAGGGTATTCTCTATACTGAAGATCAGCTTATAGCTTTGGAGAGAGCCAAACAGGAAAAGAACATATCTATTGATGAGATAGATACACAGCATCCTGGTTACTTGCTGGCACAGGATACATTCTATGTTGGTTATATTAAAGGAGTTGGGCGAATATATCAGCAAACTGCTATAGACACGTACTCGGCAGTTGGATTTGCAAAGTTGTATACAGCTAAAGTGCCAGTAACCTCAGCAGATATATTAAATGACAGAGTATTACCGTTCTTTGAAAGCCATATGATACCGGTAATGAGGGTTCTTACTGATAGAGGAACTGAGTTCTGTGGAGCACCAGAGAAGCACTTATATGAGTTATTCTTACAAATGAATGATATTGAGCATACAATGACCAAGGCTAAAAGCCCGCAGACAAACGGCATATGTGAGCGATTCAACCAGACGGTGCTCAACGAATTCTATAAACCTGCGTTTAGGAAAACGATGTACAAATCAGTTGAACAGATGCAAGAGGACTTGGATTTTTATATACTGCAATACAATGAAGAACGTACCCACCAAGGAAAACGCTGTAAAGGAAGAACTCCAATGCAGACTTTTTTGGACAGTTTACCGCTTGTTCGGGAAAAGCTGCTCAATGATCCTGCAAGTTAATTTGTGGGGTCTAGCCCGCCCGGCAATGAGGGCAAAAAAGATATCAGACCAGGCGCCGGTTTGACATAGCAAAGCGCCACCAATATGGCAGCGCTAAATAAACAAAACTTAATATTTCCCAGAGGAGTGTCAACTCAAGTACCGTTCAGGACACTTAATTCTTTTATTAATTATAAATCTTAATGATTCTGCTAATTCTAATTAACTTGACTTAATAAAATATTTTAACGGTATAAACTTTTCTGCATTATCGTTTATTTCAATTAATTCAGATAAACTATTAATAAAACTGTGAACCTCGCTAACATCCATAAAAGAGTAATATTTATAAATATCTTTATCAATATAATTAAGTTGTAATGCTTCATTTATTTCATTAAATTCATAATACTTAAATAACTTTTTAGAATCTGGTTCTTGAATTCCCAAATATTCGTATATTTTTGCTGAAGCGATATATCTTTTTTCTATAAGATCATTTTCGAATCTTTCAATAAAACAATCCAATTTTTTCTGTTTCTCAAAATAATCATTAACAATATCACATACAAATTTAAAACTATTACTTCTTTCAAAGAAATTCATATTTATTCCTTTAAGTATAATGGTAGGGTCAAAAATGAATTTTGCGAACTCTTCTTTATATTTATTTGCTCTTAAAATATCATCAAGTAAAATTTCAAAAGAGAATGGCAAATTATCAATTATTTTCTCTGCGCTTACAGCAGCTTGCAATTCTACTGAACAATCCCTTATTTTAACTATATACTTATTTTCGGTAATATAGTAAAAATAAAATTTATTTTCTAAGATCGAATTATAAATATAGTTATATAAATATAGATAACATTTCATATCGTAACTGTTGTAATAAATACTTTCTCAATTTCGTCATAAACGTGTTTATGTTCAATACCATAAGCCATATATAATCGGATTTGATTTCTAATAATTTGATTATCATTGCATTTTAACTGTAAACAAGCCTTTAAATTAAAACCACATTTTGAACAAAAGCCATTGATAACATCCTCAACCACTATTTTAGAATCACAGTTTTCACATTTTTCAATAAGTATTGTATTATGATCTAAACAAACGAGTATATCTTTTAGCTGCCAATAGATTTTATGATAACTCTGTTCTTCTAGACACTTAGGGCAAAATTTTGTATGCTTTTCATTTACAAAATTAGATCTATCAACTTGAACACCATTTTTATTAGAACTTATCCACAATCCAACACCAAATTGATCAATTGATATTGTTCTTAACTCTTCATCAGTAATATCAATATACTCTTTTATAGCTTTAATTGTAATATCAGCTATATCACAATTCATTTTTTCTAAGGTTATCGAACCCTTAGAAATTCCCCAAAGTGATTTCATCCAGGAAAGACTTTCACAATGATTTGCATCTGATACTTTCCTTATGTAACTAGCCAGACTTTGATATTTGGAAGGCCTTGGTCGGTTTAAAAGTTTCATAAGTCGTCTCCACATGTATTATTTTCAAACAAAAAAAGATGTTCCTACAATAATAGAATATATCATTTTTTATTTAGATGATATAACTAGATACATAAATAGAAAAGTCCCCCAACTTGAGATTATTTAAAATCTTATGGTTAATAAAGTATCATAAAAAATATAGTTTCTCACACAAACTGCCCCAATAATATCCTTTATTTAATTCGCCTTAATTTACTATTCAGAACTTATAATATCAATAATTTTCCATGGGATCAAATCTTATAAACAGATGTGTCTTATTTGACTTCATGAATTATTTCATCGCGACAAATAGACAGGTGTGCCATTTTCAATCTAAAAAATACTTCTGAATAAAATTAATACGGGATACCAGGTCATTTCATAGAATCGACGCAAAAAATAGACATTTTGACTTAATCCTGATCTGGGTATTAGAGAAGAATATAGGTGATTTGCACAATGGGATAGAAATCAAAAAGCGACGAAACAAACTTTTATTTCCGCCGCTTTATTTGATAACTGCCACATTAGATTCAATGCTCATTTTGTTCGTTAACTGGTGTAATTGCTGCATTGCAGGTGTTATGGATTTGTTACGTTACGCATTTTACAAAGAATGTTTATTAACGGTTGTTATCGGTTATATTGAGCGTTATCATTTTTCATCCAATCTTCTTTTTTCAGTAAAAAAGAAGACCCTGAAAATTCGATAGGATTTCCTTCTGATGTTTTTCGGAATGATGCAGTACCTTCACCCATTTTAATAAAACCTAATTTATTTAGTAGTTTACATGAAGGATAATTCAGATTTGCTGTTCCACTGGTTATTCTCTCTACACACATATTACTAAATGCATAGTTGAGTATAGCAGTACATGACTCTGTTGCATAACCTATACCTTGGTAAACAGAACTAAAGCAATAACCCAAATCTTTTTCCTTGTCATTTTCACCATTTAAAGATATATAGCCAATGACTTTATTATGAGCCAGTTCGCAAACCGCTAAAAAGTTATCACCTTTGGAAAACCATTCTACTATTCCTTTTACTTCCTTATCTAAGGTAGGAAACTGATAATCATAAATTGCATATTCAGAAGATTCTTTATCTATAACTATTTCCTGTAAATCTTTCCAATCATCAATTATGAAATTTCTTATTTCCAGTCTGCCTGTTTTTATCAATACCATATTCGCTTCCTCCCATATAGTATGAAAAAGTAAAGTTCCTTTGCATTTTAAATTACTTCTTTACAGGGTAAAACCTTTTAATAATTGAAGTATAGTCATTGAGATTTTCTATATCAAAATTATGAAAGTAGAATACCTTACCGTCACATTTCTCATAAGTTATTCCGTCAACAATGTATATCTTCCTATGACTACAAGAACCATTTAGATTTACACAGCCATTAACTTGGCAATGTCCGCACTTGCCATCATCATTAATAAATGCTTCTTTGATGTGATTTGGAGCATCTTCAATATATTTTACATGCCTATCAATATTTCTAAAATATAATCTTAAAGAAATGGTAGTTCCATCAAAAAATATTTTTGATAAATAAGTTCTTGCTTTGACGTTTGGCTTAGCATATGCAACTGTATAATTCCCCCATCGGTCAAAATCACCTATTTCCATTCTTGCATATCCTAAATCTAGTATTTCTTTATCAAATGCAATAAGAAAAGCTCTATCTTTTTCACTAACATAACTAAAGTGTTTTTCTGTTAGAATACTTCTCATAAAGTCCTCCTCATATAATTAAAGAAATTCCTTTGGTATTTTATACCAATGCATAGCAATAATAACAATAATTTCTCTTATAGTCAAACAGTGAATGCAATAAATCTTATCATGAAAATGGTCATTATTTATGTATACACTTAAATTTTAGCATTGCACAAAATAGACATTTGGACTAAAATTTTAATTTGTATTAGCCGCGTACAAAATATAAAATGCATTCATCATTTACCATTTTGTAATTATGAAGAAAAGAAAAGTTTTCTACATCATATTTAGCCTTCTGTTAGTACTGAGATAGACGTTTTAATTGATATAAGTATACAGTTTCAACTTCGCCTTATAGCCTATAGCCATAATTACAATTTCATTTAATTATTCATATTTCCCCATTTTTTACTGAATATTGTAGTTTAATTACTAAACATAAATAAAGTCATATGTTTTATATACCATTTTGGTTACGAAATTATATATGGCTACCGCCTTAATTACATGAGAAAATAGAAAAGTCATGTGAAAGTGTCTATAATTAACACTTAACACATAACTTTTAAGGAATTACACAAATGAAATAAACTTTAATAATACATACATTATTTCGGATTCTCAGTACCAAACTATTTGAGAACCAGTACCAAACTTTTTGAGAATCAGTACCAAACTTTTTGAGATGAGTACCAAACTATTTGAGAAATAACAAATCCCCTAACTTCTAGCACTCCCCCTACTCCACCGTTACACTCTTCGCCAAATTCCTTGGTTTATCTACGTCACAGCCTCTTTCAATTGCCATATAGTAGGCGAACAGCTGCAGCGGAGTTACTGCTGATATTGGAGCTACCAGCGAATCCACATCAGGTATTGTCAAAACCATATCTGCTGTTTTTTCCAGCTCTTCTCTGTGTCGTTCCTGAGTTATTGCCAGCACAACTGCTCCTCTAGCCTTAACTTCTCTGATGTTGCTGATCATCTTCTCAAACAGCGAATCCTGAGTCATGGGGCAAACCACCAGCGTTCCTTTTTCTATAAGAGCAATTGTTCCATGCTTGAGCTCTCCGCCTGCATATGCCTCCGAGTGAATGTAGGAAATTTCCTTCAGCTTCAGTGAACCTTCCATGGAAAGCGCATAATCAAGGCTTCTTCCTATAAAGAAAATGCTCTTTGAATTAAAGTGAGCGTGGGCGAATTTCTGAATACCATCCTTATTCTTCAGAATTTCTTCTATACCCGAAGGAACCTTCTTCATTTCCTCAAGGATTTCATTTGCCTGCTCCTTAGTTATAGTCCTCTTCTTAAGTCCAAGGTCAAGAGCTACCAGATACAATGCTGTAAGCTGGGTGTTGTAGGCTTTTGTCGAAGCAACGGCAATTTCCGGTCCTGCCCAGGTATACAACACATCATCGGAATCACGGGCAATGGAGCTTCCCACAACGTTAACTATCGAAAGAATTCGTGAGCCGCTCTTCTTTGCTTCCCTTAGAGCAAACAGCGTATCAAGTGTTTCACCTGACTGGCTGATTATAATTGTAAGATTCTTATCACTGATTAATGGATCACGGTATCTGAATTCGGATGCCACATCCACTTCAACAGGTATTCTGCAAAGCTTTTCAATAATATATTTTCCTATAACACCGGCATGATAAGCTGTTCCACAGGCTACAATATATATCTTCTCCAGCTTTTCGATGTCCTGCTCTGTTATGTTAATTGTATCAAGCACCAATTCATCGTTCTTGATTCTTGGATTCATTGTATCCCTTATAACCTTTGGTTCTTCATACATTTCCTTCATCATGAAGTGCTCGTAGCCGCCCTTTTCGGCTGCTTCAACGTCCCAGTTAACCTTGAATATTTCCTTGTTCACCGGGGCACCCAGGCTGTTGAATACCTGAACACTATCCCTCTTAAGGACTGCTACTTCCTTGTCTTCAAGAATATAAATGTCTCTTGTATATTCAAGTATGGCAGGGATATCGGAAGCTATGAAGTTCTCACCTTCACCAAGTCCTACAATCAACGGGCTGTCTTTTCTTGCGCAGACAAACATATCCTGTTCGTCCTTGCACAGAACGCCGAGAGCGTAAGAACCTTCAATCTCGTCAATAACCTTCATTACTGCATCCACCAGGCTTCCTTCGTAATAATATTCCACAAGATGAGCAATTACTTCGGTATCGGTTTCAGATTTGAAGGTATAACCCTGGCTAATTAAGAATTCCTTTATCTGCATGTAATTTTCTATTATTCCGTTATGAACAACTGCAATTTCCCCGCTTTGGCTGATGTGAGGGTGAGAATTAACATCATTGGGTTCACCGTGGGTAGCCCATCTTGTGTGCCCTATTCCCATACACCCCTCAAGCTTTTCAGTTTCCAGTCTGTCTTCAAGGCAGGATAGTCTTCCTTTACACTTTATAACCCTCAAAGTTCCGTTTTCGTTTACTGACACTCCGGCTGAGTCATAGCCTCTGTACTCCAGCTTTGAAAGACCACTAATTAAAACAGGTATTGCTTTCTTATTTCCTATATATCCAACTATTCCACACATAATTATTAATTCTCCTTTAATCTTATTAAATTAACCAAATAACGATAATATTAAAACATAACTAAATAATGATACAGTACGATGGCCCATATGTATAACTTACCCACCTACTTTTTGACATAGTGGCAGAATTTCGTCCGAACCGAAGAGTGCAGGAATTGCAGAAGAGTATTCACACGACTGTAAAAGACCGCAGAAAATCCATTTTGTATACCGCAATTACTTTATCAAATATCAAATATCGATTATCAAATATTAATAGTAACTGTGATATATTCCCCCGGAAGCAAACTCCACCAAAGCCTCGCTATTTACCCCTACAAAGGCATAGCACGACCCATAAAGTACTTATTGATTTGTTATTTAGAAAAAATTAAGAATAAAAACAGGATTAGTTACATGAGATCCTTTTGTTTTTGCAGTCACCTGCAAGCTTTGTGCAGAACAATTTATTGTTCTGAGGGGCAAGCTTTTGTCCCTTGATCTCTGTCGATTGTAACAACCGGAAGGTATCCGCCGAATCTTTCGATACGATTCACATTTTGTTTAGTGAATCGCTTCCTTCACCTCGTCAACAGAAAACGTTACTTACGCATCCTCTGTCCTGGCGCCTTTTTAATTCTTCAATAACCCTGGGCTTTCTCCCACCTCCAATATTGCTAATTTCTTTGTTCACAGGATAATTTTCTTAAAAAAAATTATCCTACATAATATAATATATTGTAATTAGGATTAATTTGCAACACTTTTAATAATTTATTAAGATTTATTTCCCAGGATCATAGCTTTGTATAATGTTAAACCTGGCGTATATTTATTCAGCTAGTCAGAATGTTAGTTTTCACTTTATCTGACAATCGATTTTACATAAACATTGACCATACCTCCAACAATGTCACAGTTGTCGGTTTTCAGTGTTAATTTTTCCTTATGTCAGATTCCAAATTTTCCTTTATTGTGATAAATTGAATTGACATACCGGCTCTTTGCATTGTATAATTATACAATTACTCGCATACCATCATGGTACTGGTAAGTGGGCGTATTTTTATAAAGGGGTGAAAATAATATGTGGGCATATTATCTGGCGATGCTACTTGTAATAATTTCAAATGTACTTTACCATACTTTCTTGAAGTTAACTCCTAATAATACAAATCCTTTTTTATCTCTTGCAGTTACTTATATGACTGCAATGTTGGCATGTATTATTATCTTTCCGATTTATTCTCCGGAAGGAGAAAGTTTTAGTAGCTCTATTAAGAATTTAAACTGGACGAGTATTGCTCTGGGGTTGGCGATTGTGGGTCTGGAAACCGGCTTTTTATTAGCATATAGGGCTGGTGGGAATATCAGTTACAGTGGTATTTTCTCAAACGTAGCTGCCATGTTGATTTTATTGCCAATTGGCTTAATTTTTTTCAAGGAAGTTTTAACAATAAAAAATGTTCTGGGAATAATACTTTGTTTAGCAGGATTAGTTTTATTACAAAGTAAATAGCTAGAATAAGCCTGAATAGAAACTCAAACCAGCCTCAAACACATAACCCCCGAGAACCACCGCCTCCGCGGGGCTTGTTCTCAGGGGTTAGTTAAATTCTCTGCTATTCTCAAATTTCTATGATCATTGTGCTATATCCAACTTGTTATACACAAACTGCTCAGTCATACTGCGATGTTTAAAACGCTTTGTTCAAACTGCTAGTTCAGAACGCAATCTTCCAGCATGTTTAAGCTGCCATGGCCAAAAATACTTTTAGGCAAGTCTTCCTTCTATAACTCTCACAAGCTCTTTGGCACGTCTTGTAATACTTTCCTTGTCTTTGCCCTCAATCATTACTCTAACCAAAGGCTCGGTTCCTGAAGGTCTGATAAGCACTCTTCCTTCACCCTTGAACTCATCTTCCAGCTCCTGGCACATCTTCTTGATTACTTCATCATCGAGGTACTTGTATTTCTTTTCATTTGACACTTTAGCATTAATAAGTACCTGTGGCAGTATCTGCATTACACCGGCAAGCTCTGAAAGCTTTTTACCCGAGTCCTTCAACACCTTTAGCAGCTGAACAGCTGTCAATAACCCGTCACCGGTAGTATTGTGCTCAAGGAATATGATGTGACCCGACTGTTCACCACCCAGCATAAATCCTTTATTAAGCATTTCTTCAAGTACGTATCTGTCCCCAACCTTTGTTTTCTCTATAATAAGGCCGTTGTTTTTAGCCATAATATCCAAACCCATGTTACTCATAACTGTAGCAACTATAGTATTATGCACCAGCATGCCACGTTGCTTCAGGTGAAGTCCGATAATAGCCATTATCTGATCACCGTCCACAATGTTTCCGTTCTCATCTACAGCCAGAACCCTGTCAGCATCACCATCAAAGGCAAGGCCGATATCTGCTCCGTTTTCCTTTACATAATCCTGCAGTTCCTTCATGTGTGTTGAGCCGCAACCGGCATTTATATTTATTCCATCAGGTTCATTATTTATTACGCTTACATTGGCCTTCAGGTCATAGAGCGCCATGGGTGCCGCCTGGAAAGAGGCCCCATTGGCACAGTCAATTGCAACCTTTATACCCTCCAGATCACCTGAGATTGTCCCCTTGACGAAGTTTACATAATCTTCAAGTGCTGTTTCCTTAAACATTTTATAGCCTACATTTTGTCCTATTGGCTTTGGAAGCTCTTCTCCTCCGCTCATAATAATTTCTTCGATCTTATCTTCTATTGCATCGGGTAACTTGTATCCATTGGAATTGAAAAACTTGATCCCGTTATATTCAAAGGGATTGTGGGAGGCTGAAATAACCACGCCGGCGTCGGCATCATACAATCTGGTCAGATAGGCAATGGCCGGAGTTGGTATAACACCCAAGCTTACAACCTGAGCACCCACCGAACAAATACCCGAAATAAGCGCCGCTTCCAGCATATCCCCCGATATTCTTGTATCCATACCCACCAGAATTTTAGGTGTGTGTTTTGTCTCCCCGGTAAGCACATAAGCTCCTGCCTGACCCAACTGGTAAGCCAGCTTCGGAGTCAATTCAAGATTTGCAACACCCCTGACACCATCAGTGCCAAATAACTTTCCCATACATTATCCTCCATAATATCATTAATATCATCTAGTTATAAATTTTCTAATCAATACTTTTTTCAATAAAACTCATTTAATCTTAATCGCCAATTATAAGCATGTATAATATACCATGTTTATCGCCTTATTTGTAGACCTTCTACTTAACTTTTCACTATTACCCATTTACCATTCACTCTTTATCTCAAATCTAGCCGACGCAGTCGGCTTTCCATAACTCTTCACCATTCACTATTCATCATTCACTGCTTTTTTTAATTCCGGCTTACGTAGTAAGCCTACCATAACTCTTCATTATTCACCCTTCACCATTCACTGCCTTTATCAGTTCTGGCTTGCGTAGCAAGCCTTCCTTAACTTTTCACTATTCACCTTTCACTATTCACTTAGGAATTGCATATGTTTTTATAATCTGTTCGGCAATCTTTATTCCATCCACTGCCGCACTGACAATTCCGCCTGCATAGCCTGCACCTTCTCCGCAGGGATAAAGTCCTGCGACTCCGACACATTCAAAGGCCTCATTCCTTGGTATTCTTACAGGGGAAGAGGTTCTGGTTTCCACACCGGTAAGCAGTGCATCCTTCACTCCAAAGCCTTTCAGCTTCCTGTCAAAGTAGGGGATGGACTGCTTCATGCAGTCTGTGACATAAGGCGGCAGGCATTGGTTGATATCGGCGCAGCGGGTTTCTCCCGTGTAGCTTGGCTTAACGCTGCCTAAACCACCTGTTCTGTCATTCAAAAAATCCTCCAGTCGCTGCACCGGAGCACTGTTGCAGTTGCCGCCCGCAGAACTGCTGCCTCCAGTAGTGCTATTGCCGCCCACAGTATAGGCCAGCCGCTCCCACTTTCTCTGAAACTCAATACCTGCCAGTGGATGGCTTGAGCCAAAATCACCAGGCCCCACTGAAACCACTAGAGCGCTGTTGGCATTAGCCCTGTCGCGGCTGTACTCACTCATACCGTTGGTCACAATGGATTGAGGCTCTGACGCAGAAGCCACCACTATTCCGCCCGGGCACATACAAAATGAGTATGCCGTGCGTTCAACTCCCTTCATGAACAATTGGTAATCGGCAGCACCGAGAGCCGGGTGCCCGCTGGCTTCACCATACTGGGCAGTATTGATAAGCTCCTGTGGATGCTCAATTCGGACACCTATTGAAAAGGGCTTCTGCTCAAAGGGTACTCCCCTGTCAAAGAGCTTCTGGAAGGTATCCCTTGCACTGTGACCGATAGCAAGAACAATTACTTCGGTCTCAATCCTTGATCCGGTATCGGTTATTACACCATATATCTTACCATTTCGTATATCAAAATCAACAGCCTTAGTATCAAAAAGAACCGTTCCACCAAGTCTCTCAATCTCTTTTCTCATATTGGCTATAACCTTTTTCAGGTTATCTGTACCAATATGGGGCTTGGCTTTGTAGGTAATTTCTTCAGGGGCACCAAAGTTGTAAAACTCCATTAAAACCTTTTCACATCTTCTGTCATTAATCCTGGTGGTAAGCTTCCCATCAGAAAAAGTACCGGCGCCGCCCTCTCCAAACTGTACATTTGTTTCGGTGTTAAGAACTCCTGTTTTCCAGTAGGTTTCAACTGTCAGAGAACGCTCTTCAACCTTCTGCCCCCGCTCAAGGATTGTAGGCTTATAGCCCTTCTGAGCAAGTACAAGACCACAAAAAAGCCCGGCCGGGCCTGTTCCGATAACCAGTGGTTTTCCGGCAAAGGGTCTGTTCCCCGGTAAAAGTGCTTCTTCTTTTATGTCCTCAAGGACTCTAATATCTCCATCTCTAGGTATGCGGCAGCTATCCTTAACCTCGCAGGAAATGGAGTAAACAAAACGTATGCCAGGTTTTTTCCTGGCATCTATTGATTGCTTTACTATTTTAAAGTTGTTTAAATATTGCGGTTGTATTCTGAGCTTTTTTGCCGCCTGCTGTTTAAGTGCCTCAGCAGAGTCCTCCAGGCCCAAAACCAAATTTGATAAAAGCAGTTTCATGTTATATATTCCTTGGTCAGATGGTTATTAATCTACTAGTATAAAACAATGATTGTAAATTATTGATTTTGGTACACATATTAATTAATGTTTATTGTACATTTATAAATAATGCTTATGGTACTACGGAGCCCTTGGTTATCTTTAGATTTACCTCGGTTTCTCCAACCTGAATGATGTTACTGTTCAAGGTTATTTTAAGTGGAACATTGTGTGTGCCCTCATCAAGGTCATCGACATTTATTGTTGCCATTAACTGCTGTGGAGTAACAGAATTTACATCTTCAAGCTTTCCCTTCAGTACTACTGTAACAGGTGAAGCTATTTCATAATTGAGCTCTGCATCCTCGGTTTTCCTGCCTTCAATGGTAATACTGTCAACAGGTATTTCCACAGTACGTTGTGAAAGTGGAATTATCTCAACAGTCACATTAACTTCCCGTGTTGAATTAACAAGCTTTATACCTTCGGGAAGCTGCAATATTATCGGAGTCGTAAAGGACTTTGTCATATTGTCAAGGCTTACGGGAGCTGTTTTAATCTCATTGACCTTTGTCAATATATCCTTCTCACCCGTTATAAGTATATAATCGGGCTTAACATTAGAACTTCCTTCCACATAGTCCTTATCGGGATTACCTGAGATTATGGGAATAACAGGTACTTTCTTTCCTACCTCAATTCTAATATCTACAGTAAGCTTTTTGCCAAGTTCCGGGATTTCCATGCCCTTTTTATCGTATACCTTACATTCTTTCCTGATTTCCAGAGTTTTATTAAGACCTGTAACGTCAACGAAAACTTTTACCGAACCCACTGAGTTGATAATCGAATCAAGAGCCTGTATGGAAATAGTATCCGGTGTAGCAGTCTTGGATATTATCTCATAGTTTTCAGGCAGCTTACCCGAGGTTTCAACCTGAACGATAAATGGATTCTCTTCAATTTTTCCCAGATCAAGCTTAACTGACTTTGGCTTAAGTTCCATATTGTTTTCGCTGATTTTTTCCCGTCCCAGATAAACAGGAGAATCCAAGGTAATTACCTTATCATCTACACTTTTAACCTTTGATAAATCAAGGGTGGCCTCAAAATCAGCATCCTTGATACGGTTAAGAACATCTGCCCTGTCCCGCACAGCTATCGTGACGTACTTTTCAGGGTAAGCCTTACTATTAAGCACAAGTCCTTTTGCACGCAGGCTCTCCTCATTTATTATGGTTAAAGGAACTGTATAATAATCTGTTTTTACAGGATTTATGGCAAACCAAAGAAATATGGCAAATACTATTGAAAATATTTTTAAAGTCAAATCCTTCTTTAAGAATTCTTTCACTTTGATTTCCCCTTCCAAAGAGATAACTTTTTGTTGACAGTTTTCTTCTCCAGTAAATTTTTATTAAGAGCTTTTCTCAATATATCAGGTGTAAGATTTCTTGATAATCCGCCGTTAAGAGCATAGGATATCTTCCCTGTTTCTTCTGAAACAACAACCGCAATACAGTCCGACACTTCGGTGATTCCCAGTGCGGCTCTATGTCTTGTTCCAAGTTCCTTGCTAAGATTGGGGTTATCGGTTAACGGCAGGAAACAGGCCGCTGACTTAAGCTTGTTTTCTCGTAATATTAAAGCTCCGTCATGGAGCGGTGTGTTCGGTGTAAAAATATTGATTATCAATTCAGCACTAACGCTGGAATCGAGTTTTGTGCCGGTGTTTATGATTTCTCCCAGCCTGGTCTCCCTTTCTACGACAATAAGAGCTCCAGTCATTGTTCTGGAAAGCTCTGTGGCTGCTTTTACAATTTCCTCAATTGTGAAAGTCGTGTTTATTGCGTCATCCTTTTCATCAAATTTGAAGAAGTCTTTAAAGTTACTTCTGCCTATCTGCTCAAGACCTCGTCTGAGCTCGGGCTGAAACACTACAATCAAGGCAAATCCGGCAAGCTCAATAGTTTTACTGAGAATATAGTACAGTGTTCTGAGTTCAAGAGCCTGACTGATAAGTGTAGTGATAAGTATAACAACAATACCCTTTACAAGCTGCCAAGCTCTGGTTTCCCTTACAAGCTGAATAAGCTTGAAGGTCAGATAGGAAACAATACTTATATCAACAAGTGATCTAAGTGCTTCCAGCGGCTCCTTAAAAGGGACATAAACCGATAGGAAATCAACTATACTTTTGAGGTTAGAGACAAAAGTATCAAACAAAAAATTCACACCCTTGTAAAAAATGAAGGTAAAAAAATAAAACAAAAAAAATTATTAACTAAATAACATCAAAATAACAACAAATCACACAATAATTTTAATATAAAAATAGACGTTCTTAAATGGGTAAAAATAACTAATTTTACTTCCATTTATATTGAATTTTTATACCTAGTCGAGTGGGTAATAACTTGCCTTGTTAAGGGAAATAATAATATATATAACGACTATTTTATTTACATAAACCCAAAAACCGACAAACCCACAGAAACAACTGATGTAAGTACAAAAGCGACTGCCAGGATTACAGCAACCCACTTCACCCATTGTTTTTGCATAATGTTATCCTCCTTTAGTTTCAAGCGTCAGGAATCAATATCCCTGATCCAGTCACCTACATCCGCGTCACTGGGCATTCTCCAGTCCCCTCTGGGTGAAAGGCTTATGGAGCCAACCTTCGGTCCGTCAGGCAGACAGGAACGCTTGAACTGCTGACTGAAAAATCTTCTCAGGAATGTCTTCAACCACTTGTTGATAGTATCTTTGCTGTATTTTCCTTCAAAGGCTTGTTGGGCCATGAAAGAAATTTTTGAAGGATTAGCACCATAGCGTACCATATGATAAAGGAAGAAATCATGCAGTTCATAGGGTCCTACAATATCTTCCGTCTTTTGAGCTATTTCACCCTCAGCATCGGTGGGCAGCAGTTCAGGACTTATAGGTGTGTCCAGAATGCTAAGCAGTACCTTTCTGGTTTCAGCTTCAAACAAATAGTCTGCAGCCCATTGAACCAGATATTTGACCAAAGTTTTTGGCACTCCTACATTAACTGCATACATGGACATATGGTCCCCGTTATAGGTACACCATCCCAGAGCCATTTCAGAGAGATCTCCTGTTCCAATAACCAAACCGCCTATTTTATTTGCTTTATCCATCAAAATCTGGGTTCTTTCTCTTGCCTGAACATTTTCATATGTCACATCCAATATTTCCGGATTATGTCCTATATCTTCAAAATGCTTTAAACAGGCCTCTTTAATATCGATCTGGTAAGTGGTAACTCCCATTAGCCTCATAAATTCCAGGGAATTGTTCAGCGTATTTGAGGAAGTCCCAAAGCCAGGCATTGTAATAGCATGAATGTTTTTCCGATCCAACCCCAGTCTGTCATAAGCTTTTGCTATGACCAAAAGTGCAAGGGTAGAATCAAGTCCTCCGGAAATTCCAATTACACACTTTTCTATTCCGGTATGCTTAAGTCTTTTAGCAAGCCCGGAGGTCTGGATACTGAATATTTCTTCACACCTTGTATTTCTCACATCGGGATTGGAGGGTACAAAGGGATGAGGATCAATTCTTCTCAGCAGCTTGTCTGTTTCAAGCTCTCTGATATTGAATAAAGCTTTTCTGAAGGAATTTTCTGTAACATCATGGGTAAAACCTGAATTTTTCAATCTTTCGTTTATCAGTCTTTCCAAATCAATATCACATATTAAAAGCTGTTCATCAAAGGAAAATCTCTTACCTTCTGCCATAAGCGAACCATATTCACTTATCAGGGCATGTCCGCCGAATACCAGGTCAGTAGTGGACTCGTTAGGCCCTGAGGACGAATAAATGTAAGCCGCAGCGCACTTCGCAGACTGCATGTTGACCATACTTTCCCTATATTCGTGCTTTCCTACTATTTCATTGCTGGCCGACAGGTTAAACAGCAGAGTGGCTCCATTCACAGCCTGTGCGCTGCTGGGAGGAGCAGGCACCCACAAGTCCTCGCATATTTCAATACCAAAGCATAGTCCGCTGATATTCTCAGCTTCAAATAAAACATCAGTGCCAAAAGGTACATTGCAACCCAAAAGGTTTATTTTTTCATTCCTCATTCTAAGGCCTGAACTAAACCATCTCTTCTCATAAAACTCACTATAATTGGGTATATTCGCTTTAGGAACAACTCCCAAAAGTTTACCCGATTTTATGGCAACTGCACAGTTATAAAGCCTGCTGTTGACAACAAGGGGTATACCAATAATTATAACACAATCCAGCGTTTCTGTTTCCTTTAGTATTGTTTCCAGACCCTTTATTGCCGAGTTCTGAAGGGTCTTCTGCAAGAACAGATCCCCGCAGGAATAAGCTGTTACGCACAATTCAGGGAATACTACAAACTGTGCTCCCCTTTTGGCAGCTTCTATTGATATTTTTATTATTTCCCCGGTATTATAATCACAGTTGGCAACCTTCAGTGTTGGAACTGCAGCTGCAACTCTCACGAATCCATAGCTCATTTCAATCTCCATTCTGCTTCAGTGAGTCGATAAAAGTTATAATCAAGTATATTAATTTTCCATTGTAAACCTATTCATCACTCCATAGTTTATCATATTTTTAAGTTTTTTTATACTAATGTTGACATATTCATAAAATACATGTAGACAAATTTATATAAAATACTGTGGTTATATAATGCCGCTAAACTTCATTCCTGATATTATACATGCCTCTTGAGTTACCATATTTATTTATAAAGAATCTCTTGTTATTCACTATAATTTTAAGAAAATCCGTAAATTTATCAATTTCAGATGGAGTATTGTATATTCCGAAACTTGCTCTCACTAGTCCGGGGAAAAGTGCTTTTTTCTCGGCGATGTTCTCTATTTCCTTGGCACTATATCCCAGCAGTCTTTCACAATAGGGATGGGCGCAGAAGAAACCGTTTCTCACAGCAATACCTGCCTCGTAGGATAAGATTGCAGACACCAGCGAATGGTGAACTCCCTCGACAGTAAAAGGAATTACGCCTATGGACGGTTGCTTGTCAGGATGACTATAGAAATGTATGTCGGGAATGCTACTCATTTTGCCATAGGCGTAATTCAGAAGGCTTTTTTCATGTTCATAAGCATTTCTCATTCCTATTTGATTTAGTGTTTTTAAAGCTGCAACCATAGCCACAACGCCTATCAGATTCGGGCTGCCCGCTTCACATTTGGCAGGGGCCTCCTCCCACCAGATGCGGTCGTGGGTAACCAGCTTAATTGCACTTCCCCCTGAACAATAGGGAACACCCTCCTCAAAGGCTGATTTTGGCCCAATCAGCGCTCCACAGCCGTAGGGTGCGTATAATTTATGTGCCGAAAAAGACAAAAAGTCTATATGTTCTTCACTTTCTACAGGCCTCATATCCACAGGAACATGGGGCACCAACTGAGCCCCGTCCACATGTATTCGGGTCCCGTATTTATGAGCTAATGCGGCTAGTTTGTATATGTCATTGAGATATCCTGTTACGTTTGCCGCACCGGTTACAGTGACGAGCCTGATATTCCCCCGGTGTTTTTTTAGTTTTGCCTCAAAATCATTGAGGTCAAGTCTGCCATATTGATCTATTTCAACATATTCAACCTTAAATTTTCCTCTCCAGGGAAGATCATTTGCAGCATGCTCCATCCAGGTGGAAATGACTACATCCCTGCCATCAGTTTGCTGACTCATGGAGCAGGCCAGAAGGTTTATAGATTCTGTAGTGTTTTTTGTATAAATTATTGCCGCGTCTTTATCCGCCTTTACAAACTTTCTGATAATCTCTCTTCCTGCTTCATAGGTCTCGGTAGAGATAGTGGACTTATAGCCTTTTCCTCTGTGGGTTGAAGAGTACCACGGCAGAAAATCGCGGATTTCCTTCTCCACCGAAATAAAAGCCGGGGTGGTCGCAGCATTCTCGAAATTTATGCCGGTGGTATATGTACCGTTATCAAGAGGAACCAGCGAGTTGATTCCAACTACCATATTTCTGTAATTATTTTTATTATGATTTACAAAATTGTTTTGTTCAGGCATATAATAAACCTCTAAAAATACTTTACTATATTATATTTTTTGATTTTCAAACTGTTACCCAAGAAAAGGACTCATGATTTGACCTTATGGAAAATTCTTGATACCATTGTTTTATAAATTGTATTAGAAAATATTATAGATTAGAGGACATGCTTTATGAATGATAAAATTAGATGTTCTTGGGCTGGAAATACCCCCATATTAATAGACTATCATGACAACGAATGGGGACGGCCAGTACATGATGATGGCAAACTGTTTGAAATGCTTATTTTAGAAGGTATACAGGCAGGACTTTCTTGGACAACCGTTCTTAATAAGAGAGAAGCATTCAGGCAAGCCTTTGACGGGTTTAACCCTAATAAGGTAGCCCTTTACGGCGACAAAAAAATTGAAGAGCTCATGGCAAATCAGAAAATAATAAGAAACCACCTGAAAATTAACGCATCAGTGAGTAATGCCAAAGCATTTTTAAAGATTAAAGAGGATTATGGGAGTTTTGACAAATTCATATGGGGATACGTGGATTATGCACCTATTACAGGCCATTGGGAGAAAATGTCGGATTTGCCCACAAGAACCCCTCTATCCGATAAGATAAGCAAGGACTTGAAAAAATTGGGATTTAAGTTCGTCGGCTCGACTATAATTTATTCGTTCATGCAAGCTACAGGCATGGTCAATGACCATCTTACCGAATGTTTTGTTTATAAGGAGATATTGAAAGGGTAGCAGCAGGAGGTATTCCCATGTATTTTTCAATGGATGAAATTGGCTTTGAAAATACCGAAAAAATCAAAATACTCGAAACTGAATCTCTGAAATGGAAATTCATTTATGATGTAGCAAAAGAATACGGTTTTGACGGTATTCACTTTACACCGTCTCTATATAAAGAATTGAACACATTTAGCAATTGGCGATAGTACAGTTAATTTCAATATATTATTAAAGCATTTTGCCAAGAATCCAGATGTTTTTGGAGCTTTAGAAATTAAAGCTAATAATTCAAAAATGAATAGTAGTTTAAACCAGCTAAGAAATATTCGTATATACTAATTAAACAAGCTGTACTAGTTCATACAGGGTAAAAAACTGCCATGTACACTGTCTCCTTTAGGGGAGCAATCATACATGGCAGTATTTTGTTCTGACCTACTTTATGAGTTCTTATTTTAATTTCTTACTTCTAATTTCCAGCTTCCAACCTCCAACTTCCAACTTCTAACTTCTAATTTCTAGTCAGGCTCTCCAGTCTTTCAACCACCTTCTGGTACATATCCTTATACTTTTCTCTTTTTGCCTTTTCTTCTTCAATAACCTTAGGAGGAGCTTTTGCCACAAAGCCTTCATTATTGAGCTTTCCTTCGACTCTCTTCAGCTCGCCCTCAAGATTTGCCTTTTCCTTGTTCAATCTCTCAATTTCCTTCTCAATATCAATAAGTTCATCAAGAGGTATAAAGATTTCGGCTCCGGCAATTACAGTTCCCACAGCATCGGCAGGGATACCTGTCTTGTCGGCCTGAACCGCGACCTCGGATGCGCTGGCCAGTCTCTGGAAGAAGGAGATTCCCTCAAGGAGGGTCGCTCTTTCAGCTTCTCCGTTTGCAACAAATATCATTTTAGCCTTTCTTGAAGGCGGAACATTCATTTCAGCACGAATATTTCTGGTACTTCTGACTGCATCCATTATCAAGTTCATCTTAGCTTCGTCAGCGGCAAAATTCAAATCTTCACTGTAAACAGGCCATTCTGAAATCATTATGCTTCTGCCGTCATTAATGAGGTGAGTATATATTTCTTCTGTGATAAACGGCATATACGGATGGAGCAGCTTCATCGCATTACCCAGTACAAAGTTCAGGACATACTGAGCTTCCAGCCTTCCTTCACTCTCTCTGTCATAAAGTCTAGGCTTAACCATTTCAATATACCAATCGCAGAATTCTTCCCAAATGAAGTCATAAGCCTTTTGAAGACCTATTCCCAGCTCAAATTTATCAATGTTTTCAGTTACTTCCCTTGTAACTGTGTTTATTCTGCTCAATATCCATTTATCGGCAACAGTAAACTTGTTCCTGTCTACCTTGCTGAAGTCGAGATTCTCATCAAAGTTCATCAATACAAACCTTGAAGCGTTCCAGACCTTGTTAGCAAAGTTTCTTGAGGACTCAACCTTTTCAGTTGAAAATCTCAGGTCGTTTCCGGGGGAGTTTCCTATTGTCAGGGCAAAGCGCAGAGCATCGGTTCCGTACTGAGCAATTACCTCCAGGGGATCTATACCATTTCCTAAGGATTTA
Organism: Bacillota bacterium; assembly: GCA_023393115.1. Classification (GTDB taxonomy): domain Bacteria; phylum Bacillota; class Clostridia; order Acetivibrionales; family DSM-1351; genus Ruminiclostridium. The sequence goes on from JAEWMS010000041.1 coordinate 21,291, forward strand.
CTCATTTTTCTTCCCTGTGCATCTCTTACGATACCATGTATAAATACATATTTGAAAGGCTCCTGCTGCATATGCTCCATACCTGAGAATATCATTCTGGCTACCCAGAAGAAAATAATATCGTAGCCTGTTACCAATACATCTGTTGGATAGAAATACTTCAAATCCTCTGTTTTTTCAGGCCAGCCCAAGGTTGAGAAGGGCCACAAAGCCGAACTGAACCAGGTATCAAGAGTATCGGGGTCCTGCTCGATTCTGCTGCTTCCGCACTTAGGACAAACATCGGGATCACTGCCCTGAACCATCATATGTCCACACTCAAGACAGTAGTAAGCAGGAATCCTGTGTCCCCACCAGAGCTGTCTTGATATGCACCAGTCCTGGATATTTTCCATCCAGTTGAAATATATTTTTGAGAATCTCTCGGGAACAAATTTAATTGTTCCGTTTCTAACAACATCTATAGCAGGCTCAGCCAGCGGTTTCATACGAACATACCACTGTTTTGAGATAAGGGGCTCAACAACGGTTCTACATCTCTGGCAGGTTCCTACATTGTGGGTATGTCCCTCAATCTTAACAAGGAGACCTAACTTTTCCAGATCCTCAACCATTTTCTTTCTGGCCTCGTATCTGTCCATACCCTTGTATTGTACAGCATTGTCATTCATTATAGCGTTATCGTCCATAATCCTTATCTGAGGAAGGTTATGTCTCAAACCAACCTCATAGTCGTTGGGATCATGGGCAGGAGTTATCTTAACACAGCCTGTTCCAAACTCCTTATCAACATAGGAGTCGGCAATTACAGGTATCTCCTTGTTTACCAACGGTAAAATCAGAGTCTTTCCCACAAGATGTGTATATCTTTCATCCTCAGGGTTTACAGCCACTGCAGTATCGCCAAGAAGTGTCTCAGGGCGGGTTGTTGCAATAATTACAAATTCCTCGCTGTCCTTTACAGGGTATTTTATGTGCCAGAAGTGTCCGGCCTGTTCCTCATATTCAACCTCTATGTCAGATATTGAAGTGTTACATTTTGGGCACCAATTTGTAATTCTTTCGCCTTTATAAATAAGACCTTTTTCGTAAAGCTTCAGGAATACCTCCTGAACAGCTTTGGAGAGTCCATCATCCATGGTGAAGCGTTCGCGTTCCCAGTCACAGGAGCTGCCCAGCTTTTTAAGCTGTTCAACGATTCTGCCTCCATATACCTTTTTCCATTCCCAGGCCTTTTCAAGGAATTTTTCACGGCCCAGCATATCCTTTGTGATACCTTCCTTTGCCATAGCATCAACGATCTTTGCCTCGGTAGCTATACTTGCATGGTCAGTACCCGGAAGCCACAAAGCGCAGAAACCCTGCATTCTCTTTGTTCTGATAAGAATATCCTGCAAGGTATTGTCAAGAGCATGTCCCATATGGAGCTGTCCTGTAATATTCGGCGGTGGTATTACAATTGTATAAGGCTTTTTGCTGCTGTCAGGAACAGCATGGAAATAGCCCTCTTCCATCCATTTTGTATATAACCTGTCCTCAACCTGACTCGGGTCATATTGCTTTGCTATGTTCTGTTGTTCGTCCATATTAACCTCCAAATGTTTTTTGTACTATTCACTAAATCAAACTTATCAATATATAAATAATTCTTCTTTTATAACGCCTCGTAATATCTGCCTCCATTTATCTGGAACAGATAAAAAACAAAATCAGCCCGGGTACTAAAATCACCAATCCTGCAATTTTTGTTTTGAAAACAGCTGTGTTGAATTTGTAATCCTGAATTTCGTCTTCTGTCATCTCAGAAGCATTCTGACATTTCTGTTTTTCTACAAGGTTTAGTTTTTTCGCTATAGCTTTAGCAGAAAGTACTATTATAAAGCCTATTGCCAAAACAATCAGAGAAATTATTTCTTTTAAATTCATAATCTTCTCCTCTCTCTTTCTCAATTTTATAGAGTGTCGTTCAAGATATAAATTAATATCTATATACTGAAAAAGCTCCGTCCAGTAATTTGGACGAAGCATCTTAACTCGCGGTACCACCAAAATTTCACAATTTTATTCAACCGCCCGGTTTAACGGGTAATTGTAAAATAAAACCCCTGTGAATCTTTAATCGGATAACGTCCGAACCTCCGCTGCAGCCTACTTAAGAATAAAGGTGGCAAAACCACTTCTGTCTTTCAGTGCAGAGCTCCCAAGCTACCTTCAGCAGCTGTTTTTCAGAACCTTTCACCAGGGCTTTTATCAAAACCGAATGGTTCCTCTCTGTGGAAATATAACTGCGTACTCTTCTTGTTCATTGCTTTTAAATTATAAAATTACCTAAATATGATATAAAATCTGCTTTGTAATGTCAAGAGCCGGAACGTATATCATTCCTTGTATCATCATTATTTGTAGCTTCCATGTCCTGATCCTTAACCATGTCATTCTCCAATGCAGTCTGTTCAATCTGGCTTTCATTGGATTCCGGATTTGTTGTCGAATCAACCTGCTGATTGTCGGGCTGCTCTGTGTTTGCCTGATCACCGCGGCTAAATAGCAGGCCAAAGGCGGCTATCATTAATACCATTCCTACATTGCTTACTACTTTTTCATCAATATTGAATTTAAAGAGATAATCAAGTATACCATAAACAATAAATATAAAAGCTATTCCAATTATTATTCTAAGCTTCCATTTCCTTGTGAGTTTCATACCTGCCTCCTGTAGATGGAATTTTTATTATCTAAAGCCATTTTAACCACTTACCAAGCCACTTACAAATACTTATAGAAATATAATAATTGTCAGGATATGTTATTACAAGGGGAATTTATTATTTAAAGCAGGATTTTTTTACTTTCATGGCAGCTCACAATCCTATACAATCACATCCACTGCTCTTTTCAATATGACTTTTATCATAGCAGTTACAGGAACTCCAAAAAGCATACCCCAAATACCGAAAAATTCTCCGCCTATTAAAACAGCTATTATTGTAGTAATAGGGTGTAATCCTAATTTCCCTTCTATTATTTTAGGTGAAATGAAAGCATTGTCTATCTGTTGAACTATAACAAAAACCAGTGTTGCCAGCAGAGCCTTGGTCGGTGATTGTAGAAGTGCAAGGGCTACTGCGGGTATTGCTCCAAGAAACGGGCCGAAAAACGGGATTATATTTGCAATTCCTCCGATTACACCGAGAATAAAGGGGTATCTTACATGGACAGCATATAAGCCGATTGTCTCAAGTAATCCTATGATAAAGGCTGTGGTGAGCTGTCCGCGTATAAAGTTGGTAATTATTGAGTTAAGTTCCCGACCAATATTAATCAGATCATTACGCATTCTCTTAGGGGCCAGCATCAGTGTCGCTCTCTTAATATTTTCAATGTCCTTCAAGAGATAGTATGCTATTATCATTGACAACACAAAATTGAAAAATATTCCTATCGATGATGTAAGAATAGCCAGTGATTTCTTCATGGCACGTGCAGCATAATTCTGTACAAGTCCGGTACCCGTATTAATCTCGCCAAAAATAACATTTTTTACTTCTGCGGGCCATTTACTTGTCCTAATTTTAGAGATATATGAATTGAATAATTCGCGGTATCTTTCCGCAATATCCGGCAAGGTGTTAAATAGTTCCTTTGCATTACTGGCAACATGAGGCATTATATATACCAGAAAAATAGTGATTGATAATATGGTAAATGCGTAAATTATTAAAATTGAAAGACTCCTTTTAATTCCATTCCGTTCAAATCTTATCACCAGCGGAAAGATCGTATAAGCTATAAAAACAGCAATTAAAAAGGGAGATAAAATTTTCAATATTTTATCACTATAATAATATATAAAAATTAATAATGAGATAGTAATCAAACTCAGTATTATGTAGAATACTGCTTTTTTAACATTTCTCAATATGCTTCCTCCCCAACTCTTTAGAGAATCACTAAAAGCCAAACATAATGTGTTCGGCTTTCAGTGATTGTTGAATATTATCTGAACATGTGCATCATGTCACTAAAGACATTATTGGACCTGCGCCAAATTTTTCTTCCTGATTTAATCATTTTTCTTCTCATGTGAGGATCAACTATCTCAGGATTTGTAAGAACACTTAATGACGCTCCAATTAATCCGCCAATTAGAAGTCCTCTGGCAAAATTTCTCATCATGCAATCTCCTCCTTGTTGTTTTCATTGATTGTTTTAATAATTACTTCTTTGATTGATTCATTAATGGTATTAATTTTCCAGCCTGCTTCTTAAGCCACCGCCGGTACTTATCATTTCTTCAACTGCCTCATTTTGTACTAATATGTTGCCAGGGCCTATCTCAACTTTTCCGAAAAACGGAAGTATATTTCTGCCCATTATGATGTCTTGAACCAAACCATCCGATACCTGAACACCTTCAACCTTTCCGGTTTTGTAATCAAACAGCACATCCTGTACTATACCCAAATCTTCCCCGGTATGAGTAAATATTTTCAATCCTCTTAAATTAGTTCTGTCATGTATACCGTACAATTTCTTAAAACGCCTGTATTCAACGAGATTCACTGGATTGTTAACTATCAGTGCATCGTTTCCAAGACTTAGTATACTGTTGAGTAATATTACATTGCCTTTTACTGCATAAATCCCTTTTTCCATCAGGAAGGCGAGTATACCTTTATTATCCTTGCTGAAAATAATATCTTTCAGTGTGCCGATTTTAAGTCCGTCTCTTGCAGAAATTACAGGTAAGCCCAGAACTTTACTATATTTTGTCAGCAACTCATCCCTCCTTTGTATCAAAAGTTTACTAATCCCTTGATAATATTATTTGTAATTGTGAAGTAAATAATTCAACAAAAGAAACTAAAAATAATTATATGTATAATTGATTTTTATATATGAAAATTGACTAAAAACGGAGATTATTGTAAAATTACTGTGAATATTTATTAGTTTTAATGTAAAATTATAAGTATTATTTTCAAAAGTATCCGTCGAATTCACTCTTGCTGGAGGTAAAATGAGTAAATATATTAATTCTTTATCGCAATTGGGCGTACATATTCCTGAAATTATGCTCCCTGAGAAAAATACAGATTTAAACAAATGGGCTGTTGTTGCCTGCGATCAATATACTTCAGAACATGAATACTGGAAAGAAGTTGAAGTTCTTACAAAAGGCTATCCCTCAACGTTGAATATCATTTTTCCGGAGGTCTATCTTGAAGACGGTGATAGTGATGTAAGAATCTCAAGTATTAATTCCACCATGAAAAGCTATATAGAGGATAGAGTGTTGACAGGACTTGACGGATGTTTCATTCTGGTGGACAGAAAGACCTCTCATGCGGAATCAAGAAAAGGCTTGATGGTTGCCCTTGATTTGGAATGCTATGATTACAATAAGGGTTCAAATACCCTGATAAGGGCTACTGAAGGAACTGTGCTCGATCGGCTTCCACCCAGAATTAAAATAAGACAAAATGCCACTATAGAGCTTCCTCATATAATGGTTCTTATAGATGATCCTGAAAAAACTGTTATTGAACCCCTGGCTGAAAAGTCGGCTCAGCTTGAAAAACTTTATGACTTTGAGCTGATGATGAACGGAGGCCATATAAAGGGCTATAAGGTAGACGGTGAAAATGACCTGCAAGCAATTTCAGACGCTCTATCAAAGCTTGCCCAAAAGGAAGTTTTCTGTAATAAATATAACGTGGACAACACAAAAGACATCCTTCTCTTTGCCGTAGGCGACGGGAACCACTCCCTTGCTTCTGCAAAAGGTCATTGGGAAAACCTGAAAAAATGTCTTACCCCGGAAGAACAGAAAAACCATCCTGCAAGATACGCTCTTGTGGAGTTGGTTAACGTACACGATGAAGGTTTGGTTTTTGAACCTATTCACAGAGTATTATTCAATGTAAACGCCGAAGATCTTTTAAATGAATTCAAGGCTTTCAGCAGCAATAGATCCAATGAAGGTCATAACTGCACTTCAGGCTGTGCTGCTCATAAATTCGAGTATATATCCTCCGCCGGGAGAGGTTCCGTAACCATAGAAAACCCAGTCAGTAATCTGGAAGTGGGTACCTTACAGTCTTTTCTGGATTATTACATCAAAGAACATTCACAGGTAAAAATCGACTATATTCATGGAGAAGAGGTTGTCACAAAGCTGGGTTCACAAGAAGGCAATATGGGCTTTTATCTGCCAGCCATGAATAAAACCGACCTCTTCAAAACTGTAATTCTGGATGGCGCCCTGCCAAGAAAAACCTTTTCAATGGGTGAAGCCGAGGAAAAGCGCTTCTATCTGGAATGCAGAAAAATAAAGTAGAATAAAAAATGGTCCGTATCAGTGTACTCCCGAACAGCTCATAGAAATGGTGTCGGACACAAAACAGTTAGAGTAATTCTCTTGTCATAAAATTCCTCTAACTGTTTCTAACCATCCTTCCACATTTCTATGAGCTGTTCTCACGTACAATAACTTTCTTTATAACATATATCTATTTACCCCATTTATTACTATATTTTTCTTTTTCAGTGTAGGAATATTTGTGTTTAAGAATCTAAATTGTATTACGGGTATTGTAAATCACATTTCGAATATTCCCAGTTATGCCTTCCAGATAATCACTGCTATTTGCCAATATCCGTATGATTATTCCATATTTATAGGTAGTTGATATTCCGGCTTCAACATCCCGGTATTCCTTAATTGCGCCATACAGCCTTTCCTGCAAAGCTTCCCTTTTCATTTCATCATGGAAATAGGCCACGGTAGCCTGATGTGTATAGCCTTCGAAAAAACCAAGCTCATTTAAGTCCTGAGCATCAGGTCTTAATTCCTGATTATCTGAAAAAATCAGATCATTGCAATAAAACACTTTATTGTGACTTTTATACCTTTTAAAATTAAACCGTTCTCCACTTTTATCCCTTCCACAGGCTACAATTTCTGAATAAAGGTATTGAGCCCCCTTGAACAGATAACAGGTGCTTTCACTATAAAAATCCGAATCTCCGAAGGGAATGGAAGGCTTGGGGTCATAGTCAAAGCAGGCATCCTCCTGTACATAAAATAGATTTTTCTGTTTAGCATACCCATTATTCATTTTATGTATTTTTGTATAGGACTGACCCTGCAGTGACAATGAGGATGCTCTTCCGACTTCAACTTCAGCAAGGTAACTGTCTCCCTCCATAACCCCGGCAGATGCACTCATTACCATAACTTCGGCCAAATTACGTTCAAAATTGTAGAAGGGTTTTGCTATTTTATACGGAGCTGTAAAATAAGAGTCCTCTATGATTGTTATGTTGTTGGAAAACTCTGTTTTTATATAAAGTACACTTTCATTTCCAAACATGTTAATCAAAGTATCACCTCCCTTTACATTAAAAGCGTTCAAATAAATGAATTAAACTCCCTCCAGAAGTACGCTGCGCTTTATCCAGCTAATAACCTTATCCAGACCCTCATTTGTATTCAGGTTGGTAAATACAAAGGGTTTATATCCTCTCATTTTTTTTGAATCCCTGTCCATTACCTCCAAACTGGCTCCCACATATGGGGCAAGGTCGATTTTATTTATAACCAGCAGGTCTGATCTGGTTATGCCCGGGCCGCCTTTTCTGGGTATTTTATCCCCTTCTGCAACGTCAATAACATATATTGTGGCATCCGCCAATTCGGGGCTGAAGGTTGCCGATAGATTGTCCCCTCCGCTCTCGATAAATACAATTTCAATGTCTTTGAATTTATTGGTCAATTCCTCAACAGCCTCAAGGTTCATGGAAGCATCCTCCCTTATAGCTGTATGCGGACACCCGCCGGTTTCTACACCGATGATCCTTTCAGCGGGTAAAGCACTGTTTTTTATGAGAAATTCCGCATCTTCCTTTGTATAAATATCATTTGTCACAACTCCTATGCTGTATTCACCAGACAATTTTCTGGTCAATCGCTCTATAAGTGCCGTCTTTCCAGAGCCAACAGGTCCTCCGATTCCTATTTTAACGTATCCCATAATATACTGTTCCTTTCTGCTTCATTTTCAAGAAAACAACTAAAAAGACCGCTGCTTGTGTCCAAGCAAGTCCATCAGGAGATATAAATTCTGGTATAAAGCCGTTCATGCTGCATGGATCTGATATCAAAACCGATACTGCACATTCCCAGATCCTCAAGAGTTAAAGCTCCCGCTTTTTCCACTATTTCTTCAATATCCTTACGTACCTCAAAAAGTATTTTCTGACCGTCCATCTGACTTATTGGTATCAGCTTTGCACAATTATTTATGATCGTTGAAGCGGTATTGTAAGTTATTGCGCACATAGCCTCTTCTTTTCCGATATTGAACAGATAGGCCGTCACTCCATAAACCACACAGTAATTGCTTTGACATTTATCAGCTTTAACTGCCTTAAGATACTCGGTAAACAACACTTCATCATTCAATTCTGCCTCAATTATTTTTATAAGCCGCAGTCCCAGTTTTGTACTGGCATTGCGCAATTCCATCGGAGCTTTTGACGCACACAGGATATTATTTAATTCAATAATTCGGTCAAGATCATTATTTGCGGCATACTCCCAGGCAAGTCTCATGGCAAGTAAATCGTTATACAGGTAATTATGTTTTAAGTAGGCAATAACGTATTTCCGGGCCGAGGAGCTGCTGTTCACCAGTTCCTTTTGCACATAGGTTTCAAGCCCGTAGGAATGTGTAAAGCCGCCAATAGGTAAAAGAGGATCGCTGATATGCAGCAGCTGCAAATACGAAGTTTTCTTTGAGCCGGTCTTATCTCCCGGGTTGTTGTGCATAATACCAACTCCCTTCTATGCGCATAGCGCGTACACAAATAACAATGAAAAACTGCTGTTCCATCCCTTCCTGCGTATGTACATATTTATGCTAATGGCCGTGATGATGGTCGTGCTGATGAGAGTGATCGTGATGATGAGCGTGGCCGTGCTGAAGTGCCCCCAAAGGTGTTACCAATCTGGCTGAACACTTGTAAGGTTCAAAGCCGCATTTCTTTAAGGCCTCAAGCAGTGGTGGATCATAGGGCATCAGCAGCCTGTCCTCCTGATAAAACAGTGGAGAATGTCTGTTGCCAATTTCATAGCAGGCCTTGCCCATGGCGGACAAGTTTTGCGGTGTGAGAGCAATACAATCACACTCAGGAATTTGGACCATAAGTGCACTATTCCCTTCAAGGTGCAAAATGTCTCCATGCTTAAGAGACTTGTCACTACTTAGCTTAATACCTACTTCAACTCCCTTACTGCTTACCTTATGAAGTATTCTTTTTGAAACCTCGTACCATTCAATTTCAACAAAATCAATATCAAAACCTGTCAAATTAATTCTGTCAGGTTTACTGCATACAACACTATCTATAAGCATATGAACCTCCATTAAAATAAAAAATATCTCTGTGCCAATGAGAGCTTTTCCATAGGCTGGCAAGTTATGATTTCACCGTCCACCTTCACCTCATAGGTCTCAGGATCAACCTCGATTAAAGGGGTTGCATCATTCATTACCATAGACTTTTTGGTAATGCCTCTGCAATCGCTAACCGGTGTCAGATACTTTTTCAGCTTAAGCCCGTCTAGGCTTCCCGATTCCAGAGACAGCTTTGATACAAAAGTCATGCATGTAGAATTAACCGCTTTCCCATATGCACCGAACATATTCCTGTAAATTACCGGCTGGGGAGTTGGAATAGATGCATTTGCATCTCCCATCCTGCTGGCTATTATGAATCCGCCTTTCAATATCATTTCAGGCTTTACACTGAACAATGACGGTTTCCATAAAACGATATCAGCAAGCTTGCCCTGTTCCAGAGAACCTACATATTTGGATATCCCATGTGTAATTGCTGGGTTTATTGTGTACTTTGCTACATACCTTTTAATTCGTGTATTGTCATTTCTTGAGGTGTCAGGCTTTAAGGGCCCTCTTTGCCGCTTCATTTTGTCTGCTGCCTGCCAGGTTCTGATTATTACTTCACCAACTCTTCCCATTGCCTGAGAGTCCGAACTCATCATGCTGAACACCCCCATGTCATGGAGAATATCTTCTGCCGCAATGGTTTCGGGACGGATTCTTGAATCGGCAAAGGCCACATCCTCCCTGATTCTGCTGTCCAGATGGTGACAAACCATCAGCATATCAAGATGTTCATCAATTGTGTTTACTGTAAACGGCATGGTGGGATTTGTGGACGAGGGCAGCACATTCTGATATGCGGCAATTTTGATAATGTCGGGAGCGTGGCCTCCACCGGCACCTTCTGTATGAAAGGTATGAATAGTTCTCCCGTTTATAGCCTTAATGGTATCCTCCACAAAACCTGCCTCATTAAGTGTATCTGTATGTATTGCAACCTGGACATCATACTGGTCGGCCACGCTCAGGCAGGTGTCTATAGCCTTTGGTGTAGTGCCCCAGTCTTCGTGGAGCTTGAGCCCTATGGCACCGGCCCGGATTTGTTCCACCAGCGGCTCAGGGAAGGAGGCATTACCCTTACCCAGGAAGCCAAGATTCATTGGAAAGGCTTCAGCAGCTTCCAGCATTCTGAACATATTGTATTTCCCGGGTGTACAGGTAGTTGCATTGGTTCCGTCGGCCGGACCGGTGCCACCGCCTATCATTGTTGTGATTCCACTGTATAATGCTGTCTCAATCTGCTGTGGGCATATGAAATGAATATGGGAATCAATCCCTCCGGCCGTTGCTATGAGTCCCTCTCCGGCAATTACCTCTGTGGCTGCTCCAATTACTAGCTCAGGCGTCACACCCTCCATGGTATCAGGGTTTCCCGACTTTCCTATTCCCACTATTCTGCCATCCTTTATACCAATATCTCCTTTAACAATGCCCCAGGAATCAACTACTATCACATTTGTTATAAGCATATCCAGCGCACCACCGTCTCTTGAAACCGAGGAACTCTGACCCATACCGTCCCTGATGGATTTCCCGCCGCCAAACTTGCATTCATCTCCGTAAACCGTAAAGTCCTGCTCTATTTCCAGGAACAGCTCGGTATCTGCCAGACGCACTCTGTCACCCTTGGTGGGTCCGTACATATCAGCGTATTCCTTACCCTTGATACTATAACTCATTTGTTTTCCACCCCTTTAAATCCAAGCCTTGCCGCTCTCTCCAATGCGCTTTCAAAAATCTCTTTATCATCAAGTTCCCCTGAAGTAAGTCCGTTCAGGCCGAATACAGCCCTGTTTCCGCCGAATACGGTCAGAGTGACCTCTTTTTCTTCTCCCGGCTCAAATCTTACGGCGGTTCCTGAAGGAATATCCAGTCTTTTTCCATAACTTTGTTTTCTGTTAAACTCAAGACATTTGTTAACCTCAAAAAAATGAAAGTGTGAGCCTACCTGAACCGGTCTGTCCCCTGTATTGGAGACCTTGACAGTTATGGTCGGTCTTCCGTTATTAAGTGTAATAAATTCGTTTTCAATAATATATTCTCCGGGTTTCATGGTGGTTCACCTCCTATCTTATGGGATTGTGTACAGTTACCAGCTTTGTTCCGTCTGGAAAGGTTGCCTCAATCTGAATTTCGTGGATCATTGAAGCCACTCCCTCCATAACATCCTCCGAGGTTAACAGGTGGGTTCCGAACCGCATAAGCTCGGTAACTGTTTTACCATCCCTGGCTGCTTCCATAAGTTCAGCACTTATATAGGCTATAGCCTCGGGATAATTGAGTTTTAAACCTCTGTCCTTTCTTTTTCTTGCCAGTTCCCCTGCGAAATGCAGCATAAGCTTTTCAGTTTCCTTTGGTGTTAAATGCATATTAACCTCCTAAAGTAAATTTATATTGCCATCTTTTCCTGAATCTCTTTTGGGTCTGTGCCGGTGGTACATCCCTCCATTATTATCCTGCCCTTATCAATCAGGTAGAAATAGTCGGCCACTTCAAGAACAAACTCAAGGTACTGCTCCACTATGATCATTGTCATATCGCCCTGCCTTTTGAGTTGTTTTATAACTCTTGCAATGTCCTGAATAATTGAAGGCTGTATTCCCTCTGTGGGCTCATCCAGAAGCAGAAGCTTTGGCTTGGATACAAGTGCTCTGGCTATAGCCAGCTGCTGCTGTTGGCCTCCGCTCAAATCTCCGCCTTTTCTGGTCAGCATTGTCTTTACTATGGGAAACAGTTCATAAATGTCGTCACTAATAGTGCCTTTGTTTTTATTACGCTCCAAACCCAGCAGCAAATTTTCATAAACGCTCAATTGAGGGAAAATATCTCTTCCCTGAGGAACATAACCTATACCTTTAGCTGCTCTGCCGTATGTAGGCATTTTTATGATTTCTTCACCCTCCAGCTTTATACTGCCGCTGGGTGTTTTAACTAGTCCCATTATGCTTTTCAGGAAGGTGGTCTTGCCTACGCCGTTTCTACCCAACAGGCATACCACCTGACCCTCTTCAATTTTCATATTTATATTTCTTAAGATAACACTCTCACCGTAGTAACTGCTAACATTGTTAATTTCAAGCATATTAACCTCCTTGTCTTTCAAGCTAGCCTCACTCACTTCTCTCACGTTCTCCTCGTCCTAAATATACTTCAATTACTTTAGGATTTTTCTGGACCTTTTCCATATCGCCCTCATCCAGCAGAGCTCCCTCATGAAGCACAGTTACCGTATTGGCACATTCTCTTACAAATTCCATGTCATGCTCCACTACTACAATCGAGCACTGTTTGGAAATCTGTCTAAGGAGTTCACCTGTCTTTTCAGTCTCTTTTCTTCCCATTCCTGCCACAGGCTCATCCAAAAGCATTATCTCAGGCTCCTGAGCCAACAGCATTCCTATTTCCAGCCATTGCTTCTGTCCGTGTGAAAGCTTGGAAGGATAATTATATCTATCTTCATATAAGCCGATTGTATTTAATACAGCTTTAATTCTCTCGTGTTGTTCTCTGGTTAATTTCTTAAAAATAGATGAATAGAGGGACCTGACTTTTACCGCAGCCAATTCCATATTCTCATATATGGTAATACCGTTAAACACCGACGGTACTTGGAATTTCCTTCCTATTCCCAACTCTACTATTTCATGTTCCGAGAGCTTGGTAACGTCACTTCCGTCATGAAAAATTATGTTGCCCGAAGCCGGCTTTACTCTCCCGCAAATGGCATCCAGCAAGGTTGTTTTACCTGCGCCGTTAGGACCGATGAAAAAGTGAATATCACCTTTTTTTACTGCAGTACTCAAGTTATTAACTGCCTTAAACCCGTCAAAGCTGATTGTTAAATCATTTATTTCTAGAACCGGACTCATAGCTATCCACCTCCGTTTTAATTCCTCTTTTAATCGGTCAGCATTTCATCTGTTTTCATATCATCTGATTTTTTTACTTTAATACTGCTCAGCTTGCTTTTTATTTTGCCTACAGTGCCCATCAGTCCGGCTGGCATAAATATAACTACCACTACAAAGGCTATGCCTATGAAATATGACCATGCTGCCGGAAATTTTTCACTGACACCGCTTTTCATCAAATTGACAAGTATTGCACCGATTATGGCACCATTTAAGCTTCCCCGTCCACCGATGGCAACCCATATAACCATTTCAATTGATGGAACTATACCCATTTCAGCCGGTGAAATTATTCCTACCTGGGGCACATATATTGCCCCAGCAATACCTGCAAGGGCAGCTGAGATACAATAGACAAATACCTTATATGTGGTCGGGTTGTAGCCCGAAAACCTGGCCCTGTTCTCCCCGTCCCGAATGGCAATCAGAACTCTGCCCACCATCCTGTTTATGATAAATTTGCAGAATATAAAAGATAACAATAATAAGATAACTGCACTGTAGTACAAGTAAAGTTTTGTTTTACTGTCGGCCAATGATAAACCAAATATAGTTTTGAAATTTGTTATACCGTTGGTACCGCCGGTAAACTCCTGCTGACCAACAAAAAGTACAACAAATATAATGGACAAAGCCTGTGTTAATATCGAAAAGTAAACACCCTTAATTCTGTTTCTAAAAGTCAGATATCCAATTGCCAGAGCAATCAATGTCGGTACAACCACAGCCATCAAAATAGCTATCGGAGCTGATTCAAAGGGTTTCCAGAACCAGGGCAAAGTATCCCGTCCGCTCCAGGACATAAAATCCGGAAGCTTTCCGCCCTCTGCTTCCAGCTTTAAATACATTGCCATACAGTATGCTCCGAGCCCAAAATAAACCCCATGTCCCAGACTTAATATACCTGTATATCCCCAAATCAGATCTATTCCCAATGCAAGAATTGCAAAGGCCACGAATTTTCCAAGAAGGTTTGTTCTGAAATCTGATAGAATGATCGGGGCAATACATAAAAGAAACAAAATAATTATTATTGTAATATTACTTCTTGCCGCTTTATTTAAAATGCCTATCCGCTTCATGTTACCCCCTATTCCGCTGTTATGCAGCAAAACAATTATTTATAAAACATATTTATATAACACATTTACAACCCACTATTCATCAAGCGCTCTGCTGTTTATGGTAAATATGCCCTGGGGTTTCCATTGAAGGAATACTATTACCATTAAAAATACCAGTACCTTACCTAAAGAGGCGTTAGTGAAAAATTCAAAAGTAGTATTCCCGATTCCTATAGCTGCCGAGCCTGTAACTGTTCCCACTATTCTTCCAACGCCCCCAAGCACCACAACCATGAAAGTATCAACAATGTAATTTGTTCCAAGGGTAGGACCTATAGAACCAAGCAATGTCAATGCACAGCCTGCTATACCTGCCAGACCTGCTCCCATGGCGAAGGTTACGCTGTCCACCTTCCTTGTATTTATTCCAAGGCTCTGAGCCATGGGCCTGTTTTGCATAACCGCTCTTATTTTTCTGCCATAAGCAGTACGGTAGAGGAAGACATATACACCGGCGATACACGTAATTACCAGCCCGATAATAAATACCCTTTTGAAGGGCAGTTGTAATTCTCCCAAGACAATTCCGCCGTCCAGCCAAACCGGACTTTTCACGTCAACGTTGGGAGCACCGAAAATACTTCTGGCCAGCTGCTGGAGTATAAGGCTTACCCCCCATGTGGCAAGCAGACTATCCAGAGGCCTTCCGTACAGCCTTTTTATTACGGTTATTTCAAGTAAATATCCCACCAGTGCCGCTACTATAAAAGCTCCCGGTAAAGCAACAATATAATACAGGCTGAAAATACTTTTATCCAAGTATTGTATGAATATATTTTGAATAACATATGTCACATAAGCCCCAATCATTATCAATTCACCATGTGCCATATTAATAATTTTCATAAGTCCAAAGGTTATGGCCAGCCCCAGTGCAGCCAGCATCAATATTGAACTGACGCTTATTCCGTTAAAAATCTGGAGTATATATGTACCCATTGAACAGCCCCCTTTCCTGAAGATTTGACTTTAATAATAATTTATATGCTTTCCGGCAGCAGATACAGTTTCTGAAGCCGAAAAGCATATCATTTGGTACTAAAAAGTCATATTAATTACTTAAACCCTTTGCCCAGTCATAGGATTTCAGATATGGATCAGGCTTTACACTTTCGGCGGTACTCCAGATTTCCTTTATGAGTCCATCGGGCTGTACTTCACCGATTCTTACAGGCTTCCATATATGTTGATTTTCACCTTCAATTTTAACTGTTCCTTCAGGAGCCTTGAATTCCAGGCCCTTCGCTGCTTCCTTAACCTTTGCGACATCAGTGGAGCCTGCTTTCTTTACAGCCTCAGCCCATAAGTATACGTTTATGTATGCAGCTTCTATAGGATCATCTGTTACTCTGTCTGCTCCGTATTTTGTCTTGTACTTTTCAACAAAGGCCTTGTTTTCGGGAGTATCGGTTGTTTGATAGTAGTTCCAGGATACAAGGTGACCGGCCATATTATCAGCACCAATACCTCTGATTTCTTCTTCCGCAACGCTGACTGAACAGGTTGTAAGGTCCTTTGGAGTTATTCCGGATGCTTTTAATTCCTTGAAGAATGCAACATTGCTGTCACCGTTCAGTGTGTTGAAAACAACATCGGGTTTGGCAGACTTAATCTTATTTATAATTGTGCTATAGTCGGTATGACCTAAAGGAGTGTACTCTTCAGCTATTAACTCACCACCCATGGCTGCCAGCTGTGCTTTTATAATTTTGTTTGCTGTTCTTGGGAATACATAATCAGACCCCAGCAGGAAGAACTTTTTACCCTTATTATTCAACAGCCACTCTACAGCAGGTACGATCTGCTGGTTTGGGGCAGCTCCTGAGTAAAATATATTTGGTGAGGACTCCATACCTTCATACTGTACCGGGTACCACAACAGTCCATTATTCTCTTCAAATACCGGCAGCACCGCTTTTCTGCTGGCAGAGGTCCAACAGCCGAATACTGTTGCTACCTTGTCATTCTGCAATAGTTTCTTTGCTTTTTCAGCGAATTTTGGCCAATCTGACGCACCGTCTTCTATAATTGGTTCAATTTTCTTGCCCAGCACACCACCTGCTGCATTTATTTCTTCAATTGCCATCATTTCAGCGTCCTTTACAGATACTTCACTGATTGCCATAGTACCACTCAAGGAATGGAGGATACCTACTTTTATGGTATCACCAGAGGCTGTTTCAGCAGATGCTGAAGCCGGAGCTGATGAAACTGCTGCAGATGATGAGGTGTCTGTACCTCCTCCACAGCCTCCCAGTAATACCGATAATGCTAATGATATACTTAATCCTAATGCTAACCATTTCTTTTTCATATTTGTGACCATCCTTCCCGTTTTAGTGTCTTCTAATTTTCATTCAATTGATTAATTCAGTGTAAGTTTAGTGATAAAAACATACGATTTATGGCCATAAATGTATAATCCTTTTGATATAGCTCCTGCTAACCCCCAATTAATAGCCTTGTTGATATTAATTGTCCGGGTTAAACAAAAAGCGCTACAGTAATGCATTTACAGCAGACATTCTATCTGCGTAAAGGTCATTCCCATAGCGCCTTAGCTACTAAATATATTTTTTTCTGAGAACACATTTTATTGTTTCTGTGTCCTCCCTACACATTTATCATACTGTTATATGAGAAAATAGAAAACACCAAAAAAAAGGAATTTTACCCCTCAAATCTGCAATTTTAAAATACAGAAATTGCATTTTTTTGGTGTATAGAAATTTAAGCATTTTTGTTTTTCTTATATTCCATTGGTGTCAATCCCGTGTATGCCTTAAACAGGGCAGAAAAATAGTCAGTCTTTTTATATCCGAGCTTTTCGCTTATTTCATAATTTTTGTAATCACCCGATAAAATTAGATATTTTGCATGTTCCATCTTAATTTTCGTCACATAGTCATTAAAATTGCAGGAAACTTTCTGCTTAAAAAGTTTGCCCACATAATCCTTACTGATATGTACCTCATTTGCAATAAACTCAAGATTAATTTCATTTTCAATATTATCTATGATGCACTGACAAATTTTTCTTATCATGCTGTCAGGATGATTGAGGTGATACTTCTGAACTTTTTTCTGTACACTTGTAAGCTGTGAATTGAATTCCTTTTCTATGTCCTTTATTTCTGTCAGATCTTTTATGTCGGGAAAAGTGCTGATCCCTTCTATTCTTTCAAGCCATGGAAATCTATCGTCAAGCTTTGCCCTTATATTATACAGTAAAGAATTCACCAGAGCCCTTACCTTTAGCATATTATTGTCATACAGCTTACAAATCTCACTTAAGGCCTCTGTTGAAGCCTCTTCGATTTTTGGGTTACCGGCAAGAATAAACGATATAAGCTGGTTTTCATGGTCTACCGGATAAAACACAGCGTTTTCCTCTTCCTGTACTTTCTCCAGTTCGTTGAGTTTAGCTTCCTGCTCATTTTTTGCGTCAATGACAGCTTTTGCTCTAACCAGAATATCTGATAAAATTACCTCATCTACAGGTTTCGTCAGATACTCGAACACCCCGAATCTGATGCCCTGCTTAGCAAACTGAAAGTCACTATGGGTACTTAAAAAAATCACACAGGTATTGATGTTTTTACTTCGCAATTCCTGAATAAATTCTATCCCATCCATACCAGGCATCTTTATATCGGTAATTATGAGGTCAAAACTGTTTTCAGATAGCTTCTGCAGGGCTTCTCTACCGTCAGAGGCCTCTCCTTCAATCAGGAATCCAAATTCCCTCCATTTTTTATATCTTTTCAGTAAATACAAAGTTGCCAGATCATCGTCTACAATCAATACCTTGTACATTTCATTACCACCCCTACTAATGTTTAACCCTGTCCTGTTACCAGTGTCCTTTTATATGTTTACATCGAGCTTTTCAATTAATGGTTCAGCCTTTTCAAAATCAAAATTAATTATAGCCTGCTTAAGCTGCAGGAAAGTCCATTCATCGAGATTCTCCTTAATTGTCGGTGAATTAAGCAGGAAGTATTCTTTGGCCTCTGAATCGGCTATAACTATATAGTTATACAGGTTTGTAATTATCTCCTGGAAACTATCATCGGTTGTGGTTAAATTTCTGCTTTTCTCATTTGTATTGTTTACCAAAAAAGCCTCTGCCTCGTAACAGAATTTTCCGAGTCCATCAGCTATTGCATTAATCAACTCCAGTATCTGAGCCTGTGACGCCTTTGCTTTTATCACTTCTTCAAGACTTTTGCACAGCTCGAAGAGCCAGTAAGCTCCGAAATTTCCTGTCAAACCCTTAAGCTTATGAATCATATCTTCAAGCTCATTATAATTTCCTGACAAAAAGAGAAGTTCAATTCTTCTAGCATCCTCTTTGTGTCTGTCAACAAATTGTCTTAGCAAATCAGAATATTGTTGTGTATTACCGCCAAGCCTTGCTATTCCGCTTTCAAAAATGAATTTTTCGGACTCAGGTTGAAAATCAGCTATACTTATAGTGTCAGTAGTTACTTTAGTAGTTACTTCAGCAGTTATTTTTGGAGTTATTTCAGTAGTTGTCTCGGGACTTTCGCCATCTGAGAAAATAAAAGTTTTAATCATTTGAGTGAGCTTTCCGGGATATATGGGCTTAGTCAAAAACCCGTTCATTCCGGCTAATTTGGCTTTTTCCTCCACACCATCAACAGCATCAGCTGTGAGAGCGATTATTGCTGTATTTTTGCCATTTTCAAGGCTTCTGATGTTTTTAGTAGTCTCATAGCCATCCATATCCGGCATACGTATATCCATAAGTATTACATCAAATATATTTTCCTTAACAAGTTCAAGGGCGGCAGGTCCACTATCCGCAGTATAAGTGTTAAAGCCCATACCTTTTAATATCTCCCCTGTCATTTGAAGGTTAATCTTGTTATCTTCAACCAGGAGCAGTTTTTTACCGGTAAACTCTTTCCGGTATAATTCACTGGCATTCTCCTTCTGGAAATTTTGTGTATCTGCTGCCACTGCAAATTCAGCTGTAAATACAAAGCAGGAGCCTTTTCCCGGTTCACTTTCAACCCTTACTGATCCATTCATCAATTCAGCTATTCTTTTGCTGATTGCAAGTCCCAAGCCGGTACCACCGTATTTTCTTGTTGTTGAAGCATCACCCTGTGTAAAATATTCAAATATAATTTCCTGATGTTCCTTTGCTATGCCTATACCTGTGTCCTTTATGGTAAAACATACAATTATTTTGCCACTGTCCTTAGGGGTAAAATCCAGGTTCATGGAAATTGAGCCTTTTTCAGTGAATTTTATAGCGTTGGAAAGTAAATTTAGAATTACCTGTTTTAGTCTTGTAACATCGCCGAATAAAACTCCTGGGATTTGATCATTCACCTTTAATTCCAACTTGAGCTCTTTTTTGCCGGCTTCCATAGCTATCATTCCATATATGTCGTGAACTGCCTGTTTTATATCAAATTCAGCATTTTCCAGTAGCATTCTCCCTGCTTCGATTTTGGAGAAATCCAGTATACCGTTAATCAGTCCCAAGAGGTTATTTGCAACCATTCCAATTTTATCACTGTATTCTTTTTGTCTTGTTTCAAGAAAGGTTTCATTCAGCAAAAACTGATACCCCATAATAGTATTTATCGGTGTTCTTATCTCGTGAGACATGCTTGCCAGAAACTGGCTCTTGGCGTTGTTTGCCAGCTCAGCTTCCTCTTTAGCTTCTCTCATGGTTCGTTCAGCTTCCATTCTCTTTTGAAGCTCATCATGGAAGGAAAAATAAAGTTCGTTAAAAGTATTGGCCAGTTGCTGTAGCTCAAGAGTTCCCTCAGGAGTAAGACTGAATTTATCATCCTCAAAGGTAAACTTTCTTAGAAGCTTAGTGTAACTGTTTATGGGATATGTAAAGTATTTAAATAAAGTTCTTATCAGCAATCCAATAGCACAAATTATTATCAGGGCTAATACTATTTGAACTACCGCAGCTTTAGAAGTAGCTTCTCTTGCTGCATTCAGTTCATTTTCCAACCTTGCATTCATTACCTTCTGAAAGCTTGCGATTGGTTCCATAATATCCTTTTTATCTGAATCATATTTAGCATCAAACATTATTTCCCGGGCCTTATTTAACTTCTCATCGCTGTCGAGGCTCTCATCCTCATCGCTAAGCCGGTAGGATGCAACTTCGGGTACCATATCCTTTTCAGGTACCTTTAATGCCTCCAGTACCAGCCTCATGGATCTTCTTTCTGTATTCACAAGGGCATCCGAGTGTTGTTTTGCCCTTGCCAGCAGTTTCAGTTCTTCGTCGGGGGATTCGAGCTCCTTCAGCTTTAATATTACCTTGTCACGGGTCTGTGTGCTATTAATCTCCTCCCAATATCTATGAAGGTGTTCGATATTTGCAGTAATTGCGTATTTTCTGGCCTCATCTGTAAGGTAGTCAGATGCGTCGGCCAGATCCAGCCCAAGCTGTTTGAATTCGGTTCTTCTTTTTTCTGCTGCCTGTTCTGCTTCTATACTGGCACGCATATAAACAATACTGCCTATCATTAAGGCAGCTATTAACAGAAATACTCCAAGTATAAGATAGCTTATGGTCGATTGCTTTATAGCTATCTGAGTCTTCATCTCTGACACCCCCAAAAGTAAGAAAAAAACCTTACTAAACGAAAAAGGGCGCACAAGTCATTATATATACTAACGACCTGGCACCCTTGCCTATTTTTTATTTTATTATATAAATTGCGTTCAAAAAAATCAAACATTTATTTACAGTTGGCTATTTGATTTTTATGTTATAGAATATATTACGAGTTTATTCCCAGAATAACCAATTATTCGCAGCGGTCACCTTCAGCTCCGTCTATTGACCCGGCGAATATGGACAGGAGGCCAATTTGAATAGTGACAATTCCATCAATACATATGAAATACTTATAGTTGACGATACTCCTGAACAAATTGAAATGGCGATGGTGGTTTTGAAGTGTCATAATTATAAGGTCCGGGTTGCAACGAGAGGTGTCACAGCACTAAAGGCCCTTGAAAAACAAAAGCCCGATCTTATTCTCTTAGATGTTTTTATGCCCGAGATAAATGGTTTTGAATTATGCAGAATTATTAAAGGAAGTGATGAATATAAGAATATTCCCGTCATTTTTTTAACTTCAAGTGGCGATGAAGAGAGTATAAAAAATGGCTTTGAAACAGGCGCTCAGGATTACGTCACAAAGCCCTTCACTCCTACTGAACTCCTTGCAAGAGTCAATACACATATAAAGCTCAAAGCCCAGGCAGAGCATCTCTTTTTGGCCAACAAGGAGCTTGACAGTTTTTGTTATTCAATCGCTCATGACCTTAAAGCGCCCCTGCTTTCAATAGGCAAGCTTATAGAGTATCTCTCTCTTGATTATTATGACAAACTTGGGGACGACGGTAACGCACTGATTAATAATATACAAAAGAAATCCTCCGAACTTACGGATATTATTAATCATCTCCTAGAGTTCTCACGTATGTGTGAAATGGAGATCAGGCTTGAGACCATCGATCTGAATCGATTATTCAGAAGTGTATTTGAAGAATTAATGCTGGCTCAGCCCCACAGAACAATAAATTTGAAATTACCCCAGCTGCCGGAGATAACAGGCGACGGTATAATGCTCAGAATCCTTGTGACAAACATACTATCCAATTCTATCAAGTACACCGGGCCACGTCAGACAGGTATCATTGAAGTTGAATACACCGAGCATCAGAATGATTATGTTTTTTGTATAAAAGATAACGGAGTCGGCTTCGATATGAAATATTCAACCAGACTTTTTCAAGTGTTTCAGCGTCTGCATTCCTCCAGGGAATTTGACGGGTCAGGTGTTGGGTTATCCATATGCCAGAGGATACTAAAGCGCCACAATGGAAAGGCCTGGATGACAGGCGAAATCGACAATGGGGCCTCCTTCTATTTCAGTTATCCAAAAAATCCGTCAGATAATCAGGTCTAGTGCCAAAAAGAGGCCCCAACCTACTTCTCACACTAAGTTGGAGCTTAAAGGTGCAGAACTGCACCCTAACGGTCAAAGAAATGCATACGCATTCCATTTGGCAACTATATATAAAATGCAGTTATGGGGCTGCATTTTACACCAAATCAATAAATCTTTCAGTGTAGTACTTTTTAAGTTAAATGCTATTTATTAGCAAAAAAGGGCGCCAAGTCTTTACGACTGGCGCCCATGCCTATCTCATTTAACTACCTTTATTATAGCCTTATTATCTCATAAATGCAATTTCTTTTGGTACTTTTTTTATTACGAAGCTTCAGCCTCTTCAAACTGACTATTGTACAGTTGTGCATAGAACCCTTCTGCCTTCAGTAATTCCTCATGTGTACCCTGCTCAACTATATCACCGTTTTTCATAACCAGAATCAAATCGGCATCTCTGATGGTTGAAAGCCTGTGCGCTATGATAAAGCTGGTCCTGTTTTTCATCAGGTTTTCCAATGCCTTTTGTATTAACACTTCGGTTCTGGTATCAACTGAGCTGGTTGCTTCGTCCAGTATCAAGATCTTTGGATCTGACAATATGGCACGGGCAATGGTCAAAAGCTGTTTCTGCCCCTGTGACACATTGTTTGCTTCTTCATTGAGAACCATATTATATCCGTCAGGTAATGTCTTGATAAAATGGTGAGCATGTGCAGCCTTGGCAGCTTGAATAACCTCATCATCAGTTGCATCGAGCCTTCCGTAACGGATGTTTTCCATTATGGTACCGTTAAACAGCCAGGTATCCTGTAGCACCATACCAAACATATCTCTCAGATCATTTCTTCTGAAGTCCATTGAATTTATACCATCAATAAATATATCTCCGCTGTTGAGATCATAGAAACGCATCAGCAATTTAACAATTGTAGTTTTTCCTGCTCCGGTTGGCCCGACTATAGCAACCCTCTGACCGGGTTTAATTACAGCAGAGAAATCATTAATTACTATATTCTCAGGGTTGTAACCAAAATGAACCTTTTCAAATTTTACCTCACCGGTTACAGCTTGAGTACTTGCAGGATTTTCAACATCCTTTGGCTCTTCTGCTTCAGCAAGGAAGGCAAAGACTCTTTCAGCTGCCGCAGCTGTTGACTGCAGGATATTGGCAATTTGAGCAGCCTGACCAATCGGCTGCTGGAAGTTTCTTACGTACTGTACAAAGGAAACAATATCCCCAACCTTAATGGTCCCCTTAATTGTCAGCCAACCTCCCAGTATTGTTACAAATACATATCCGATATTGCCTATGAAGCTCATTACCGGAGGCATCATACCTGACAGAAACTGTGATTTCCATGCTGCCTTATGCAGCTTGTCATTAATGCTGTTAAACTCATCAAGAGCTTTTTCTTCACCGTTAAAGGCCTTCATTATATTATGACCGCTGAAGACTTCTTCAACGTGACCATTAACTTTACCAAGAGATTCCTGCTGAGTTTTGAAATATTTCTGTGATTGTTTAACGATTACACTAATAAATATTACTGAAATAGGAACAATCATAACAGCAATAAGGGTCATAAGCCAGCTGATAGTCAGCATCATTACAAGTACACCAATCAATGTTGTAAAGGAGGTTATCATCTGGAACAAGCTCTGGTTCAAGGTCTGACTGACTGTATCCACATCGTTTGTAACCCTCGACAATACCTCTCCATGTGTCATCTTGTCAAAATATTTCAGCGGTAAACGGTTAATTTTCTCAGATATTTCTTTTCTGAGATTATAGGATACCTTTTGAGCCACCCCTGACATAATAAAGCCGCCAATAAAGGAAAACAGGGAGCTTACAGCATAAATGAGAATCAGTATTATTATGGTTCTTGCGATAAAATCAAAATCTATAGAACCGCCGGTAGCTTTGCCAACCAGTCCCTCATAGAGTTTTGTTATGGCCCCACCCAGGATTTTGGGACCTCTGATACTGATAATTACACCAACAATCGCAAATATAAATACAAATATAATCTGTGGGATGAATGGCTTTATATAAGTCAAAAGCTTCTTCATAGTACCCTTAAAGTCCTTTGGTTTTTCAGGTGGCATACCGCCCATGGGACCGCCGCCCATTGGGCCATGTCCTCTTTTGGAGGTGTGTTTTGAATTTTCATTTTTACTCATGCCAATTCCTCCTTTGACAGCTGTGATAGAGCTATCTGCTGATAAACCTCGCAGTTTTCAAGCAATTCTCCATGTGTACCCATACCAACAACTCTACCTTCGTCCAGGACCAGAATCTTATCAGCATTCATTACTGTGCTTATTCTCTGGGCTACTATCAGAACAGTTACACCTTGAGTTTTTGTCTTCAAGGCCCTTCTCAGAGCTGCGTCGGTCTTATAGTCAAGTGCCGAAAAGCTGTCATCAAAAATGAATATCTCCGGCTTTTTAATAAGTGCTCTGGCAATTGAAAGTCTCTGTTTCTGACCTCCTGATACGTTTGTACCCCCCTGAGCAATTTCAGTCTTAAAGCCATCTTCTTTTTCACTTATAAACTCCGTTGCCTGCGCAATATCTGCTGCAAGCTTCATATCCTCTTCGCTTGCAGTCTCCAATCCATATTTCAGATTACTTTCAATTGTTCCTGAGAACAGCATACCTTTTTGCGGAACATAGCCAATCTTATCTCTCAATTCTTTCTGAGGTACTTCTCTTATATCCACACCGTCAACAAGTATCTGACCTGCTGTAACATCATAGAAACGAGGGATAAGGTTAATCAGTGTTGATTTTCCGCTGCCAGTACTACCTATGAAGGCAACAGTCTCTCCGGACTTTGCAGTAAAGGTTATATCTGAAAGTACTTCATCTTCAGCTCCGGGATATTTAAAGCCCACATTCTTGAATTCAATCATTCCTTTGAGATTCTTATTCATTTCTTTTTTGTTTCCAGGATCTAAAATTGAGCCCTCTGTGTTGATGACTTCCGATATACGATTAATTGATACCAAGGCACGGGGTAAGGTTATTGAAACAATTGAAATCATAAGGAAGGCGAATATTATCTGCATTGCGTACTCTATAAATGCCATCATATTACCAACCTGCATATTTCCAAGATCCACCTGATGTGAACCCACCCAGACAATCAGCAGTGTTACTCCATTGAGTATAAGCATCATTAATGGAAACATTGCTGACATGGTTCTGCTTACAAACAGGTTTGTTTTTGTTAAATCCGAATTGGCTTTTTCAAATTTTTCCTCTTCCTTCTTTTGTGTTCCAAAGGCTCTGATTACAAGCATACCTGTCAAGGATTCTCGTGTAACCAGATTCAGCTTATCAATAAGCTTTTGAATTATCTTGAATTTTGGAATAACTACTCCAAACATAACAAGTACAAGGCTAAGTATTGCAAGTACTGAAACGCCTATCACCCAGGACATGGAGGTATCGGTATTCATCGCTTTTAAGAAACCCCCGATTCCGATGATTGGAGCGTAAAATACTATTCTTAAAAACATTACCATAAACGTTTGAACCTGCTGAATATCATTGGTACATCTGGTTATAAGTGAGGAGGTTGAGAATTTGTCAAATTCAGTATTAGAAAATGCAACAACATTCTCAAAGACATTTCTTCTCAGACTTCTACCAAGACCTGCAGCTACTCTTGCAGCCAGTAAGCCCACAATAACTGCAGCTGTCATTCCTAGAAGTGCGACACCAAGCATTTTTAATCCTGTCAGAAGGATATAGTTTGACTGCATTTTTCCTGTATCAGCGCCAAGGGCTTCGTATTCGCCTTTCACATATACCATCGCCCCTTGGCTTATGATGTTATCTGGCATTGACT
This sequence comes from Bacillota bacterium, assembly GCA_023393115.1. Lineage (GTDB taxonomy): Bacteria > Bacillota > Clostridia > Acetivibrionales > DSM-1351 > Ruminiclostridium. Next base: position 47,625 of record JAEWMS010000041.1, read on the forward strand.
CGAATTTTTTATCGATAGAATCCTGCATACCTTCAAGCTGCTCTTTAGGCATTTTGGCTAAGAGTTCAAAAGGGTCAGTATCGGCAGGAAGCTTCGCAAGATTTTGCGAAAGCTGATCATTAGCCGCTTCGCCGGCTTCTTGGAACGCCGCTATACCTTGAGTTTCCAGTGTATAAACCATTAATTCCGTCTTACCCATAATTGATGTTAATTGATCGGTAATTTCCTCATCAATTTCATTAAGCTTATAAACGTCATTATTCGCAATCTCAGGGAATTTCTTTGAATATTGGTCCAAATCTGCCTGTGTTATATTATCCTTTTCAATCAGAGTATAGTGGTTTAATACCTGAGTCTTTTCATCCTCCTTCATGAAAATGGTCAGCTTATCCATTTCTGTTTTTCTAATCAGGGTTGGTACTGCGTTTTCAATACCCTTCTGTTGAATACCTACATTAACAATATTGGACATATAGTCAGGGAGTGACAAGTCACATACTGCCTGCAAAAGTAAAAAAACTACTATTCCAATAATAGCTACAACATGAGGTTTCATGTGTTTTAATATTTTGCCCATATTACTCCTTTCTTCTAAAAAGCAACAATTATCAGTCTCATAAACTATATCTAATTATAAATATATAACTATTATGTGTCAATAATTATTTTAATTGTATAATTGTTATGATTAGTGTATAATATTTATGTTTAATTATTATACTTTAATTAGCACTTACCCGTTATTATATATTGTAAGCATAAAAATAATCATTAAACCAATAACCATATATAATATACTACTAAGAACAGCTATTCAGTCATGTAAAATTCATATAATTTTTATCACTAACAGAAAGGAAGTTTTATATATGTTTTCTAAGGATGATTTAATTGAAATATCCAACAGCCTATTTTTCTTATTCCTATCATTAAATAGTAAAATGATAAACCGTAATATCATGGTAAAAGGACTATCAGTTCCTCCTTCACATATGAAAGTTATTTTCTATCTGGTAAATAACGGCCCAAGTTCTGTATCGAAGATAGCCAATGATCTTGTAATTTCCAAGCCGAATATGACCCCTATAATCGATAACCTGATTACAGAGGGTTATGCAGTCAGATATGATGATCCCAATGACAGGCGCATTATTATTATAAAAACTACAGAAAAGGCTCATGATTTTTTAAGACAAAAGAGGCAGGAAACAGTTGAATACCTTTCAGATAAACTCTCAACCCTTAGCAATGAAGATATTGAGAACTTAAGGTCAACACTGCCGACATTGAGCAAGATTATCGGGAAGATCAAGTAATATCTTCTTGACTGTACCTATAACAAGAACTATAATATATAGTAATAATTAATTGAATAGCGTCGGATGATTGATGGAGGAGAGTTCCCTGTGCTTAAGGCAAGGGGCACCGAAGGAGTAGCACTCTCAGGTAAAAAAGGACTTTATCAGGACGGATCTCTGGAGAGACCAATGTTGGCGCCGAAGGGGCAATACGGATTATTCCGTCAATCTCTCAGGCAAAAGGACAGAGTATGCAATAATAACTATTATTTATAGTTTTATTTTGTGTTTTCTTTACGTTTTCAGAGGTCAAATCATTCAGATTTGGCCTTTATATATTTTTATCAAATATTTATTAAAGAAAAAGGAGTGTTTAAAATGAATAGAGTTTATAATTTTTCTGCCGGACCCTCAATGCTTCCGGAACCAGTTTTGGCTAAAGCTGCCAAAGAAATGTTAAATTACAATGGTACAGGTATGTCTGTGATGGAAATGTCCCACAGATCAAAAGTTTATGTTTCCATAATCGAAAATACTGAGAGTCTTATCCGTAAGCTAATGAAAATTGATGATTCCTACTCAGTGCTATTTCTACAGGGCGGAGCCTCCTCACAGTTTTCAATGATTCCATTGAATCTTTTCAGCAAGTATAAAAAAGCAGACTTTATTAATACCGGTAACTGGTCCAAAAAAGCAATATCAGAAGCAAAGCGTTATGGTTCAGCCAATATCATTGCATCTTCAGAAGAAACCAACTTCACATTTATACCCGAAAATTATACCATTTCTCAAGATGTTGATTATGTTCACATCACCAGCAATAACACCCTTGAGGGTACACGATATACAAACTATCCTGAAACAGGTAACATCCCTCTTGTGGCCGATATGTCAAGTGATATAATGTCTACAGAAATCGACGTTAACAAGTTTGGACTCATTTATGCAGGTGCACAGAAAAACCTTGGTCCAGCCGGCCTTACAATAGTTATAATTAAGAATGACTTAATTGGAAAGCACCTGGATATTACTCCAACCATGATGAGATATGAGACCCATGCCAAGGAAAAATCTCTTTATAATACTCCTCCCTGCTATAGTATTTATATTGCAGGTCTGGTGTTCAAATGGCTTGATGATATGGGTGGCATAAAAGCAATTGAAAAGGTTAATATTGAAAAGGCTGCCATCCTTTATAATTTCCTTGATGAATCAAAAATGTTTATAAACAAGGTAAATGTAAAGGACAGATCCCTTATGAATATTCCTTTCACAGCTCCAACCGATGAGTTAAACGAAAAGTTTATAAAGGAAGCTGAACAGGCCGGTCTCTGCACCCTACGCGGACATCGCCTGATAGGTGGTATGAGAGCAAGTATCTACAATGCAATGCCAGTAGAGGGTGTAATCAAGCTGGTGGAATTTATGAAGAAATTTGAGCTTGAAAACAAATAGTTGAATGAGAGGATGATTCAGTATGTACAAGATACAAATGTTAAATAAAATAGCCAATTGCGGACTTGATCTGCTGCCAGAGGACAACTATACAATCTCCACAGAAGAGGTTAATCCAGACGGCATACTTGTTAGAAGCGCCAATATGCTTGATATGGAGTTACCAAAGAGCCTTAAGGCTATCGCAAGAGCAGGTGCAGGAGTTAACAATATTCCAATTGAAAAATGTACCGAAAAAGGAATAGTTGTTTTCAATACTCCGGGAGCAAATTCCACAGGAGTAAAGGAACTTGTTATTGCCTCTCTTTTGCTTTCCTCAAGAAAAATCGTAAAAGGCATAGAATGGGCTCAATCCTTAAAGGGCAAAGGCGACGAAGTTCCAAAACTGATTGAGAAAGGTAAGTCCCAGTTTGAAGGTCCTGAAATTAAGAATAAGAAAATCGGTGTTATTGGTTTGGGTGCAATTGGTGTAATGGTTGCAAACGACTGTATCTCATTAGGTATGGAAGTTATGGGCTATGATCCCTATATTTCAGTAAAAGCGGCCTGGGGCCTTTCAAGTTCTGTTATAAGAGCTACAAGCCTGGATCATCTGCTCTCAACCTGCGATTATATAACAATTCATGTACCATTAACAAATGAGACAAAAAATACTTTAAATAAAGAAAAATTCGAAGTAATGAAAAAAGGTATAAGAATCATCAACCTTGCCCGCGGTGGTCTGGTTTCAAACAAGGATTTACTCGAAGCCATCAGTAACGGTACAGTTGCCTGCTATGTAACTGACTTCCCAGAGGATGAACTGCTGGGTATAAATGAAATAATCACTATCCCACATCTCGGTGCTTCTACTCCCGAATCGGAAGAAAATTGCGCTGTTATGGCTGTAAATCAGTTAAGTGATTACCTTGAATCAGGGATGATTAAGAATTCGGTAAACTTCCCGGATTGTGATATGCTGCCTACCGATAAAACAAGAATCATTACTGTTCATCGTAATATCCCAAATATGATCGGGCAGATGACCACTATACTTGCAGCAAATAAAATCAATATAGCCGACATGCTTACACGTCACAAGGATACTATAGGTTATAATGTAATCGATATAGAAGGTGACTGGAATGAGGAAGTAATTGATAAAATAAGAGCAATTGACGGGGTTAAGAACGTAAGGGTTATTATACCTCAGAATAAGTAAATTCCACATATAATATAAGGTATTTTAGAAATATGTACCAAAGCGAGGGCTGTTGCATAACAATATGGATTAATGTATGTTATAAAGAAAGTTATTGTACATGAGGACAGCTCATAAAAATGTGGAAGGATGGTTAAAAACAGTTTGAGGAATTTGATGACAAGAAAATTACTCAAACTGTTTTGTGTCCGACACATTTTTATGAGTTGTTCGGGAGTACACTGATACGGATGTTTTTTAAATACATTAATTTTATAGTTATGTGGCACCCCCGCTCATTTTATTTAGTTTTTAAGCTCTCAAGTTTTGGAGTTAATTTTTCGATCATTCCCTTTGGAGCTTTTTCTTTAAACATTTTTAAACACAACTCTTCGGTTACTACCTTTACCTTGTTTTTAACTATCCAATCTTGAATTTCATGTTTAACTAGCCCTGAGAAGATTGAAGGAACAGCATCCATAACCAGATCGAACATCTTTTTACTGTTTCCTTCCCAGGTCAAAGTATCCAGAACAGAACCCTTCATATATTGCCTCCTAATATTCTACAAGTAGGTTTACAGGATATCATTACATTCTATGGCAATAATATGAAAACTGTTCATGTTTTACATCAATTAATTATGTTCTGTATTAATAATTATTATTATAGAAGCCTTTTAATCAATTCAAGATTGCTCTCAGCAGACAGGTAGGAAAGCGGAACATCAAAAACTGTTTTAGCTCCGGTATTTCCTTCCTTATTCATTCTGACTGCAGCTCTTGCGTATGCAACCAACACATTGGCTGTAAACTCAGGATTGCTGTCAAGCTTTAATGAAAACTCAATGATATGTTTGTTTGAATCTTCGCCTGTACTTCCGCTTCTGAATACAAAGCCTCCATGGGGCATTTTTGAGTGGTTTTTCTTTAATTCTTCCTCTGAAATAAAATGTACTATGGTTTCATAATCAGAGAAATAATTGGGCATGTTCTTTATGTTAGCTTCAATTGCGGCTTTATCAGCACCTTCTTCAGCAACAACGAAGCATTCTCTCAAATGCTTTTGTCTTGTTGTCAATTCAGGGTTGCTACCGCTTCTGACACTTTCTATTGCCTTATCAATAGGTATGGTATATTGAATGCCATTTTTAACTCCTGCTACTCTTCTGATTGCATCGGAATGCCCCTGGCTAACGCCCTTGCCCCAGAAGGTATAGTCATTACCTACAGGAAGTATGGCTCCTGAAAGCATTCTTATCATTGAGAACAAGCCCGGATCCCAGCCCACAGAAATTATGCCTGTTTTTTTTGAAGCAGCTGCCACCTTATTTACCTTTTCGAAATATTCAGGTATTTTAGCATGTGTATCAAAGCTGTCAACAATATTGAACATTGTCGCGAATTCAGGTCCCTGCTCAGGCAGGTCAGTTGCAGAACCTCCGCACAGAATCATTACATCGATGTTCTCAGTATAATTCTTTGCCTCATTAATATTTACTACCTTTGCTCCAGGAGTATTTATTTTGAAGCTGTCAGCAGCTCTTCTTGTAAATACCGCTACAAGCTCAGTATCCGGATTTTGCTTTATGGCAGCTTCAACTCCTCTGCCTATGTTTCCGTATCCAACTATTCCGATTTTTATCTTACTCATTTTAGACCTCCTAAGTCGCTTTAGTAATTTTGATTTAGTTATTATACGTATAACTTATCTGCTATACATTATAAGGAGCAATAATGTCCTCAAAAGTATCTCTGCGTCTGATAAGGACAGCTTCACCATTTTCCTTTATCAATACTTCGGCAGGGCGCAGTCTCATATTGTAATTTGAACTCATTGCTGCACCATAGGCGCCTGCGTCCATTATTCCCAATATATCTCCCTCCTGAATCTTTGGAAGATTTCTGTGCTTTGCAATAATGTCCCCGCTTTCGCATATATTACCTACCACAGTCACAGCCTCAGTTTCGCCCTGATTCTGGGGAACTCCGTTTCTATATACTTCTATGTCATGATGGGAATCATACATGACTGGTCTGGCAAGTACGTTGAAACCTATATCTGTTCCTACATACCTGTTTCCATAGTTATCCTTGGTTGCATATACAGTACCCAGCAGTATTCCGGACTCGGCTACAATATAACGGCCCGGCTCGGATTTGAACAGTATTTTCTTGCCGTACTTCTCAGTCCATTGCGAAAGCACCTCAGTAAGTTTTTCATTAAAACTGACAAGATCCAGCGATGCCTGACCTTCCTGCTTTCTGTACGGTATACCGAAGCCTCCGCCCATGTCAACAAAATCAATATCCTCGAACTGTTCAGCAACCGAAAGAATGGATTTAACGCCTTCAATATATGAATCGCCTTCCATAAATAATGAGCCTATATGCTGGTTTATTCCGACTATTTTTAAATTATATTTCTTCGCTATTTCCTTTACCTGGGGAACACAGTCAATATTTACACCGAACTTGGTCTTCTTACCTGCTGTTATAACTTTTTCATGGTGTCCGGCACCTACACCGGGATTGAATCTTACAGCAGCCTTTCCGCCGGGATTAATCTTTCCAAGAAGCTCCAGCTGGGAAAGAGAATCCACACTTACAAGTACTCCCATTTCCACTGCATATTTTAGCTCGGCCTCTGATACATTGTTGGGTACGAAGAATAGTTCCTCCGGCTTGTAGCCTGCGTGGAGCAGCAATTGAACTTCTCCAGCCGACATGGCATCGGCTCTTAATCCCTCTTCCCTCACAATTTTAATAATATGCAGATTTGAATTTGCCTTTATTGAGTAGTTGGGAATAAAATGCGGGTAGTCAACTAAATTTTTCATGTCTCTGCATTTCTGTCTTAATATTCTTTCATTATAGACGTACAAAGGACTTCCAAATTCCTTTATAAGCTTTTCAGGGTTCGAGTTCCCGAAAAAATTCATTTTTGATGAATAGTACTCTGTCATAAAATTTGCCTCCGTTTTTATATATTTTATATTTAAATACTTAAATTTACTTTCTCGTTATATATATAAGCTTTATTTCATTTGTAAGAGAATCCTTAATTAGATCTACCATATTTGAATTTCTTGTAAACAGACAAGTGGGGTTTGTCCCATTAAGCTGCCCTGTCAGAACATTTTCAGAGTCAACAATTAGTCTTACACTATTGAATTGCTTATCAGCAATGTAGCAAGTCATACCTTCCATATCAAGCTTTTCGGAGGTTATGATTACTACCTTAAGTCCCCTGTCTCTTGCTTCCGACAGTTCCTTTAATACAAATCGAAGCTGTTCGAGAGCTACTGATATGTATATTCTATTTTGAGCTTGAATTATCAGATTTTTCATTTTGTTTAATATCTGCTGATTTCCGTTTATGGTAACAAAGCTTTCACCTATGTCATTAAGCTGGGGGATTTCCTCCTTAATTACCTTCATTACCTCGGTAAATTTTCTTTGCAAGTTCTGAACAAGTTCTTCAGGAGAAACAGCAGTATACTTCGCTGTTTCGGAGTTTATTCTGTAAGCTCCGCCCTTATCGGCCAGGCCGGCAAGTCCAAGATATGCGTTAGATCTGGGAATACCGGTTATTTTCGAAGCTTCATATCCGGTCAGCTCGCCTTCTCTGCATAACGCAATATAAAGCATGGATTCATGCTTTGTAAAACCTGCATGCATCAAAGCATCTATTATATCCATATTAACCTCCCTCGCAATCATGGAATAGTATATAGTGGTTCTATATAAAACCACTATATACTATTCTATTATTACTGTCAACAAAAAAATATATCTGAGCCATCAGTTTATGGTATAATATGTCGGTAAACATAATGCTTTAACAAGTGGTTGTAGCAGCTAAAAGAGTAGCAATCTAAATATTATTTCTTAATACATTAATACTTAATCATTGGCCTATTTGAGACAATTTTTTAGTGGTCAGGCGGAGGTTCAAATTGAAAAAACTTAATTTTTTACTTTTCTTTCTTTTAGTGTATTTTTCACTATCATTTACAGTATTCGCAAAGGAATCTGTTACATATCAATCCAAATCGGTTAAATTTTCAGGAAGCTCAAGAACTGTTAATGCTGTATACGCAGATTAAAATGATAAAAATATTCGGGTGGAATCGCAGTTTGCAAAGAAAGCACTATCCGGGAGACGCTTTGGTAATGAGTTCTGTAGCCTGGATATACGATAGAAAGGGTGATACTGCAACAGCAATAAAGTATTTTGAAAAATACAACCGATACTGCTAAAAAGGAAAAAATACAGAATTACATAAAGGACTGTAAACAAAGAAGGGGATAATAATAAATAATTATCACTTGCCCCTCCAAACTTATGTTTCTTCAAGCTCATATACTTTTATAGCTTTGTTATTACCATCCTCGAAGAAATAAAGCCTTTCACATTTAGGGCATCGCCAAACATCAAATTTGGGGTGTGGTAAATCTAATGTATCTATTTGACCAATGTTAATAATATCGTCCCACTCTCTATCAGTATATACTCTTAATTCAATATCATTTGGAGCAAGAGTATTTGATAAAACTTCTCCACACTTACAAGTCATTCGTGCCATTATAACACCCCTTTCTTCGAGGATAAAAACTCTTTCTCCAGCTGGCTCAGCTGTTCGGGTGCCGGCGCGGTATTATCATACCGCGCTTTTTCATAGCAGTCGGCCAGCAGCGCATTAAGCTGCTCGGTCCCGAGAGATATGCCGCCCGCGTCGCGGCATATCTCTCGGGCGGTTGATGAGGCTGTAACTTTAACACCGTGCTCCCTGGCCTTGCTAATAAAATATTTCAGAAGCCTTCTGACTTTAGATATGTCATCAGGTAATTTGTCATAGGGCACTTCCCTGTTAAAAATATCGGAGGCCATATTTCTGAATCGGTCAGCCATATTTTTCAGATTTCTGTTTAATAAACTTTCCTTCTCATCGGTATGCCCGTTTTCAGAAATAGTATCTACTCTTTCCTCTCCGCTTTTTAACCAGGTAATAAGTCTGAGAATCATTTTAACTATAAACCTGAAAACACTATAGATAACCATTGCGGTAAAAGCTACTATGATTAAGGTTCCAATTGCATAGATAATAACAATAAATATTCTGTCCAGTAGTGATGGATCTTCAGCTCCAGCTGTTTCAAAAAGTTGCTGCATTTGTGCCTGCGGAGCAGGGGAAGCTGAATCCCCATATGAAAGTAGACTGGCAATCAGCCCAAAAAATCTTACAATAAGACTAATAATAAATCTATAAATTGATGCGATCTGTCCAAAAGAGCCCAGAAGTAAAAGCACAACAACTATAACGCCTGCAAACACCTGATTGTTTTTCCTCTGGGTAGAGCTGATGTCCATTTCATTTTTTCCGAACCTTCTGGAATCATCCACCTGTTTCATAACGAGTACAATTATTGACGTCACAGTGGATATACAAATGGTTATGTTTCCATAAAAGGCCATACCCGCCAATCCGGTATTATAAAATAAAATTGCAAGAGGTATGTTAATAACAATAGCTGCAGTTGCCAACTGAACGGCACTATCCCGTCCGGTGGCCAAATCAGTTCTTATCTTGGTAAAAATAATAATACACACAATAACAACAATTAAGCCTCCAAGGCTCAGACCCGCAGTAAGAAAGGCAATGAGCGCTGATAGTATAACCGTTACCAGCTTGTATATAAAAGGGCCGGGTTTGAATTTACAAATTAATACTGCTGCCAGAACAACAAGATTAAACATAAAAGACAGTATAAATGCAACGGTCTGCGGCATAACCAGCTGTAGCAGTATATAGAGGCAGGGTGTTACCATTAGTACATCCAGAATTGCAGTTATAGTAAAAATACCAAACAATTATACCACCACGCTTTCCTTTATAACTAATACTTCAACCTGATGTCCGTCACGACGCAGTCTGAATATTTCCTCCTCAATAGTTTCATCACTATAAAGTGTAACTATTAGGATATCGGTATCCTTTGGAATGGAGCCTTTCATATTCCTTATCATTGTATAAAAGGACAGGGTTCTGTGGAGCTGAAGCTTTGCCATAGCCTCCAGTATAGTATAAAGCTGAGATTTACTGCAGCGGGCAGGGATATTGACAAACTCGGTCATATCTCTGAAATGTCCGTTGGAGCAGAACCCGGTGGCAATCCCCTGCTTAATGGTTTTCTCAACGATTGCGGCACAAAAATGTATACCGAACTCTATTTGCTTTGACTGTTCTTCATTGGGATACGGGTCCTGCTTACTGCTGCTGTCAATATTAAAAAGTATTAGTATATTTGAGTTGGCGGTATAGTCATACTTAAAGACCTGTAAGGAGTTTGTTCTGGCTGTTGCCTTCCAGTTGATAGAGGACATAGGATCACCGGGACGATACTCTCGGACACCTGCCACCAGAAAAGGGTCGGGATTGATAAATCTGCGGACAACAACATCTCCCTGAAGGGAATGAAAGCATTCCAGGAGCTTATCCTGGCGCAAGGGCTTGGGGTACACCAATAATCTCGCCTCGCTGTCATGGGAGGTTATCTTCGTAACAAAGTTAAAAATATCTCCCGTCGTAATTGTAACATTACCAACATTGTAGTCACCTCTTAAAAGGCAGGTAACTTCATGGGTTCTTTTTATTCTGTAAAAGGGCATGATGGAAAATACACTTCTATGATAGCCTTCCTCAACATGTTCCATGTTTTTTGCAGAAGCGAGCTGTAAATTCGGACTAATCCTCGATTCAGCCTTCATCCAGGGTATGGGCAGAAGACTGTTATTCTCTATTTCCTCTACAAGGTAAATCTTTTCTCCCTCAAAGGCTGAAATCTCTGAAATACTCCTTTTATAAACCATTCCTTTTAGAAGAAAACGTTTATAGATAAAGCTTTCAATAAGAATCAGCAAGGGCAGGGCAAGTACAATTTGCAGGAATATCATAACTCCTCCTTACTCTGCCTGTTCAAGGGGAACAGCTGTATGTAAAATGACATCGGCAATTATTTTTTCGCTTGCACTGACATTTTCTGTTGACAAACCCTTTGGAATGATTCTATGAGCCATAACAGGTACCGCCATAGCTTTAACGTCATCAGGAGTAACAAAGGTACGGGACTTAAGCAAGGCATAAACTTGTACCGCTTTGAGCAATGAAAGGGCACCTCTCGGGCTTACGCCAAGATGAGCGTTGGGGTGCTTTCTTGTGGCCTCTGTGATTTTTGTTATGTATTCCAGTATGTCCTCCGAAACCTTCACCCTTGAATAGATTTTTGATGCTGAAATTATTTCGTCTGCTGATGCCACAGCCTTTAATTCTGAAAGAGGATTGTTTTCTTTGAACCGCTTTAGGATATTTATTCCCTCAACAGTATCAGGATAGCCCATTGAAGCTTTAATCAAAAATCTGTCCAGCTGGGCTTCGGGAAGTGGAAAGGTTCCTTGAATTTCCACAGGATTCTGAGTTGCTATTACTAAAAAGGGCGCTTCCAGCACTTTTGTTTCACCATCTATAGTCACCTGATGCTCCTCCATACACTCCAGCATTGCTGATTGAGTTCTCGGAGTAGCACGGTTTATTTCATCTGCAAGCACAATATTTGAAAATACCGGTCCCGGTCTGAAAACGAAATTATTTTCCTTTTGGTTAAAGAAATTAATACCTGTCACATCCGACGGCAGCAAATCCGGTGTAAATTGAATTCTTCGGAAGGTGCTATCCACCGAAGCTGCTAAAGCCCTGGCAAACACCGTCTTACCTGTTCCGGGAACGTCCTCCAGCAACAGGTGTCCACCTGTAATAAGGCAAATCATTGCCATATCAATGATATTATCCTTACCAACAATAACTCTGGCAATATTTTCTTTGATTTTACCGGCTAATTCTCCTATATTCTGAAGTTCCATTGTTTATCTCCCCCTGCTGGTTTTCATGGTATTGTTTTACTATCCTGACATGACTCTTGAAGCGTGCCATGTGTTTTGGAAAATACAGTAATAATTATATCATATGAAAACTTTGTGGAGGTCGGAAAAAATTCATAAATCAAGTTTGTTTATTTAAGCATTATGACTAAATAACGCACATCATACAACTGACCACTTTCTATAAACGCAAGATAAGTATTTATCTTTTCTTGTAATAAGTACATATGTTTTTTTTCAACTAAATTTCGCATCTCCTTTTTGTCACTTTCATACATCTCAAGAAATAGTATAGTACCAAGACAATCAAACCGTTCCTTTATCTTCCTGTCTTCCCTTACACAACTTTAACCTCCAAATAATCGCATCCAGTGATTCCATTCTTATCCATAGCTTTCTTAAGCTTTTCTGATATAAAAATCGACATATAATGGTCTTTAAGTCTAAATAAATCGATATCTTTAATCTCACTTCCCTTTATAGTATATTTTTGAACAGAAATCATTTTTTCATTTTCATCAATTTCATGAACACTATATTTTGAATTTTCTAAATCAAGTGCGTCAACAATATTGCAAATATTAACCAAATACAAATCTAATACTTCTAAACCATCCTTACTTATTGCCCTTATAGGCAAATACTGAACTTTATTATTCTTCATGCTTTCAATAATACATTTTAATTTATCTGTAACAATAAACCAACTTAAATCATTTAGAACATAGTCAGTAATTACTCTCTCATTACCAATATCATAATTCACTTTAATATCAGCATTCCAATCACTGAATTCGATTCCTTTTTCAGCTTCATACCTATCAAATGAAAGGGTTTTTTCATCAATTTCTAAAAAAATCGAATTATCTTCATGTTCATAATCATATAGCAACTTATAGTATTTCATGGTAACCTCCTATTATTCCCAGAAGCCTTTTGTGAGCATATCTGGATTTTTTAATACTTCATTTTTTACACTTTCAAAAAGTTTCAAGAATTTGTTTGTATCACCTTTCGCAATAGAATCAATGCGTTTAATTTCATTAATCATATAATCATGATATGCATTTGGATGTCTCCCTTGGTGTTGCATTTCCGCTTTGTTCCAACTTCCATCAATATCTAATCCATACTTTTTGGTTATTTTTTCAATCTGTGCTGTATACTTACTACTCTTATTTGTCAGGAAGTGATGAGTCTGTGTTGGCTTAGCAGTACTACTCGTTCCCTCTGTATATCTAATTCCTCCACTTTCAGTTTTAGCATAGCTACCCTTTAACTTGATATTTTTTTCAGCAATAACCCCTAACATAACCATTAAAAATTCTTCAGGTGTCATGCTGTATTTCTTCTCATATACTTCTACAGCTGCTAAAAAGACAGCCTTTTCATAGTCAGAATAATTAGCAAAGTCGCTTTCTCTAAATCCAGCTGAATAAACATTATATACTGCATTATACTCATTCAATGTCATTCCTTTTCCATTTTCATGGTTCATAATCCAGCTAGTCCAAACCTGGCTATTAAATTCCTTCATATCAACTACTCTAATTTCGCTATTCCCCGCCCCCTGAGATTCTTTTTTATTACGGGTAAGCTTCCCTGCTAACGCCCGCTCGGTCCATGCAAGGAGTGATCTATAATGTTCCCCGTCACCCATCCTAATAAAGTCAGCATGTAGCGAGTGTCCCTTTTCAGAATATTCCCTTAAAAACTGATTCCGAGCAGCCTTGTAGTCTTTATATACATTATGATAGCCAAGAA
>JAEWMS010000050.1 GCA_023393115.1 Bacillota bacterium
TGGTGCGTGAGAACTTCAATTATACAGGAAAAGAGGGGGTCATTGTTTTTTTATTTAAAAAAACTTCGAAAACCTTGATAAATGGCATGTTCAAAATATAACAAGTGTAATTTAGTTTACACTAACGTATAGAATTAGGAGGAGATCTTATGAAAACGATGCAGATAAACAATTCACTTGTAAAGACCGCAAAAAGTAATATCGGTGATGCTCTGCATGCACCTGATTTCATAAGATAGCTGAACCCTTCGATATTTACCGGAACGTTTACAATTCGTGCTTGGTATCAATAAATTAATTTAGGTATCTTATTACTTCAGGTTGAATAATAAACTTGTTATTAACAGGCTGCTGCAGGTCATTACTCCTTCAGCAGTTTTTTATTGTCTAGGAAAGTATAAATATTTTTGTAAAGATGATTATTGAAACACGCACAGATAAAGGCGTATACGATATATGTAAAAGTTTTCCTATACAATAAAAAACTATTAATTTATGCGCGTGCCAAATTTTCCTTGGATAATAAGTTCAATGAAAACATTATCTGATAGGAAGAGGCACAGTGTGACATGAACTGTCACACCTCGCAAACAAAAGTGGCTTTGCCACCTTTGTTCTTGATTGTCTAGGAAAGTATAACATTACTTATCTACTACTTGTGGTCTTTGCTTCAAATTTAGAGATTTTAGGAGGAGCAGAGAAATGAAGTATCTAAAGGCTCAAAATGTATTACCCAAAGATATGATAACCGCAATTCAGGAATTTATAGACGGAGAATTTATTTATATACCTCGTAAGGATGGACAGCAAAGAGCCTGGGGTGAAAAGAGTGGGACTAGGGAGAATTTGATGGAACGGAACAATTTGATATATAGAGAGTATGTTAACGGTTCTACGGTTGATACACTTGTTGGTAAGTATTATCTATCCGAACAAAGCATAAGACGAATAATCAGGCAGGGAAAAGACGGAAAATCAAACTCTGTACATAATCATTTGTGAAATTGAAATAACGGCTATATGGAGCTATATTTTACTTATAGATATTATCTGAATAAAATTTTGAAAGGAAATTAATCATGGCATTAAAAACTCATAGAGGTAAAACCTTATGGAAATTACCCTCCCATGGCAGAGGAACCTGCCCTGTATGTAAAGCTACAAGAATAAAAATTCTGTATGAAATACATAAAGGTGATGGGGGCAAGCTTATGGTATGCAAGCGGTGTCAGTACAAGGCGGTATGAGGTAATGAAATATACGCTAAAAGTAATTGAGCCGTACCAAGGAATAAAGAAATATATTAATGCTGTTCTAACAAACGAAAGCCAAGATATAAATCAATAATGGATAAAGTATGCTATTGAGCTATTCTGGAAGGATTGGGCTGAAGGGCAATTCAATGAAGAAAGAATAAGAGCGGATATGACAAGACCTGTTACAGAGGTTGTTAAGCTCAAAAACTCTATTGATGTATTGGAGACTTTTAACATTGAAGCTATTCTCCAGGAAAAGTACCGGGTCATTTCAGCAATGCTGCCACCTCCAGACTCTAGCAAAACAGTATGTATCTGTCCAAATATATGGCTGGATCAGTCTGTACACGGTGTAGTCGGAACATGCACTGGTGAAAATATATTGATTGAGGTAAATCCGTGGATTGGGGGATGGGGGGAATACCTGCCCTGGGTTCTGGCCTTGGGAAGTACTTGAAGCCAGCAATTATAACGGAAAATCCCTGATTTCAAAATAATGGAGCCCATTATCATTTGTATTTTTAAGATGGAATAAAAGGCATACATGTCAGATAGAGTTGATATGTATGCCTTTTATTAAGTTTTAAGCCGTTTTAAATTGACATGATAAAGTTCTTAAAAATTTTATCCGAAATAAGGCAGGTATAAGTCTGATTGATTTGAAGTATATTACTTGTACAAGGAAAAACATAAATAAATAAAAATAAAGTAAAAGTAAAGGAATTGAGGAAAGTAAATAACTGCTTTAGGGTAAAAACGAGATGCGATGATGTGCTTGAAACCTTAGAGAAATGCGGCGTTATTGAAGATTAATCAAGCGTAGATATTTTGAGAAAAATAAAGTTGAAAAAAAGATAAAAAAATAGCTTGACTTTTTATAGATACCCCGTTAAAATATACTTTGTCAGTCGGCGAACGGCCCGCTGATAAATGATATGGCCCATTGGTCAAGTGGTTAAGACACCGCCCTTTCACGGCGATAACAGGGGTTCGAGTCCCCTATGGGTCACCAGTATTAGATTAATAGATTCCATCGAATCATGAAAATGATGCAGTGGGACTCGAACCCGAGAGGGCGCGAACGTGGCAGAAATGACCTGAATGGTCATTTCGAAGTGAGCGTAGGAGCCCGGCACCGTAAGTAAAGCGAGCGGTGGGCGACGTTAACAGCATGCGAGGCATGCGGCGAGTCCCCTATGGGTCACCAATTTGGGAGCTTAGCTCAGCTGGGAGAGCATCTGCCTTACAAGCAGAGGGTCATAGGTTCGAG
>JAEWMS010000057.1 GCA_023393115.1 Bacillota bacterium
CTCCAGCTTCCTTCAGATTCCCCGTCGCCGAGGACACCCTTGCTCTTGGCTATGTGCTTGGCACTATCAACCTGCACTCGGGACTTTCACCCGTTAGATTGCGCCCATGCTGGGCGCACCAAAAAAGGCTCCCATAATCCAAGAAGGGAGCCTTTTTTTGTAGTATGCAGTTTACATGCAACTAGTTTGCAGTTACTTATAACTAGTTTATTGAGTTTTTACTAAGAAGGGTATACAACATGTCTGCAAAGTCTGCTCTGCTGCATGCTGATTTTGGTTTGATCTGTCTGTATGAACCATCCTTCATTAAACCGGATTCAACAAGCTTTGTAATAGTTTCTAGAGACCAGAAGGAAATTTTATCGCTATCGCCAAAGCCTCTGTATTCTTTAACTTTTTTGTCTGGTAATTCGCCAAGGTAATTTTTCAAATTATACATCATTGTGTACAGAGCTTCACGGGTTATAGCTGAGTTAACACCTAACTTGTTATTACCAACACCACTAGTCAGGCCGATTTCTTTGGCCTTGGCATAATAGTCGGCAAATTCACCCTGAGCGTCTGAGAAATTATTCTGTGGGTTTTCAAGCGGTTGAATATTATATGCTTTCATAAGCATTACTATTGCTTCACCACGGGTTAATTTTTTAGTTGGTTCAAAGTTTACTCCTGTTACTATATCTCTTGCCCCAAGATAAGTAACTGCCGAATAAAATTCATCAGTCTCCTTCACGTCCTTAAAGCTTACTTTATTATAGCTTATTGCAAACTTTGAGAAGTGTGAAGTCTTAAAGGTTACACTGCCATTTGCATAAGTTCCCCTTACAGGAATCAGATTCTTATTGCTATCAATGTAGTAAACAAGAATTGCATTTGGATCTTCATCTTTTCCAGGTGTGTAAGGGATACTAACAGTTGCAGTACCGTTTCCAAAATCAGAAACAGTTTTTCCTCCCACAGATACGCTGAAATCATATACCGGACGATCTCCAATCTTCGCAACTTCTGCTGCTGGAAGTTTTTCAATCTCTGAAGCAACTACCTTGGAAGCTTTTATTTCAATTTCACCTGTCCCGGCTTTAGATATTGTTTCGATAGTCTTACTATCAAAAACAACTGCACAAAAACCTGCATCAATTTTAATGGATGTATCTTTATCAGCTGTCAATATCTTATTTAGTGTTCCGTCAGGCAGTTTCACCTCGGCTGCTTTTGTATCTGCTTTCAAATTCAATGAAAGTGTAATGGCCGGTTTTTCATCTGAACCTTTAACATTACCAATATTCCTGATTATATCATCCACAAGTGTAGTAGTAACACTTCCAGCAGCTGTTCCGTCAGCTTTTACGGTGGCCGGTAATGTTACTGTAATTTCAGACTTATCTGTCTTTATAGTGTTGTTTGAAGAACTTGTATCAGAGCTGCTGGAGCTACTACTGCTGCCTGAACTGCTGCTTCCACCACCGGAACCACTTCCGCCGCCTGGCTGACTTCCACCGGTACCTGCAAGGGTAAGAACACCGAATACAGAAGTATCCTGATAAGCTGTACCTGTTTTATCATTCCAGGTAGTAGAACCTTGACGGGCACCATCCTTGGCATCGTTAATCTGAGCATCAAAACCAATCTTCTTATTGGCAGCCGGAGTTATTTTCTTAAATGGAATCTTCATTTCTATTGTATAATTTGTACCTGATATTTTTGTTTTTGATTCAAACCCAGCTACCGCACTAGTTGGGTTAATGGTTACCCCATTATCGAAATTTACTCTGTATTGACCATCATCTTCCTGGTAGAAGGTTGTTTTCTGATTATTTTCATCTATAAATATTTCAACTGAATCCTGCTCCCACGCATTTTCATTGACTTTATCCAGCTGTGAATCGCTTACCTGGACCAGAACATACAAGTTGGCATTGTCCCAAAGGGCCTTTGCAATACCTGTAGCTCCTTGCCATGCTGCCTGATTGAAGTCTACAGGCATTACCTGAGCACTATTCCATATAGCATCTACTGTTCCATCTATTACAGGAGTACCGTAGGCAGCTTTAGCTTCTTTTGCTCCCTCAGGTATAGTTGTGGGATTTTCAGCCATATATTTATCAGGATCAATAGCAGCATAATAAGCTGGTTTGGCTTGTAGATTCTTATCAAACAGGAGTGGACTTTGAGTTGATCTCCAGCTTGTGCCATCATCTGTACCCCAAATTGTTACACGATCAATTTTATCGGAATGTTCCTTAAAGATTTTAAATAATTGAGCGTATAAATAGGCCTGAGCTTTTGTTTGGTTTTCAGTTAGCTTAGAGTCGGTTCCTGCCGTAATATCAAGCTCCGTTATGCTTATTTCAACACCCAGTGATATGAATTTTTCCAATGAAAGTTTTACATTTTCAGGATTTGTGGCTATATTATAATGCGCCTGCATGCCGATACCATCTATAAGAAGTTTACCTGGATGAGTAGCAGCATATCTGTCATTAATTTCTTTTACCATGTTATAAATGGCCTGGGCTTTGTTCTGATTATCTTCATTATAATCGTTGTAATAAAGCGTTATATCCCACTCAGGGTGTGCATCTAGCACCTCTCTTGCAGCCAGAAAAGCCTGTTCTACATAATCCGGACCAATTGCCTGATACCATTCACTGGTTCTGAGTGAGCCCTGCCAATCTGCCGGATTTGGCGGATTATCGCTCATGGCTTCATTAACAACGTCCCAGGATGAAACCTTATCACCAAAGTGTTCCATTACAGTTTTGATATGAGTTCTCAAATTATCTAGAGCCTCATCTCTTTCCAGAATCACTTTATTACCATCTTCAATTTTGGTATACATCCAATCAGGTGACTGTTGGTGCCATACCAAAACATGACCATGCATCGGGAAGCCTTCATCAAGGGCCTTTTCAACCAAAATATCTGCTGGTCTAAAAGTAAAGTTCCCCTTTGTTGGCTGCAAATTAGCAGGTTTCATAGCATTACCAGCAGTAACTGCATTATGATGCATTTTTACAAATTCATACCTTACACCAGAAAGGTCTTCAGAAGATATTGCAGTTCCTATTAAGAAATGGTTTTTATAAGCATCTTTTATTGGAGTAAGATCTCTTTGAAAATCTACTGTTCCTGAACCTGTACTCTCAAAGCTGATATCATCAATATAGTAAGATGCTGTTTTGTTAGAAGCACTTTCCACATATATTGTAAGGAATTCATCAGGCACAGTGTTATACCTGTATATTCCTTCTAATTTTACCCATCCATCATTTGTAGAGATTGTTTTTCCATCTAGAGTAACATAATTGGGGCTTGAAGACCCAATCTGAGTTGAAAGCTGGATTTGAGAACTTGCAGGGCTAATCAGTTTAACCCATGCAGTGATTTTATATTCTGAACCCTTATCAACATACTTTTCAACATGTAAAGCTGGTGCATGCCAGGCTTCTTGCCTGTTTTCAACCTTTAAGGCATAGGAACCACCCTCTGTATGGTTTTCTTCATCTGTAACTGTAAGGATTTCGGTTCCGTTTCTTCCAGCAAAGCCGTCTGTTGTCTGATCTTCAAAGGTAATAGTGTTAAATGGTAAAGCAGGATCTCTCGGAGGGTCTTGTGGAACTTGACCACCGTTTGTAGAATTAGTAGTAATCAATATGTCGTCTATGTAAAAGTTAGTCTTTGCTCCTTCATTATTTGACTGAATCCTTATTCTGTCAAAACGGCTTGTATCTGGGGTATAGTCACCTGTAATAGTAAAAGCAGTACCTGCTGTAATCTGAGCAGTACCCAAATAACTGTCATAGTCTTGCGTTGAAGGATTTAGTGCTTGTACTACTATTTGCCCTCCAGATTCTACTACAGCATCGGTATCAATGTAACCCTTAATTGTTACTTTGTATGTTTTTCCGTTTTCAAGGTGTAAGTCGCTAAAGTTGAAATCTGCAGCGTCCCAGTTGTTAGTTCTGTTACCTATAAATAATGATTTGGCATCTACTTTCCCCGGGTATTCCTTGTCTACAACCGACAGGTTTGCACCTCCGGACTGTGTTGCAACTCCCTGTCCGTTTACAAAGTCTTCATGATATACTTCTGTTTGTGAAACTACCTGTTCAGTAGTAATTAGTATATCATCAATGTAGAAATTAGTCTTTGCTCCTTCACTATTTGACTGAATCCTTATTCTGTCAAAACGGCTTGTATCTGGGGTATAGTTAGCTGTAATAGTAAAAGCAGCACCTGTGGTTATCTGAGCTGTCCCCATATAGCTGTCATAGGCTTCTGGTGAAGGATTAAGTGCCTGTACTACTATCTGCCCTCCTGCTTCTGTTGTAGCATCGATATCAATGTAACCTTTAATTGTTACTTTGTATGTTTTTTCGTTTTCAAGGTTTAGATCGCTAAACTTGAAATCTGCAGCGTCCCAGTTGTTAGTTCTGTTACCTACAAATAATGATTTGCTGTCTACTTTTTCTGGGTATTCCTTGTCTACAACCGACAGGTTTGCACTTCCTGATTGTGTTGCGACACCCTGTCCGTTTTGAAAGTCTTCATGATAAACGGTAACAGTTCCAGTGCTCGCTGAATTTACAACACTATTGATTGGTAATAGAGATATTACCAGACATAGTACAAGTAAAACAGCGACTGTTTTCCTCAAATTTCTAAAAGCTGTACTACTCAATTAAATTCGCCTCCTAAAAATTATATTTTTATGTATAATACATAAAATTTACAAAAAGAATATAATGATCTGTCAATTTTACATTTTTTTGAAAATTTGTCGACATAATATGATAAATTCTTTAATAAAAGGGTGACTTTAATAAATCACAGTGAAAACTGCTCTTATCGCTGCTGAGACAGAGCTCTTCAATCTGTGTTGAGAGCAACTTATGTTATTGTTATTCCATTTGTACAATAAGAAAGCACATTTAGTTCAGACATATTAGTATGCTTGCCTAACCGATACAAATGACGTATCTTGAGTATTAGTCGACGTAGGACCCTACGACATCGGAAGTATTCAGTGTTATGGATTGCTGTATGAAAAAACAGCAATCCATAGACCTTATTATTTATTACTGCGTAGTTTGGACAATGTGTCGTTATTTTCCTTTTTTCCCTGACAGAGTAAGAACACCAAACACTGACGTATCCTGATATGCGTTTCCGGTAGTATCATTCCACGTAGCAACACTTTGCCGTACTCCATCTTTACCATCATTAATCTGTAAATCAAAACCTATTTTTTTGTTGTTTTCTCCAGTTATTGTTTTCAAAGGTATCTTCATTTCCACAGTATAATTTGTTCCGGAAACTTTAATTGCTGAAACGAAACCCTTTGATATACCTGTAGGATTAAAGGACTTTTCGTTTTTGAAGTTTACTCTGTATTGCCCGTCATCATTCTGATAGAATGAGGTTTTCCCATTGTTTTCATCAATAAATACTTCTACAGAATCCTGTTCCCATGCATTTGCACTTTTTTTATCGAGCTGGGAATCATTAACCTGAATCAGTACATAGAGATACTTCTTATCCCAGAGCACTTTTGCTGTTCCTGTGGCACCCTGCCATGCCATCTGATACTGATTTATTTGAATTGAAGGTGCATTTTTCCAAATCGCATCAACTTTACCGTCAACTTTTGGAGTACCATACATGGCGGTTGCTGTTTTTGCACTCTTAGGTGTTGCAGGCTTATTCTCCTTCATGTACTTATCAGGATCTATTACACCATAGTAAGCAGGCTTAGCCTGAAGATTCTTATCAAACAGCAGAGGGTTTGTTGATGCTCTCCAGCTTGTACCATCATCCATTCCCCAAAGTGTAACACGTGAGATATTTTTTGAATATGCCTTAAAGACCTTAAATAACTGGGCATACAAATATCCCTGGTCCTTTGCAAGCTTGTCTGAGAGCTCAAAGTTGCTTCCGGCCTGTATATCAAGTTCTGTTATGCTTACTTCAACCCCTAACGAAATAAATCTTTCCAATGAAAGTTTAACATTTTCAGGATTGGTATTGACCATATAGTGTCCCTGCATGCCTATTCCATCTATAAGAAGTTTGCCAGAGTGAGTTTTTGCATACTTATCATTTAATTCTTTAACCATGCTGTATATGGCTTTGGACTTATTCTGGTTGTCATCATTATAATCATTATAGTAGAGCTTTACATTCCAATCGGGATGTGCATCAAGCACTTCTCTTGCAGCTAAAAATGCCTGTTCAACATAATCTGAACCTACAGCGTTAAACCATGGAGTTTTACGTAAGGCTGCCTTCCAATCGGACGGATTTGAAGGATCGTCATTCATTGCCTCATTTACTACATCCCATGAGATAACCTTGTCACCATAATGCTCAACAACAGTTTTTATATGAGTCCTCAGGTTATCAAGAGCCTCTTTGCGTCCCAGAGGAACAGTATTACCCTTTGCATCTGATTTTGTATTCATCCATGCCGGTGACTGTTGATGCCATACAAGTGTATGACCATGCATCTTTAGACCTTCTCCCAGAACATTGTCAACAAGCTTGTCGGCTTCATCAAAGTTAAAAGTTCCTTTAGTGCGCTGTAATGCATCCGGTTTCATTGCATTACCTGCAGTCGCAACATTGAAATGCTTTTTCAGCAGGTCAAGTCTGACACCTTTCATATCTTCTGCTGATATGGCATTTCCGATCAAGAAATCTTTTTCATAAACATCTTTAATTGCAGTTAAATCATTCTGAATTACTATTTTACCTGAGCCTGTACTTTCGAAGCTTATATCGTCAATATAGAATGAAGCAGTAGCATCACTGGCGCTTTCCACATATATGGTCAGATATCCGCCTGAAACATTATTGTAACGGTAAGTTCCTTCAAATTTAACCCATCCGTCACTTGTGCTTATAGATTTAGGTGCCAGATTTATGTAGTTTGCACTTCCGCCGTTGCCAACCTGTGTGGAAAGCTGAAGCTGAGTGCTTGCCGGGCTTATAAGTTTAACCCAGGCAGTAACTTTGTATTCTGATCCCTGATCAACATATTTCTCAATATTAAGAGATGGCCCGTGCCAGGTATTGCTTCTTCCTTCAACTTTCAAAGCATAGGAGCCCTTTTCAGTATGATTGGCTTCTTTGGTTACTGTTAAAGTTTCAGTACCTGCTCTTCCAGCAAATCCACCAGTAGTATTGTCCTCAAAATCAATAGCTTTAAATATCTCGGCAGTTGATGTATCGGTAGATTGCTGTGCTTCTGATACCTCTTCGGTTATTGATATGTCTCCAATATAGAAAGGAACAGCTTTTCCGGCATCATTTGACTGAACTCTGATTTTTGAATCTTTTGAGGTGTCAACAGTATACTTACCGGTAAGTGTAAATTCCGCTCCGGCTTTGAAATCAGCTCCTGCAAGCCACGCATAGCTGTCAACAGTTTGTAGCCAAGCCTGCGCTCCTGAAGGTACTTTTTCCGTTGAGTCAACATAACCGGTAACAGTTATATTATAAGTCTTACCGTTAACCAAACCTGTGTCTGTAAAACTGAAATCCGCAGCATCCCAGTTGTTGGCCCTTTTACTTACAAATAAAGCTTTTCCGTCATCATTACCTTTAAAGGTTTTTCCACTAACCTGTAATAAGGCAGCTCCACCGGATTGTACAGCTTTTCCGATACCATCTGAAAAAGCTTCGTGATAGACAGTTGCCGCTTCGGCTTTTACACTATTTGTAACAGCCAAAAGAGAAAAAAATAAGGCAAACGTTAAAACCAACGCAATAGCCTTATTTAGATTAAAAACGGTACTTCTACTCAATTAAATTCGCCTCCTCTAAATTTCTGTTTATCTGTAATTAGTTTCATAATTACCAAATACGATAGTTACCGCTAAGTGCCAGTAGTGCGAAGAAATACAGAAGGTTGTCATAATACCTGCGATCGCCGGTACGCAATGGTTGTTCCCATAACTTTCTTACAAAATTCTCTCTATATTTACCCTTTGCAGCCAATGAAGATTGTGCCAAGGTGGCAAGGAGACCTACAGGATGAAGCACTCCCATGGGGGTTCCATCAACTTCTTGCACGAGTTCATTTTTATTTGTTACAGGAGTTCCGTCAATATGGTAAACTACATTTTCCTTGCCTTTTATAGTCTCACCGAAAAATTTTTGGATATTATCAGCCTGAGAACACTGCCATTCATCAGCAGCAAACCATTCATAATCCAGAGCAATATTTGCCCCTGTACGATAAGCATCACTATAAAAATGATTATGGTTTCCTCTATTGTACGGAGTACCGTCATATTCGGCATACTCAGCAGATAACCCTGTTTCAGGATGACATGCCTTCCTTAAATGTTCACGGCTAAGCCTTGCGGCATCTCTGAAGAATTCGGCATCCTCAGGATTTCCCCACAAAGCAAACAATTCATAAAAATGTGGTAAATGATATGAAGGATCAGTAAAATTGCAGTTTGGAACAAAGCGAATCAATTTTGTTTTTGGATCAAACATGGGATCTGTTTTTTTATGAACCATTTCGTGAAGTATGCTTTTTGCTTCTCGAGAGTAATTAAATATGCCTTCTCCGTCTCCCCAGCGTCTCCCGGCAAAAAGAAGTGCCATGGCAAAGAACTCTTCACCATCGGGAGCAGGCCCATCAGAATTTCTCTTTCCATCCAGTTGAGCAGACCAGCCAAAATAGCCCTTATAATTACCCTTATCAAGATACATAAATGTTCTTGTCCATTTCCAAATGCGATCAAATATGTCTTTACGATTCATTTGAACAGCAATCATCAGGCCATAGCTCTGACCTTCAGTTCTGACGTCCATGTTACCTGTATCTACAAGGTACCCCATGTCTTCACCTGTTTCATGATAAATGCGTTGGTCCTCACTCCCAAAGAATAACGTATTAAAAGTGGAGTTTAAACGTTGTTGTACTTCGGCTTCAGAATACCCGTACTCAGTAAAGAGATTTGAATATCTACCCGTTTGAAAAGCCTTAGCCATACTAATTTATCCTTTCTAACAAATGAACTGAAAATAAAATAACAAACAATAGATGAAAATTAAGAATAACTATAGATGTATTAGAAATTGACTATACTATTGAAAGTCTTTTTTGGTTCCTGTTTGTCATCAAAAGCAAGCGGGCGATTTACGTTCCTTGAACGGAAATTATTCATCGAATTGGAACAGAGAAGTGTATAAATCAGTAATTTGAAGGCTTATGATAATGATGCACAAAGTTATATAGTCATTGAAATGATATATTATTGCTTCTTTATTTGATTGATAGATTTCAGATTTAATGCAGCACCTATAGGGAGTAATCCCTATAGGCTGCATATAGTTTACAAAAATATTATTCTTTTACTCCACCAAGTGCAAGACCGTGAACAAAATATCTTTGCAGGAACGGATAAACAACCAGTATTGGTACAGCAGTCACAATTGTGATGGCTGCCCTGATAGACTGCGAGGTCGCAACATTGGTAGCCCCCCCTTGAGTAGCAGCCTGACTGGCACCAGTAGAAGCAGCTCCTGGATTGTTACCAGCATTCATGGCACTTGCAAGTAGTTTCTGAAGTTCATACTGCAGTGTAGATAAGCTCTGCTTTCCGGAATTGTAAAGGAAAGTATCAAACCATGAGTTCCAGGAACCAACTGCTACGAAAAGTGCAATAGTTGCAAGAGTTGGAACACACAGAGGCAATATTATCTGCAGGAATATACGGAATTCGCGAGCACCATCAATTTTTGCTGACTCAATAAAGCTTTCAGGTATTGACTTGATATAGGTACGAATTACTATAAGGTTAAACGCACTTATTATATTCGGTACCCAGTATACAGAGAATGTATTGATCATGCCAAGATTTTTTATGAGCATATAGTTTGGTATCAAACCTGCATTGAAGTACATTGTCATAACAAAAATAATTGTTATCAATTTTCTTAAAAAATAATCTTTACGGCTAAGTGCGTAGGCCAACATAGATGTAAAGAACAGGTTTGTGATGACTATAACAATAGTTTTAAAAACACTTATCATAAACGCTCCATAAATTGTGTCCATGTTGAAAACAACACGGTAACTTTGGAGTGAAAATATTCTCGGCCATAGATATATTCCGCCACGAACTGTGTCCATTCCATCATTGAAGGATATAGCAAGGGTATTAAGCATCGGATATAACATTGCGGCAGAAAGAAGGATCAGGAAGGTTGTATTCAATGTTGTGAAAATAACGTTTTCAGCATTTAGTTTTTTAGTTTTCATATTAATCCCCCTTATATCAACTTTTCTTCGCCAAGTTTACCGGCAATCCAGTTAGCACCTGCAATCAGAATAATACTTACTACGGTTTTAAATATACCGGCTACGGTTGCAAGGGAATAATTACCCATTTGGATACCGTACCTAAGAACAAATATATCAATAATCTCAGACTTCTCAATTACAAGACCATTTCCTAAGAAGTACTGAATTTCGAAGCCTGCTTCAAGAATCCAGCCTATGCTCATAATAAGCAGGATAATTATAGTTGGCTTAATTGATGGAAGGGTTACATTCCACATTTTACGATATCGGTTTGCTCCATCTATATCGGCAGCCTCATATAGGGCAGGGTCTATGGCAGTCATAGCAGCAAGATAGATAATAGTATTCCATCCAAGTTCCTTCCATAAATGAGAGCCAGCTACCACACCCCAAAAATAATTTGGATTGGAAAGAAATTGTACTGGTTCACTTACAATATGAAGCTTCATCAAGATTATGTTAATTATGCCTCCACTTGACGGGAAAGAAAGAACTGTTGAAACCATTCCAGCAACAATAATCCAGGACAGAAAGTGTGGCATATAAGTTATATTCTGAATAATTCGCTTAAAACCAATATTTTTTACTTCATTTAACAAAAGTGCCAAAAGTATTGAACCAATGTAACTAACTACAAGGGTAAAAAAACTCTGCGCCAGCGTATTTCGTATATCTCTTATAAAACGTTCACCATTTATACCGGTAAATAATTTGACAAAATTATCAAAGCCAACCCATTGCTGATCCCATGTACTTCTTATGGCCGGCTTGAAGTTTTGAAATGCCATTGTCCAACCAGTTATCGGCACGTACGAAAACAGTATTTTATATAGTAGGAGAGGCACACTCATTATAATCAGCTCACGCTGTGAGATTATGGTGCCCCAGATATTCCTACGATTTCTTGGAAGAGCCAGCGTTTTTGCCCTCATCTTTTTTACCTCCCGTTTATCTAAAAAAAGGGGACTTGCATCCCCTTTTCCTAGATTAGATTTTTAAAAATAAATGTATTAATAATTTTTGTTTAGTTTCCCCAGCTCTTTAATCTATCTTGAATTCCAGCGTTAACAGCATCTTCGTATGCTTTAACATTAATCTTGCTTACAGAAGTTGTAAATTCAGTCCAGATTTTTTCAAAGTCAGCTGGATTAGCAAGGATAGCCTTTGGCAAATACTGTAATGAAGCATCAGTTAACTGCTTGTTAGCCATCTGTGCATCACTTCCATCAGGAAGAGCTATACTCCAAGCTGGATAGTATACAGGGTTATCTGGAGCCTTATTGTTGAAGTCTCTCCAAGTCTTTTTGTTATACTTGCTCAAAAATTCCTTGTCGTATGGTCTTAATGTAGCGTAGAATTCTTCAGGTTGATCATCTGGACTATATGCGTTTCCGTCTGAGAATGAACCGTTGTGCTTAGGCATCATGTCTACGAGAGCCATCAGCTTATTTGTAGATCTCCAAACGAGGTCTTTAGAATCTTCACGCTGTTTTTCATTTCTTTCAAACCTTCCGTTAGCTCCAACCTGATAATCTTCACCTTCAATACCCCATGACAGGATCTTCTGCCAGTCTTCCTTCATTAATTCATTTATGAAGGCAACAGCAACATCCGGTTGCTTACAAGAAACTGATACGCCCATTCCCTGGTTGATGTTCATAACATCTCTGTCTTGATAGTAAGGAGCTTTTCCGTCAAAAGTCGGCATTGTAGCAACCCAGGTACGTTCGTCCTTGCCTGCAGCTACAAGAGCGTCGTATGCATTACCGAAGTTCCATCTTTGATCAAACATACCAAGTACACGACCTGTAGCAAGTTTTGCCAGGTACTGGTCAAGAGTTTGCGTAAAGGATTCTTTGTCAACAAGACCCTTTGCATTCATTTCGCTGAGGAACTTGTAGTATCTCTTAGCTACTTCCTTATCAGCGAAGATCTGAGCTACGTTGTTTTCATCAACTATAACACCACCGTTATTTGGATGTCCATCGAGGAATTGAGGAGGATTTGTCATACCCCATTCTCTACCTGTAGCTGCAAGAATTTCAAATCCGATAGTTGGCTGACCATCTATCTTTGGATATTTGTTCTTATAATCTTCAATTAATTTAAAATATTTTTCAAGTGTCATGTTTGAGAGATCAGGATATCCCGCATCTGCTAAAACTGCCTTCTGAATCCAGAAACCTGATGCACCGAAGTTTGTACCTGCTGTGATTTCACCATAGTAACGGTTAAAGTTTGGAATCTGATATATATGCTTTCCTTGGCCACCGTCGTAAGCTATCTTATTCCAGTATGGTTTAACATGTTCGTATAAAGTTTCTGCTGCTTCTGGCTTTAAATAATCATCCAAAGGAATATAAGCACCGCCAGTTACCATACGTGCATTTAAATCCCCTACACCCATCAAATCTGGGAACTCACCACCGGCAAGCGCGACACCTATCTTTTCGTCCTGTTTATCCGGAGTAATTATTTCATAATTAAGAGTAACACCCAGCTTTTCCTTCAAAAGCTTTGATAGCTTGTTGTCTGAAGATGGAGCTTGTTGATTTGTGGTAATCCAAATGCTGAATTCTACAGGGTTGTCACCTGAAAGCTTTGGTAATGTGCTACCAGATGATGCCTCTGCAGTTGTGGATGGAGCACTGCTTGTAGTTGCTGTACCTTGAGTACTGCTGCTCGATTCACTGCTGTTACCGCAAGCGGACATTGATACTGCTACAGCCGCTGCTAAAACTAGTGATGCAAACCGTTTCATAAATCATCCTCCTTAATTTTAATGCGGGCATTTAATTTCACAAATTGTATCTGCAAAAACAAAAATACAAATGTGTATGTACTGTCTATTTGACTGATACACCCGCTTCTTGTATAATTGCATTATATTTTGAATTTCATATAAAGTAAATTATCAAATTGGGGATAAGTATAGGTCATTTTTTAAGGGGTATGGCAAAATGCTCAAAGTTCTACTTGTAGACGATGAGCCATCAGTAATTGAGGGCTTAAAGTTATTTGTTAATTGGGGGAAATTGGGATTTGAAATAATTGGGGAAGCGCCGGATGGTGTAACCTCTTTTTCGATTATTCAAAGAAATTTGCCGGATCTTGTTATATGTGATATCCGTATGCCTGGGCTTAACGGCTTGGAACTGATAGAAAAAGTAAACAACGAAATATTTCCCACACCCAAATTTATACTTCTTAGTGGGTACAACGATTTTTCATATGCCCAAAAGGCATTACAGTTAGGTGCTGTGGGGTACTTGACCAAACCACTTGACTTAGACGAGCTGGAACAGGAGCTTTTACGGGCTCTGGTAAGTATTGAAAATGAAAAAAACACCAGACAGGAAAACCTTGAACTGATTCGCTATACAGCCAATCAGTTATTTAATGATATTATGGTTGGGAAACGAAACGATAAGCTAAGCAGAAAAGCACAGTTTATATTCGATATTCCGGACAATGCTAAAATCCGGTTACTGCAGTTTATTGTTGACACGGAGGAAGATGCTTTAAACAAACCTGAAACCTTCATTTATGATATACTGAAGCAACTCACCGGGTTACAAAATGAAAACTGTCTGTTTTATAATGGAAGCGGGAGTTACATTATCGTTTTGCATGACGGTTTGAGAGCATTTTTTAATGAGTCGGGACAAATTGAGCAATTGAGTAAGAAAATTGAAGCCTCTGCCCTGAAAGGTTTTGATTCAAGAAATTTTGGGCTTCTGGTGAGCGGTATCAATGAAGGGGATATCGTAGATAGTATCTACAGTTGCGGTAAACAGCTGGAACATTTACAACCCTATTATATGCTGCATCCTGAACAAAAGATCGTCTATTTAAATGAACACCAAAACGAACATGAGGCTGAAGCCCTTTTACCGGAAGATTCTGACACCGACGCAAAATCCGTATTCCCCGAACTACCTTTTGACAAAGTGATTGAATCCATAAAAGGAAAAGATAAACAGCAGTTGATAAATTCAGTAGACGAGTTTTTTGACAAGCTGAATGAGGCTACTCCTTCTCGTCGGCTTTATTCAATCTGTCTGTACAGATTGGCTGATTTGGTCAGGAAAATGTCTTATGCATATGGTATCGAGGCCAATAGCGCAATTTTGAAGTTTACGAAATCAATCAGTAACATAAATCCAAACACTAAAAATCTTGCAATTGAAATGTGCAGCTTTGTGTTTAATCAACAAAACATTAATAATGAAAAACCGCTACTTTTGTTGGAGAACGAAATCTTGGAATATATCAGGGAAAACTTTAGAGAAAGTCTTTCACTTCAGAGTATTGCTGAAAAATTTTCTCTGTCCCCAATTATTATAAGTAAAATTGTAAAGAAGAAAACAGGGCAAAAGTTTAATAATTATTTTAACAGTCTGCGAATAGAATACGCTAAAATGCTTATAGCATCTGACAATATGAAAATAACAGCCATTTGTGAGCAATGCGGATATTCCGACTACAAATATTTCACCGAAAAGTTTAAGGAGTTTACCGGAGTATCTCCCTCGGAATATAAAAAGAAATATTCATAAATTACTATTTTGTCCTGCTTAAATTTAGGAGACAATTATATGAAAAAGTTTTTTGTTCAATTTGACAACATAAGTATCCGCAGAAAATTCATTGTTGTTTATATTTTTTGTATATGCCTGCCAGTTGTAGCTGGAGGTATTATTTGGATGGCTTTTACGTCACGGTCAATGGAACAGAACACTATACACTTTCTAAACCAGACCTTTGAAGGTGCCGCTAGCGATTTTAACATATTGACCCAGACCGGCATAAATATATCCAATCAGGTAAATGCAGACAGAACCCTGATTAACGATTTATCAAAAGAATTCAGTACACCCACTGAACATTATGAATTATATTGGAACAGCTTAAGAAACCGTTTTAACATGTATCTGGTGAGTAACCCCGAAATTTCAGAGATTTCGTTATACATTGATGACCCTCATTTTCTTAATACAGACTATTTCAGAGTATTGGATGATAATGTGAAAAAAACCGATTGGTATAAAGTGGTATCTCAAAGTAAATCAGATATTATTGTTTATCCTGCTTCAACTGCAATATCCATTACTCCCTATAAAAACAGGTTGACTATTATTCGCAAAATAAAGTCGCCAACCTATTTAAACAATGCTACGAACTATCTTCTTATAGAGCTAAAACTGGATAGAGTTATAGAGAAACTCAAGGCAGAGAGCGGAAACATTGATGCTTTTCTGACCAGTTCAGGAAGCAAAATAATCTGGAGCAATACAATTACAATGGATATCAATCGCGGTACTTCCGGAGTTCTCGACCTCCATCCGGATAGCGGTTATTATGTTCTTCAGGAAAATGTCGGACCTGACCCATATTTCGAGGGTTGGAAAATAACAGGAATGTATGATAAATCTGTAATATATAAAAAGCAGTTTATAGTGCTTGCTTATATATTGTTGATTACGCTATCCTTATCAGGTTTTTCTGTCTTTTTAATCTGGGCTGTCTTAAATTCAATGCGCTACCGGTTAACGGCATTATCAAGGCACATTAAGAAAGTTAGTGAAGATCATCTGGAACCCCTTATACTTGAAAATACAGGACAGGATGAGATTGGCTGGCTCATTCAGACTTATAACAAAATGATTGCCGAAATAAATGACCTTATTAATGTAGTATACAAGCTTGAAATGCAGAAGAAAAGTATCGAGGTAGAAAATATCAGGGCTGAATATCATTATCTTCAAGCTCAGGTTGATCCGCATTTTTTGTTTAATACCTTAAATGCAATCCTGGTTTTCTGTGTGAAAAACGGATATACTGAGCTTGCAACTATTATCTCAAACCTTTCCAAGCTTTTTAAGCGTATGCTGACAACAGGCAGTGACCTGATTCCTATAGCCGAAGAACTAGACTTTATTGAAAAATATCTTACAATAGAAAAATTCCGGTTTGGTGACAAATTTGAATATACAATTGAAATCTCACCTCAAATTATTGAAACTAAACGTCTGATTCCCAAGATGAGTGTTCAGCCTATTGTGGAAAATGCATGTAAGCATGGACTTCAGGCATCTATTGAAGAAAATAGGTATTTATCAATAAAAGCTGATATTATTGATAAGGCAATCGTGATATCGGTTAAAGATAATGGATCCGGTATGACCGCCGAAAAAGTAAATGCAATTTTCAATAAGTTCGAAAACCCTAAAGCTGCTATAAACCCCGATCCGGGGGCTGATGATGATGAAGAAAGCGGTATAGGTATGCAAAATGTGTATCGCCGCATGATGATGAATTATGGGGATAGATTTCAATTTAACATTTACAGTGAGCCTGACAAGGGTACTGAAATAATACTAAAAATTGAAGAGACCTAGCTTATAATCTACGTTGATATTCTGTAGGTTTTTTACTTGTAATACGTATAAAATGAGTAAAAAAGTTATTGTAATTGTTGTAACCTGCCTTAGCGGATATGTCACTAAGCTTCATGTCAGTGGTTTCAATCAGTTCTATAGCTTTTTCGATTCTAAGGCGATGCTGGTATTCACTTATACTTAATCCAAATTGTTTATTGAAGGCATCGCCAAGATATCCTGCCTCTAAAAAAACCATATCAGCAAGAAACGCTACAGTTATATCTTTTTCATAATTTTTATCTATATAATCCTTGACCTCATACAGATAGCTTCTCGAATTCTTTCTCCTTTCTTCGAGCATTAAGTTGATTATCTGTGATATGATATTTGTGATGTAGTTTTTCAAGCTCTTAAAGTCAGGCTGATCTATTATCCCTGATGGCAAAATAGTATCAATATTTATATTCCGTTCATGAGCAATCTGGAGTATACTGTAAATGCAGCTATTTATCAGTATAGAAGCATTTGATAAACTTACACTCCTTTCTTTAAAAGTAGTAAACATTTTATTTAGAAGTTTCAGAGAATCTTCTCCATTCATAAGTTTAATTGCAGTTATCAGCTCATCGTCAAAGTTGTCCTCCATCAATTTTAGTACACTATCGGTTTCTGCTTTTAAAGTGGTGTTTGTTGTGTCAATAATATCTTTTTCGGGTGTACTCCGGTCGGTTTTAAGCTTATCAATATCGGCAGGTGAAAAACCATACTCCTTAAAAAATTTAGTATCAAATTTTCGCTTTACACTACTTAATACAGTTAATATCTCCTCCTGCTCCAAAGGTTTCAACAAATAATTCAAAACCTTCATCCGCATAGCCTCCTGAGCATATGAAAAGTCTGCATAACCACTTAAAATAACAAACTCGGTATCAATCTCCATCTTTTTTACTTCATTTATAAGCTCCAATCCGTTTAAACCCGGCATGCGAATATCAGTTATAACTAAGTGGGGGCGCAGAACTTCTATATTTTTCAGGGCTTCGAGTCCGTTGGAAGCCTCCCCGCACAATTCAAATTCAAGTTTTCCCCAAGGTACCATAATTTTCAGCCCTTCAATTACTGATGGTTCATCATCAACAATAAATACTTTAAACATTATATACCCCCACAGTACTTAATCCATAATTAAGACATAAATGTACATCACAAGTTAGCTTAATAATAATCTATCATTATTGGTCAATAAAATACAGCTAAAAAATACAAAATTCTATATTTTTCGTCTCTATAGTCAATTAAACTCCAGGTCTGGATTAATTTCGAAATTCTTAAACTTCTATTATCTCATTCTCCTGTAGCATAGACGCCTCAGTATAATTAATGAACCTTCGTAGTTTGTTTGCAGTCTCAAGGGATATCTCCCCCTTTTCGAATAATATCTGAACTTCGTTTCTTTGAATTTGAATAGCTTTATATTGAAGTTCCTTTTTTTTGCTTACTTCTTTTTGACCTGAGGTTAAGTTGCCGGTAGAGTCATAGAATTTTTGAATAGCTTCATTATAATGCGATAAAACATAAAGAGATATCTCATTGTTTGTAGTATCCATTTGTTTACTAACGGCTTCTACAGCGGCTTTCGCAACTCTTATTTTAAGTTGAAGCATAGAATCAGTATCCTTCGGGCTTTGAATCTGTGCGGTTCTCTTCTTCACAACGACAGACAAAATTCTTTTAAATAAATACATATATAGCAGTAGCTTGTATTTGTA
Organism: Bacillota bacterium; assembly: GCA_023393115.1. GTDB lineage: Bacteria > Bacillota > Clostridia > Acetivibrionales > DSM-1351 > Ruminiclostridium. The sequence continues at coordinate 18,474 of JAEWMS010000057.1, forward strand.
TTTTTTAGTTAGAAGCATTTCTCTATGGTTTATTGATTCAAGAAGTCTATTAACCGTTTCCTTTTCAATTAACCCTTCTTCATACATTACTTGAATCTCTCTTTTTTCTGCATCAAGGGCAGTTACCCATATTTTTGCTTCTGTCGGCTTATCATTGTGAGCTACTATGGCTCCCCCCTCCTTATGCGTTATCTGCCATATAACTCTATGAGAATCAGATATTATAGATAAAGCAGCAGCTTTGTTTTCACTGTCCATCTCCTCTTTCATGGCTTTTATAACAGCTTTCATAAGCTTGATACGGGCTACTTGTTCAGGGCTGTTTTTTCGGGTTGCCCCCGAAGGTTTATCTCTCCTCGAAAGAAGGGGTAAGAATATACTCGCAATGACAAGTGACGTCAAGATGACTCCTGCCGCCAAAAATATTATGAGATCTCTTTGAGGAAAAGAACTACCATTTTGGAGCAAGTATGGAACAGAAAAGGCGGCAGCTAAAGTTACTGCTCCTCTCACACCAGAAATTGAAATAAGTAAAAATGATTTTGGTTCAGGTGTATGTTTCCCAGATCTCTTTCCAGAGATGTGTGCCGGCTTCCAGCAAAGATAAATCCAGATATAACGTATTATTATTAAAGCGACAGATATCACTAAAACATAGCCTAGAGCCTTAAGAGTGTTTATTTCCTGATTGTAATAAACGGTCTTTACAACTTCCGGAATCTGGAGACCTAATAACACAAATACCAGACCGTTCAGTCCAAACATCATTAATCTCCATGTGTTTTCGGACATAATCTGTAACTCCAGCGTTGATGATTCCACCTGCTTCTTTTCAATGGAATGGATAATGCCTCCGGCAACAACCGCAAGTATGCCTGAAACAGAGAAATGTTCAGCTATAAGATAAATTAAAAATGGTGTGACAATCTGAATCAGCATGTGAAGTGTAACATCTTCCATTCCAAGCCTTCTAAGAAATATCCTGAACTTAATTATTACAAATGCGACGATAGCACCGATAGCTAGTCCACCAAAAGCCAGAATCAAAAAGCTAAACATTGCCGACTTAATTGAAAAAACCCCTGTAACCGTTGCAGCAACAGCGAATTTAAAAGCAACAAGGCCTGAGGCGTCATTAATCAACGCCTCCCCCTCCAACAGAGTCATAATGCTCTTGTTTATATGAGCTTTCTTTGATAATGCACTGACGGCAACTGCATCTGTAGGTGATAGAATAGCTGCAAGTGCAAAAGCCGCCGGCAAAGGAATGTCAGGAATCAGCCAATAAATAAGATATCCACCTATTATTACTGTGGCAAATACCAAACCCAATGCGAGCAATAGAATTGGTATCCTAAGTTTCCATAATTCATTTTTAGGAATCATTTTTCCGTCATTAAATAAAATTGGGGCAACAAACAGTACAAAAAATAATTCCGGCTCAAGGCGGATGTTTAAGCCAAGGGGAAGCACTGCAAAAATACTCCCCAGAGCTATTTGAATCAATGGAACCGGAACCATCGGTATAAAATGGTTGAGCACATTCGAAATTGCTATTGCAATAAGTAGAATCAATACTATAATGAAACCTTCCATAATCTCATCAATCTCTCTTTCAACGAATAACAATGGTAAATATATAGTTATTTTAACCAAAACTACTCAAAATGTGTATAGTTTTGTGCAAATAATTCTTCCAGGCTTGACAAGCCTTTCTTCTGCTAATTCGGATAGGTGATATAGAAGAATTGACAGAACACATACAACCAGGATTCCCTTGAACATTGATATAAAGTCCTTTTGGTACCAGGCTGAAATTACATAATAGCCCAAACCTTTTGTCGCAGCAAATGCCTCACAGAAGAAAAGTATCGAGAAAGATGTACGGATTTTATTTTTTATGTTAACTACAACACCGGAAACTATCTCAGGAATTATTATATTTCTGAACAACTGCTTTTTTGATGCACCAAGGCTTAAAAGATAGTCTATACTTTCACTTCCAATATTGATTACAATGTCTCTAGCTGACAGGATAATTTGAAACAGTTCTATAAGTGCTATGATTAATATTATTGAGCCTTCATTGGCCCCAAATAAAATAAAAACCACCGGGAGCAGTACCGCTTTAGGAATTGGATAAAACAAAACAACCAGAGGATCAAGCAACATATTGATTTTCTTGCTTGCGGCCATAAAGTATCCGATAATACTACCTATAACCAATGCAATAGTGATACCTGCAATTATTCGGTAGAGGGTGACTAATATGTCTATAATCATATTCTCCTTGAAAAATAATTTTAATGAACTGTATACCATAAAATTATTTGGTATTTGACTTTCTGTGAAGAAAATAACAGAAAGCAACCACATCATGTTAATTATCAAAAAACCCTTAAGATATATTTTGGATTTTTTCATACCTATCATGTCCCCAATCTTCTTTAATTAATTGTCTTAATATAGATGTAAGTTTTGTAAATCTGGCAGAGGACCTGTCCTCATCCCAACTACTGAGTCCGGTTATATCAGCAATTATTCTGCCGGTCCCCGAGGACAGGACAATAACTCTGTTTCCAAGGAATATAGCCTCTTCTATACTGTGTGTTACGAAGAGGGCTGTAATTTTAAATTCTCTGAGAATTTTTTTTAATTTTTTCTGAGCACATTCCCGTGACAATAAATCCAGATTGGAGAAGGGTTCGTCCATTAATAGGACATCAGGTTTCATTATCAATCCCCGGGCTATGGTAGTACTTTGCAGTTCCCAATTTGTCAAGCATTCGGGGTATTTATCTAATATGCTTTCTATATTAAGCTGGTTTGTAAGGTAATGCAGCAGGAATATCACCTCTTTACTGATTTGCATATTACGGATTTTTAGAGGTAACAATATATTGTCTTTTATTGTTTTAAACCTTAAAAGCCCATACCCATAAGGAATATATGAAATTTTGAAATTACGGGGTGTCAAAGACTCCCCATTCATAAGGATGTTTCCATTAAAACAGCTTTTCAGGCCTGCAATAGTTTTAAGCAGGCTTGTCTTACCACAACCCGACGGTCCAATGATGGTACAGTTTTCTCCATCTGAAACCTGTAGGTCCAGCGGTCCGAAAGCATTGTGGCTTCCTGTTGCATCATCAAAATACGTACTGACATTGCTAAGCTCAAGCATTGATTATCCCTCCCTGTATTTTTTAGACTGATAATTATATTCAAATCAGAACCAATGTATTCCAAACTAAATTCTATTCGCCACATTAATCTCCAATAGAAAGACTTTTTTCTCTGACAGAAAGACTATTTCTTGAATTTTAGATGGAGTTATGTTATCATATTAGTGTGAGATTTCTATTACGCTAATGTTTTTTGTCTTCCAACGGGGAAGTCTATTTAATGGACTTTCCTTTTTATTTATGTGTTAAATTAAAATTTCACTGATGCTATTTCTGAATGCAAATCAAGATGTGTATCAACTGCAAACTATTGTAACCTATTATTTTTTAATCGAAGAGGGTGTTAATCTGGAGAAAATATTAATTGAAATTGCACTTATTCTTGTATTTACAAAAATCGGAGGACTTATCAGCAGAAAGTTCAAAATGCCTGAGGTTTTAGGTGCCTTATTAGCAGGTGTTGTTCTCGGTCCGGCAGTATTAAACCTTGTTGAATATTCGGAAAACATTAAGCTATTATCTGATTTAGGTGTTATTATGTTAATGTTTCTGGCCGGCTTAGAAACTAATATTGAGGATCTGAAAAAGGCCGGAAAAACCTCGTTCGTTATTGCCTTGGCGGGTGTAATTATTCCCTTGATACTTGGTACAGCTGCGGCGTATCTGTTTTTTACAGATTTTTGGGAGAATCTTTTTGTTGGTGTAATACTGACTGCAACCAGTGTCAGTATTTCGGTACAGACTTTAACCGAGCTGGGTAAACTTAATACAAAAGCCGGAGTGAATATTCTTGGCGCCGCTGTAATTGATGATGTATTGGGTCTTATATTAATATCAATCGTTCTCGCAGTCTCACAAACCGTAGGAAGCGGCGCATCCGGTGCATCAGCCGCCCTAAGTCTTGTTCTGACCTTTGGGAAAATAATTGCTTTCTGTATAATAAGTGTAATTATGATAGCTGTTGTTCCAAAGTATATTAATAAGCTATCTACTGATAACAGGCATAAAAAAGATCTTATTGCCTATTCAATAGCTCTGGCTCTGTTACTGGCGTTTATTTCAGAGTTTCTTGGCATCGCTGCTATAACAGGTGCATATATATGCGGTCTTACACTCTCACAGTTTATACATAAGGAATATCTAGAGAAGAATGTTAAAGCCATATCTTCCGGCTTCCTATCCCTAATATTCTTTGCAAGTGTTGGTTTGGCTGCTGACATTAAGGGTTTAAGCCCAAAGGTTATTCTTGTTACCTTAGTCATGTTCGTCATTGCTGTTATTGGAAAGCTTTTTGGTTGTTCCGGCGCAGCAAGAATACTTAAAATAAGCAGAAAAGAGTCCCTTCAGATTGGGGTAGGCATGATTTCAAGAGGTGAGGTTGCAATAATTACTGCAAATATCGGTATGCAGAATCATATTATTTCTGAGGAAATATATATACCGACGCTAATTGTTGTAATACTGACTACCGTTATTACACCTGCTCTGCTGAAAGTAGTCTTCAGTTCAAGGAAAAACTGATAATACAAAACCCGGCGTCCGAGTAGCTTTCCACAAGGACTTGCCGGGTTTTTAACATCTATCTCAAATTAATACATAAGAGTGTTTTACTTTGCAGTGAGCTTCGCTTGAAGCTCAACTGCTATTGCTTGAACTTCTGTTGCAGTAATCTCACCTTTAGGGTTAAAATTACCTTTGTCGTCAAGCTTCATTACACCTGAATACACGACAGCTTTTATGGCATCATTTGCCCACTTTCCGGCTTTATCAAGGTCCGGGATAGCAACCTCTTTACCTGTCAGCTCCTTACCGCTCAGCTGTGTAACCTTGACAATAATAGCTGCAAGCTCTTCTCTTGTTAATTTATCGTTTTCACGGTAATTGCCTTTACTGTCAGCAGTTAAAAGTCCCATCTGCTTTGCTGTATCCAAAGTATTCGGAAGCCCAGCCATAATTATTTCGAACAGCTCTGCTCTGGTAATAGTCTCATTTGAAGCTGTACCAATATCAAATGTCAAAATATTGCTCTCAAACAACTCTTTATTTTCATTTACTTTACGGCTGTCGCCAACTGTTGAATAGGTCCCCTTCTTCATCAGGTTTTCAAGCAGCTTCGCAGAAGCCTTTACATCCTCAATGGTTACGGACTTTATTTCCTGGAGCAGTTTGCGTTTTTCTTCATCTGTTTTTCCTGAAAGATAGTTTACTATGGCACTTGATGCTCCTGAAAGCTCACCGCTAGGGTATGTATATTGGCTGTAAGTCTTAAGTATGTATCTATCCAGATCCTTCTGCGTCAAATTGACATTCTTTACGTAATCCGCAAGGCCGTTATATACATCGTAAGTTTCCTTAATATTAGGATCACGATATGAAGAAACAATAAGGCCTGAAGAACCGAAGTTTACCATACCGCCATAAGCACCATATCCGAAACGAATTTTTGGAAGAATGTAGTTATCTTCAATAAGTGTAGATAATGGCAAGTACTTTCCAGAGAAGGTTGTTCCCATTTCTTCGTAAGTTGCTGAGACGATATTATACTGTACCGTAGTATCCATTACTATTGCCTCTTTTGCTGAAGGCTTTGGCACTTTTGAATAATCCTGCTTAACAATACTCTTTGCAGGGAATGCATCTATTACAGATTTAATACCTGTTTCAAACTTTGATATATTATTGTTATTCCCAGCAAAGGTTGCAATCATATTTGTTTTATTTACAACAATATCTCTTATGGACTTAAGTTCAGCAACTACTTCCTCAGGCTTTTCCTCCAACGTCTTTTCAAGCTTTTCAAGGAAATTATAGTAATCAAGTCCTGAAATATATGTAAGATAATTGTTTCTGTCACTAAAATGAGATGTGTTTCTGTCCAATAAAACTCCATAAGGATCATTGGTAACACTAACTTTAAAACTTGATTTCTGAGCTTTTACAATATTAAGTAACTCTGTCTTGGTATCAAAATTAGTATTAAGCAACAACTCTTTTACAAGCTCTAACTGCTTGTCATATTCTCCTATTAAGCCTATCCATGAAATAGCCATATATGGAGTGAAGCTTTTATTCTTTTTCTCTATGGTTGTTATACCAAAGGAGGCTCCCCCCAAATATCTCATAACCTGGGTATTTAACTTCTGCTGGTTGTAATTCTTAGTTTCCAGTCCACCAAGAAGACTTGAAAACAATTTCAAGTAATGCAGTTTTTCAACAGGTATACTGGAGCTATCCAGTAAAATAGTTGATAAAGCTGTATCACCAACATTTGCTTCTGCAGACAGTATTCTGATTCCGTCAGAGAGTTTTTTATCATTTACGTTATACTTTTTAACCTCTTCAGGAAGGTCTGAAATATTAACAGCTTTGAGGGATTCAATAACTTTTTCATCGTCAACTCTGCTGTTCCACTGGCTATATGCCTTTGTATCAGCAATAGTTTTCGCTATTTCTTCCTTACTCATTGAAGCCTTTATTTCTGCAAGCTTCTTTGTCAGTGCCTGCTCCTTCTTTTCGGCCAATCCGGCTTGAGGGACAGTAGTAACTAATGCTCCATGGTTATTATTAAGTACGTATTTAGTAGTAAGATTCTCGAGATAGTTGTCTTTCAGATTAGCTCCAACATCTTTTAACGCTTTTTGGTACTCATTAAAATAATCAGTTTTTCCGGATATAGCCCATTTTTGGGAGGTTGCCGCAGATATCCCCGCACCGAGATCTCTGCTTTCTGTAATGTTTGCATTACTTAACATAGTTGATGAAACAATTGCTTCTATAGCTTCCTTATCAATACCATTTTTTACTATATCACCTATTGTACTGTCTACTAGCTTTCTAAAATCTTCCTTCCGGTTTTCATCAGCATTAATTGCAGTGAATGATAATACTGGCTGAGCTGTAATATCTATTACATACGCGTATACGTTCCCTCCTATTTTGCTTTCATTAAAAGCCTTTTGTAATGGGGAGGACGATTGATTAAGGTATGCACTGACAATCTCTAGTCCTGTTATCTCTTCAGCGGTTGCATCATTTAATACAAATGCATAATCTATTTCAGATGCATTCTTTGTATTAGATTTTGCTGAAACCGGGAATTGATAGGTTTTTTCTACCTTTTCCTTGGCCGGAGCCACTTTTCCGGTATCAATCTTTATATCCTTCTTATCATATTTTGAAAGATATTCATCATTTATATGTTTTAGGAAATTCTCATAATCAACATTTCCGTAAAGAACCATCAATGAATTAGACGGATGATAGTAGGTCTTATGATAATTAATAAGTTGATCATATGTAAGCTCGGTCATAACCTCGGGGTCTCCGACTGCTGCATATGACTGGGCACTATTAGGGTAAAGTGTTTTCAGTACATTACGCAGTGCTGCCTCATTAATATTAACAGCCTTCATTTCATTATATACTACTCCGGTTACAGTTAAAGGTGATTTTTCATCAGCCAGCTCATATCTCCAAGCCTCTCTTTTGAAAATATTCTCATCACTGTAAACCAGCGGATTGTAAACGCAGTCCAGATATAGATCAGCTAACTTCATCAGCTGATCTTCGCTCATAGACGCTATGGGATAGGTAGTACTGGTCTGTGAAGTCATTGCATTTACAAAAGTGCTGTATGTCTGGTTTGCTGCAGTAAACATTACATCTTTAAGCGGGTACTTTTTTGAACCTGATATGGTTATATGCTCTAAAATATGGTTTACCCCGGTATCATCTATGGCCGGAGTTTTAAAGGTGATATCAAAGGCTCTGTCTATATCCTTACTTTGTATAAACAGCAGTTCTGCACCGGTTTTCTCGTGCTTGAACAAAACTGTTTTTGAGTTTATCAATTCCATGTTGCCGATATCCATGGTCTTAAACCCTGAAATTACTGTTCCAACCTCAGGAAGTGCCTTAAGCTGTGTGTCGTTGCTATTGGCGGCTACTGATGCAGGTAAAAAGCTAAGCATCAAACACAATACCAACATAAGTGAAACAATTTTTTTCATTACTGTCTTAATCTCCCTTTCTACTGTGATGATTTAATAGTTTAACATTTTACTATACGGAATAAGCTGCCGATTGTCTTACGAATCTAGCAAATTAAAGATAGTATTTCAATTTGGAATACCCTCTGTCATCTGATAATAATCGAATTAACCCCCGTAATAATATTTTTTACCAACATGGGAAATCTAAATTAGTGAGTAAAATGTCACATGTTCTAAAGACATTACTTATCTATTAATATCAAAACAGTAATATATAAGATAGGAGATTTAATTTATGCAAAACCTTATAGATAGTACTTTTTTAAAACCGGTTGAATCCTACTGGATCGCAACTACTCCGTCAACTGACTATCCTTCCTTACAAGAGAATATAAAAACAGACATACTTATTGTCGGCGGAGGAATAACCGGTTTGACAAACGCGTATCTCTTGCAAAAGGGAGGATTTAATGTAGTTGTAATTGATTCCTCCAGAATAGCTATGTCTACTTCGGGACACACAACGGCTAAAATAACTTCACTACACGATTTGAAATATACAACACTTAAAAAGAAAATCGGAAGCGATGGAGCAAAAAAATATGGTGAAATAAATCAAAAGGCTATTTCACTGATTGAGAATATAATAAGTGAAAATAAAATCAGCTGCGACTTTAGTCATCAGGCTAACTATGTCTATACTCAGGACGATATGTATATTGAAAAACTGGAGAATGAGGTCGAAACAGCATATGAGCTCGGACTGCCTGCCGAGTTTGCTACCAATCTTGACCTTCCCTATGAGGTTAAAGGCTCAGTACGCTTTGACAGGCAGGCACAATTCCACCCGAGAAAATATTTGCTTGCTTTGGCTGATATCTTTGTTAAAAATGGAGGACACATATTCGAAAATACCACCGCTATCGACATTCATGAGGATAGAGATTGTAGAACCTCAACCAGGGACGGATTCAGCATTATATCAAGCAAGGTCATTATTGCCAGTCATTTTCCATTTTACGATGGGGGAGGCTTCTTCTCTGCTAGAATGTTCTCAGAACGCTCTTACGCCCTTGCCGTTAAAGCTGGTATAAAACTGTCGGGGGGAATGTATATATCATATGAAGAACCTACAAGGTCGGTGAGAACGCAGCCTTTGGAAGACGGTGGGCAAATGCTTATATTAGGTGGTGAGCATCATAAGACCGGAGAGGATGATAATGAAAGAGAACACTACAAAAATCTGATAAAATGGGCGGATGAAACCTTTAAAGCAGTAGAAGTTCCATATCGGTGGTCAACCCAGGACTACACCGCTATGAATGAAATTCCTATAATAGGGCATTTAACATCCAGGAAATTGAATATTTTTATTGCAGCAGCTTACCAGAAGTGGGGCATGACTACCAGTACCGTTTCGGCTATGATAATTAGAGATATTCTTACAAAAGGTAAGAGTGAGGTTGAGGAAATTTTTTCACCCACTAAATTTGACCCCATAAATTCGGCCAAAAACTTTATCAAGGAAAATGCTGATGTTGCTGAGAGTCTGATTGAGGGCAAGTTGATGAAGCTCCCCGAGGACATCTCTCTAGACCTTGGTAAAGGTAAGGCATTGATGTTTAATGGAAAGAGAGCCGGGGCTTATAAAGATATGGACGGAAACCTCTATATAGTAGATACTACATGCAAACACCTTGGCTGTGAGGTCCACTGGAATTCTGCCGAAAACACCTGGGACTGCCCCTGTCATGCCTCACGCTATAATTATGATGGAACAGTTATTGACGGTCCGGCCTTGAAGCCCCTGGACAGGCTATTATAGTAATACTTATTTTATCAAGGCGGGTTCCTTTTCTTCTTTGGAAGGCATTGCTTCGCAGGCTTTGTAAGTAGCAGTCAATTTATTTATAGTAACGAGTTTAATTACAATAAAGGGCAGATAAAGCAGCAACCATAGCACGCAGCCCAGTGCAAATGTCAATACAAGATACCCCGGATTTCCTATCAGCTTCTCAAAGCTCTCCATTGGAGAACCTGCAGCCGGATATCGTAAGAAAAAGTAATTACCGCCGGTTATACTGTTAATAGGTGTGATAATTAATGCAAACCCCACCAGCATTGCAATAACCTTCGGGAGCTTTCTGATATCCGGCCTAAAGCCCATGCATAAAACCATAATGAGAGGTATCAGACATATGATCCCATGTACAAGCATCGTCTGAATATAAATGAATGACATGGAAGGATAATAGAAAACATCCGGGGTCAGAAGTGTCATAAATGCCGGAGCCAGCCCAATTGCATAGGAGTACTCCTGAAGAAGCTTATTTCTCGTAAAGGCCATTAAAGGCAATAGAATTGACATAAGGCTGCATAAATGCAGCGGGAGTGTATATTCCCAGGAAAACTCCCCCACACTTTTATACCAAACCATCTGAGCCAACTCCAGAATAGGAAGTATCAAAGAAATAATTCGTAAGACTTTCCATTTTACTATAACACTTTTGTCTTTCAGAAATAAAATAATTATAAACCATAAATAAATAACTATTCCAAGCGTCAATAAATGTTGACCCGAGAACAGTTCATTCCTATACTCTTTCGGAATTTGATCTATATATGTAAAAAAATATTTGAACATATGCCCTGTTTCCTCGTGAAAATATGTTGTCCCCTGATGATATATATTCTAAATTTCGAAATATTATTAATAATGTATTATTTCTTAATTGACACTCTACATAACCTTAAATTATTATATATATAATACTTAAAAATAAAACTTAGGAGAGATTAGAATGATTAGACGAGACGAGGTAAACAAAGTTATTCTGCCTGAAAGCGAGATTCCCAGGCAATGGTATAATATCGTGGCAGAAATGCCGAACAAACCGGCACCCTATCACAACCCTGCCACACTTAAATTAATTGAACCTGATGATATGAAAGCAATTTTTCCTGACGAGATTATTAAACAGGAAATGACAACCGACCGTTATGTTGACATTCCGGATCAGGTCAGGGAAATGTATAAGCAATTCAGACCCAGCCCACTATACAGGGCAAGAGGACTTGAAAAGCAGTTGGGGACTACGGCACGTATATATTACAAATACGAAGGAACCAATGCGACAGGAAGTCACAAGCTTAATTCTGCTATTCCACAAGCATATTACAACAAAATAGCCGGCATTAAAAGGTTAGCCACCGAAACAGGAGCCGGACAATGGGGAAGTGCTTTAAGCCTTGCTACAAGCCAGTTCGGTCTTGAATGCTCAGTGTATATGGTAAATGTAAGCTATATGCAAAAGCCCTATAGACGTTCCTTTATGAAAACCTTCGGTGCAGACGTTGTGGCCAGTCCCAGCAATAGGACCAACTGCGGAAGAAGTGTTCTGGAGAAAGACCCAAACTGTTCTGGCAGCCTTGGTATAGCAATAAGTGAGGCTGTAGAAGATGCTGCATCACATGCTGACACAAACTACGCACTTGGAAGCGTTTTAAATCACGTGTGTCTCCATCAGACCGTTATAGGTATCGAAGCTAAGAAGCAGATGGAAATGCTGGATGAATATCCTGATGTCATTTTTGCCTGCTGTGGCGGCGGAAGTAACTTCTCTGGAATTACCTTCCCATTTTTACAGGATAAATTCAATGGGAAAAAGCTAAGAGCTGTGGCGGTTGAACCCTCTGCCTGCCCTACCCTGACAAAGGGAGTTTTTGCATATGACTATGGCGATACTGTAAAGGTTGCCCCCATTACAAAAATGTACACCTTGGGACATGACTTCATACCTGCCGGAATTCACGCGGGAGGTCTCAGATATCATGGAGATTCTGCAATAGTAAGTCAGCTTTATCACGATGGAATTATTGAGGCGAAAGCATACGGTCAAAAGTCTGTCTTTGAGGCAGCTGTTACATTTTCAAGAACAGAAGGGATTGTACCTGCCCCCGAATCAGCACATGCCATCCGTGCAGCAATAGACGAGGCGCTGCTTGCAAAGGAAGCCGGTGAAGAAAAGGTTATTCTTTTCTGTCTAAGCGGTCATGGTTATTTTGATTTTGCCGCCTATGAAAATTACTTTGAAGGCAACCTGGACGATATTGACTATGCTCCTGAGGGCAGCCTGAGAAATTTACCGGAAATAAAATAATTTGAACACATGATAGAAAAGATCTTCGGCCATACGCTTTAACTTATTACATGAGCAGTGAAAAGGAAACATATCAGTGCGCGAGTACAAATAATAATAATTTCGAAGTATGGTAGAAAAGGAGTAGAAAAAGCAAAATAGCTTTTTCTACTCCTTTTCGTGTACAAGAAATTATTATTATTTAGTACGGGAGCACTATAACATAAACTTTCTCAGCTTATTTGATATTTCATAAAGTACCTTTATCGGTCTAAAATCAAGGATTTAAATACAGCCATGTATTCCCTGAGAAATACATTCGGGTATATCCACCACGGAGTGCTTGAGCTTATACCGTACGCATCCAAACCTACCCTTTTGGCCAACAGCTTGGATCTGAACATATGAAAATCGTTAGTTATAATCATTACCTTTTCCGGTACTCTGCCAAAGCTTTCAAAATACAGCCTTTTTGAAAAAACCATATTTTCATATGTGCTGGTTGATTTCTCCTCTTTAATTATCAGCTGTTCAGGAACTCCGTGTCTTACAAGATACCTTTTCATACCCTCTGCCTCGGTAATTGTCTCTCCATTCCCCTGTCCACCGGATACAATAATCTTCGTCCCGGGGTTATCAGCTATATAGTCCAGGGTATAATTCAATCGCTCTAGCAATACAAGGGTGGGAGTCTCTCCATTCAGGCCGGCTCCCAGAACAATAACACAGTCTACTTCTTTATCCTTCTCTGAAATGGCTGAAGAAACCAATATAATCAATATTGTAATGAAAGAAACAAGCCAGACTGTAAATGCAATTAGAATAAATTTACCTATTTTATCATAGAACTTTTTATTTTTAGTATACACTTTACTGTTAACAAATATCAGACCCAAAAATATTGCTACGCCACCCAACCCCGGAAGTAAAATTCCCAGGTCCATACTTCCGCTTCTGCTCCTGATAAATACTGTATCTAAAATACCTATAACGGCAATTATAAACAGACTTACCTTAATAAGCTTTTTTTTCCTCACAGCTTCACCTGACCCTAATGAAATAATTTATTTTCGACCTGATGAAATAAATTCATATTTCTTACCTTCGGCAGACTTGGTAAAGGTTCCATTAAAACTAAAATGGTCTCCTTCAATATTAGGTACTCCATCGACGGTAATTTGCAGTTTGCTTATATCAGGAAAGTTTAATAAAGTTGTTACAAGAATATTTGTATATGTGATACCTCCGGCACTACCAATGTTAAACTTTGCGCCAACCTCTTTAGTCAAATCTACTGTCATAAGATCACCGTTTACTACTGCTTTATTTATACTCAGTTCAGTGCTCTTAAGTACCTCATTTATTGCTGCCGTAATATCCTGTTCATATAGCTTTTTGTCTACTTTAATATTAATTATTTCCTTTGGGTTGTCATAATCATCTGCATCATAATTATAGAGTTTCAGTTCCATTGTTTCCTCTGTGTTCACAGGGCTGCTTTCACTTGCCTGTACCCCAGAAGGTGATGCTTCAGAAGCTGTGTCAGTTGCAGAAACAGTTGTATCGGAAGCCGGATTGGTTCCATTCTGGTTATAGATTTTTGTAGCATAAATCAGCATTCCTATAAGTACAACTATTAACGCAAAAAGTATTACAGCTAAAACCTTCAGTTTCTGATTCTTTGTCATAAAAAGCCTCCTTATTATACATCTTTGGTTTGTTATTTTAATGTAATACAGGCCTTAAAGTAAGTTTTCTCTCCGGTCTCATCTACACCTTCCACATATACAATACCTGCATCCAGCTCTGAAATGTCCTTATTGAATATTATAGTATCTCCTGCAAAAGCTTCACTCACATAGCTTACCTGAATCCTATCTACAGTATATTGACCATGTTTCTCCATTGAAAAACAATCGGCTATATAATCGATATATTTTGAGTTATTTAGATGTCCGTTTATATCAATATCACTGTAGCCTATAACTTTCTTATAAACCTGTTGTAGCAGCCCGTTTGATTTAATTTTACCCATTCTTCCTTCTATCGCCCTAACCGGGTTATATGTATGAATGTTTACGGGAAAAAGCTCGGTCTTTTGTATTTCTTTTGTTTGGACATCCATTATAATCCAACTTGAAATGGCTCTGCCAACTATTTCCCCACTAATGTCCCTAATATAAAAATCCCTCTCAAACTCAAGCTTTTTGGGTTCCAACGGCCAGGTTTCCAGGAATATTTGCTCATTGAGACCGGGGACTCTATCCAGCTGAACCAGCATTTTTACAAGGACCCAAGTAACCCCTTTTTCCTGAAGTTCAACAATACCCAACCCAAGATTTTCGGCATGGAGACTGGCTATATCCTGAAAATAATTAAATAATGAACTAAGCTTAACCTTTCTATAATAATCTGCATCTCCATAATCAACATGGTATGTCTTTTTATATATTGAATTTGCATCCATATTCATAATGACTCCTAAAATCCCAGCTTCGTTAAATATTTTCCTATTATGTGATCCACGGGAACACATCCGATTACCCTGCTGTCGGTACTGTTATTTCTATTGTCTCCCATAACAAATACACTATTTTCAGGCACCTGGATTTTTTCATCTGATCGGTAATCCATCGGCTCCTTTATATAGGATTCCTCCAATGTTTCACCATTTCTTACAACCTTGCCGTCTTTAAACTCAATAATATCTCCCGGTCTTCCTATAACTCTTTTTACCCAGAATATCTGCTCCTGATTCCCTGTTATTTTTGTCACTATGAGGTTATATTTAAGAGTATCCTTAACATTGTCCATAAAGCTTCGATCTCTATCTATACGGCTATCAATAATAATTATATCTTCATAATCTGGAATCCCATGAAATATATTTTGAGTTTTGTTTATTATTATCTTTTCTCCATCTTGTAAACTGTTTTCCATTGAGGGACCTATTACACTTGTGGGCTGGAAAACAAATATTATTATGATTAGTGCTGCTATAATTGACACAAGTATTGTTCCAATCCAACTTATCATTTCTTTTATTATCTTCATCTCTTCTCCATTCCGGCATGGGTCATTGAATATACCGTTTATTAAGTTCAAGTCCTTTACCCATAAATTAGTCTTGAGGCAAAAAATAATGTTCCATTCAATATACGATAAAATATCAGTATTGTATGTTACAAACAG
Source organism: Bacillota bacterium (assembly GCA_023393115.1). Classification (GTDB taxonomy): domain Bacteria; phylum Bacillota; class Clostridia; order Acetivibrionales; family DSM-1351; genus Ruminiclostridium. The sequence goes on from JAEWMS010000057.1 coordinate 33,978, forward strand.
GATTATCCAAATTATTCTAATTATAATATATTTGATAGGTTTATTATATATCTAAACTATTAATTTTTCCTTAACTTTTTATGTCAAATATATGGGTTCCCTACACATTTCTATACTCTACGAAAACGTTGAAAAAAAGCAACCCTCGAGGATGCTTTTTCCCTTTCTATCTCATTTTTTAGTTTACCTACTTTAATTTTTATTTACTTGCACCATCTTATTATATTACTTCACTTTTATTCCGAATATTTTCTTAGCATAGTTTCCAACAACAATTGTGTCACCGTAGATTGCCGGTGATGATTCTACATTACCCCCAAGGGAAACAGAATGAAGGGTTTTGCCGTTCATAGGGTCCACCAGATGCATATATCCGGCAAAATCACTATAGACCATGTAGGTCTTTCCATCCGAGCTTTTAAAATCCAAAGGTGAACACCAGCTGTAAGAGGTCAGCTTTTTATTCCATATCTCTTCTCCGGTTTTCTTGTCCAGCGCAACCATGGTCCCATCGGATTGTGAACCGGTAAAACAAATATTAAATATAACCATGTTGCTGATATCATCCTTGCCAAGTACAGGTGTTCCCAGCGCCCCACCGTTTATATAGTACTGATAAACACACTTGTAATCCTTCTGCCAGATTAATTCACCGGTTAAAGCATTGAGCTTTCTAATGTTACAGTCAGCAGTGGTAGCTTTACCACCTTCCCCACGCTTGTCAACCTGATTTGCAGTATAGAGGAATACACCCTCATCAGTCTCTTCAACAACTATGGTCGCATCTGTGTCATCCTTGGTTTCATATATCCAAACCGGTTTTAAGGTGTTGAGATCCAGGCACTGTAATGTTCCTCCATTATCACAGAAATACATAAAGTTTTTGTAGATAGCGGGAGAATTCTCTATACCCTGTTCATCGTTATAGGGACTTCTGTAACGATATTTAGTCAACTGAGGAGCTACAGATAGAGTTCCTGCATCCTTATCAAATTTGGTATTAAGCTTAACTCTATAAACTAAACCATTTTCACCACAATTCAGCAAAGTATCTGTTTTACTATCTAATAATGCCGAGGAATCATTAGCACCCCAACCTCTGAATGCCACCTCATCCCTTCCGAATATGGAATAAAGCTCTTTCTGGTTCAGAAGATTTATTATTCGGTATTTATACTCGGTAAACTTCCCATTGTTTTCGTTGATTCCCATTCCGGTATACAGTATTGGATATCCTCTAGGGTCCACCATTGCTGTACCTTTTATGGGATAACCTATCTTAATATTATTTCTGGTAGGTTTACCTGTTTCAAGGTCCAAGAAGTATATATTACCGTCCAGAGCTGGGTAAATTACTTCAACAAGGTCCTTTGTCTTCATATCTGCGTTTATGTTCATTAGTTTCCTGACATCCTCAGGCCAATGAATCAGCAGCGGCTGTCCTGTCCAGCCGGTTCCGGGCCAATAGCTGTTATGTGCCGCTATACCACCCAGACCTTCTTTTTTCCAGACAATTTCAAGTTTTTTCTGTGAAACTGTCCTGGTTCCGAAGGAAGCATTATCCCTGTAGTTATTTCCCCTAAAGGCCGTTACCCCTTCCAATTGAGAGTATTCAGAACCCGGGCCGAATTCAATTTTATTCTTTTTCTTTACGGTAAACTCTTTTAAGGGTGTATTGTTTCTGAATATCCAGGATTTCATATTTAAGCCGTTAGCCAGAGAATTATTAATAGCAAATTCGGTATAGGCTTTCTTTCCACCAAAATCAGACTCTTCTGACCAGGAAGTTTTTAATTTCTCAGGGTCAGTGATTTCAACAGGCATAGGGTCGGCTACAGGTTCCTCCTCCGGTTCTTCTTCAACTTCATCAACCATATCCCCAGTTATATCTGAACTGTTGACAGTACCAGATGTATTTGCCGAGGTTATAACCGTTGAATTTCCACTGGGGTCAAACAGCTTGCTAAGCCCAATCCAGATACCGGTTGCTATCAAAGCCATTACAAGTATTGTAATTACTGCCTTTAGCCTGTTTGTTGCTCTTCTTCTTCTGTATCTTCTCATAAACTTTCTCAAAACTCCTTGTTATTTTAATGCTATTTATTTTATTCTTACTCCGTAAATTTTCTTTGCATAGGTTCCCACTACAGCCATATTGTTATAAACCGACGGTGAGGCTTCAACATTACCACCTACCGATATTTTATCAAGGTCTTCTCCTGTTTTTGGATCAATCAGGTGCATCTCTCCCTTGAAATCACATAACAACATATAGGTTTTACCCTCCTCAGACATAAAGTCTACAGGTGAGCTCCAGCTGTATGCGTCCAGATGCCTTTTCCAGACCTCCTTACCGGTCTTCTTGTCCAATGCTACTAAAGTGCCGTCATTTGTTGATCCGGTTAATGCAACATTAAAAATAACAATATCACTAATATCATTCTTGCCAACAACAGGCGTTGCTAACGCACCACCGTTAATATATGACTGATATACACAGGAATAATTCTTCTGCCAGATAAGTTCGCCAGTAAGAGCATTGAGCTTTCTAATGTTGCAATCAGCTCTTGAACCGGCCTTACCACGCTTATCTATTTCATTTGCAGTGTACAGGAAAACTCCATCCTCAGTTTCCTCCAGTGTTATTGTACTGTCGGTATCGTCCCCGGATTTATATATCCACAAAGGCTCCATTGAGTTAATGTCCAGGCATTGTATAGTACCTCCGTTATCAGCGAAGTACATCAAATTTCTGTAGAAGGCAGGAGAATTTTCTATTCCCTGTTCGGAGCTGTAACTGCTTTTATAACGGTACTTTGTTACGGTCGGCTGTATTGACAACGCACCTGTCTTGCTGTCAAACTTGGTGTTAAGCTTGGTTTTGTAAACCAAACCGTTCTCACCACAGTTTATCAGCGTATCCGTGTATCTGTTCAGCAGAGCTGAGGAATCATTTGCGCCCCAACTCCGGAATGCAACAGGATCATTTCCGGGGAATGAATAAATCTCCTTCTGATTTACAAGATTAAAAATCCTATACTTAAAGGAACCCTTCTTATCATTCATTTCATTTAAACCCTGTCCGGTATAAAATAACGGATAACCTCTAGGGTCTACCATTCCGGTCCCCTTAACGGTAAAGCCTATATTCATCTTGGGCCTCGATGGCTGTCCCGTCTCCATGTCAAGAAAATATACATTACCGTCAAAAACGGGATAGATTACTTCCACCAGATCCTTTGTTTTCAGGTTAGCATTTATATTCATAGCTTTCCTAACATCTTCTGACCAATGTACCAACAGTGGCTGACCAGTCCAGCCCGCTCCAGGCCAGAAACTTCCCACACCGGTAACAGCTCCAATCTCATGTGTCCATACAATTTCCAGCTTCTTTTCCTTTACATCGGCCTTTCCCCATGAAGGAGCTGTTCTGTAGTTGTTACCTCTAAAAGTTGTAACACCTTCAAGTTCCGAGTACATTTCAGGTGACCCGAAAGCTATATTATACGGTGGGTTATAGTTTTTGACGGTTTTGTTGTTGACCAGAGTCCAATAGGATATTTTCCCGCCATCCTTGTAGGTTTTCTGCCATGCTCCGTCACTCAAAGCCTTTTTAGCTACAAAACCGGGAGGGTTTTTCCATTGCACCAGCAGGTCATCAGGATTTGTACTTTCTGCAGGCTCCACTACTGTTTCTTCGGCGGGAGTCTGGCTATGTTCAGCTTGTTGTGTGGGTTCAGATGCTTTTGCTGTCTCCTCTGCGCTTACGGCTGCTGTAGATGAACCAACTGCCGTAGTTCCTATTGCCTGATTCAGCCAGGGCAGATTTCCGTTAAATAACAAATAAACAGCCGTCAAAGCTAAGAGTAACAGTGAAAAGAATATCGTTACCGCAGGCAGCAGACTGTTGTGTTTTCTATTTTTATTATTCATTTTTACCTCCATAATCGGTTCGTCCCTAACCATATTTTAGCGACAAACCCTTTTGATATTATATCAGAATAGGCATGAAAATTATATTTTTTTTACTAATTTTTTCTTAAGAATCAATAATGAATTAATTAAATGCTTGTTATACCATGGAATTTTAAATGATTTATTTGTTAAATTTTTGGTAAATATTCTCCATTATATTGTAATTGACTGACTTTTTATCTATAATTATTTTTACTTGCTATCCATTTCCGAATACATTTCCTATAAAGAGCACAGATTAAAAATATCGTATATGTGTATATTATTTGTCATTTGAAGCATGTAAAACCTATAAATTTAAATATATTAAACATAGGGGGAGTCGCATGAAAAACTATTACAACTACACGGCTCAGGAAGTTCTCAAAGAGCTGAACACAAATCTTAACGGTATTTCAGACAAAGATATTGCCGGGATCAGAGAGAAATATGGCTTCAATGAGCTTCAGACCGGTAAAAAAGCTGGAGTTATTAAAATTTTTCTGAGCCAGTTCAAGGACTTTTTAGTTATAATCCTTTTAGTGGCTGCCGTAGTGTCACTTTTTTTAAAAGACTATGAAAGTGCAATTGTTATTTTTGCAGTTACTATCTTAAACTCAATACTTGGAACAGCTCAGCACTTCAAGGCGGAAAAATCCCTTGAAAGCCTGAAATCCTTATCTTCACCAGTTGCAAGAGTCATTAGAAATAAGATGAGGATTGAGATTCCGTCCAGAGAGGTTTTGGTGGGTGATATTCTATTATTGGAAGCCGGAGACTTTATAAGTGCCGACGGAAGAATTATTGAAAACCACAGTCTTCAGGTAAATGAAAGCTCCCTTACCGGGGAATCGGAAAGCGTTGTAAAGACCGCAGATGTAATCGACGGACTTGATATACCCATTGGTGACCGGAAAAACATGGTCTTTACCGGCAGTCATGTCACCTACGGAAGAGCGGTAGTAGCTGTAACAAGTACCGGTATGTCAACTGAACTGGGAAAAATCGCCTCCCTGATGGAAGCTGCGGAGAACAAGCAGACCCCCTTACAGGTCAGTCTGGACAAATTCGGCAAAAAGCTTGCCATAGCCATTCTTGCCCTTTGTGCAATTATTTTGGCTACTAATATTATAAGGGGTTACTCTGCTATTGATTCATTTATGTTTGCAATAGCCCTTGCCGTAGCAGCTATACCTGAGGCTCTGAGTTCAATTGTTACAATCGTTCTCGCCATTGGGACACAGAAGATGGCAAAAGAGAATGCCATTGTCAGAAAACTACATGCAGTGGAAAGCCTGGGCAGTGTGTCTGTTATCTGTTCTGATAAAACAGGTACCCTCACCCAGAATAAAATGGTAGCAAAGAAGGTCTTTGTTGGGTGGAAAATATTCGACTCGGAAAAGCTTGATATGGAAGATACTCTTCAGCGTTCAATAGTAAAAATAAGCATATTGTCAAGTGATGCAACCATTACTGACGGAACTGCTGTAGGTGATCCCACAGAAGTTGCTTTCGTCAAGCTATCCAACGATTACGGCTATGAAGAAGAGGATGTGCGCGACGAATACTCCAGATTGTCGGAAGTACCTTTTGATTCTGACAGAAAGCTCATGAGTACCCTTCACAATATTGAAGGTCAGTACATGATGTTTACAAAGGGTGCTCCCGATGTTATTTTAAGCAGATCCAAAAACGTTCTGACAGAGCACGGGGATAAGCCTCTGGAACAAGACAATATTGAATTTATCGAAAAAGTAAACAGAGAATTTTCACAGGAAGGGTTACGTGTTCTTGCCTTTGCACGAAAGACTTTTGATTCCCAGACGAAACTGACCATCGATGACGAGAAGGATTTGACCTTTGTTGGTCTTGTTGCCATGATTGACCCTCCCAGAGAGGAATCAAAACAGGCTGTGGCCGATTGTATACGTGCGGGTATCAAGCCTGTAATGATTACCGGTGACCATAAGATCACTGCATCAGCTATTGCAAAGCAAATCGGTATTATGAATGAAAACAGCCATGCTATTGAGGGTGTGGAAATCGAAAAAATGTCCGATGAAGAGTTAAGAAGTAAGGTAGAGAATATCTCAGTTTATGCCCGTGTGTCTCCTGAGCATAAGATACGTATTGTAAAGGCCTGGCAGGACAAGGGAAATGTTGTGGCCATGACGGGAGACGGTGTAAATGATGCACCGGCGCTGAAACAGGCCGATATTGGAGTCGCCATGGGTAAGGTTGGAACTGAGGTTGCAAAGGATGCAGCGTCTATGATTCTGGTAGATGACAACTTTGCTACCATAGTCAAAGCGGTTTCAAACGGAAGAAGTATATATACCAATATCAAGAACTCCATTAAGTTCCTGCTTTCAGGTAACACTGCCGGAATACTGGCAGTGCTGTATACATCAATTTTAGCTCTGCCACTTCCGTTTACAGCCATGCATTTGCTGTTTATTAATCTACTGACCGACTCCATGCCTGCAATTGCTCTTGGTTTGGAGCCATACCGGAAGGACGTCTTGAATTCGAAGCCAAGGGATATTAATGAACCTTTATTAAATAAAGGATTTTTGCTCCATGTAATCTTTGAAGGTGCTGTAATAGCAGCTAGCGCACTGACAGCCTTTTATTATGGCTTGAGTGTTGGCACCTCCGCCCTGGCAAGTACTATGGCATTTGCTGTATTGGCGCTGGCAAGACTGATCCATGGATTTAACTGCCGCTCCAACTACCCCTTGTTCAAAATTGGTTTCTTTACCAATAAGTATCAGTGGGGAGCAGTTCTTGCGGGAATACTACTTCTGACATTGGTTCTTACAGTTTCACCACTCCAGAGTTTATTTGAAATAGATCCAAAAGTAATTGACCATATAGGGATAATTGGTATGCTCGGTCTTGTACCTTTCGTAATCATCCAGATATATAAAACAATAAGGATGGCAATAAAAAGTAAATAAATACAGTATCAAAAGTTGAAAAATAGTAATGCTAATGTAAAGATTATTCACTAAAGGAGGGACCTAATCCATGCCATTCTTATTTGTGATTTGTGAAAAATTTTAGGGCATGGACATAATATGGGAAAAAACAAAAGTACTAAGTCAGACGGCGTTAAAAATTTTGCCAACACTCAGGATTTAAGTAGCAAAACCCGATTTCCGACGGGTGCAGAACCAAATGTAAAAACTTCATCACCGAAATAGTATATACGGAAAATCCCCGGCATCAGTGTAATTTACTGACCCGGGGAATTTTTTATTTTATCAGTGTATTAATTATCAATATAAAATCAGACAGAATATTTCTTTCATATTCACAAACCATTTTAAGTGTACTAATAATATCGTCCAATAATTCAGGTTTGTTTGACATTGAATACTTCATTTGATACTGCCTCATAATCATACATTTTTTCTCTACAAGTTGATATTGTTTATAAATTTCCTCCAACTTAGTTGAAGGATACAGCTTTAATAAGTATTCCATACGTAAAAGCATGCATTTTTTATGTTCCCATAATATATGGAGAGGCCTGATATCATAATATACCTTTCTCTCAGATAAAAGACTGAAATATTCAATTAAACCGTCATATACTGCAAGTCCATAAACGCAGTTTTGCGAAGGATTTCTAAAGGTTCTGTAATTATTATCGGTATGTTGTGAATTCAAAAAATCTGTTAGCTGATCTCTTATAAGTACTAAATCCAATTCGTAAGAGTATTCTTCATTATATGATATTAATTTTATCTGACCATTAGGCCAACTTGATAGGTTACTATTAAAACCTTTTTCAAAGGTATCAAAACCTATCCTCATGTTTCCGAATATTCCTTTTCCGTTATAACCTAAAACATTGTAGGTTTTAGCCTTTAAATCATATCCATACACAAGGTTCTCGTGATAAAAAGTCCTGATTTTATAGCTCCTGGTATCAGGTATGTAATACTCATCAAGATGCAATACAACATAATTGTTGTTATTTATTGAATTTATTATAAAATCATTTATTTCGATATTGTAATCCCTTAGGAGATAAAATTGTATTGAGTTTCTTTTGATCCATGGATTTCCCGGATAAACCGAGTCAATCCATTTATTTCCCTCAAGGATGCATGATAATACTGAAAAATCAAAAAATATCCCTTTACAACGCGTATCACAGACCAACTGAATATAATTACTTAAAAACCACGGAAGGGTTTCATTATAATTGAAGATAACAGATAAAGGATAAGCGTGGATGGTGTATCCGATAATCGGTGGTATTGTTATAGGGAGATTTTTCTCAGACATACTTTTGTTCCTCCAAATTCTTGTATTTTCTACCTATTATAACATATTTTAACATAATTTGTGTACACAAAATATTCCCTTATCTTTCGAAGCTAAAAAAAGCTGCCATAAACCAACTTTCGCCGGTTTATGGCAGCTTTTAATAAACTTTGGATTTCTAAATTAATTATCTTGCTACATAATGTGTGTGTAGTAATTTGTGAGCCTTATGGTCTCCTGCTTCGCCGAGATATTCAGCATAAAGCTTCTGTATTTCAGGATTATCATGAGATTTTCTAGTAACGCATACCTTGTCTATGTCATATAGTCCTTTGATTCTTGCAGCTTTAACCTCATCAGTTTTTGACTTATCCTTAATGATGGGCTGTCCGCCGCCGTTGATACATCCGCCTTCACAGGCCATTACTTCTATGAAGTGATAGTCTGCTTCTCCTGCTCTTACTTTGTCAAGGAGCTTTGAAGCGTTTGCTGTACCGTTTGCCACAGCAACCTTTATATCCATACCAGCAACATTAACAGTAGCTTCCTTTATCCCTTCCAAACCTCTAACTGCAGTGTACTCAATTTTTTCAAGAGATTTTCCTGTAAGCTTGTCAGCCACTGTACGAAGGGCTGCTTCCATAACTCCTCCGGTATTTCCGAAGATAGTACCTGCACCTGAATAAGTTCCCAGGATGCTGTCTCTCTCTCCGTCTTCCAGTTCAGTAAACTGTATTCCTGCCTGACGAATCATTCTTGCGAGTTCTCTGGTAGTTATGACAGCATCGATATCTCTGAGGCCGTCAACCTGCATTTCTTCTCTGTCGGCTTCATACTTCTTTGCTGTACAAGGCATTACTGATACAACAAATACCTTCTCAGGATCAACGTCAGCCTTTACCGGATAGTAGGACTTTGCAACAGCACCAAACATCTGCTGAGGTGATTTGCAGGTTGACAGGTTCTCCAGGAAATCGTGGTAGTTGTGTTCACAGAACTTAATCCATCCAGGTGAGCAGGAAGTAATCATTGGAAGCTTTCCGCCGTTCTGTATTCTTTTAATAAGTTCATTTCCTTCTTCAATTATTGTTAAGTCAGCGCTGAAGTTGGTATCAAATACTTTTGTAAAACCAAGTCTTCTCAAAGCTGTGACCATTTTACCCTCTACATTGGTACCCGGTGCATAACCAAACTCTTCACCAAGAGCCACTCTTACAGCCGGTGCAGTCTGAACTACTACATGCAGGTCCTTGTTTTCAAGTGCCTTCCAAACCTTTTCTGTATCGTCTCTTTCAGAAAGAGCACCAACCGGACAGGCTTTGATACACTGACCACAATTGATACAATCGTGGGTTGCCAGCCCTTCTTCATATCCAGTTGTAACTGTCATGTGGGCTCCACGGTAAGCATAATCTATTACTCCTACATCCTGCAGCTTGGAACAGACACTTACACATCTTCCACAGAGAACACACTTATTTGGATCTCTTACAATAGGTCCTGATGTATCAATACTACCTTTATCAACTTTTCCGTCATAAGGAAGTCTGTCTATTCCATTATCATTACATAGTGTCTGCAATTCACATTTTAAGTTTCTTGAGCATGAGAGACATTCCCTGTTGTGGTTTGCCATAATAAGCTCAAGAATATTCTTTCTTGCTTCTCTTACAGTACTGGTTGCAGTTTTAACTACCAGTCCTTCCGATACCTTGGTAACACAAGCAGGATGCAAACCTCTCCAGCCTTCAACCTCGACCACACATACTCTGCATGAACCGGGTTCGTTAACGCCCTTCATGAAGCAAAGTGTGGGTATATTTATATTGAGCTTTTTAGCAGCTTCAAGTATTGTTGTGTCCTTTGGAACCTCTACTGAAATACCATCTATAGTAACATTAATCATTTCCATATTATTTACCTGCCTTTCCGGACATAGGACATACTCCTGCTCTGCATTTACCATTTATATGCTCCAGGAACTCTTCTTCAAAATACTTTACAAGAGTTAACAAAGGTACAGGAGCACTCTGACCAAGGCCGCAGAAGCTTGCTGTTTTCATGGTCTGTGCCAGACTCTTCAGTTTGTTGAAATCCTCCATAGTTGCAGTACCTTCTGTAAGCTTATCAACCAGTTCAACCAATCTATAAGTGCCCTCTCTGCAAGGTGTACATTTACCGCAGGATTCTTCTTCAAAGAATTCCATGGAATTCTTCAGATAATCAACAACACAGTGACTGTCATCAACCACAACAACAGCACCGGAACCCAATGAAATTCCTGCTTTTTTAAGATCATAATAACAAATTTTTGTATCCAAGAGGCTTTCATGGAAACAGCTTCCTGACTGACCTCCAAGATGTACAAACTTCAACTTGCGTCCGTTGGTAACTCCACCGCCCAGGTCATAAATAAGTTCTCTTAGAGTCATACCGAAAGGAATTTCATAGACTCCTCTATTCTGAACATTACCTGAAAGACACATTAACTTTGTACCGCCACTGAATTCAGTTCCCTTCTTGCTGAAGGTTTCTCCGCCATCCTTGATTATCCATGGAATACATGAATAGGTTTCAACATTGTTCAAAATGGTAGGCATTTGATATAAGCCACAATTCTTTATATAAGGCGGCTTCTGTCTTGGTCTGCCGGTCTTACCTTCTATTGATTCAACAAGAGCAGTATTTTCACCACAAACATAAGCACCAGCTCCTGAAACCACCTTAAGGGTAAAATCAAAACCTTCTCTTCCGAGGATGTTTTTTCCGAGGTAACCAGCCTTTTCAGCATTTGCTATGGCGCTTCTCACTGTTCTCTGAATAGCTGTGTATTCACCTCTGATGTATATATAACCCTCTTTAGCGCCCATGATATAAGCACCGATTGTCATACCTTCAATGAGTTCCAACGGATCTTCTGCAAGAATGTGTCTGTCTTTAAATGTACCAGGTTCACCTTCGTCACCGTTACAGACCATATATTTAGGACCTTTTTTAATAGCGTAAGCCTGCTCCCACTTAATACCTGTCGGGTAAGCAGCACCACCTCTACCAAAAAGGTTTGCTTTCTTAATCTCTTCAATGGCATCTACATGTTCCATTGACATTGTTTTCTTTAAACCTTCATAACCACCTGCTTGTATATAATCCTCAACACTGTCAGGTCTGATTTTTCCGAATCTCGCACTCAATACCTTATCCATTATGACGACCCTCCCTGTAAGAGTTTACTACCTCGCTCAACTTTTCAGCTGTGAGATTTCCATATACCTTTTCACCAATCTTTATTGCAGGTGATATGTCACATGCTCCAAAACAGGCTGACTGTATCAATGTGAAAACTCCATCTTCGGTTGTTTGACCAGGCTTAACCTTTAACTCTTTTTCCAACATTGTCAACAAGCTGTTTGCACCTGTAACATGACATGGGGCACTTTTACAGACTTCAACAACATATTTGCCTCTTGGTTCTGTACCAAACATTGAATAGAAAGTAATAACGCTGTACACCCTGCTTAAAGGCATATCCAGCTCGGCTGCTACAAATTCAACCCATTCGTGTGGAAGTGAATTTGTTCCCGAAATGTTCTGTAACTCCAACATGATTTGAATAAGATTGTCTTTTGAATTGCCAAAGCGATTCAATACTTCCCTAACCTTCTCCATTTTAGCCTCCTGTGAGCCGCTACTTCGGCTCGAAAATAAATAAATAACAACCCTTATTACGTGTCCGTTCGAAGAGAACGTTTACGTTTTTTTATAAAATTTAGTACTTTGTATACAATATTACCTCATAAAAAAATGAGTTTGTTAAATACCGTATCTCTAATATGCGAAATTTTTAACATTCTCAATTATATTGTAAGTTCTTAAGACAACATTGTCAATTAGAGTTTGATATTTTTTTCACAGAATTTCAAATTTCTATAAATAAACTTTAAATATACTTTTTAAATAGCAATTGACATTTATTTGTATTTTGATTCATTTATGCTTTACACCATTGTTATTTATTTATCATTCAAAACCCCTGAAACCCGGTTATATTCTCATGTATACATGCGTAAAAGCTTTACTATTGTTAAAAAATGTATTAAAATAAATACATAAAAACCGATTGGAGTGATAGTCATGTGTAATAGTTGTCCAACTGAAATAAAGCATAAAAATTCACACCACACCGAATGTTGTACCTGTATGAACGGTTACCCGAAGAAATGTGACTGCGGAGGCCTTATACATGTGGAGGAAACCGACAGCGAAAGCTTTGGAACTTTACTTGTTTTCAGGTGTGATAAATGTAACTTTGTCTTTGATATCCAAGAGGAAGAGTATTAATTGGAAGAGTATTAATTGCATGAACGAAAATGAAATGATTTTTATAGCATCAAATAAGTAAGGGACTGCAATAAATTTGCAGTCCCTGTTTGCTATTCTATATTTACCCCCGCCATCTTCATAAGGAAAATGGCATTTCTTGTATCGGAAACCCCTTTTCTCAGCTGATAATCAAAGTGTATTGTGTTATCCCGGTAATATTCCTTAAAGTGGTAATTTCTGATACGTCCCCCACTATCCTGCTCCATATCGGCAAGCTCCAGGTCATGGGTTGAAACCATTCCCCAGGCACCTTTTCTGTCCAGCTGGCTTATCAACATCTTTGCCCCCGTATGCCTGTCGGCAGAATTGGTACCTTTAAAAATTTCATCCAACAGGAAAAATACCTTTTCCTCCCTGTCCACGGCTTCAACTATCATTTTCACTCTGAGGAGTTCCGCATAAAAGGAGGATACACTCTGACCCAAATTATCGCTGGTTCTCATGCAGGCATACACCTTCATGATGGGGCAGCTGAAAGTTTTGGCACATACCGGCAGCCCAATATAAGATAATATAAGGCTCAGTCCCACCGTTCGCAGAAACGTGCTTTTACCCGACATATTCGAGCCGGTGATGAGAAGTATCGGCTGCCCCCGGTCTATGCTGATATCATTACATTTTCTGCCTTCAGTCAGCAAGGGATGTCCCAGCTCTTCAGCCACAATTCCATACTTCATATCCTCCGAAACTTTTGGCATAACAAAATGAGGATTGTCATGGCACATAACTGCTAAACTACACAGTGCTTCAACTTCACCAATAATTGAAAACCATTTTTCCACAGACTTTCCGCTGACGCTTTTCCACTTTTCAAGAGCCACCATACTGTGATAATCCCAAAAAGTAGCGATGTTTATAATGGTATGCAGAAAATTATATCTGTTGGCTATTAGTTCCCAGAGCTTGGTCAGCTTTTCGATTTGTTTCCATGCAGGTGTTCCGGAAGTTCCTATAAGTTCATTCTTTAATTTATTTATATTGGAACTTTTAAATTTTTCAGCTTCAAATTGTTTAAGGACTGAACTGTACACTTTAAGAGTGTTAGCATACTTCTCCACAAGTTCAAAGCTTTTGTTTCTATAGTTTATTTTATATCCAAGCATAAGGAATTGTATAACAAAGCCTGCAATAGGCAAATATACCGGTATTACTCCAAATATGGACAGTACAAGCATCAGAAATGTGGTTACTGGTAGCGCCGTAATAAGAAATTTAAACCAAGGGGATGTATAAAGCCGACTTTCCTCTTTTGCCCAAATAAATACGTCATCAAGTTTGTCTATTGTGTCCAGTAGTGATTTAATACGTTTTCTGCCCTGAGTCTCCACATCAGCCAGAGTAATGTTCTTATTTGACATCAGTACATTGGAATATAACCTGTGTCTGAAGGTCAGCTTACCGGCCAACTCTTTTACGGCCTCCTGTCTTGCCATTATATCCTCTGTTTTATCCATAGGCTGTAAAAACATATTGGCCAGACTCTGCCTCCCTGAAAAGGTAGTGGTCATATTTATCATCTGAAATAGTGAACCTTTTCCGAAAAGGTCAAGGTCATAGGTGTAATTGTGTTCACGATTTTCAAACTCTTCACCGGTATCCGAGAAGGAAGTCCAATTTCCGGCAGACCTTTTAAGACATAAAGTGTTTATCTGTAGCATGGCCTGGGAATAGTTTCTACTTTTAATAAGCCTGTTATGAATTATTGATAAATAAGTAAAACCAGCAATAAATAAAACGAGAGCTGTCGCCATTAAAATAAACTGCTGTAATATATAAAAGGTTATTGCAAGGGCTGCACCGGTAAAAAATATTAAAAGCTTATAATTGCCCACGGTACTGCTTTTACGGCCATATATTTCTAGTTTTGTCGAGTAGGCATCAACTCTTCTCTGATACTTCCTTTCAGGCGTATACATTAGAACCTCCAATTAAAGCAGATTTTTTATGATATCGGTACCGGCTATAAAAGTACCGATAGATGCTCCGATATTTGACATTATCACTACTGCCAGTGTTTTTAAGAAACGATTTTTGAATATACCTTTGATACTTAAAATATCGGTCTGTAAATTCTGTACATCCTGTACGGTAGGTTTTTTTATAGTGGCCTCCACAAGTCCTGCAAACCAGCCGCAAGCCAACAACGGATGCAGCGCGGTGATGGGGGCGGCCACAAGGGAGGTCAGAATACTAAGTGGATGTCCCAATGTCAGAGCGGTAAATAAGGCTGCCAGCAGTCCGGTCCATAAAACCCAGGTAGATAACTGATTTAGCCCTGTTTGAATATTCATAAAAAATGAGTATATAAAGAGGCCAGTAATAATGGCAGGAACAATCCATACTGCTGCCTTTGACAATTTGGTTTTCGGTGGAACGGTAGAGATCCTGTCCATATCCTGACTCTTAAATATCTCCTTTTTGACTCCTGGAACATGAGCACCACCCAGAACAGCTACTACTTTTTTACCAGGAGCATTCTTAATTTTTGCAGCGAGATATTGATCCCTCTCATTAATAAGTACTTCTCCAATAGCCGGAAATTGTTTCTTTAAGCCCGATATTGCCGACTCAAGCATGTCCTCCTTCAGGAGATCCTGTAAATCCTGATCTGAGATTTCGGTCTCTTCTCCAAAGGAAAAGATTAAACTGAATAGCAGCTTGGACTTTTCCCAAAAGCCCAGGGTACGCCATATCCTAAGAAAAGTAGTTTGAATACTTCTATCCGCTAGTACCAGATTTGCATCAATGGCCTTTGCTGAATTTATTGCCTCAGTCATTTCTCCACCCACATTGGTATCAAGCTTTTTGGCAAGTTTTTTCTGATAGGCGCTGAGAATTAGATTTGCTATAAGAAAACCAACTTTTTTCTCTTTTACAACCTTAACAATATCGGTATTTTCCCAGTTTTTAGGGTTCTGCATACTCTCATACCGCTGTTCATCAAGCTCCACACAGACGCTGTCAGGCTTTTCTTCATTTATCACCTGATTGACCAGCTCTGCGCTCTCCTTTGAGACATGGGCAGTTCCAACAAGAATTAACTCTTTACCTTCATAAATTATTTTTGTCACATTGTCTCTATTTAAATTGTCTCTTTTCACGTTATCATCTGTATTCATATTAACCTCCGTGGTTTCAAGCTAACCTCCATGAGCCGCTTAACACTATTCTCTTCTAATACCCGCAAAACATTATCATCGTAAACCTCAGTATACATATATGGTCATTCATAGTCAAGGATTTGTTTGTTAATATATGGAATACAAGAATAGTTTACATAACAATTTAATGATAATAAAAAATACACTCAATTGTCTTGAGAAAAACAATTAAGTGCATTTAATAATTTCGTTAATATAGTTTAGTACATTTACTACTTAGTACATTTACTACTCTAGTACATAAGCTCTAATATATACCATCCAAAATACTGTCACAGCTATATTTGATTCTTATCTGAGTAATTTTGGAAATACTCCCTCATTTTATCTGCTTCATCTTCAGGAATACCCAGAGCCAGCAATAAATTTCTATGCTGCTCAGGTGAGTTATGTTCAAAATCAACATGCCACTTTATAGCTTGTTCTTTAGACATACCAACGGAACTTAACACTTCTCTCCAAGCTTCTTGATCAATATTTACAAAAGTCCTGAATAGATTTACATTACACAAAATGTTGACAATAGTATTTTGCTTTGCTTTAATCAAACTTAATTCTTTATTCAGTTCATCCAAGCGACGCATGATAATAGAGACAAAACTATTCTCGGAGGCAGAAATAAGCTTGTCAATCTCGCCTAGTGGTACTCCTGCATCCTTATAGAGTACTATCTTTCTTAATTTTTCAATATCAGAATCACTATAGATTCTATATCTTTTAGAACTTCTTACTGCTGGGGTTAATAGTCCAATGGAATCATAGTACAGCAAGGTTGTTCTTGATAAATTAAACATTTTGGCCACTTTTCCAACAGAATACTCCATATAACCCCCCATATAACCGTCGTTAAAACGCTTTAACATTAATATAACTAAAGAAACGGTATAGGTCAAACAATAAATACTATAGAAACCTTGCCAACCACGATTTTGCATTATCCCACATTTCTTTGGTAAATTCATGTTTAACACCTTCGAAAATTATTAATTCAAGCTTTGAAGTGTCATAAACGTAATACTGTTTTATATCTTCATAAAACTTTTTCAATTTATTCACATCAAAGTGTATATCCTTTGAGCCGGCTTGCATTAATAAAGCTGTCGGATAAAACAGATCTAAAAATTTAGAAGGACTGAATTTACCTGAAAGGTTATTAAACCTACCAATGATTTCAGAATTATTATTAACGGGTGTATCTCTTGGTAGATCCCCCCATACAGGCGATGCAATTATCGGAATAGCTACCTTTATTCTATTATCAATAACTACTGTCCGATAAGTAGTGAATCCACCCATGGATATTCCTACCATGGCTATCCTGGTTTTGTCAATTTCAGCTTTTTTCGTGAAATAGTCCAATACTTGTTTAATATCTTCAGCATTTAATTTTATAGCTTTAAATACTTTGTAAAAATCCACTTTTCCATCGCTGGATAAAACAGAACTAAACCCTTCATCATTTCTCTCTCCATGAAGCCTGTTATCTATTGCTACTGTATAATATCCGAGTTCAGCCAATTCCTTCATATATTCTTTCCAAAATTCCTTATTACCACTAAAACCATGTGAAAAAATAACTAACGGTTTTGGGGAAGTATCTTCGTTAGTGCAAATTATTACTGGTATTTCATTAATCCTACATTTAGAAAAGTTACTGTTATCATTTGATTTCACAATTAACACCCCTCTCGTGTTTGGTACTATATCTAAAGCATAAACTATAAAGTTATAGACAGGTCAACAATAAATCGAGTAGGAGGGAAAATTGAATAAATTTTCCCGACCTCTCACACCACCGTACGTACCGTTCGGTATACGGCGGTTCAATAAGAGTTAACATACTTTCATATACGTATCTAAAAGAGAAATCAAGCCTGCTTTTTCAAGTCTAGCGTTAGTTATGGTCGTTGAAAGAATAAGGCTGTTGGCTGTGTGCCAATAACTTTTCCTAGTGTTAGCATATTGCCAAGCGGTACTCTTACTGGCTCCCAATTTCATAAGATTTCTGTATTTCGTACTAATCTTCTTCCATTGTTTCCAATAACACATTCGAATCCTTCGTCTCAGCCATTCGTCTAATTTTTGCATAAGAGACTTCATATTAGCCATCTTGTAGTAGTTTATCCAGCCCACCATTTTTTGTTTTATCTTTGTGTATGTGATATCTATTTGCCTAATTTTGCTTCTGCTAGTTAGTTCTTTTAATTGCTTTTTCAGCTTGTAAATAGATTTCTCATGCACTCTGAATTTTACTCTACCTTTTGCACAGTAGAATGAATAACCTAAGAATTTCAGTCTCCATGGTCTTCCAACAGCACTCTTCTCTTTGTTCACTTTCAGTTTCAATTCACATTCAATGAACCTTGTAATACTTTCCATAACTCTATTTGCAGACTTTTCGCTTTTGACATATATATTGCAATCATCAGCATATCTTACAAATTTTAACCCTCTTTTGGTTAGTTCCTTATCAAGCTCATTTAGCATAATGTTACTGAGTAGCGGTGATAAATTTCCTTCTTGTGGAACTCCCTCGTCAGTCTTTATTACAACTCCCCTTTCCATTACACCAGCTTGTAAGTACTTCCTTATTAGGCTTATTACCCTTATGTCCTTTACTTCCTTGTATATCAAGCCTATTAGTTTGTCGTGATTTACTGTATCAAAGTATGATGCTAAATCTATATCTACTGTCCATTTGTAGCCAGCATTTATGTATTTTTGACATCTCTTTAGTGCATCATGACAGCTTCTTTTGGGTCTGAATCCAAAGCTATTATCTGAGAATATCCTCTCAAATTTCGGACTAAGTACCTGAGTTATTGACTGCTGTACTACTCTGTCAATCACGGTTGGTATTCCAAGCTTTCTCTTCTTCCCATCGTCTTTTGGTATCTCTACCCTTCTAACGGGTCTTGGAACGTATGTCCCTTCCAATATTGCTTTACGGAGATGGTCACCATTTTCTCTCAGATATTGTTGAATTTCATCAACTGTTATCCCATCAATTCCATGGCTTCCTTTATTCTTTTTGACCCTTTTGAATGCTTCATTCATATTGTTCCTATCAAGAACTTTCTCCATAAGCATATTGTCGTACATGGTTATGTCGTTTTGTCTCACTTCTGACGTCAATGAAACACTGTGCGCTCTCTCTTTGCCTTCGAGTTCCACTCTATTCTCAAGAGACCAGCCTTCATCACTATGAAGTTGTCTGCCTTTTTCATGTTTCTTTGTGTCATTCAACTCTTCAAAACCTCCTATCGTTCAGTCCTTCCTAAGCCATTCATGATTTAACTTAGTACTATGACCTCAGCTGACTTCTCATGATAAATCTTGTTTCAACCGTGATTCAAAGTCCATTTCCTCACGTCCATGAGACCTCCCCAGGTAAGAGCGCCTTCTTTCACTCCATATATCTGCTGCATTTACACTGCCTGTTTCGAATAGTTTTGGGCTTTATTTTGTTTTGCAAACTCACCCACAGACATATGCCTTATATGCAGTTTCTGTTCGTCAGACCAGAGTTTTGCCTCCAGCTTCCTTCAGATTCCTCGTCGCCGAGGACACCCTTGCTATTGGCTAGCGGTTGGCACTATCAACCCCCGCATCGGACTTTCACCGACTAGAAAGCGCCCATGCTGGGCGCACAAAAAGTGGCCAGTACCTTTTACAGTTCTGACCACATTTCACTATTCACAACTATTCATTTGAGTATGCTCATTATAATGTTGTTATCTTACTTTTACTTATTAATAACCTCAAATAACTCCTTATGAATGTGTCCGTTTGTGGCTATAGCGGAATCCTTATGTATATAGCTGAGCTTTTCACCTTTCCAGTCTGCTATAAAGCCCCCTGCCTCTTCAAGAATCACTGATGCCGCTGTATAATCCCATGGTTGTAGCTCCATTTCATAAAAGCCGTCCATACGTCCTGCCGCAACATTGCATATATCCAGAGCAGCACATCCTGACCTTCTTACATCCCTGCACAGCATGAAGACATTTTTTGTTACTCTGAAGGTCTCGTCGGCCTTATCCTTATCATATGGTGAGGTTCCAAAGGTAATAAGGCTTTCTCTCAGGGTGTCATTTGATGTAACGCTTATAGGGTTCCCGTTGACAAAGGCTCCCTTTCCCTTCTGGGCTGTAAATAATTCCTTCAGGTAAGGATTATATACAATCCCGGCATAGGGTTTCCCGTCAACGGCAAGTCCCAGTGCAATGCATGAATATTTATAACCGTACATAAGATTTGTAGTCCCGTCTACAGGATCTAAAATCCAGGTGTATTTGCCAAGTGAAAAATCATTGTCCTTTGTTTCTTCGGCAATTATGTTGCTATCAGGAAGTATTTCCTTTAACCCTGTAATAACAATTTCCTGTACCTTCAGATCAATCTCGGTAACAAAATTAGCATCTCCTCTTTTTGTCATAACCTTTTTGTCTTCCATATCGGACAATAGAAGTACACTTACTTCTCTGACAAGGTTAATGGCTTTGTTAATTGCTGCGTCTAAATGAGTCATTTATTTCTTTAACTCCTGATATCTTTTAATCTTTTTAGTAGTTGTTTTTTCAAACTCGGTATCCCGTAGTGTAAATTCCTTTACGTATTTATACGTAACCAATTCCTTGTTAACTCTTTTAACTTCAGAACTGATTAATGAATTAACATCCATTTGTTCAATAATACCGTTCTTAATATCTTCTTCAATTTTCTCTCTGTCGGGAACGATCTGGGCGCATACTACTACATCATCCTTCCCGTCCGTTCCATATACCAGCGATTCTTTAATATATTCACTCCTGTTGAGCAAAGTTTCAATTTCTTCAGGATAAACATTCTTACCATTCTTGGTGACAATAACATTTTTTAGCCTGCCGGTAATGTGGACAAAACCGTCGTTATCCATGTAGCCCATGTCACCGGTATAGAACCAGCCATCTCTTATGGCCGCCTCGGTGGCTTCCTTGTTTTCATAATAACCGGCCATAACGCTTGGTCCCTTTACCTTGATTTCTCCTATACCTTCGTTGTTGGGACTGTCAATCATAACTTGAAGACCGGGTAACGGAAGACCGGCCGCATCATCCTTGAACCAGCAGTCTCTGTTAAGAGCTACAATAGGAGCACATTCGGTAAGGCCGTACCCCTGTACAAGTTTTATTCCTATTTCACGGAAGCCTCTAGCTACCTCTGGATCAATGGCGGCAGCTCCACTGATAAACAGTCTTAAATGTCCGCCAAGGGCGTTATGGATTTCAGCAAACAATTTTCTGCGTATATCAATCCCGAAAGCTCCTGCGATTTTGCTTAATCTGATTCCCAACTTCAGTTTCTTCGGACCTCCAGGTTTTTTTGCCACCTGATTCATGAGCTGTTTATAAATAGATTCAAATACCAGAGGAACCCCGTTCATTACAGTACAACCCGATTCCCTCAGGTTTTTTACTATATGACGAAGACCTTCGCAAAAAGCAACCGTACTTCCCCTGTACATCTGGCACAGATAGCCACAGGTACATTCATAAGTATGGTGCATTGGTAAAACAGATAAAAATATATCTTTATCATCTATATATAACATGGAGCACATAGCCATAAGATTTTCCGCAATATTTCTGTGAGAAAGCATAACTGCCTTGGATTTATCGGTAGTACCCGAAGTAAACAACAGGATATCCATTGCTTCGTTATCAATAACTGCGTCAATATATTCTCTGTTGCCTCCAGCTACAAGTTCCTTTCCCTTATTCATCAACTTACTATATGAAAGCTGATCGTTGGAATCTTCCTCTAAATCCATATTAATAAAATACTTGCAGCAGGTTATATTTTTTAGAATGTTCTCTATATTTTTGGAAACTGCTCCTGAAAAAATTATTGCGTCTGCACTGCTTCGCTGTAAGCAGTTTTCAATTTCATTCTGGGGGAGTTCCTTATCCAGAGGGACTATGATACCTGTTCCATTACAAGCAGCAAGGTAGGCGGTTGCCCACTCATACCTGTTTTCCCCGATCAGAGCAATTTTTTTACCTTTTAAGTTAAGACTCAACAAAGCTGTCCCTAAAGCATCAATATCTTCTTTAAACTTTTTAAAGGACACCTGAACATAATCGCCGCCGGTTTTAGGCTTAACAAGAAAAGCTGCTTTGTCAGCATATATTCTGGCACTTTGTTCAATCATATCCTTTAGATTGGAAATCTTCCTTACTTCATACAACGGTTTGTTTTTCATGGGTCCTACCCTCCGATAAGAATAAATCCTTAACAAATTTTCGTAAACATTGTATCACATTAGGCCATAACTTAACAGTAAAATTAATTATCCCTTTCCTTTATTCTTTTTATCAATTCGCATACAACATTAATTCTTTTAAGCGGTGTCATGATATAAAAACCTGAGACATATTCGTATAATTTATTTATACACTCCATTGAGTATTCTATACCAAGCAATTCTGATTCTTCTCTATTCTTGTCACGGAAGTTTTCTATTATAGCTTCATCAATTTCTATTCCGGGAACCTCATTATTTATAAACATTGCATTCTTATAACCGACAATTGGCATTATTCCTGCAAACACCGGTACCTTCAAAACTTCAACTGCCTTAATTATGTTATTAACAGCATTTTTAGTATATGTAGCCTGAGTCAGAAAAAAGCTTATTCCGTTCTCAAGCTTTTTGGCTGAGCGTCTTAATTCGGCTTCAAAGTTAGGAGCATTTACATTTAGGGCCCCCCCTATTTCAAATGCCGCCTCTCCGAATACATTGGCATTAAGACTTGTAACATAGTTTGCAAGATTAGTGGAGTTCATACTATATACACCTTTGACGTCTTTTCTTTCGATATTTGCAATAGGGTCGCCGGTGACAATAAGAATATTCCTGATACCCTCAATGTTCAGGCCTAACAGAGTGGCCTTTATACCCAGCAGATTTTTGTCCCTGCAGGTTATATGAGGCATGGCAGGCAAGCCTGTCTCCCTCTGCAATTTTGAGGCCATGATTGCACTATCTGCCCTGGCCTTGGCCAAGGGTGAGTCAGCAATGGTTATCATATCCGCCCCTGCACTTTTTAGCAAAAAGGTATCTTTTAACATATATTCCCAATTTATATCAAATGGAGGGTCTATTTCAACCAGAATTGGCTTTTTTTCGTCTACAAGCTTTCGAATCAGCGGTTTTTCACTAGCTTTAGCAGCAATACTAACGCCTGTTTGATTGGTATTATTTTTTGTAGATACCGCACTGGTAAGTAGTTTTGCTGCAACTGCAATGTGATGGGGAGTTGTTCCACAGCAGCCCCCGAGTATTTGAACTCCAAGGTTTTTCAGTTCAACCAGCTTTGCGGCAAAATATTCTGAATTATCAATAAAAACAGCTCTGCCCCGTTCAGAGGAAGGATAGCCTGAATTAGGCATTATAATCAATTTCCTGCCGTTGAAATCCAGCTGGCTGACCAATCTGCACATATGGGCAGGGCCGCTGATACAGTTAAATCCACAGGCATTAGCAAGTCCGCTGCCTCTTACCTTAGTAAAAATATCCTGATAATATAAACCTTCCTTGGAATACCCATCAGGGTAGACTGCAAAAGAGGCAATAATATTTGCTTCGGGTTTCTTTAATCTAATATATGCTAAAATCTTCAGGATAGTTTCATACTGCGGAAAAGTTTCAAATAAAAAATTTTCTGCACCGCACTCAAGAAAAATATCTACCAGTCTTTTATACTCAGCTTCTTCATCTATCCCCTGTGTGGAAGGGATGGGACCAATATCTGCATATACTGCGACCTCAGTGTTTCGAGCAGCACTGCAGGCTATTTCCCAACCCTTTCTTATTATCTCTTCAGCCTCCGATTGATCGCATGCCAAAGAAAACCTGTTAGCCGCAAAGGTATTTGTCTTGATAGCGTTTACGCCGGCATTGATGTATTCTTGATGTATTTCAAGTATGGTTTGACTATCGATCAGATTGGCAGTCTCACAAGGAATATCCTTATTATACTTAGTAGAGTAATAAGTACCCATGGCACCGTCAAACAGAAATATGTCCTTATTTTCAAATATATTCATAACATTAAATCCTTTACAATAAACAGGATAAATGTCCGGGCCTTCCAACATATGCCTAGCCATATCCTTTGAAATATTATACTTTTACTTATTGTGTCAGTCAAGGAATTTGAAATGTATAAAGATGTTGTAGTTTTGTGTAGAAAAGAGTAAAATTATGCTATGACATTTAGTAAAGGGGTATTTGTATGGATATTGCTGCTTTATCTGTTTTGAAGTCTCAGGCCGCTGTAAGTCAGAAGGTTGGTCTGGCCGTAACGAAACTTGTAATGAATACTGCCGAAGAGGATTCGGAAGCCCTGACCAAAATGATGGAACTCAGTGTAAATCCCCATATAGGAAGTAATTTTGATCAAAGCGTTTAGTAATATTTCTTTGTTAATTCTTTTCTCAATTCATTCAGGAATGTCCTTCTCAGACATTCCTGAATTTTATTTATTCCCAAAAATTAATCTTGTGTCCATCAAATATTACTAAAATTAAAGTTGAAGACTAACAAAATATTATTCAACTTTATAATTGATAATAAATAAGGTATAAAGTATAATGAACATTGTTCATAAAAGGAGATGAATTAATGCCGAAAACTTTAACAAATGTGAAAGAGGACATTTTGGCCGTAACCCGCCAAATGATAAAGGAAAACAGATATTCAGAATTAAATATCCGGAATATTGCTTCAAGATGCGGTGTAGCAACCGGAACTGTATATAACTATTACAGTTCCAAGGATGAAATCATTACTGAGATACTTTTAACCGAGTGGAAACTCATGCTCAGAAGGATTGACCAAAATTCAAAAACTTCAACTTCTCCTCTGATTGATAGACTGGAAACCATTTATAATGAACTTAATAGTTTTATGATCAATGTTCATGGAAAATGGTTTCAAACAGTTCAGTTGGAAAATACCGAGGATATTACCGTAAGTAAATTAAGTGAGAAGAAAAAGCTGTTGAGGGATCAGATCTCCGAAAAAGTTTCAGCCTTGATATTTCCAGGAGTGGAAAAGAAGTTAATTTCTCAGGAAGTGACAGATATTTGCGATGTTGTCTCTCACCTTTTGATTTCATACTCCAATGAAAATGTAGACTTTAAAAGGCTAAAGCCTGCACTAATCGCGCTTGTAAACAATATCCTAAGCACATGATTAAACCAGTGGTTAAACTAATATGTACCAATGAGTATTAATGCTGCTTATAAATAGAACAACTAACATCAAAGGAGACTTATATGAATGAACTAAAATCTAATGCAAAACCAAAATTGGGGATGATAATGTTTCTTTATATGCTCGGCATATTCATGGGAGCAATAGACACAGGAATAGTAACTCCTGCCAGAACTGTAATACAGGCTAATCTTGGAGTTGACGACAAACTCGGGATATGGATGATCACAATTTTTACCCTTGCTTATGCAGCTTCTATTCCTATATCGGGTAAAATAGCGGATAGAATAGGAAGAAAGCATGTTTATCTTGTCTGCATAACATTATTCGGACTTGGTTCCCTTATTTGCGGTCTTTCATCCAACTTCAGCAGCTTCCCCATGCTTCTTACAGGCCGTGTTATACAAGCTATAGGCGGTGGTGGAATTATGCCTATAGCAAATGCGGAGTTTGGCACAACCTTTCCCGAGGAAAAAAGAGGAATGGCACTTGGCCTTTTAGGTGGAGTTTATGGCCTGGCAAATATTCTTGGTTCTTCTCTTGGAAGTGCTATTCTTGACATATTCGGTATAGAAAATTGGCAGTTTTTATTTTATATCAACCTGCCTATCAGCTTGGTAATAATTATATTCGGAATAGTATTTCTGCCAGTTAACAAAACTACCGATAAGCCCGGTAAAATTGATATATTGGGTACAGTTGTCATTGTAGCCATGATTCTGACTCTTATTTATGGACTTAAAAATATTGACTTTTTCGATTTTAGCAATACTTTAAAATCTGTAGATGTTTATCCTTTCCTTATAGCATTTGTTGTATTATTGCCTGTATTTATTTTAATTGAGAACCGTGCACAGGACCCTATTATGAACCTTAAGTATTTTACATCACCGAAAATACTTATTACACTTATAGTCAGCTTCTTCGTGGGTCTTTGTATGATGGGTATGATTTTTGTACCTCAGTTTTCTGAAAATTCACTTAATATGGCAACCGGTAAAGGAGGTTACTTCGTTACAATTCTTGGTCTATTCACTGCCATAGGAGCTCCTATGAGTGGAAAGCTGGTAGATAAGTACGGCGCTGGAAAAATACTCTCCGGAGGGTTCATAGTATCACTGATCGGCTCCCTGTTTCTGGCCTTTGTAGCAACCCGAATCAATAATCTGACTACCGTTTTGGTAAGCCTTGCCCTTATCGGCACAGGCCTGGGCTTTGTAATGGGTTCTCCGTTAAACTACATGATGTTGGGCAATACCAAGAAGGAACAGGCAAACTCAGCACTTGCAACACTATCCCTTGTTAGGTCAATTGGAACTGTAATAGCTCCGTCAATAATGATCGGGTTTATTGCACAGGCAGGTATTGTGGCTCAGGACCAATTGATGGGTATACTCCCTCAGCCAACGGCCCCAAACCTACCTCAGGCAGTTGAGTTGAGCAAAACCTTTGAAGAAATGAAAAAGGATCCAAGAATGGCAGAAAAATTAAAGAATATTAATATACCTGATTTAAGTAATATAGGTAATATGAATTTTGATATGAAAGGCGGAGACGGTTTGCCTGCTGACCTTGTAAAGTCCATGCAATCTGCTGATGTAACAAACATAGTAGATAAGGCTAAGGAAATTTCAATTTATATGTTTGACCAAAAGACTCCAGCCATTATGGAAGAAATTCAATCGGGAATACAGCACGGTATTGACAGTATGAACCAGGGAATTACAGGAATTGATACCGCCTTATCACAAATGGGTGCCGGTTCCGGGAAGAGTACCGTTGCAAATAGTGCAGGTACAAAAGCTTCCAGAGCCAGTGAAAAGGGACAGGGAAATTCAAGTCAGGCTCAAGGTAATGCGACCTTAGGTCAGAGAATGCCTATCCAATCCAGTCAGTCAGGTCAATCAGGAATGGCAAGTCAGCAAAATATGGTTGCCGCAGTTGCAGCAATGAAGGCCCAAAGAGTTCAAATGGTAGATACCGTAAACAAAATGGAGGAACTGAAAAATTCAATTCCCGGTGCCTTTGAGCAAGCAAAGAAGGATTATCTTAGTCAAATAGACACACTGAAACCTCAAATTGAAGAATCCTTCCAGGATTCATTAAGTGAAGGATTCAAACAAATGTATATAACTGTAGCAGTTTTCTGTGTTCTGTCAATTCTTCTGCTTTTGATGTACAAGGAACCGGAGAAAAAGGCAGTGAAGAGTTAAATGTGGATGGTGAATAGTTAATGAGTTACAAGGGATTAGTCCTCTATCGGAGGTTTAATCCCTTGTTTGTATTATTAATAGTATCTTACTTATGTCAAAGAAAATTGTTATAATAAACTGTATAAATTAGTATTTCTATGTGTAATGGGAGGAACGGTCAAATTTTAGTTACTAGTTACTATTCACCATTCACTGCCTCAAATAAATTAGGCTTGCAAAAGCAAGCCTTCCATAACTTTTCACTCTTCACTTTTCACTCTTCACTATTTAAAGTATTTCCTCATAACCTGTGAGGATATTTTAGCAGCTGCTGTTCCACCGTATCCGCCCTCTTCAACAATTACTGCAATTGCTATTTCAGGTTTATTGTAAGGTGCAAATCCTATGAACCAGCTGTGAGGAGTTTTACTTTCAATATGCTGGGCGGTACCGGTCTTACCGCAGACCTGTACCCCGCTTATCCGGGCGTTTGTACCTGTCCCCTTTGAAACTACTTCTCTCATAAACCTTCTGATTTCAGCGGCATACTCCTGTGATGTCACCTGTGCAAGCACAGACGGGCTTGACTCCTTAATAGTCTTGCCACTGAAATCAACAACTTTTCCTACCAGCGAAGGCTTCAGCATAATTCCGTCATTTGCAATAGTTTGAGCCACCAGAGCCATCTGTACAGGTGTAGCCAGTATTTCGGCCTGTCCGATTCCCGTTTGCGCAAGATTCCCCTTTTCAGAAGCTTTGTATTGCGGGAACCTACTGTTGTCCACTATTATTCCGTCAGCTGGGATATTCCTGTTAAATCCAAAGGCTTCAGCTGTTTTAAACAGCTCCTTCCCAAGTCTCATTCCGAGATCACCAAAAAAGACGTTACTGGATTTAATCATGGCCTGTTCAAAATTAATCTTGCCCATGGCCTTTCCCTTATCATTACTCAGTGTGTAATCTTTGCCGATTACCAGCTTTCCTTCATCATTAAAGGTTTCTTCACCAATACCTTCTATGTTTTCCAGGGCACTTATCCCGGTTATAACCTTAAAGGTTGAACCCGGGGGATACAGTCCTGAAACAGACCTGTTTAGCAGAGGCAGCTGTTTATTGGAGTTTAGGCTTTTCCAGTCCCTGCTTAGATTGCTTGGGTCAAAGGAAGGTTTTGATACCATGGCAAGTATTTCACCAGTATCAACTTTTAGGATTACAACTGACCCCCGTGAATTACCGAGGGCGTTATAGGCCGTCTGCTGAAGTGTATAATCCAGTGTTGTATACACATCATCGCCTTTTTTATCAACTTCCTTAAAGCTATTTCCCACCCATGCCAGGAACGAGGCCGATATATTGCTTGATAAGTAACTGTCGTAAAGATTCTCAAGACCAGATATGCCATACTGGGGATCATAATAGCCCAATACGTGGGCAGTTGCTGCTCCACCTTTATATTTTCTCTTATATTGATTGTTTTTAGACTTTTCACTTACAGAAAGTTCTTTCCCGTTTCTGTCAAAAATAGTACCTCTTACAACCTTATTTCTGACGTCCCACATTCTTTTATTATCCGGTCTGGTGGAGATTTCCGGTCCTCTGAAAAGCGTAAAATACGAGAGGTAGCTTATAAGTACCACAAAAACTATAAGGAAAATAATCATTACCCGTTTTATATTAGTTGTCAGATTATCCATTTCATCACCTTTGCTTACACCATTTACTCCGTAAAATGTCTTAGTTCTCTACTCTATATTTCTTCGTCTCCCTCGGAAACCTTTTGAATTATGCTCAAGGCTAAAAAGCTTATGAGAAGGGATGTTCCCCCATAACTCACAAAAGGCAGAGTTATTCCTGTTAACGGAATAAAACCTGTTACTCCACCTACAATTACAAGTGTCTGCGTGGCTATCATTACGCTCAAGCCCGCTGTTAACAGCTTTGTAAAATTATTCTCGGCATGTATTGCACTCCTGATTGATCTGTAGAACAGGAGAAAATGTAAAATTAAAATGGCAAGACCCATCAACAAGCCCATTTCCTCACAAATAACGGAGAAAATAAAATCCGACTCATTTACCGCTACATATCCGGGATGCCCCATACCCAGGCCTCTTCCGAAGAGCCCTCCCATTGCGATAGCGTACATGGACTGTACCAACTGATAACTCTCATTATAGACATAATCCCAGGGATTGAGCCAAATCATAAAGCGCTTTCTGATATGTCCGAAAATAGCATAACTGGCGGCTCCACCTACACCGAACAATCCAAGGGATATAAGAACATACAATTTTTTTGAGGTTGCCAGATAAACCATAGTTACCGATACGGCAAAGATAATCAGTGCCGTACCAAGATCCCTCTGCAATACCATAAAGCCCAGTGAGATAATGATGGCAATTCCCGGTTCTATAAGTTGCTTCCTCGAAGTTATTTCTGATAGTGCTGTTGAAAGGTAGAGTATTAGAAATATTTTTCCGAATTCTGAGGGTTGAAACCCATAGGGACCAATTTTAACCCAATTTTTTGCGCCAAGTATTTCAACTCCTATAAAAGTTGCCATGGCCATAAAAATTATAGTCCCTGCAAGGAAGAAATACTTATACTTTGCAAATTTAATCAGTCCCTTTTTAAGATAAAGTACTACAAACAAAAACATTACTATGCCTATGACAAGCCAAACAAGCTGCTTTAAGGCTGTTGCTTTGTTTAGTCTGAACAGCATTATCATTCCGATTGAGCAAAGCAGGATGGCAAGCAGGAATATAAGCCTGTCCCCCATTGGATAATACTTTTTCAGCACCCAGGAGGTAACGGCTATAATTACTGTTATTACCGCCCAAAACACCCCTGCCATGGGATCTATTGGCTTACTTAAAATAGCAAGATTCAGAAAACCAAAGAATACAAATAAATATATAAAGAATTGTAATTTTTTTAACCATTTAGTCATGTAAGAAAGCACCTACTCATCATCTGTTACTAAAAGCAAGGTTTTGGATATACTAATCTCATCTCCGGGCTGAAGACTCTTCTTATCCACCATAATTCCGTTTATGAAAGTACCGTTGGTAGAATTAAGGTCCTCCAGCATATATCTGCCATCTTCGAAGTATATTTTGGCATGATAATTTGAAACAGACGGCGAAGGTAATATCATCTGGTTATTCTTATTTCTCCCTATCGTCAGCTTATTACCTATGGGTACGATATCTCCTTCAACAAAATTCCCTCCATCTCCGGGATAAACAAGTTTTATTTTCCATCCAAGATTGTTACTGCCCTTTCCTACCCCTCTTTTAACGTCCTTGGACATTATTTTAAGGGCTGAAACAATTATTATATATATAATAGCAATAAGTATTATTTTAAGAACTACACCAAAAAAGCTCAAATCCAACAGATTGAAATTCATAAAACCTCCTCAAATCCGGTTTTATCTATTATATACAAATACTCAGAATTTTACAAATCCGCACAAATAAAGACGGAAATCTTTAATGGGATTTTCCGTCTTTTTCGGCATAACTTTTTCAGAATTATATTCTTTAATGTATTCTTTTATATTCTTTATTTCACATATGAACAGCAATAATCGGTAAGTTCCTTAACTACAAGTTTGAATTTGGAATCTGCTTTGACTTCAAAGTCTTGTCCTCCCTCAACAACCTTCCAGTTCTCTTCCCCGGGAAGTAGAACTTCCAGCTTACCAGCCAATATCTCCATAATTTCCTTGTCGGCTGTACAGAATTCATATTCTCCGGGCATCATAATACCGAGTGTCTTTCTTTCACCGTTTTCGAAAATAACTGTTCTGCTTGTAACCTTACCATCAAAATACACATTAGCCTTCTTAACAATACTGACATTTTCAAATGTACTCATAACTGTCTCCCACCTAATAAAGCGTTAACATGTTAATGCTTTATTTTACAAAATTAAGTTTTATGAAAGATTATCATATATTTATTTCAGTGTCAATTTAGTCTATTTAACATGAAGAATAAATATATTGGAAAAAAGTTCATTTTTAATTAGTATTTGAGAAAAAGTCTAGCACACAATAGGTATAATATTGTATTATTATAGTATAATACATCTTTAGATATTATTTGAGGTGCGTTTATGCAGAATTTTATTATATTATTGTTACTTATACTTAATATCTTTGGCTTTATTCTTGTATCGCTGGATAAATTTAAAGCAAAAAACAAACTATGGCGTATACCTGAAAGGTCTTTTTTCCTATTATCAATTCTGGGAGGAAGTATAGGGGTTTATATAGGACTATTTCTTTTTCATCATAAAACCAGGAACTGGTATTTCATGACACTGATTCCGTTTATTATTTTAGCTCAGACTGTTTTTATATATTATCTGGTAAACAAGTAGAGGGTCTTTTAGTAAAAAGATGCCTCTTTTTTATTTCATTGGCGTCAATCCACAACACCTGTAATAAACCTGTCTCATAATGAATAGCAATAAATAATAAAGGAAAAACGGAGCTAGCATTAATGGGACTTGATAAATTTTATAAGAATTCAGCAATACTTACAATGTCTAATTTAGTTACAGGATTTATTGGCTTTGCGTTTTCAATAATTCTATCTAAAAAGCTTGGAGCTGAAGGGCTTGGACTGTATGGCCTTATTATGCCGGTATATTCCCTGCTTCTGTGTCTTACAGCTGACGGACTTATTACAGCTGTTTCAAAAACCTGCGCCGTATACAACAGTAAAAAAGATTACCGCAATCTTCATAGAACTGTTAAGGTTGCCCTTTGTTTTATAGGAATGTGGAGTATTGCCGTGGCGCTGCTGGTATTTTTAAACGCTTCAAATATAAGCAACTTATTTATTAAAGACAGCCGGGCTGTTAATGCTATAAGGATTATCTGCCCAGCCCTTGTTTTTATTCCTATGTCGGCAATATTTAAAGGTTTTTTTTACGGCTTTGAGAAATTTACCATACCGGCAGGCATTGATATACTTGAAAAATGTATCCGAGTGACAATACTTCTTGCGGCAATGGCTGTGCTCTCTGTAAAAAACATAAAAGGTGCTGTAACCACAGCTTATTTAGCTCTGGCAGTAGGTGAAGCCATAAGTATGATAATGCTGTTTACCTCCTTTAAGCTTTTTTCCAATAAGCTGGTTCCGGTTAAGACTCGTGTAAAAAATCCGCTTCAATTACTGGTGGATATATTGATTATATCCTGTCCCTTGAGCTTGAACGGCTTTTTATCTTCTATTCTTAACACTGCCTCAACGCTTATTCTTCCAAGAAGGCTGATAAGCTCCGGCATGAGCTATGATACAGCCCTGGAGATGATAGGCAAATTCATCGGCATGTCTTTAACTACAGTTAATCTGCCCTTCATAATTGTGGGTTCCATGATGACGGTGATGATTCCTGATATGTCTCTAAGTCTTAGTAAGAAAGACTCCTGGAGCACTGAAAACCGTATCTCCCAGGTACTCAGGGTGTCTTTTCTGGTTGGGCTTGGAACACTAATCGTTTCAATATGCATCCCTCAAAAGCTTGGTCTTTTGTTTTACGGCAGGGACGATCTTGGTCAAATGATTATGTTTACAGGAATATGTAATTTTATAAGCTATATAGCTGCTGCCACCTTCGGAATACTCAATGGCCTGGGAAAACAAAATATAAATCTAAAAAATTCCATTATTGTTTCGGTAGAAGGCCTGATCCTGGTGTTTATACTGACTGGAATACCTTCATTGAATATATTCGGCTATGGAATCTCTCTGGTGATTACTGCAATTACAGGGTTGTTACTTAATATCTATGAAATCAGAAAAGTGTGTGAATTAAGGATTTCTCTAATAAAAGGTGTGGTTTTTTCACTATTTGGGGTGGCAGGCTATTTATGTGTAAAAGTAATCAATAAAATCATTCCGGATAATTTTATTGTTTTCGATGTACTGTTTTCAACGGGAGTGTGTTTTCTGGTCATATTCTATTTAACAAAGATGTATAATTTCAAACACAGTCCATTGTAAATTTTATGAAGTAAAACATATAACCGTATAGCCATATTTAATGTTATAATAACAATTATGTTAAAAATATAACTTTATTTATTGCTGGAGGCTAAAATGTTCAAATATGTAGTATTCGATGTTGACGGCACAATGGTAGATACTGAAGAAGCAGTAGTTTTCGCTTACCAGAGTGTAATTTATAAAAAGCACGGCAGATATTTTACTGAGGAAGAGCTTCTTAAAGGTTATGGCGTACCAACTCCCCAGTCTCTTCAACGCTACGGGTTTACTGATATTGATAGTGCCATGAAGGATTACTATAATTATCTGGTTGAAGGGTTTAAGCTCTGCAAGACATTTGATGGAATTAACGAATTGCTGGACAGCCTTAAGGATATGGGCCTTCCCTTGGGAGTAGTAACCTCCAGATGTGATTATGAAATCAAAATTGACAACTGTTTGCAGGGTTTTATTAATAAGTTTGATGCAGTAGTTTGCTCTGATGATACCCAAAAACATAAGCCCGAAGCAGAGCCGCTTCTCAAGGCGATGGAAAGACTTGGTGCAGCACCCCACGAAACTATTTATATCGGAGATACCCTTTTTGATAGACAATGTGCAAAAAATGCAGGAGTTAAATTCGCCCTGGCATTATGGGGCTCAAATAATGCCGACAATATTGATGCCGAGTACTTTCTGAATTCCCCGTCAGAGCTGTTGGCTCTGTTAAAGCTGAATAATTTTCCTGGCTGAATTCTATAAAATAAAGATATGTTCAATTAAAAAAAGCTGTCTCGATTATGTCTATTTTGAGTCAGCTTTTTTGTATCTTTTTTGAAACAGTCTTAAGGCAGTTAATACTGCTCCAATAAGAGAAATTAATCCCGCACTGATATAGGTAACTCTCATTGCAAAGGCAAATTCCGCTTCTTTTCCTTCAACAAAAGTGGTTACTTTATAGCCAAGCTGGCTGCTCATAACACCATAGAGTATAAGAGTTGAAACTGAAATTCCTACCACCAGCCCCAGGTTTCTTACCAGGGCATTTATGCTGCCTGCTATTCCTACCCTGTCTCTTGGAACTGAAGACATTATTAGGGAATTGTTTGGAGACTGAAACATGCCGTTTCCAAGGGCCATAATTGCTATTATGACAACAAGCTTCACAGGCTCCAGTTGCTGGTCTAAAGTAGCCATCATAAAGAATGCCGAGGAGAATATTACCAGGCCAATCAATGTAAGCAGCTCTGACCCGATCTTATCTGAAAGATGCCCGCTTATGGGAGCTACAATAAACAATACCAGTGGATATGTCATTAAGTACAGTCCTGAGACTGAAGGTGACATTTTTATTACATCCTGTAAATAAAAGGGTAAAAGTATATTGGAACAATTCATCGCGACAAAAAGCAGGAATCCACACAAAATACTCAGTGAAAAAAGCTGGTTCCTGAATATATTTAGCTGAAGCAGTGGACTATCTTCGGCCAGTTCAACCTTTATAAATATAATAAAAGCTGCTATAGCTAATCCAAAGCCTATAAGAACAGGTGGCTCTGAGAAGCCAATCTGCTCACCGGATAATATAGCTGCAAATAATGCAACTATAAAAACCAAAAAGAGCAGAGCACCTTTTATATCTAATCTGGCCTTTATACTTTCTTCATCTCTTGGAAGGATCTTAAGTCCGAGTATAAATGCAAAAATACCTATCGGAATATTAATCAGGAATATATATTGCCATGCAGCCGCATCTACGATAAAGCCTCCAAGAGGCGGCCCTACCAGGGTGCCCAGCGCCACAAACGAGCCTGTTATTCCCAATGCCTTTCCCCTTTCACCTGCCGGAAAGACTCTGGTAATAATGCCCTGATTTGTTGCCATAAAGCCAGCGGCACCGATAGCCTGTATCACTCTTGCAAGTACAAGCAAATACAGTGAGTTGGCAATTGCACACATCAAGGAACCTAAAGTGAAAATTATTATCCCTATTTTAAAAACCCTTACAGTCCCCTTTATATCTCCCAATCTTCCGAAGATAAGAATTGTGGCGGATATTGCAATTAAGTATGAAGAAACAATAATTGCTATTGAATTCATTCCAACTTTAAAGTAGTCTGCCATAACAGGGAGTGCAACATTTACTATACTGCTGTCAAGACAAGCCATAAAGGTCAGTAGAACTATATTGAAAAGGATTAATCCTCTATTTTTATACTTGGGTTGAATTTCCATAAGACTCAGACTATCTCCATATCAAGTTTATTTTCAATTAATTTTCACATCAATCTCAATTTTTAAGCATAATAAATTCATACTAGAATAGCACATAATTTAGCAGAATTCAACCTACAAGTGGCACAATAAAGCAAAGTATAAGAGCTTTTTACTCAAAATTAAAGCAAAGCACATTTTCACATGCTCTGCCATATGCATATATCTTTATTTAATAGAATTTGTACTGTCTCAGCTTTGGTGAATAGCTTATATACAGTATTTTGTTTAATCTACTGCCAGTCCAGCCATGTTAAGCAGGTTCCAGGGCTTATTATAATGTGGTTGGAAAAAGAAGTCAAGAAAGGCTAGTTCATCTATTGTCATTTTATTCTGTATAACCACAGATAATGTGTTTATTGATTGAGTCAGATCGGCTTTTGATAAAACCTGGGCACCTAAAATCACCCTTGTTTTACTGTCATAAATAACCTTAAGCATTGCCTCATCATGAGTTGGCATAAATTCAGGTCTGTAGTTTTCCCTGATCAGAATGGACTTAATATCCAAATCAGAAGCCTTTGCCATGGTTTCGGTTAACCCCGTAGCTGCACAATTAAGCTCATAAATTTTTATACCTGAGGTAGCCTGAGTCCCAAGACTTTTTGTTGATGGCTTTACAAGATTTCTAGCTATTAATGTTCCCATCCTGACTGCATTTGTTGCAAGAGGGATATACTGGTATTTTCCTGTGGGATTATATAATACCGCACAGCAGTCACCGGCTGCAAATACGTCCTTGCAACTTGTTTGCATATATTCATCAACCATAATGGCTCCGTTGTTAAGCATATCAAGCTTACCTTTAAACATTTCAGTACTGGGTCTAAAACCAATACTAAGTATAACCATATCAGCGTTGTAGGTGCCTTTATTGGTGACAACCCTCTCCACCTTGTTATTTTTTCCTTCGAATCTGATAACTGTCTCTGATAGCGCCAGCTGTATACCGTGTTCTCTAAAGGCACCCTCAGCTATATCAGTGAATTCCTTATCAAAGTACTTATTCATTATTCTGTCTTCGGTATCAATAAGTGTAACCTTCTTCCCCTGCCGTTCAAAAGCCTCAACCAGCTCTACACCAATATAGCCAGCTCCTATAACAACTATATTTTCAGCAGCTTTTGATTTATTAATTATTGTTTCAGAATGATCAAAGTTCTTTGACAACTGAATATTTTCCAGTTCTATACCTTCCAGTTTAGGAATAATAGGCCATGAACCAGTTGTTACAATCAATTTGTCATAGTTATCCACGAACACCGAATTCTGGTCTAAATCTTTAACAACAAGGGACTTTTCGTCAAAATTGACCTCCAGTACCTCATGTCTCATTTTGGTAATAATACCAAGTTCCTTCAGCTTATCCGGCGATGAATAAAACAATCCTCCCGGATCTTCTACAACACCGCCGACATATAAAGCTATCCCGCAGGATAGAAAGGAAATATTATTATTCTTTTCATATACAGTTATCTCTGCATCCTTATATCGTTTGGCAATATTATTTGCTGCCGCTGTTCCGGCATGTGTACAACCTATAATCACTACTTTCATAATTTACCTCCTGTTAATATCTCGTTAGTGTAAACTAAATTACACTTGTTATATTTTGAACATGCCATTTATCAAGGTTTTCGAAGTTTTTTTAAATAAAAAAACAATGACCCCCTCTTTTCCTGTATAATTGAAGTTCTCACGCACCA
>JAEWMS010000003.1 GCA_023393115.1 Bacillota bacterium
TTCTTGGCTATCATAATGTATATAAAGACTACAAGGCTGCTCGGAATCAGTTTTTAAGGGAATATTCTGAAAAGGGACACTCGCTACATGCTGACTTTATTAGGATGGGTGACGGGGAACATTATAGCTCACTCCTTGCATGGACTGAGCGGGCGTTAGCAGGGAAGCTTACTAAGAATAAAAAAGACTATAATAACCAACAAAAAAATGGAATAATGCCACACAAAGAAGCAATTAAATATATATATAGCTTCAATGGTTTGTTTAAAAAAACATATTTTGACCATGAGATTAAAAATATTCCCAAAACTGTTTCGTATATACAAAAGCAGAAACTATATACTTATGAATTAGTTGAGATTGTGGATAGCTTATTTGGCATTCCGTTGCCTAATACTAAAATCAAGCTAAAAGATGGTAAAACAGTTAGCGCAGCGAGATATTCTTATGAACTTGTTGGAACATATAAGGTACTTAATCTAGGAGGGATAAAAGTATATCGTCCGAGTACTAGCGAAGATATGATATATGGAATAGTTCCTTTTACTCCTGGAAAGTCCCTGTTTGGTAAGGGGGGGAGTAAAGGTCAACTTGGTAGTACAAAAGGATATAAACTTAAAGAGGGGATAGATGTTGACCTAAGAGGTACAGGTAAAACTTTCAATGACGCTCTTGATGAAGCTTTTAGAAAAACAGGAACACCAAGGTCGGAATTTGAAGTTACTAAGTGGGGAAAAGACGGTAATGGAAAGTCGTTCCCAGTTGAGTGGAGAGCAAAGAATGGTTCCGAGGTTAATGTAGATATTGGACATACTACTAATGGCCCAAATGTACCACATGTTGGCTACCAAACAGGTGGTAAAAGGGGTAGTGGTGGTGCTGTGCGAGGACATATTATAGTAGATGATGTTCCGATTAACAGATAAGAGAGAATAGGAGGTGAAATTGTGTGGTCTATAAAAGAACAGATCTTATCGGCTGCTAATACTTTAAATGTTATTGTTTACGGTATAGCTATTTTGGAGACTGAGAAATTAATAAGTGGAGTTAGAGAAAAATATTGTGGAGTAGATAATACAACTTATATATGGGAAAATCTAATAAATGAAGTAGCGGTCAATAATAAGGATGCGTGGCTATGGGTAGGCGACTTTATCGGAGATTCAGAGATAATAATGTTTTTCAATCCATCAGATGAAAGAGAAGCATTTACAATCAATAAAGGCAGTGATGTTGTTTCGATATTAAGTGAAACTTATGGCTTTGAGTTCTATTTGACTAATATAAATTTTGATTATTTACTTTGCTTTAACCATCATGATGTTCTTATTGGATGTGGTAGTGCAGTAGAATGGTTAAATAAATATAAAACAGCAGAATATGATGCATTCTTATAAAGAATATCATGATGAAATTGTATAGTGTGTAAGGCGGTTGTCAAATTTAGATGACCGTTTTTACACAAATATAATATACCTAAAACTGACAAGTATTAATTATTAGTTTATATAGGTGATTGGAATTTATAAATCTACAGAATAGAAATGAGATTATTGAAATAATAAAAGACTTAGCTGGCCATATAAGCATATTAGGCTTGTTTCAGAAAGCTTTACTAAGTTTATAAATAGTCTATTTGAATAATAAATATTCCGGTTTTTATTTCACCAAAATAAAATGCTCAGGAGTATGGCTTATAAAAGGTTAAAATTTCGAGACTAGATAATATACGTTTATTTCAAGCTACAAGGACTTTAGGGAGGATGTAATTGTGATATCTGGTAGGCCGCACTATTACCCTGGAATTGATGTCTACTTCCCAATTAATTTCCTTAACCTTCCGACAAGAGAGGTACTCTTTTTCTCCCGCCAGCTTGTAATACTTCTGTCGACCTCCTGAAAATGTCTATCCAGTTTTATTTCGAGCTTTCTTGAACTATTTTCAACACAGGCTCCCAACTCAAGCTTGGATTTTTGGATCTCCTTTGATAAATGATCTTTTGTAGACATAAGCTCTGTGGAAATATTGTTATACACCTGTTCTTGCATACTGTTTATGGCATCCA
This sequence comes from Bacillota bacterium, assembly GCA_023393115.1. Taxonomy (GTDB): domain Bacteria; phylum Bacillota; class Clostridia; order Acetivibrionales; family DSM-1351; genus Ruminiclostridium. The sequence goes on from JAEWMS010000003.1 coordinate 2,067, forward strand.
TTATGATTGCAAGCTCAGAAGTGTTCAAATGAGCCGGGGAAGACCCCATAAGTGCGGGAAGTTGCTCCCCTTTAACCGATTCAGAAGTATATCCGGAAAGAGTATTAACCTTAGAAATTATATTTTCATCTTCAAGTATTTTCCTTATTGCTTTAAGTTCGAGGCCCTGATCCCGCATGTCCTTAATCTGATACATAACGTTGGCCAACTCGGTGGTGTAAAATCTTCTGCCTCTGCTATCTTTTGGAACTTTTAGGCCAAACTCCTTTTCATAAAATCTTAAAGCGTGATCAGTTATATTTAAAGATTCACTTAACTCTGTTATTGAATACCGATCCTTTAATATATCCATATTTGCCTGCCTCCCATTATGCCCTCTTCATTTGTAGACCAGCCAATTAAGTATAGGTTTGAAGCTGTTTACTAACAAAATAGTAGCATACCGGAGAGTATATGTAAAATATTTACAGTCGGTTTTTCATTATTTCCAGAACCGCTTTCATATCTTCAGGCAGTTCAGCTTGGAAAACTACTTCCCTTTGGGTTTCAGGATGGTTGATTTTTGTAATATGGGAATGCAGCGCCTGTCGGGAAATTAACAAGTCTGTGTTCTCAGAATATAAAGTGTCTCCGTAAATTGGAAAGCCCATTGCCTGACAGTGAACCCGTATCTGATGTGTCCTGCCGGTCTCCAACTTAAATCTAAGTAAAGCAGCATTATGGGAAGGAAAACTTTCAATAACCTCATAATGTGTAACAGAAGGAGCACCCGTATCAGAAATATGCCTGAGCATTATACTACCAGGCTTTCTGTCAATAGGAAGGTTTATTGTTCCGGTTTTGTCTGATGGGATACCCTGGACAATTCCCAGATACTCCTTTTCAAACATTCCGCTATGCATTTGTTTAATGAGTGCTTCCTGAGCATATTGGTTTTTGGCAAAAATAATAATCCCGGAGGTTTCTCTGTCCAGTCTGCTAACAGGTCTGACTTTTTTAGAGATACCCTTTTGCTTAAGATAATATACAATTCCGTTGGCAATAGTAGAGTCAGGATGACTGCAGGTAGGATGTACAACAATACCGGGCTGCTTGTTCAGCACCAGCAGGCAGTTATCTTCATGAATTATGTCAATGGGAATAGCTTGCGGTTCAATGTATTCACAGTCCTCTTCAAGTTCGAGTTCAACTCTAATCTGATCATTTTCTTTTACAATATAGTTGACATGCACCGCTTCGTTGTTTACATAAATTTTATTCTGAAATTTCAGCTTTTTAACCAATCTTTCAGATATTTTCATTCTGCCCTTAAGGATATATTTTAATGGCTTTCCTGTATCGGTCAAATCAACTTTGTGTTCAAGTACCATGGTGCCTCCATGAAAAAATATCTACTAAAAATATCTATTAATAATATCTCTGTAGTGTAATATAAAATACTTATACAGCAATTATACAGGTAAAACTAAAATAACTGCAACCTCGTATGGATTAGTATGGAGTCCATATGGACCAGTTTAGACTCATATGGATTCATACGGACTCATATAGACTCATATAGACTCATATGAACTCATATGGACTTGTATAGAATGGGATTCTCTCCATCCTTGCGATTTTATCGATACATATGTGCTATAAAAACTAGCAGGAACTTGGTAAATGGTATATAATGCAATAAAAAGCATTTATATTATTATATTAATTATTACATTACCGTTCATACGAAAGAGGAAAAATAAACTATGGATTTGAAAACAAGAGAATATTTAAAGCAGAATTTCGAAATTGAAGATAGAGTAATTGAACTGGCCGAGCAGGCGGAAGATGACGCTCAAAAGGTATTTGAACAGATAGATGGTATAAAGCAGCTAAATCAGCTGAAAGTAATAAAAGCCATGCAGGAGAACAAACTCAGTGATTCACACTTTAACGGAACCACCGGTTACGGATACGATGACAGGGGAAGAGAGGTTCTTGACAGTGTTTATGCAAATATTTTTAAGGCAGAAGATGCTCTGGTACGACACCAGATTGTATCGGGTACTCAGGCCTTGGCCCTCTGTCTCTTTGGAAATCTGAGACCTGGAGACGAGTTGGTTGCCGTAACAGGCAAGCCCTATGACACACTGGAAGAAGTTATAGGCATAAGGGGAGAAAATTGCGGTTCACTTAAAGAATTTGGTGTTAAATTCAAACAGGTTGAATTAAGACCTGACGGTAAACCTGATATCGAGCAGATTAAAAAGGTAGTGACTCCAACTACCAAAATGGCAATGATTCAGCGCTCAAGAGGCTATTCCTGGAGAGATGCCCTTCGTATTGAAGACATAAAAAACGTCATAGACACCATTAAATCCATAAACAATTCAATAGTAATTATGGTTGACAACTGTTACGGAGAATTTGTCGAAGAGGTTGAGCCCATAGAGGTTGGTGCCGATATAATAGCTGGGTCACTGATTAAAAATCCCGGTGGCGGGCTGGCCTTGACAGGTGGGTATATAGCAGGCAGAAGAGACCTTGTGGAGCAGGCTGCCTTTAGGCTCACATCTCCAGGCCTGGGAAAGGAAGTGGGAGCTTCCCTCGGCAATAACAGACTTATGTTCCAGGGTTTATTCATGGCACCCCATGTGGTGGCAGAAAGCCTTAAGGGAGCAGTATTCTGTGCTGCCCTGATGGAACGAGCCGGCTTTGAAACACTTCCTTCTGTTCAAGCAAAACGGAGTGACATTATTCAGGCTGTAAAGTTTAACAATGAGCAAAGCCTGATAGCTTTTTGCCAGGGCATCCAAAAGGGGTCTCCGGTGGACTCCTATGTTACGCCGCAACCCTGGGACATGCCTGGTTATGATTCCCCGGTTATTATGGCTGCCGGTGCTTTTGTTCAGGGGTCATCAATTGAGCTCAGTGCAGATGCACCAATAAAAAGCCCCTACATAGCATATATGCAGGGGGGACTGGTGTACGAACACGTTAAGCTTGGGAATATGATAGCACTTCAGAAATTATACAATCTTGGAATGGTGAAATAACTCATTGGTAGGTTGTTTCACGAAGAAGTACCTTGGTATAATAATTGCTATGACAGCTGAACGGAGGTAAGCATGAGTATTTTTAGAAAGCAGAGTGTGAAAATAGGAACTCTTATTTTAGGAGTATTTCTGTTAATATACCTTCCTTCACTGTTATTCATTATTTATGGTAACGGTGTTGAAACAGATATACTTAAAATAGGGAAGATAGAAGAAGTACAGAATATTGACGGGGTCTTTATACGCAATGAACAGCTTATTATGTCACCCGAAACCGGAGATTGTGTAATGGATGCTGTGGACGGTGAAAAAGTTCCCGCTTATTATCGAATAGCATCTGTTGTAAAAAATGTTCCTGTATCCACCTATGCAGAACTTAAAACGAAGGAAATGGAGATTGAAAGGGCCCAAAATGCACAGAAGGAGAATATTAGTGCCTTCTCCAGTGACATAAAGAAGCTTGACACCGAAATAATTGAAGAGGTAAAAAACCTTGCTCAGCAATCAATTCGCGGCAGTCTTGTTGAAAGTAACACAAGCCTGACAAATATTGATAAAATAGTTTACAGAAAGTCAGATATTTTTGGTGACAGCAGTAAATCCGCTGCTTATATAAAAAAGTTAAAGAGCGAAAAAGCTGCCATACAAAGTAAGCTGAACAATAACGTAAAGGAAATTCGCACAAGTAGTTCGGGTCTGATATCCTACGCCATAGACGGTTATGAAACCATTCTGACCCCTGATGTCATCAGAAATATTACTCCTGAGGAACTGGATAAAATCACAACAAAGGAAACAAACAGGGACTTCAATGTAATAGACGTAGTAAAGGGTAAACCGGTGGCAAAATTGGTAAAGGATCTCGAGAGTCATATGGTTGCTGCAGTTGATGAAAAGTATACCAAGGCCTTAAAACTCGATAAGACTGTAATGCTGAGAATCAATGAAACAGGATTGAGTATAGATGCTAAAATAATATATAGCTCTAACTTGATTAATGGGAAAAGAATAGTAGCGTTTAAGTTTGATACCGGCTTAAATGAAACAGTAGGATTGAGAAGGGTAAATGCGGATATAATATTATCTAGCTATACTGGCTTAAAGGTGCCTTACAGTTCCCTTCACGATATTGACTTAAAAAACATGACGGCTTCTATAACACTTGTTAAGGGACATACTGCAACCATTAAAAAGGTAAAAATCATAGGTATGAATGAAGATGCTGTAATAATTGATAACCTTGAAGGCGAAAACTCAATAGCCTTATACAATACATATATACTTAATCCTAATAATATTCAGGAGGGGCAAACTATTGACTGATTCAGAAATAAAGAATAATTTGGATAATATTATGTTAAGAGCGAAGGTGGCAGCAGAAAAAAGCGGCCGATCCCTGGAGGATATCAAAATAATAGCAGTTACGAAGACTGTGGATGTTGAAAGAATTAATAATGTATATGAATACGGACTTCGAGATATGGGAGAGAACAGGGTTCAGGAGTTAATGGAAAAGTACGACCGGCTGCCTTCAGACGTAAAGTGGCATATTATAGGTCATCTTCAAACCAACAAAGTGAAATACATCGTAGATAAAGTTCAAATGGTACATTCTGTAGATAGTCTGGAGCTTGCAAAGGAAATTAACTCAAGGGCTGCCAAGCACCAGAGAAAAGTGGATATACTCCTGCAGGTAAATGTGTCGGGAGAGGAAACCAAGTTCGGTATTAATCCGGAAAATGTGGATGAATATATATCAGTTTTATCTCGCATGGAAAATATTGCCTTAAAAGGGCTTATGACAATAGCACCATATGCTCAGGACCCGCAGGACGTAAGGCCTGTCTTTAAGAATCTTTATAATATATATATTGACATAAAGAGTAAAAGATATGATAATGTTAGTATGGATTATCTTTCCATGGGTATGAGTAACGATTTTGAAGTCGCAATCGAAGAGGGTGCAAATGTAGTCAGAATCGGCACAAGTATATTTGGAAAGAGGGATTATACACAAAAGTAATTTTACAAGCGAGAAAAGATTAAATAAATTTACTAAAGATGCAGGGGGTATTTGAAATGTCAAAACTTCTAAACAAAGTTTTCAATTTCGTCGGATGGGAAGCTATAGATGAGGAAGAGGATGAAGATTTAGATCTTCGTGATACCGACTATAAGGATGAACTCAGAAGTGAACCTATTCAGACACACTTTTTTAACAATTCTAAAAAGCAGCAGTCCGGTAAGGTTGTAAATATTCATTCAGCAAATCAATTTAAAATGGTAGTTTCTCAGCCAAATACTTTTGATGATGCCCAGGATATCTGTGATCACTTAAAGGCAAAAAAGCCGGTTGTCATAAATCTTGAGGGTATAGAGAAATCAGATGCCCAAAGAATTATTGACTTTTTAAGCGGTTCAATATATGCCCTTGATGGTAGTATACAGAAAGTATCCTGTGATATATTTGTTATTGCTCCGAATAATGTTGATGTCAGCGGAGACTTGAGGGAAGAGCTGAGAAATAAAACAGTATTTCCATGGGCAAAATAGAATATTATATAGATAAAGAATCTGAAGCATTTTGATTTTTAACGGAGGTTTTGTTAATGGTAGCAGTTAGGGAAGCATTATTACTGGTTTTATTAGTTTATGAATGGGTAATTATAGCAAGGGTATTGTTATCCTGGTTGCCTATTTCAAGAGATAATAAAGCTGTAGATTTGCTTTATGCCATTACTGAACCTGTTCTTTCACCTATAAGAAATATGTTAAGCCGGTCACGGTTTATGGCTAATTCCATGTTTTCAATGATAGACTTATCGCCTATTGTTGCATTCATACTTATAGGTGTATTACGCAGAGCAGTTTATGTTGTTTTTAATATACTTATTAACGGATACTATTAACTTATTATATGAATAAAAACGAGCTATTGAAGATGGTGTCAGGAATTGAGGATAGGGTTATGGTTTCTCGTCTTTTAGATAAGGCAGAACAATGCCGATATTCCTCTTTTGTATATTCGGATTTTCTTTCTCCCCATGAGGCAGTGGTTGCCAAACGAGTATTGAATAAAGTGGATGGAGTTTTTTCTACCTTTACCGGCGGTTATGAAGGGGCAGAAAGGGTAATGGCAGCTATGAGCTCGGATTTCATTGACGATGATGACGCTTTGAACAATGCCCCAATAAGCTATCTCAGGATAACACCTGTTATTGAAAAGGATTTGTCACACAGAGATTATCTTGGTTCAATACTAGGATTGGGAATTAAACGTGAGAAAATAGGCGATATCCTGGTTTATGAATCGTATGGAGATGTTTTTCTGGTTGATAAAATATCGGAATATATTTCATTAAATTTGGACAAAATTGGTAATACAAAAGTTGAATGCGAATTACAACAGGTTTATCAGTACATTCCTCCCGAAAGGAAAGAGAAAGTCATCAATACTACCGTTGCATCTTTAAGGGCCGACTCGGTGACAGCAAGCGGTTTTGGAATGTCAAGAACAAAGGTTATGGAGTATTTCAAAGCCCAGAGAGTAAATGTCAACTGGGAAGTGGTTTCAAATCCATCCAAACAGTTGTCTGAGGGAGATGTTATTTCTATACGCGGCAAGGGTCGGATAGTGTTGGTCAAAGTTGGCGGAACCACAAAAAAGGATCGCATTAATATAGTTATTAGACGTTTTGAATAAGGTATTGTATCAAGGAACTGTCAGTTTCTTGGAAAGGTTGGATGATTATGAACTATACTCCTAATGATCTGGATAACATTAAATTTAAGAAGAATTTAAGAGGTTACAATGAGGACCAGGTAAATGAAGTATTAGATAATATTATTCAGGACTATGAGTTATACATAAAGGAAAATGTTGAGCTTAAGGATAGAATTTCGGTTTTAAACGAAGGAATACAGCATTACAAAAATATAGAAGAATCTTTGCAAAACACATTAATTGTTGCTCAACAGACCGGTGAAGAGATTAAGAAAAATTCTTACGAAAAGGCTGAGAACATAGTTAAAGATGCTGAAATAAAAGCTCAGAAGATTATTAACGATGCAAATCAGGAAGTTATCAAAATTCGATTTGAATACGAAGAAATGAAAAAGAGACTGCACCTTTTTAAGACAAAATCCGAAACTCTTCTGCTTTCCCAGCTTGAATTGCTGAAGCAGCTGTTTAATCCCGATAATGATTTAGAGTAATATCTCGGTTCAGGCCGTTTGATTATGAAGTTCATAATTAAGCGGCCTAATGATTTCTATGTCTTTCATGCCCTTTCGGAACCAGAATTCTATGCACTTAACATAATCTTGTGCTCTTTACATAAAACCCTGATGGAACAATTCTCGAAAATGTGATATAATTTCTTCATATGCCAACAACAGGCATATATAATTAGTTTAGCCTTTTGATAATAATTGATGAGGGGTGTACTGATGCAAGTCAAAAAGGTACAAAAGAAGAAAAAATATAAGAGAGTGGAAAGTGGTTTTTCAAGGTATAAAAATGAAATATTAGGCCTTATACTCTTTGCATTTGGTGTTTTATCACTTTTTAGTTTTTTATTTAATAAATCAATGGGAGTATTCGGAAAAGTTGTTTCGAATATTCTTTTAGGTTTTTTGGGTATCCCTGCATTTCTAGTTCCTGTGATATTAATCGTATATGGGATTGCAATGATTTTTAAAAAGGATTCGCATACCTTTAAGCTGAGAATTATATATCTTGGTATTCTTTTGGTTCTTATTTCGTCATATTTGCAGGTCGCTGAATTCAACTATGATGATTATTCGGGAAGATCCTTTTATTTGAGTCTGAAGGAATTTTATACACAGGGTACAAAGATTAACGGTGGAGGATTATTCGGAGGACTTATAACTTTACCGTTCTTAATGACTTTTCAGATATTAGGTACCATAATAATTCTTACTACAATTTCAGTTATAGTTATAATACTTCTAACCAATGTTTCGATGGCAGCATTTCTCAAGAACGCTTCTGCCTTTTTCTCAAGAAAGGTTAAAGCTGCAAACGAGACTCGAAAAATAAAGAAAGCCGAAAGGATCAAGGAGAGAGAAGCCGCTCTTGAAGATCAGTTAAATGATGATGAAGAAGAAACAACCTCGGCTGGTAAACGAAAAATTATCAACTTTAAAATAGAAAGAGAAAACCGGGCGAACAAAACTCCAAAGAAGTTGGGGAAGGACGATTCAGAAGTAGCAGCGACACTGAATACCGAAGCAGCAGAAATGTCGGGTCAGGCTGAGGAGACTTTTACAGTGGGACTCACAGGTTTTAATGACGATGTTGCCGACGATTTAGTGGTTGCAGATATAAAAGGTATGGGAATCTCTCCTGAAAGACTTGATTATGATGAACAGAGTATTGAAACGCTGGAAAATGATTTATCGGATTCCCCGTCTTCAGGCGTTGCGCAAAGCGGAGTAAATGACAGCGGAAGATCCGACTCATGTAATTCTACAGATTCAAGTGTTTCAGAAGATAGCGGTGACATAATAATTCCTCAGGTTGAACCTGCCAAACCGCTTATATATAACTATCCTTCACTAGATTTGCTGGATGAAAGTAAGGATGATGCTACCAATGTAAAGGCATTGAAAAACAGTGCTTTGGAAGGAGCAAAAAAACTTGAGGATACTCTGAAAAGTTTTGGTGTTGAGGCAAGAGTCATTAATATCAGCCGTGGTCCAGCCGTCACCAGATATGAGATTCAGCCAAGCCCCGGGGTTAAGGTTAGTAAAATTGTGAATTTGTCGGATGATATCGCGTTGAACCTGGCGGCAGCCGGGGTAAGAATCGAAGCACCAATTCCGGGAAAGGCAGCGGTGGGCATAGAGGTTCCCAACAAGGAAATGTCAGCAGTATTGTTAAAGGACATTCTGGAATCAAAAGAATTTGCAAACCATCCCTCCAAGCTGGCTTTCTCAGTGGGTAAGGATATTTCCGGGGAAACAGTTGTTGCAGATATTGCCAAGATGCCTCACTTACTTGTTGCCGGTGCCACCGGTTCAGGTAAGAGTGTATGTATAAACAGCCTTATTATGAGTATTTTGTTTAAGGCATCTCCTGATGAGGTCAAGCTATTGATGGTTGACCCGAAAGTAGTTGAATTGGGGATTTATAACGGTATACCTCATTTGCTGATACCGGTTGTAACAGACCCTAAAAAGGCGGCTGGTGCCTTGAATTGGGCTGTTCAGGAAATGGTAAACAGATACAAGCTCTTTGCAGACAAGGGCGTAAGAGATTTAAAGGGGTATAACGCCATGCTGAAAGCAAACGATGAGCCTGGCATATTGCCGCAGGTAGTCATTATAGTGGACGAGTTGGCAGACCTTATGATGGTGGCTCCCAATGATGTAGAAGATGCAATATGCCGCTTGGCGCAGATGGCCAGAGCAGCAGGCATGCATCTGGTTATTGCCACCCAGAGACCATCAGTTGATGTCATAACCGGTGTAATTAAGGCAAATATACCTTCAAGAATATCCTTTGCAGTTTCGTCCCAGGTGGACTCCAGAACCATACTTGATATGAGTGGTGCTGAGAAGCTGCTTGGCAGAGGGGATATGCTGTTCTATCCGGTTGGAGAACCAAAGCCTCTACGAGTAAAGGGTTCCTTTGTTTCGGACAGCGAGGTTGAAAAGGTAGTTGAGTTCATAAAAACACAGGGTTACTCCAACTATGATGAAAACATTATAGAAAAGATAAATGACCACAGTACGGGAAATGAAGAAAACGCCGGTGACAACGATGAATTGCTGAATCAGGCCATTGATATGGTGGTTGAAGCAGGTCAGGCTTCGGTTTCACTTGTGCAGAGAAAGTTCAAAGTGGGTTACTCCAGAGCTGCCAGAATAATTGATCAAATGGAGGCACGAAACATAGTCGGCCGGTTTGAGGGTAGTAAACCAAGACAGGTGCTGATAACCAGGCAGCAATGGATGGAAATGCAAATGAATGATAAGGACAGACAGAATGCAAAACAGCAGTAATTTTATATGCATATTTCCCTGGATTAATAATCAGCCAGTCTTTTTAATATAATCAAATAAAGAGGTAATTAGATTAATGCAAAAGATTCAGGCTCCAGGCACAGAATGAAATGATGCAAATTCTATAATTGCATTTTTGTAAGCCGGCCGGATATACGTGGGGGTGCAGTATGTTTCTGTTAACTACATTCAATATGGTTCTACTTGTTTTATTGCTGGTGTACGTATTTTATAGGCTGCTGAAGACAAAGAGTATTCTAACTCTTGTTTCCTTTACGCTTCAGCTCTCTGCTTTGACAATAGTATTACTGTCGCTGATAAATCAGGTTCATACCAGTAATACTATTGAATTGTTTTACCTTATTTGCGGTATAGTTTTTCCTTGTTTGTTCATTGCCTATGACTATCGTTTAATGATTAAAAAGATTAAGGATAACGGAAGTTTTGACGGGTTTATTACTATTGAGGCAAATAAAACCGTTATAAATGAAAATACCACAGAAGTTATGAGTATCATTTCAAATGAGGCCTTTGTAAACGATACAATTTCGGAACTTGATTTTATCAGGGAGGACTTGTTCAAGGGAATAAGAAAAAAGCTAATACAGGCTGAAAATCTATATAATAATGAGTGCTATGACGATGCCTATGAGGTTTATAACAGCTTGATCGGTCTGGTAGGCTCTTCATCAAACCTGTACTTTAACTACGCAAATACAATCTTTAAAAAGGGGATGTACAGTGAGGCCCAAGGTTATTACAGAAGGGTCCTGGAGTTAAATACCCAGCTTATCGAACAGCTAAAAAAGGCTTCAGACAAAGCTTCAAGCAAAACTTCGAACAAGACTTCGAACAAAGCTTCAGACAATACTTCACACAATACTTCCTCAAATTCAGAAGCAATTAAAAATATTCAATTTAAGCAATATCTTGTCTATTATAATATCGGCGTAACCTATTTAAACATGGGTAAACTTGATTTTGCCCTGGACAACTTTGAGAAAGCCCTTGATGTCAATCCTGAGTTCAATATCGCCAAAGAAGGAATAGGACGAATATTTGCTGAAAGAGGATATAGGTTGGAAGCTGTTAAGTACTACCAGCAAATTCTTGAAAAGGACAGTAATAACTATAACATATCCCTTTTGCTGGGAAAACTCTTCGCTGAGCTTGAGAACAATGACCAGGCTGAGGAATGTTTCAGAAAGTGCATAAAGCTGATACCCGAAAAACCCGATGGTTATCAAGAACTTGGCAGACTTTTGATGAACCGTCAGAGTTATGAACAGGCTGTAAAGGTTTATAAGTCATATATAGCAATAAATGAAGAGGATTTTAACGGACATTACAATCTTGCCAGCTGCTACTTTAAATTGAAGGATTTGAACAAGGCTGTTAATGAGTATCAAAAAGCGGTTGAATTAAATCCTCAAAGCCACAGCTGTATGTTTAATCTGGCTCTGGTCTATGAAGAAATGGGAGAGGTTGAAAAGGCAATTGAGCTGTATAAGGGTTCAATTTTGAATAAAATAGACTTTGTTGACGCATATAATAACCTGGGAATTCTTTTCTCCAAAATAGACAGTCCCATGGAAGCATTGGCTACCTATACAAACGGTATAAAAGCCTGCACCGACAACTATAAATTATATTATAACATGGGTATAGTACTGTTTGGGCTAAGAAGGTATGATGACGCAGCTGATGTTTTTAAGCGCGCTATTGATAAGAATCCTGATGATATCGAAATATATTACTACCTTGGTGCTTCCCTTACTGAGACTAAAAAGTACGAGGAGGCTATAAAGGCTTATAGTAGAGCACTAAACCAAAATGTCAGCGAGCCAGAGATATACTATAATATAGCGGCAGTATACGCTTTGATGAAGAAACAGGATATTGCTTTGGATAACCTGAAAAAAGCCATTAGCATTAATCCTGAAATCAAACAGCAGGTATACGTGAATAATGTTTTCGACTCGCTGCAGGAACAGCTTATTTAATAGTGAAGAGTGAGGGTGAATAGTTAAGAGTTAAGGAAGGCTTGCTTGCGTAAGCCTGAATTTATTTATGACAGTGAAGAGTGAATGGAAAATCCTATAAGATTAAAATTATTAATACGACTTCTTATTTCAATTCAAATGAACAAATCCGGGGGGGGGGGGGGGGGGGGGGGGGGGGGGGGGGGGGGGGGGGGGGGGGGGGGGGGGGGGGGGGGGGGGGGGGGGG
>JAEWMS010000059.1 GCA_023393115.1 Bacillota bacterium
ATACTTGGCTGGCAACGGCCCGGGAAAGTAAGTCTCTGCCAGATTTATATTCCTCAATAGCTCAGTCGGTAGAGCATGCGGCTGTTAACCGCAGGGTCGTAGGTTCAAGTCCTACTTGAGGAGCCAAAGTAAACAGACCTGTTTTTGCTTCTGCAAAAGACAGGTCTGTTGCTATTTTATAAGGGAAATAACGCGAATTTCGCAAGTGATCCTATTGTCAGCCACCAATATAAGCACCAAAAGTCACGTATGCTTGACTTTTGGTGCTTTTTGAATTTAAACCCCAACATATGTGGCTTTTAACAATTAAGAAAGAGAGGTAAGAATCATGGCATATACCCCATATCGTTTTGTTCAGAAGCAAAATGGCATCTTTGTAGATCCTCAACAGGCGGAGGTAGTAAAAGCAATCTTTCAACGGTATTTAAATGGCGATAGCCTTGGAGTCATCGCTGATTTTCTTTTTGAGCAGGGAATCATTTCACCAACTGGGCAAGAAAGATGGACACGACCGGCAATCAGCAAACTATTATCCAACTCCAAATATATCAGCTATATCATCAGCTTCGAGGATTACTTCGCTGTTCAAGTTGACAAGGGAAACCGTAGCAACATAGATGAAGATACCAACCAGAGGAAGGCCACCCGGTACAGTTCACAGAATGTATTGAGCGGCCTTTTGGTTTGTGCGGAATGTGGCGCAAATTATCGGCGCATTACTCGCCCTTCTGGCGAAGTGGTCTGGCGCTGTGCCAATAAAGTAGAGCATGGAAAGAAAATTTGTAAAAACGCACCGTCTATCAGTGAAGATGCCCTCAAGGCTTAATATGGCAAAGTGGAATAAGGAATCTATCAAAAATTCGATAGAGAGAATCCTCATTCAGCACGATGGAGGTTTCGAAATAGAGTATAAACACGAAATGAGGTATAATTTGGAATATTAAGTCTATGCAAGCCACGCTCATCTTGATATAATGTCCGTATAAGTAGAATTGAGGTGAGTGGCATAACTGAAGCTGAAAAACGACGTGCTGAAGCGATTTGGACGTATAGGATATCGCAGGAAAAGGTTCTAAAGCGCCTTGTCGAGAAAGAAATCTTTACGCAAGAGCACGCTGACTATATGTCTGATTATCTCTTTGAACAACTGAATCTGTTGGATGTCCCCGGCTCACATCTATCTTCTATTGGAGAAAAGATGATCAATGCAAATTTGGGGCACAGCCCTTATGTTTCACTTACGGATATCGCACGCGAAAAGAATAGCAAATCCCCGGGATATCTTATTCAAAGTTGGCTGCGGAACAGCAATACCATTGAGTATTTAAGATTATGGGAAAAAAGCTTCAATCCAAATTTTCTTGATGATGAGTGTGAAAAGCTCATTCAAACCATTCGGACAAGCAGAGCTACCCTGACGCCAAAGATATGGATCAGCGCTACCAAGGCAGTGGGCATCGAATCAAAAGCAGGAAAAAATGGCGGAACAATGGCTCACCCTGAAATAGCAGAAGCATTTCGGGCCTGGCTGTTTCCAGAGGTTATGTTGGAGATGGTAAAAAGGTATAGAAGTTATCAACTTGAATCGAATGAATCACCGACTCATGTGAGCGAGGCTGAATCCTAATGTACAGAGTTGCGGTTCGGGTATGTGAAAACCAAAACGGATATTTTATGAGATTCTTGGTTTAGTGACAATGAGTAATTGGCGTGAGGATTGGTTATGGCTATAATGCGAAATTGCGATTGGAAAAAGCGAGGTGAGTATCCTTGAGACAAGCAGACAGCACAGTAAAAGGATTTTTATACCAGTTTGATAAATCTCTATTTGAAATCTTAATTTCGAATGAGAATGAAACGATTACACTTGAAGGACAAATCGAAGACATTGATATTATTTCTGATGCTGGTATTGAAACTATACAATGTAAATATCACGAAAAACAGGATTATTCTATGTCAAGCGTAGCAGAACCGATATTAGAAATGTTCTGCCATTTTGCTACGCATCAAGCAATTGGACAGAAGAACACAAAGTATATTCTGTATGCGTATTTTCAAAATAATATCGAGACTATTGAACAAGTTGATTTTCATGACTTTTTAATGGATACTAAAAATCAAGATATTCTCGTTAAGTATTTTCCGCGAATTTTTATGATTGACGATAGTACAATTCTTGAGTTGGCAAATAAAGGGCGGAAAACTTATAACGACAAAAACAAAATTAAAGACTATTTTATTTCCAATAAATCAGCCTTATTATATAAAGTGCCCTTAGAGAACTTTTTCGAATGCTTTGTGTATCGTAAAGCAGAAAAGCACGAAATGCTTAAACAAAAAATAATAGCAGAACTGTCCCGAAATGTTGACTATACAACTGCTACTGAACTTTATTATCCGAATGCTTTTGCGCGAATAGCCGCAATGTCATCTTTACCCAATTCTGAACATCGGAAAATATCTAAGTCGAATTTATGGCTTTGGCTTACTGAGCAAAAAACAATGCTAGTAAACAAGTGGATATTCGGAATCAGAGACAAAAAAGTTGTTTTAAAATCAAAGAAATCCTATTTGTCAGCCATGTTTTCGAGAAATTCAGATGTTCGTACATTTATCTTTTCAAATTCTTTTTTTGCAAAAAACAAAGACTCTTTTGCAAAATTTATTATTGAATATTTGAGTAAGTATTACACAAAAAGGAAGTTGCAAAAACCCCCTATATTTATTTTTGAAATAAATGACACAACGATGATGAATGAAATAATAAAAAGTCTTTTCGACTATCAAATAACAGTTAATAATGGAATTGTTGGGGGACAATTTGTAGAAAGCAGCTTTATTAATAACACCAATTGTCCAAATGACTTTTCTGCAAGAATCGCTTTGGCAGAGCAGGTTGGACAAGATATTTTCCGTAAGTGCAATACTAATTATCTTTTCTACATTGGTAATCAAGCTGAACCAATTGTGGATACATGTTTTACAACAGAGGTAATAGGCATCGCAACGATGTCAGAATTGAAATACATAGTTGGCTTATCAAAAACTTTTGAGGAGGAAATATGATGATTGAAATTGGAAAGGTAACCAATAGTACACCGGGCAACATTCAGATATTGTTATCCGACATAGATACATTTGAAAGAAATAAAGAGAGCCTGAGAGTATCTCGCTATATTGTAATTGAGGATGGAAATGAAACTAAAATACTGGCCTCAATTCAAAATATAACAGCAGTTCAAAACGACTGTGCGGATACGATTAAGTATGCTGTGACAGTAACCCCCATTGGCTCATACATAGAAAGTGAAGATGGCGTGAAATTCAGGCAAGGTGGTGTTAATCTCCCTTCGCCTACTGAACCCGCATATCTTCCGGACGATGGGTTAATAAACCAAATTTTTTCGTGTAATGATAACTTTTCTTTTGAAATAGGTGCGCTAAGTAATAATAGAAATATTCATTATTATGTAGATGGGAACAAGTTTTTTGGAAAGCATATTGCAGTTGTTGGCTCAACCGGTTCGGGCAAATCTTGTGCTGTTGCTAGTATTTTGCAAAAAGTAATGAACATAAATAATGGTGAAAATCAAGCACGAGAAAAAAAGAAAAATTCACATGTAATAATTTTTGATATACATTCAGAATATCGCTCCGCATTTTCATTAGCTAAAGAGCAAGACTTTACATTGAATATTTTGGATGTAGAAAAACTCTGCTTACCGTATTGGTTAATGAATTCCCAAGAATTAGAAGCACTTTTCATTGAAAGTAATGAGATGAATTCACATAACCAAATTTCGCAATTCAAAAAAGCGGTAATTCTTAGTAAAGAAAAGAACAACAATGATATGCAGTATATTAACTACGATACACCTGTGTATTTTGATATTCAGGAAGTATACAGGTATATAAAAAATAAAAATAATGAAGTTATCAATAAAAAAGAAAATGAACCGCAAAAGCCAAAAAGAGCAGATAATACGCTAATAGAGAATCCCGAGGAAACGTATCTAACAGAAGTAGTATCTTTTGCTGTTACTAGTACCGCTGCAGCCACAAAGGCTTCTAATGGCCCGTACACAGGCGACTTCGAGCGATTTCTTACAAGATTAGAAACAAAGCTATCCGATAAAAGACTCAAATTTATAACAGAGCCTAAAAAGGGTAATAGTGACCCATATAAGACTGCAGATTTCGATACTATTCTCATGCAGTTTTTGGGATATATAGATAAGGCGAATGTTACAATAATTGATTTAAGTGCAATCCCCTTCGAGGTTTTAAGCATTGTTATTAGCCTGCTTTCAAGGGTTATTTTCGACTTTGCTTTTCACTATTCAAAAATAATGCACGAGCAACAGTTGGTCAATGATATTCCCTTTATGCTTGTTTGTGAAGAAGCGCATAATTATATTCCTAAAAGCGGAGGAGCAGAGTATAACGCATCTAAACACTCAATTGAGAGAATAGCTAAAGAAGGGCGAAAATATGGATTAAATCTTATGGTTGTAAGTCAACGTCCGTCGGAAGTATCAGAAACAATTTTTTCTCAATGCAACAATTTTGTTGTGCTAAAACTAACAAATGTTAATGACCAAAGCTGCATTAAGAATCTTTTACCGGATAACAATAGTACCCTTGTAGATGTGCTACCAACTTTGGCGGCAGGTGAATGCTTGATAGTTGGAGATGCTGTTCCATTGCCTGCTATTGTAAAGATGGAAATGCCGAACCCTGCGCCAAGTTCAAGCAATGTAGATGTATACGATGAATGGAACAAAGACTGGATAAACGTTGTATTTGGTGAAGTGATCAAGCGCTGGAGAAAAGAGTAGAGAGTGGCACTCGTAAAAATATTTATGAAAACCGTACAAATGTAAAATAAGCATTTTTACAATGCGCATTATATTAAATAAAGTTTAAATTCAGGTATCAATTTTGCATTATGTTTAAAATGAGTTGTTAGATTTGCTTAATTGTGTCCTAATTTTGTTTAAACTCAAAAATCTTTTTCCCATGGTTTTCACAAGAAGGCATAGTATTTCCATCAAGGAGAAGCTATGTCTTTCTTTATACAGTAAAGTATGTTATTATCATTTATTATGTATCACGCAGAAAAGCACGAATTGATTGGGTGGTTTTGAATTATTTATATTATTTATATAATGTGAAACTGAGTTTGGAGCTTGATATTGTCTATATCGAGAAGGATATAAAATGAATAAAAAGCAAAAAGTTATAAAGCGGACAGGAATTATATTTTTATGCATACTTTTAGTCGTGTTTATTGCG
>JAEWMS010000088.1 GCA_023393115.1 Bacillota bacterium
GGCAAGAGGACCGTGGAATAAATGCGGAAACTGCTACTAAAAATTTTTAATTCTTAGGTATACTCTTCACTTTTCAAAGTTCAATACTATCAACTTCAATTTTTCATAGCTTAGTTAACACTATCAAAACCAGTATAACAAAAAAAGTATGACACCTATATGTCACACTTTTTTGAATTGTTATTGGATACTTCTTTTCAGCTGAAATCATCATTTTGAAAATAAATAAAACCCCCAAATATCACTATTTGAGGGTTTTTGAATTCTATAAATATTATCTCTTTGAGAACTGTGGTGCTCTTCTTGCTTTCTTGAGACCGTATTTCTTTCTTTCCTTCATTCTTGGGTCTCTTGTTAAGAAGCCTGCTTTCTTTAATGCTGGTCTGAGTTCTTCGTCAGCCTTTAAGAGAGCTCTTGAGATACCGTGTCTGATTGCACCAGCTTGACCGGTGAAACCTCCGCCGATAACCTTGCATATAACATCAAACTTTGTTAATGAATCAGTGAGGGTTAATGGTTGTTTAACTATAACCTTCAAAGTATCCAATCCAAAGTATTCATCCAAAGATCTGTCATTTATAGTGATTTTACCTTCACCAGGAACAAGTCTTACTCTTGCAACTGATTTCTTTCTACGTCCTGTACCATAGTAGTATACTTTAGCCATTATTTTGTCCTCCCCCCATTATATATTTAAATCAAGTACTTCAGGTTTCTGAGCCTGATGGTTATGTTCAGTTCCTGCATAAACTTTGAGCTTTCTGAACATTTGTCTTCCAAGACTGTTCTTTGGAAGCATTCCCTTTACAGCTATTTCAATAGCTCTTTCAGGGTGTCTTTCCATCAAGTGCTTGTACTTGACTTCCTTCAATCCACCTGGATGAAGTGAGTGAGTTCTGTAAAGCTTCTGATCAAGTTTTTTACCTGTCAAAAGAACTTTTTCTGCGTTGAGTACTATTACATGATCTCCAGTATCAACGTGTGGTGTAAATATTGGCTTATTTTTTCCTCTTAGAATAGCAGCAACTTCACTTGCCAATCTTCCAAGCGGCTTACCTTCAGCATCAATAATGTACCATTTTCTTTCAATCTGTTCCGCTTTTGCCATGAAAGTTTTCATTTCTTAATACTACCTCCTTAAAATCTCTAAACTGTCTATGTCAACAGTGTCTACCGTATAAAACGGTTGTCATTGTAACCATTCGGGACTTGTGGAAAGTTTAATTTTCGCTTGCAAGACCTTGGACACTAGAACATTTTAATACACGCAAATCACAATGTCAAGTATAAATTACCGAGAATTTAATTTACCTCTCATTATCTCTCGATTTTTCTCGATATATCTCCTTTTCTCTTATATAATCGTTTTTCATTTCACTTTTTTAAATTACGTATATAAGCTTACAGCCTTAGATGTTCAAAGGGTTAAGTAATGGGTACTGACTAAAGCATAGGGACCTGGATACCTATAAAACTGTTTGCCATCATTAACACAGTAAAAATCATGCCACAGATAGAAATAAAAATCCCCCTATTTAATTTTATTTTCTGGTGCATTTAAAAGGACTGCTACCCAATGAACAAATTCATTCATTGTGCAACAGCCCCTGGTGTGTATTAATCTAATTTAAGGTAAATCCTATTTCACAGCCATGATTAAGCCTACTTTTACAGTATATTTCACCATTGTGCTGATCAATAATATACTTACATATTGAAAGTCCAAGTCCTGACCCGGGGATTCGAGAACTTCTTGACTTTTCAGCCCTGTAAAACTTATCGAAAACATGGGGTATATCATCGGGGCTTATACCTATTCCGTTATCCCTGATCTTGATTAGTACGTTTTTATCTACTCTCTCTGCGGATATTTCAATACGGCCTTCCTTTTCACCAATATATTTTATACTGTTATCCACAATGTTATATAAAACTTCTGTTATTCTTCTTGTGTCAATGTTAACTATAATATCCGGGGTTTTTATCTCATAGCTAAAAGTAATGCCGTTTTGATTAACGTATATATCCAGTTCCTTAATGACGTTTCGGAAATATTCATAAAAATACACTTCCTGACGGTTTATTTCCAGTTGATTCAGCTGAGCGTTGGAGATAATGAGCAGTTCATTTATCATATCAGTCAAAAGGTTTGTCTTACTTATAATTATGTTTACATAATCCTCTTGAAGCTTGGGAGTTCTGGCCACTCCATCCCGAAGCCCTTCACCATATGCTTTTATTGTGGAAATAGGTGTTTTTAAGTCATGGGATATGCAGGAAATCAACTCCTGCTGTGATTTTTTCAAGGCCTCTTCCCTGATTTGTTTTTGCTTTAATTCATCTCTCATTAGTTCAAAGGAGTAGGTTAAATCCCCAACTTCATTCTCTGCTGCTGTTTTTCCATAGGTCCTAATAACCTCAAGGTCATAGTTGCCGGCAATTATTCCTTTTGCCGAATCAGATATCTCTTTTATTGGCTTGAGGATTCGCCCGCTAAAATAAATCGTTCTGCCGAAAATGATAAGAATACATATCAAAACTCCCAATATAGCAGGTGTAAAGACTTTAGCTGCTCTCACATACGCAGTATCCCCTATTATATCGTTTTCAGGAATAAGAAATACAATAAAGCCTGTAATGTTTCCATTTTTCTGTAATACAAAGCTTTCCTTAATGCTTCCTTTTATTTGCGACCTGAAGCTTTTGTCCGTCTGAAGCATTTCCTGAACATTTACTATTTCTCCTGTCTTTTCTGTAAATGGGGCTTCACTATACTCTACTTTACCATTTGATCCAAAAACTATATAAGGATATCTCCCCTTTTCATAGATCCCCTTTTCAATTGCATATTTTTGGTTGGCCACAAGGAGCCTTATATCGTTATCATACACTCTATTGTCAACCTTCAGGAACGAGTACATACTCAGAAAACAAGATACAAAAAGAACGACTACTATAACAGCAGCCGTTAGTATATTCTTTTTATACATGCTGTGCATCAGCAGCCCTCCTTAAATCTCCTTTAACTCTCTTTAATCTCTATATTTATATATGTTCTAGGCAGTAACTAAACGCTCAAAACAGAAAACTTGTAACCTGCTCCCCATACTGTCTTTATGTAATCCAAACCGAACTTGTCGAGTTTCTCTCTAATTCTATTGACATATACAGTAACGCTATTATCATCGCAAATACCGTTATAACCCCATACACCTTGATATATCTGTTCCTTTGAGAATACCTGATTTGGATTCTTCCCGAAGAAATATAGTATTTCAAATTCCTTCGTCGTTAGTGCAAGCTCAACATTATCAACCTGTACCTGGTAAGAGGATTTGTTCATAAGAAGTTTTCCTGCTCTGATCTCTTCTTTGTTTGAATTACTGCTGTCACCGGACTTTTCGTATCTCCTGAGCTGTGCCTTTACTCTTGCCACCAGCTCCAAAGGGCTGAAGGGTTTCGTTACATAATCATCGGCACCTATTCCCAGGGCAATTACCTTGTCCATTTCTCCGCTTTTTGCAGAGATCATAATAACTGGGATATCTGATTTTTCACGGACCTCTTTGCATATCTGAATTCCATCACAACCTGGAAGCATTATGTCCAACAGCATTAAATCCGGTTGATATTCATAAAATGCCTTAAGACCCTCTATTCCATCCTTAGCCACAATGGGATTAAACCCTTCAACTTCCAGATACGCACCCAATATGTCTGCCAATTCTTTTTCATCTTCAACTATTAAAATTTTTTGTCCCATATATCTCCCATCTACGCGTATGGCGCGTACACAAATAGTTATGAAAAGACATGTAATGGCTTCAACAATAAAATCATATATTATAATACGTTGTTAGGCAAGTTCTACCAGCCTTTTTCCTTTAAAAACTTATATACCGTTTCTTCCCTTTCACCGGCTGTTTCTTCATCATATTCTTCAAGTCTTAGATCACCATCAATTCGACCATCTTTCAAGTAAATTATCCTATTCCCACGTAACGCCGCTTTCAAATCATGCGTTACCATAACAACAGACTGTTTGTCTCTATTAATTTTTGTGAATATATCCAGCACTATTTGCCCCTGTGAGGAATTGAGCGCCCCAGTTGGTTCATCTGCAAACAGAACCTTGGGTTGGTTTATTAATGCTCTGCAAATAGCTACTTTTTGCTTCTGTCCCCCCGACATCTGATTTGGGAATTTCTTTTTATGAGAGGTCAGTTCCATTTTCTCCATTAAAGCCTCAATCTTAACTTCAATTTCCTTACGCTCAACTCCGGTCTTATATGTGGGACTGAGTATATTTTCATAGACATTCAGATTAGGTATCAGGTTAATCCCCTGAAATACAAAGCCCAGCTTGTTTTTTCGAAGTTTTGACAGCTGGCTCTCCTTCAGTCTTGTTATATCCTCCCCGTCAAAGAAAACCCTGCCCGTGGTTACGGAATCCATACCGCTTAAAGCGTATAGCAATGTTGACTTCCCTGAACCTGAACTTCCCATTATTACTGTAAAATCCCCCTCAAAAATCTCCACATCCATATTCTTTATTACATTATTGATTTCTCCGTCACTTATAAAGCTTTTACATAACAATTCTGTTTTAATGATTACATTTTTCATACTGACCTCTCCCAAGCCGTTTTGTGGCTTTTACATATTAATTAAATTTAAGCCGACATTACGGCTGCAAAATATTGATGAATTCTTTCACTGGTACTTATTCCTGCACTAAATCCCTGACATTTACATTTCTAAGTGATCTTGAGGAAATGAGGGTACTTAATATAAAGATAACAGCTATACCTATATTGGATATCACGATATGCCATATATTATAGACCACAGGATATTCAAGGAAACCAAACATTGACAAACTCGTCTTGAAAATTAGCGGATATGTGAGAATTACCATTGGTATGGCCACTACCATTGAGGCTACAGCTATTATTCCCACGTAATATATGTTGGACAAAACCAAATGCCCTGTGGTATATCCAATACATTTATATATCCCGTTGGTTTTCTGGTTGGTTGCATTTTTGAGCATAACTATACAGAAAATATTAATTGCACCAATAATAATCACAAGACCGGTCACGGGCGGGACTGCACTTTTTTGCGGTTTAATTATCATATTCATAATACTGCTGAATACTTCAGTTCTGGCTGTAATATTACAACTGCCGGCTAATTTCTCAGTCATATCCTTTATATAGGTAGTTATATCTTCCTTATCCTTTAAATAAATTGAAAAATTACTATAATCAAGATTGATTTTGTTATCCTTGAAAGTATCTGTAGTAAGTCGGCAACAGTCACCTAACTGCCAGTAGGTCTGAAATATCCCAGTAATAAGTAAGTCAACTCTTGTTGAATTATTTAAATAAATTTCAAGGTAGTCCCCAATGTCTTTATTAAGTTCTTTGGCAATTTTGCCTGTGATGGCTACTTCTGTTCCATTATTGGGATTCCTTCCTTTGACAGTGGGCAACTTTGCAGCATTGAAATCATCAAAGACGAAGGCGCTTAATACAGTTGTTTTGATGCCTTTTTTCCACTTCAGACTAACATCCTCACCAATTCTGTTTTCTAAATATTTATCCACTCTAGAATCTTCTTTAATTGTATTTAATACTTTGGCGTACTGTGAATTATCAGTGACTTCAATCATTACATCACTTTTGTCCACACCTATCCAAAAATCATTGTTTTCCTTCATGGAATCAGCTAAATCCAACGATATTACTGCGAAGTTGACACTAAAAATGGTTAGGATAGCCGTGAGAATGGTACCTATCGTACCTTTCTTATTTCTGGAGATATTTCTCATTGTTATACCAAAGGCAGAAAATTGAAGTTTTGAGTCGCCCTTATACTTATGCTTCTTTTTTGTACTTGTCTCAGTCATACCATTAAGGGCGTACACTGGTTTTAACTTTTTGGTTTTCCTCATAATCAAGTAAATAAGCCCTGTCACAAGAATAACTATTATCATGTAACATACAATCCCGGGTAATAATGAGATATCTGACGACATATGGCCAATGTTTTTATACACTGAACTTAATATTTTGTCCGATATGAATACAGAACTTCCTATACCAAATAGACAGGCAATTGTTGTTATTGCAAAATAAAACATTAAGTACATTTTTAAGATGT
Source organism: Bacillota bacterium (assembly GCA_023393115.1). Lineage (GTDB taxonomy): Bacteria > Bacillota > Clostridia > Acetivibrionales > DSM-1351 > Ruminiclostridium. The sequence continues at coordinate 6,169 of JAEWMS010000088.1, forward strand.
CTCCGGAAGTATATCCAATGGTTTTGTATATGGCTAATGTTTTTGCATCTGTAATGATAGCATTACGTATCATAAAGCTGATAATAAGACAGCTTACAAGCAGCATGATAATACCGATTGAAAGAAAAGCCCCTCCAATTATGTTTCCAACTATCAAGCCATTATCTATTCTTTCCTCAAGGGAATATATTGAACCATTCATCTGGCCATCATTTTTTAGTCTGAAGGCCTCCTCTATTTCGTCGCCCCTAACCCCTTCTTTAGTATATAAATATATCTGAAGCTGTTGACTAATAGATTGAGGTAGTTTTTTGACTAGTATACTGCTGTCAAAGGCAGTAGAAAAGTTATATGGATTAGTGTAAATACCCCTTACTGTATAGATAAGAGTTTTATTTGAGAACCTCATTTCAATGGTGTCCCCGGTATGGATGTCGTATTCATTACTCATACAAGCCGGTAATATACATTCATCAGTCTTAAGGGTATCAATTATTTTATTGTTTCCCTCTAGATACCTGTCCTTGCTATTTATTTTTGAATTGTACTCCGATAGAAAGAAAAAGGCATCCAGTTTTTTCTCATTGAATATAACCTCCTCTGTCAATCTATGATACCTTATGTACTCAACCCTTTGTATTTCCTCCAGCTTTTCAAACTCCTTACCAAATGAAGTTACTTCATCTTCCTCTAAAAAATATGGATACAAAACAGCCTGAGGTGACTCGCATTCCTCAGCTAAAACCTCAAAGGGTTTATCCAGGGATATCAATATGCTGACCGAAGAGGTTAACAGCATAGAGCACAACATTATGATTAAAAATATTAGTATTGTCTGTAGTTTTTTATGTCTGAAATTTTTTATGATCATTTTCCAATCCATTTGTTTTATCCTTTCTTCTTAGCTCTAGTTATCATAATAAAGGAGAAAACTAAAATAAAAATGGGAAAATTATTAAAATTTATTAATAAGTATCACAGCTTTATTAAATGAACAGATTATTTAGTTAATAATACATATGATACTTCCGGACTAACTTCAAAAAATGTGTCGGACACAAAACAGATTAAGAAATAGCATGCACTATTTCTTAATCTGTTTTTAACCATCCTTCCACATTTTTTTGAAGTTGTCCTTGCGTATCATATGTAAGTCTTGTGCCAAGCTACACTCGCGTACTATTAACCATAATTATTTAAGCTATTTATAAAAATTGGGTACTTATGGGGGTGGGCCTCGGGAAAGTGCAATAAAATCTCTTCTCTACAATTTATTGTCCGGAGGAGATTTTATTTATAATATAAACATATTTGTATATGACGTACGTGTATAATTGATTTGTTGGACACGCAAAAATGGCGGTCATCCGAAAACAATCGCCAAAAACAATTATTTTTCAAAACTATTATTGTCCAATCTTAAAATACACTTTACTTGATTCGTTATTACTTTCAAGCATAGGCTTAATTTTCTCCCATGATGTATAAATACTTGACTCCCTTTTTTCAAAACTCAGCAAAATATCACCTTTATCATATGGCTCAAATTGGTTATCTGGTAAATATTTTTCAAACAATAATTTTATTGACTTTTCATCCCCTGAAACTTTAGCTTGGAGTCTAACAATTGTTTGAAATCCATCAATATTTAATTTTGAAAAATACTTATTATCTTCTTTATATATTGAAATTGTGTAAAACATATTTTGGTCTGGAGGAGCATATTCAGAGAAAGTATAACTCCCTATCCATGATTCTAAAGAAGAAGAATCATTCTTAGTACCATCATTTGTATAATTAACTATTGGATTTTCATAGTCTGTACATGAAAGCTGTGTCGAAGGCGCACTCGTAGGCTTTAATGTTGATGATTGATTTAATGAATTATCTATTTTTGAACAACCCATAAATGAGCTTAAGACAGATACATAAATTACTATATATACTAGCAACTTCTTTGAAATGTTCATTTCTTTTCACCCATTTCTTGATTTGTTTTTTTATACTTATTTCTTGTATCAACAACTTTTTGAGCTGCTTCACCCTTAGTAATTATACCGTCCTTATTTATGTCAAGAACGGAATTTTGCTTATAAACTATACCATAACTTAAACTTTTTGCGAGTTCTTCGCTTGAATCTTTAATTCCGAGTATGAAATCGTTATCTTTTCCGACTGCTATTGGCATAAGTACAACCATATAAGCATCTTCAATATTGCGGATTTTTCCTGCATATGGTTTATAATACTCATACACATAATCTAGTTGCTTCACTGCTGACATCTTTGCTAAAGCCTTTGTGGTTGTTCCTAGATCTTTCGCTGTGCTAGGCATAAACTGAATCAGACCTGTAGCTCCAGAAATTTTATTCACACAAGACGGATCAATACCGTTTGATTCAAAAGCCATTATACCCATTAAATCATCTGGGTCGATTTGTAGTTTTCTACTTATTTCAAGTACTTTCGCTTTAAAATCAGCAGTTACATACTTTCCAGTCCATTCATAATCAAATACCTCATTAGTACCAGTGTCTCCTTCACCCGTCCCTTTATCATTTTCTTTCCCCTTTTCCGACCGCCCATCAGGTGGTCCATCTTCACCCATACCCCATCTATATTTTCCATCATCATTATCTTTCTGATCAACTTCTTCCTTCTCATCGTCCTTAATATCATCATTCTTTTTAGGTTGTTCATTTTTATTTGAACCTTGTTCTTCCTTTTTGCTCACATTTCTAAGCTCATACTTACCTTCTTTTTTAGTAACAGAAACATAACCTGTTTTAGATAACTCCAATGCCAATTTTATGACTAGAACACCTCTTGATACACTGTTAAAAATACCAAAAAGTGAATTATCTTCCTTGTTAAGTATCGATTCTAGATCATTTAATTGAGATTCTGTTAATTTACCATTTTTTTTAACTTGGTCAATTACATCATTAACTATATCCTTTATAAGATCCTCATCCAACTTTTTATCTACGTATTTCTTAAATGAAATTGAACTATTTTTTTGTGTATCATAAGCAAGATTCGCTACTACATTATTATTATCAGCCATTTGGTTAATATTTCTATTTCTTGAATTCGACAACATTATGGTATTTTCCTCTAATTGTGTTTCACCATTTCTACTTTCTTTATTATTATGGGAAAGATGTTCTTTCTGACCTTGAGCAATGTATATGTCCTTTTTCGCTTGCCCTGCCTTCGGATTTACATCCTGACTTTTCTTCTGAATTGATTGTTGAATAATATTTTGATTAAACTGGGCAAGTGTTACTTGCTTAATCTCTCCAGTTATCCCCATCTTTTCTAGCTGTTCCTGCTGCCTTGCTTTTTTAATAAATAACAATGCTTCATTGTATTTCACTCCAAACATATACTTTTTTAAGTTTTTGAGCCAAAATACCTCTCGGTATTCATTGCACTCTGCTTATAAAGTAAATATTCGAGCGAATTTAACAACTTAATAATTTAACAAGTGGATTTTTTTTTGCTACCGTTGATATTTCCGACCTTATTTGATTTGCTTTATTAAGATGCTAAATATTTTATCAATAGTACTCCCGTATAGCTCGTATCAATGAGTCGGATAAAAAAATAAAAACAAAACCAGCTAGAACAACTGGTTTTGTTTTATTTTCCGTGCTTCAAAAGTTGGCATACTTACTGTACTACTTCTCCTATCCACTCTCCGTTCATTTTACGAGCTATTAGCACTCCTGAATCAGTCCCATTAAGTTCTGCCACCAAACTTCCGCTTTGCGACCACACACCGCTTCTCCCACCCGTCTGTGTATTCCAGTATTCTCCGCAGAAATTAGCCATCATTACAGTCATTGAGTGTTTTTGTGCGTAGCTGCTTAACTGTTCGTGAGCCTCATTTATTGATTTCTCCGAATAGCAAATACTTGCAATATAGACAGTTGCGCCGGAAGACTTTGCATTCTCAGGATGAACAGGATTTGTTATATCCGCACATATAGCCAGACTAATGTATTCGTTGCCAAGCCTTACCGGTGGATTAGGACTTAAATTCGGTGTGAAAACTTCCTCTTCTCCGGTATGTAGAAATTGCTTGGTATATATTGAATGAGTTTTATTGGGGAATATAATGAATGCCCCAATATGTAAACTGGAAGATAGCTTTATTGGAGCGCCTGCAACGATAACAATGTTATTGTTAGCCGCTAACTCGTATAATTCATTAAGTCTGGAGTCGTCTTCACTAAATGAAAGCTCACTTGCCCGCTCCCTTACATAACCCGTAATAGACAATTCAGGAAATACAATTAACTCAGCTCCATGTTTGGCTGCAAGCTTAATGAGCTTGTAATGTTCATTTAAATTGAGTTGAATTTCTCCGTCCTTTGGATGAATTTGTGCTATTGCAATATTCATATGCCCTCCAAACCAACCTCGTTATCGTTTTTCATATTAAGTATCCAGCTCAATAATATATTTCCATTAGATATAACCCCTGCGCCGGAGCTGTTTTCCCGGCTTTCGTCCGGTCAAGTCCGCTAATTATTCCGGGAATATCAGCTTCCTTGAGCTTCCCCATCCCTACATAAATCAAGGTCCCTGCGATTATCCTTACCATATTGTAAAGGAAACCGTTTCCTGTAACCTCAAGCTCAATGATATTATCCTCCCTTTTAACTACAATCATGCTGTAGATTTCCCTGACAGTACTGCGGACTTGCCCTCCCGTGGCCTGAAAAGCTGCAAAATCATGTTCTCCGATAAAATGTGCCGCAGCTTTTCTCATCTGTTCGAAATCCAGCTCCGGCCTCACATGACATGCCCTGTTGCGCATTAATGCAGACTGGTGGGCCGAGTTTGATATGAGATACCTATACTTCTTTCCCTTGGAGGAATATCTGGCGTGAAAGTTTTCAGGCACGTCTTCTGATTTCTGAACAACAATATCCTCAGGCAGCAAATTGTTTAAAGCATATGAAAACTTTTCGCCGGGAATGGTGGAATCAGTCAGAAAATGCGCAACCTGCCCATAAGCATGAACACCAACGTCTGTTCTGCTACAGCCTACAACCCCAGTTTGAATCCCAAGCAGTTTCGAAAGAGCCTTCTCAACCTTTTCCTGAACCGTTACGGCATTCTTCTGAATCTGCCAGCCATGATAGTTTGTCCCGTCATATTCTATAGTTAATTTGATATTCCGCATGTTACCACCAACTTTTCACTCTTCACAATTCACTCTTCACAATTCACTCTTCACTTACCACTACCACACCATACTCTGCATTACCATCACCCAAGCAATAAACACTACGGTTATTGCCGATACAATAAGATCATACTTTGTAAGGCTCAGCTGCTTCATCCTTGTTCTGCCTTCACTGCCTCTGTAGCACCTTGCCTCCATTGCGGTAGCAAGCTCATCAGCCCTTCGGAACGCGCTGATAAACAACGGAATTAGAACAGGAATAAAGCTTTTAGCGCGTTGCACCATGTTTCCGCTGTCAAAGTCGGCTCCTCTTGAGGATTGAGCCTTAATAATCTTATCAGTTTCCTCCAGCAAGGTGGGTATAAATCTCAGTGCTATAGTCATCATCATAGCGATCTCATGAACAGGCACCTTAATCCTTCTCAATGGCCCCATAAGCTTTTCTATTCCGTCGGTTAAGGCGATAGGTGTGGTAGTATATGTTAGCAGGCTGGCAATAATAATTAGCAAAAATAGGCGTATTGACATTTTAACTGCTGTGTCCACACCCTCATAGGTCATTTTGAGAAATCCGAGCTCAAAAATCGGAGTACCCCCGATTGTAAACATATTAATAACCCCTGCAAAGATAACTATGAATATTACAGGCTTTATACCCTTCAAGACAAATTTGAAGGGTATATTTGCTGACACAATAGTCAATGCTGTAAAAAGTGTAAGTAAAAGATATCCCCAGTAGGTAGTTACTAAAAATATAAATATCATCATTACAAATGTCAGTATAATCTTTGTTCTGGGGTCAGACTTATGAATCAATGAATCCCCGGGGACATACTGACCGATTGTTATATCTCGTATCATTATAATCTCCATTCCGCCGTCTTGCAGTACCTTGAGCAGTAGTGCATAAGATTTTTACCTATAACACAACTATACCTTTAAATGCTTTTTAAGCTCTTCTACAGCTGCCTCTACCGTAAAGATGTTTTCATCGATATCCGGCATTATAGTCTTAAGCCTCTTTACAAGGTATGTTATCTGAGGCGCTGAAAGTCCAATTTTTTCAAGTGCTTCAGGTTGCGTGTAAACCTCTCGTGACTGTTTATCCATAAAAACCGTTCCCTGATTCATCACTATTACTCTTTGCGCCAGTTTTGCTATATCCTCCATACTGTGTGATACCAGTATTATTGTCATATTAAAGTCTTTATGCAGCTTCTTGATATACCCGAAAATCTCATCCCGCCCACTTGGGTCCAGGCCTGCAGTTGGCTCATCAAGCACTAATATTTTTGGCATCATTGCAACTACTCCGGCTATGGCCACTCTACGTTTCTGGCCTCCCGAAAGCTCGAAGGGTGATTTTTCAAGCAATGATTCATTTAACCCCACTGAATGCAGCGCAGAAATAACTCTCTGTTGGATTTCCTCTTCCTTAAGTCCCTGCTTCTGAAGTCCGAATGAAATATCCTTTTTAACTGTATCCTCAAACAACTGGTGCTCAGGGTACTGAAAAACTATACCCACCTGACGTCTTAATTCCTTCAGGTCTCTTTGTTTTGTATCAATACCGTTTATTGTTACTCTGCCCCCTGTGGGCTTTAAAATACCGTTAAGGTGCTGGATAAGAGTGGATTTCCCAGATCCGGTATGCCCGATAATTCCAATAAATTCACCGTCATTTATATTAATATTTATATCATGCAAAGCATTTTTCTCGAAAGGACCGCCGTTTGAATAAGTATACGACAGGGCTTCTATATTAATCGGCATATTTTCTCCCATCTACGCACATAGCGCGAACACAAATAGTTACGGAAAGACATGTAGTGGCTTTTCATATATATTTTCATTTTATATTACCACAACTATACATATTGTAAAAGTGAATAGCGAAGAGTTACTGTATGGATATCATTTTAATTAGTTCTTCTGGGGAAATATCTTCGGTAATGCCATACCTCTTCATGGCTCTGAGTGATTGTGGTAATCCCTTGATCACTGTATTGGTCCCGGACTGTACCGTAAATGTAGCCTTAATATCCATTCTACCCAGGACTACCTCCGTCAGGGTATTATATTTTCCAAGAGGATATGCCAGTGCCGTCATTTCAGTACCTGTCCCCTCCAAAATCTCTTTTTGAGAGCTGGAGATATCATTTTTTAGTAACGAAATATAGTCTGATTCTTTTTCTTTTTCAAATGGCATAATATTCGATCTGGCCTTTCCTTGTTCAAAGGCTGACCATTGATGCATATCAAAGGTATGACTCTGAATGTCAATCAATCCCGAATCAATCATTTCTCTGGCCTGTTCATAGCTGAAATGTGGAGTGATATTGTTATCAGTGCTTTTATATTTATCCTTTCCCACTGAGACTCCAATTACAAATATTGTGGCCTTCATGTTGTACTTTTCAAGAATCGGATATGCCAGTTCATAATTGCTTGTATAACCGTCATCAAAGGTAATGAGAACAGGCTTATCCGGCAATTCAACACCCTTTTCCACATAATCTATTAGCTGAGTTATTGAAATACCGGTATAACCCTCTTCAGAAAGCGCCTTGATTTGATTTTCAAATTGTTCAGCAGATATAACAAGTGAATTATCAGATTTCTGAACAGCCAGGTCATGGTACATCAATACTGGAACCCTTTTAGTGTAGCTGCTGTCATCCATTTTGACAACTTTTGCTACTGCCTCAGCCTGTTTTTCTGCATTTTCAGAGGTTACCAAAACTCCAATGTCATCAGGTTTATATATTTCATTGTCATCAAATATCTTTGCCAGCGCCATTTTACCCATTGCATTTCTGAAATGAGTACTGTCATAAAAGAAACGATAGTCCGAAGTCAATGAATTGGTTGAAAAATCCCAGAAATCGGTTATCTCGGCTAAACGAGTATAAACCTCCTTCAATTCCTCAGGACTAAAGTTCTGTACATACTCGTTATACATGGGCGGAAACAGTACCAGCAAATTTATATTATTCTTGTCACAAAGCTCCTTAATCAACGATACATCAGCTATAAGCTCGTCAATACTTGCAAGCTTATGCCTGTCCTTCGGATAGTTCTTAAATACCGGATATTTTTCCAGATATGCCTCAGTATCCTGAATATTCTCAATATCCCTTACTGACTTGTCATATGCCCCGGTTGAAACCTCAAACACCTTGTACTTGTTTTGCAGGTAAGAATCATTCTTATAGGCTCTCAGCTTCTCGACAGCATAACTTGGATTGGCAAAAAGATATCTTTTATAGAAGTCAAACTGTGAAGATTGTTCTGTCTTGTAATGCAGACTGCCTGTATAAGGGTCAGATTCCACCTTGTATCTCATTGCGTTTATAAAGCCTAGGTTCAATACAAGATTCTTTACTTCATAATTATTTATTATATATTGTGTAGTCTGCTTAACATCGTACATATCTGCCCCATACATGAATAAATTGTAGAACTTTGCATTCATGTACTTGTCAAGCTGTTCAACTGGAAACGAAGAGGTTGAGGAGCTCCCCACAATAAAAGAATCATATTCACCCTTATGCTGATCCATATAAGCTATTTTTGCAACTCTGGGATTCTTGGTAAAATCATATTCGTACCATTTCATCACGCGGTCTCCAAAGGCTCCGAAGGGATCCACCAATATATTCAAACCGGCTATTCCTGCTACCAGAAGTAACACCGTCAATATAAACATGACAAACCATTTCTTAGATGACATTTCTATCTCCTTAATATTACCTGTAAATCAAAACTGCTATTAATATCAAAAGCTTCTTTACTATAGCTTTCTGTATATATAACATTAAAACTGTTTGTATATAAATTCCGATGCAATATACCCTTCCCTGAAAATTCCCAGGAAAGCAATAGCCATCAGTCCCGCGAATAATACAATCCATTGAACAAACATATTTTTCTTCTCGAGGGTATGTCTTATATGGATACCCTTTTCTTTCATGAAGCCTGCTCCCAGTACTACCAGGCCACATACAAATACTACCAGGAGCTCATAGGAACTTAACCCCAAACTAAATATATTAGCAATGAGGGATTTGATATCAAAATGAAAAACAGTGCGCTTTATCATACGCAGTGCAGTCATCAGGTCGTTACCTCTTGTAAAGTATCTCCCTATAAATACCAGTACCGTGGTTCTGGCTATTTGAAACAGCTTCCAATATAAACTTTCAGGATTTATATGTAGCTTATCCAGTATTTTTGAATAAGTAGGAGCATTTATTACCGAAAAGGTTATAATACCACCATTCCATATTCCGAAGGCGATGTACTTCCAGCTGGCACCGTGCCAAATTCCGATGGTAAAAAATACAATGAAGGTAACCAGTGAAACCGGAAGAATTTTACCCAGATTTCCTTTAAGCTTCTTTCTCGCAAACTTCCCAAGCTTTCCAAAGGGCTTTGACAATGAAAGTGAGTAAAACAGGTAATCCCTCATCCACGCTCCGAGACTGATATGCCACCTTCTCCAGAAATCAGATAGTGAAGTGGCAAAATACGGTCTTTCAAAATTCTCTATCATATCAATGCCTAATATTTGAGCAACACCCCTGATAATATCTATACCGCCCGAGAAGTCGCAATATATCTGTATGCAGTACATAAAAACAGCAAAGGCAATCTCAGAGCCTGAATATTTATGAAAATCACCGAAAACATTATTTACAATAACAGCTGTCCTGTCTGCAATTACAAGCTTTTTGAAAAATCCCCACATCATAAGCTGGATACCGTATTTTAGACGGTCAAAGCTGAAGGAATGGGCTTCATATAACTGATGAGCCAGCTGATCAAACCTACTGATAGGTCCCTGAATTATTTGCGGGAAAAAGGATACAAACAGGGCAAATTTGAAGAAATTCCTTTCAGGAAAATACTTGGCCCTGTAAACATCAATAACATAGCCCGTGGATTGGAAAATATAAAAAGAAAGACCCACAGGAAGCAGCCAGGTCATTTTGGGTAAGCTTAGATCACTGAATAAACCCAAAAGTAGATTGAGGTTTTCTGCAGTGAAGTTGTAATACTTTATTGCAGCAAGTACTCCGAAATTGATTAAAAGAATTCCTGCAATAATCCACTTTTTGTTTCGGGTGTAAATTGCAGATATAGCCTTTTTCTCCTCTGAAGTGACTTCTTTGCTAAACTTCTGAAACTGCAGTTTTTTTCTGTCATTGAGTCTGCCCAGCAGAAGTCCGCCCACATAGGTTGTAACAGTTGTTATAAGCAGAAATCCGACTAATTTATAACCATATGACAGGTAATAAACGTAGCTTGAAATCAACAGAACTACCCATTGAACTCTTTTGGGAACAAGATAATACACCGATATTGTACATATAAGAAAAACTAAAAATGAAGCTGATGATAACGACATGTCTGCTATTCCTCGTCTCTCAGCCTGTTTATCAGCTCCCAGATAGCTTCTACGGTATTAAAGTTTTCAGGTATCAAATCCTCAACCCCTACCTGGACATCAAAAGTTTCACCTATTTCGCCTACTAAAGCGACTATATCAAAAGAATCCAGAATACCATCATCTATTAATGCTTTCTTCTCATCAAAATTTATATCTGGTCTTAATTCAGTCAATATCTTATATAATTCTTCCATATCCTTCTCCATTTCCGATTTGGACTAAATATCCAAACCCTATAAATTTATTGGTATTCCGGTAGAAGTACCGGATTGCTTACACTTTTCTAACAAAACCAACTGATTCCCAACCGTCATACTTCAGTCCGGCTGCTTCATAAAGCCCCCTTGCGCTCACGTTATCCTTCTTGACCCATAATTGTAATTTCGTATTTGTTTTATCACTGCTATTTATGTTGTTAAAAAAATGAGTCAGGAGTCTTTTTGCAACACCTTTGCCTCTTGCTTCCGACATTACAAGAAGATGCCATATAAAGTAGGTGGAGTTCTTACTGCCAATGTGAAGGATTCCCTGTAACCTTCCGTCTTCATCCTCAGCAGCCAGTACCTCATTTTTTTTAATATATTCCTCCAGCTCGGCCATAATCGGAACACAGCCCAGGTAACGGTCAAAAGCCTCCGTTATCAGCTGCTGTATCTCACCTGTCTGTTTTGTATCCGCGTATATTACTCTGCCGGTGCTGTTACTTTGAATTACATTCAAATTCTCAGGGTTACCGTTCATTCTCAATCTGTGTATATACGGTTTGAAACCCTTTTGCTCCCAGAAATCCAGCTGATTCCGTAAAGCCTCGTTTTCATTCCTATATACAAGCTCAAAGACAAGGGGTTTATCTTTAGGAAGCTCAATTTCGGCATCAAGCTCTCTGATATGATAATATATTCTCCAGTGATTCTTGTGGTCGGCAAGGAGCACCAGCAGCTTTCCGGTATCTTCATAATACAAGCTTCCTGAAGAAATGTACTCCATATACTTGTCCTGCATTATAAAATTATTGGTAAGCACGCCCTTTTTCATATATGAAGAAACAAGACTGTTTATCTCTCCAATTTCCTCAACCTTTTTCATTTTTATATTTCTCCACTAGTTTTCTTCTATCAATCTTCCCGTTTGCATTATAGGGAAAAGAGCTAAATTGATCAAGTATATTTGGTATCATATACTTTGGAAGCTTACTGTTAAGCTTTATTATCAATTCTGCTTTCTCTATATTCCCTATGTAAAATAACACTATCTTGGAAGCATCGTGGTCATAAAAACATACGCAGGCTTCAATTTCGTTAACTGCATTAACGGCAGCCTCAATTTCACCAAGTTCAATACGGTTCCCCATATGCTTGACCTGACTGTCTTTCCTGGAAATAAACACTATTTCACTAAATTCATTATATCTTACAATGTCACCTGTGCAATACAAAATATCCCGGTAGGATGAATTAAGAGGATTTTGAATAAACACCTGGCCAGTGAGTTCAGGGCTGTTTATATATCCCAACGCCACGCCGGTTCCGCGCACACAGAGTTCCCCTGGCATATTACCGGTTACAGGCTTTCTATCTTCATCCAGCAGGATGACCTCCATATTACGGCAGGCATTGCCGATAGGAATAACTTCTTCATCTCCAAACTCTCTGTCAACAACATAATATGTGCAGTCAACAGTTGCCTCTGTTGGACCGTATAGGTTAACGTACATAACATCTGGCAAATACTTGCGCCAACCATTAAGATTTTTCGCAAACATTGCTTCCCCAGCAAAGAATACTTTATTTATATACGTAGGCAGTGATTTCATAAATATCTTTGAATTGGATATGAGGGTAATTGCTGAAGTTGCCCAAAGTATGGTTGTAACCTTATTTTCGTTAAGATATTCCACAAGCTTTATGGGAAACATAAATAGCTTCTTTGGAATGATACATAAGGTTATAGCGTTTTTCAGGCACAAATACAGGTCTTTTACCGATGCATCAAAATAAAAAGGAGTCTGGTTTCCAATGACATCGGCCTCACTGAAACTAAAGGTATCCGTCAACCATTCCGCCAAATCTATAACATTTTTGTGAGGGACTACAATTCCCTTTGGAGTACCTGTAGAGCCTGATGTAAATATTGTGTATACCGGGTCTGTATCGATTATTCTGTCTCTGACTGCTTTGAGCTTGCTGACATTGACTGGAGAAAGCTGTACCTCGTCTTCGCTGCAGTATTTATCTATAGTAATTATTTCAGGTAGCTTATTAACACCTTCAAAAGCTTTATTATCCTTTGATTCACACAAAATTAGCTTCGGGCTCAGCGTGTCAAGAATGGATTGAAGTCTTTCCGGTGGGGTTTGATTGTCCACAGGTACATAGTAGTTTCCGCTGTACAAAACTGCCATAAAAGCAATTAATGAAGCGCTTGTCCTATCTACTAATACCACAATGGGATTTCTTATGGAGCAGAAAATTTTGTCAATTATTGAACAGCCCAGGACTTTAGCTCTTTTCTCAAATTGAGAAAAAGTAACCTCCTGGGTTTCATCTTTTATTGCTATTTTGTTAGGATATTTATCTGAAGCCTGTTCTAAATACTCAAGTACATTTATAAACAAGAAAACCCCTCCACAAATTCCAACACATCAAAAAGGTTAAATATATCTTAACCTATGTGTTATAATAATAGTTATTATTATAAAAGTCAAGTAATCCTAAACCATCGGCTTGCAGGTCGCCGATGCATATTTGAATTATTTTTTAACCGGAGGGAAATGCAAAAACATGAGTCAGCATTACTTTACAGAAAACCCCGATTCAGAAATAAAAGAGAAGTCCTTTACCGAGAATATAAAAGGAAAACAATTGAATTTTACTTCGGTCAGCGGGGTATTTTCCTTTGAAAACAGAATAGACAAGGTATCGCACAGCCTTATTGTTAATTTTACTCCCAGTGGCTCATCAATATTAGATGTTGGCTGTGGATATGGTGCAATTGGTTTATCTATAAAATCTCTTTTTCCCTCCCAGAAAGTGACTATGATTGATATCAACAACAGAGCACTGGATTACACTCGAAAGAATGCCTCTGCAAACCATCTGGAGGTTGAGGTTCTTCATAGTAACCTGTATGAAGCATTGTCAGGCAGAACCTTTAATGACATAGTATCGAATCCTCCCTTTGCAGCAGGCAAAGAGCTAAATACCCGACTTATTAAAGAAGCATATGAATATTTATCTGAAAATGGCTCTTTATGGCTGGTTGCTTTTCATAATAAGGGTGGCTCTACTTTAAAGGATATAATGAAAAATGTTTTTGGAAATGTAACTGATGTTGACAAAAGTGGCGGTATCAGAGTGTATAAATCCATAAAAAAGGCCGGTTCCTAACGCCGGCCCGATTTTACTTCACTTTAATTCCATTCAATTACGGTATAACTGTCCAAGTCCAGTCTACTTTTGGAATCTTTTTACGAAGCAATTCCTCAGGGAATCTTATATCCATATGCATTGCCTGTTCTATAAAATCTATCGAAGCTACCAGTTTACCCTCATAGAAAAATATTTCTTCATCTTTATTAAGTGATACTTTCTTCCCATCTTTTAAGACAACATTACTGCCATTGGTTATGACATATTTTGAGTTCCTGTATGTTATTGTTAATGATTCTGTTCTATGATCCCATTCTATAGCTGCACCAATTTTTTCACAAAATTGTCTGACAGGTATATAGTATTTGCCTTTTTTAACAGGTTTCATTTTAAAGGGGTATAGCTTTTTATCGATTTCTACTGTCTTTGTTTTTGAAGTGTCGGTAATGTGGCTTACATTACCAAATTTTTTATTATCTCGAAAGCCTCATCGACGGTTAACGGGAGTTTTTCTATATTGAAACCCTGATTTTTTAGTATATACATTAGTTCCGTAACCTGTGGTACATCTAACCCCAGGCTCTTAACCATTTCCACATTACTGAATACTTCCTTCGGAGTACCATCAAGGACAATCTGTCCATGATCAATTATTATTAATCTGTTTGCCATAGCGGCTTCATCCATATGATGAGTTATATGAATAATTGTAATATTTTCTTCCTTATTGAGCTGCTTTAATACCTTTATTACTTCTCTGCGTCCAACGGGGTCCAGCATTGAAGTGGCTTCATCAAGAATAATACACTCCGGTTTCATGGCCAGTATGCCAGCTATTGCCACCCTTTGCTTCTGTCCGCCGGACAGCAGGTGGGGAGCATTTTTTTTAAATTCCTCAATGCCAACTGTTTTAAGCGCTTCATCTACTCTCTTCCGTATCTCTAAAGGCTCTACACCAAGATTTTCAGGGCCGAAAGCAACATCTTCCTCAACAGTTGTTGCAATTATTTGATTGTCAGGATTCTGAAATACCATTCCGGCAGTGGTTCTGATGTCCCAGACGTTTTCTTCGTTTAAGGTATCCTTTCCTGCCACCAGGACGATACCTTTCTGAGGAACCAACAGAGCATTAAGCAGCCTTGAAAAAGTTGACTTTCCAGAACCGTTTCTGCCAAGAATAACAACAAAGTCACCTTTGTCTATCTTTGCCGAAACATTCTCAAGAGCAGGAACTTCAACCGGCAGCTCACCATAGGATTTATATGAAAAACTTACTTCCTGAACATCAAAAAAAATACTCATGAACCCTCCATTATTCACTAATCAATCTTCACTTTGATTTTATCCAACTTCCAACCTCTTACTTCCAACTTCTAAAAAATAGGGACTAAACATGTCGGGTAAGCATTCACCGCCAACAAGTCTAATCCCCTATATTATAATACTTTAGTTTAATTTTTAATACAGGAATTATACTAACTCAAGTATAACCATTTCAGCAGCGTCGCCTCTTCTTGGTCCGAGCTTGTATATTCTTGTGTATCCGCCCTTCTTGTCCTTATACTTAGGAGCAATTTCATCAAAAAGCTTATCTGTGATGTTTATGTTCTTTCCATCAGCAGTTGACGGTCTGTATACCCAATTCATTATAAGTCTTCTTGCATGAAGTCTTGACGGATTATCGACTGATACCATATCAGTCTTCTGCTCTCTGTCGATAACCAAGTACTTGTTTCCATTCTTGGATGTCTTGGAGTCAGTAAGCTTAGCACCCTTGCTGTCAACCTTAGCTGAACTGATCTTTACCTGCTTGGAAGTAAAGTTGTCAGCTTCCTTGATCGCTATAGTGATAAGTTTTTCTGCAATATTTTTAACTTCTTTAGCTCTCGCTTCAGTAGTTTCAATTCTACCACTTACAAATAATGCTGTTGTAAGATTCTTTAAAATTGCCTTTCTTTGGTCAGTTGCACGCCCTAACTTTCTTTGACCTGGCATTACCTATCCCTCCTTACCCGATGTTTTACTTAATAACTACTATATAGTAAATACTCATAATTCGATTTATTCTTCACTTGGAGCCAATACAAGTCCAAGTGCCTGTAATTTCTGAAGAACCTCTTCAAGAGATTTTCTACCGAGATTTCTTACCTTCATCATGTCCTCTTCGGTCTTGTTGGTAAGATCTTCAACAGTATTGATACCGGCTCTCTTTAAACAATTGTAGGATCTAACTGAGAGATCCAGCTCTTCAATTGTCATTTCAAGAACCTTTTCCTTCTTAGTCTCTTCTTTTTCAACCATAATTTCTGTGTGCTTAGCCTGATCAGACAAATCTACAAACAGATTAAGATGTTCGCTTAGAATCTTTGCTCCAAGGCTTATTGCCTCGTCAGGATTGATGCTACCATCAGTCCAAACTTCCAAAGTAAGCTTATCATAGTCTGTTATCTGACCAACACGGGTATTTTCAACAGTGTAGTTAACCTTTTTTACAGGTGTGTAAATCGAGTCAACAGGTATTACACCGATTGGCTGTCCCGGCTGTTTATTCTTTTCAGCTGAAACATATCCTCTACCCTTACTGATCACAAGTTCCATATAGAATCTATGATCACCGTTTAATGTTGCAATATGGAGATCGGGATTGAGTATTTCCACATCCTGATCGGTTATGATATCACCTGCTGTGATTGGTCCTTCACCATTTGCATCAATATAGATAACTTTTGATCCTTCGCCGTGCATCTTCAATGAAAGAGATTTAATATTAAGTATTATCTCTGTTACATCCTCAACAACACCGGGAACTGTGGAGAATTCATGTAATACTCCATCGATCTTGATCGAATTAACAGCCGCACCTGGTAAAGAAGAAAGCAATATTCTTCTCAATGAGTTACCGAGAGTAATACCATAGCCTCTTTCCAAAGGCTCAACTATAAACTTGCCATATGTGTTATCATCGCTATTAGCTACACATTCAATTCTAGGCTTTTCTATTTCTATCACCAAGAACCCTCCCTTAACAACGTTTTATTTTTTGAGGGCAACTGATTCCATGTAAGATGTTAACAGCTTACATTGCATACATTCTCATAGAGAATTATTATTTCAATAATTCTTTCAGTTGCTTCCAAGTCATTTATCAATTTACTTATTATTACTTGGAGTACAACTCTACGATTAAGTGTTCCTTGATTGGTAAATCAATATCTTCTCTTGCAGGAAGAGCAACTACTTTTCCTGTAAAGTTTTCAGCATCATACTCAAGCCATTTAGGAACTACTTTTCCACCAGTAATCTCACTGATAGCCTTAACTTTTTCTGAGCTTCTGCTCTTAGGAGCAAGTGCGATAACATCTCCAACCTGTAACAGGTATGAAGGAATATTTACACGCTTGCCGTTTACTGTAAAGTGTCCATGAGTAACTAATTGTCTTGATTCCGGTCTTGAAGTTCCAAGTCCGAGTCTGTAAACAACGTTATCAAGTCTTCTTTCAAGGATCTGTAACAGGATTTCACCTGTTATACCTTTACGTCTTGCAGCCATTTCAAAGTATTCATTGAACTGACCTTCCAATACGCCATAAAATCTTCTTACTTTTTGCTTCTCACGAAGCTGTATACCATATTCAGACATTTTCTTCTTTGCCTGTCCATGCTGTCCCGGAGCATATGCTCTTCTTGATATAGAACATTTATCAGTATAGCATCTCTCACCCTTTAAGAAAAGCTTTTCGCCTTCTCTACGGCAGAGTCTGCAAGATGCTTCAGTATATCTTGCCATCTAAATTTACACCTCCATAATAATCAATTAAACTCTTCTACGCTTAGGTGGTCTGCAGCCGTTATGAGGAATTGGTGTAACATCCTTTATAAGGCTTACTTCTAAACCAGCAGCCTGCAATGCTCTGATTGCTGCTTCTCTACCTGCTCCAGGTCCCTTTACGTATACTTCAACAGTCTTAAGTCCGTGTTCCATTGCAGCTTTTGCAGCTGTTTCAGCAGCCATCTGAGCAGCAAATGGTGTGCTCTTTCTTGAACCTCTAAAACCTAATCCACCTGCACTTGCCCATGAAAGTGCATTACCGGCAGTATCTGTCAAGGTAACAATTGTATTATTAAAAGATGAACGGATATGAGCTGCTCCACGTTCAATGTTTTTACGTTCTCTTCTTTTTCTGGTAGTCCTTTTAGCACCAGCAGTCTTTGTTGCCATGTGTTCGCAAACCTCCTTTAACTATTTCTTTTTACCGCTAACGGTCTTTGAAG
>JAEWMS010000013.1 GCA_023393115.1 Bacillota bacterium
ATGTGTATAAAGGTTCTTGGCGGTTCTTGGAGAAAGTATGCTAATATTGGAGATATAGTAGTAGCTTCTGTTAAAAATGCAACACCCGGCGGTGTTGTAAAGAAAGGTGACGTAGTAAAGTGCGTTATCGTGCGCTCTAGGAAAGGCGTAAGAAGACCAGATGGTTCTTACATCAAGTTTGATGAAAACGCTGCAGTAATTATAAAATAAGATAAGAACCCAAGAGGTACTCGTATATTTGGACCTGTTGCGAGAGAATTAAGAGATAAAGATTTCATGAAGATCCTCTCTCTTGCACCAGAAGTATTGTAGGAAGGAGGCGGCTTAATTTGGCAAACAAAGTTCATGTAAAAAAGGAAGATACAGTTCTTGTGCTTACAGGTAAAGATAAAGGCAAGAAGGGTAAGGTATTAAGCGTAAATCCTTCTACTTATCAAGTAATTGTTGAAGGCGTTAACATGTCAACAAAGCACAAAAAACCAAGAGGAAGATATCAGCAAGGTGGAATCATACATCAGGAATCACCGGTAAACAGTTCAAATGTTATGTTGGTTTGTGACAAATGTGGCAAGCCTACCAAGGTGGCTAAGAAGGTTCTTGACAATGGTCAGAAGGTTAGATCTTGCAAACACTGTGATGAAATAATTGATGTTATCCTAGATAAGAAAGACTAAAGCTATACTGAAAGGAGGTATTGTGGATGGCAAGGTTGAAAGAAAAGTATTTAAAGGAAGCAGTTCCTGCTTTGCAAGCAAAGTTTAAATATAGCAGCAACATGCAGATTCCTAAGATCGAGAAAGTTGTTCTTAACATGGGAGTTGGAGAAGTTAAGGACAATCCAAAGGCTATGGACTCCGCTGTTAGTGATATGACGCTGATTACTGGACAAAAGCCGATAGTTACAAAGGCTAAGAAATCTGTAGCAGCATTTAAATTGAGAGAAGGAATGAACATAGGATGTAAGGTAACATTAAGAGGCGAAAGAATGTATGAATTCGTTGATAAGCTCTTTAATGTAGCCCTTCCTAGAGTAAGAGACTTCAGAGGCGTATCCAGCAACTCATTCGATGGAAGAGGTAACTATTCAATGGGTGTTAAGGACCAGTTGATATTCCCTGAAATCGAGTATGACAAAATAGACAAGTTAAGAGGTATGGATATCTCATTTGTAACTACGGCTAAAAGTGATGAAGAGGCGAAAGAGCTTCTGAAATTACTTGGTATGCCATTCAGCCAGAACTAAGGAGGGATTGAAGGCATGGCAAAGAAAGCTATGATAATTAAGCAGCAGCGTACTCCTAAGTTTAGTACTAGGGGCTACAACAGATGTAAAATATGTGGAAGACCACATGCATACATTAGAAAATTTGGAATTTGCCGTTTGTGCTTTAGACAGTTAGCGTACAAGGGACAAATACCTGGCGTTAAGAAAGCAAGCTGGTAATAGACTTTGGAAGGAGGTTAAA
Organism: Bacillota bacterium; assembly: GCA_023393115.1. GTDB lineage: Bacteria > Bacillota > Clostridia > Acetivibrionales > DSM-1351 > Ruminiclostridium. Next base: position 1,467 of record JAEWMS010000013.1, read on the forward strand.
CATATGCAAATAACTGATGCAATCGCTGATATGTTAACCAGAATTAGAAATGCAGGTTCTGCTAAACATGAATCAGTTGATATACCCGCTTCCAACCTTAAGAGGTCGATAGCAACTATATTGCTGGAAGAAGGTTATATTAAGAATTTTGAAGAAATAAATGATGGTAAGCAAGGTGTTATAAGAGTTAGCTTGAAGTACACTGGAAACAAGCAGAACGTTATAACAGGAATAAAGAGAATAAGCAAACCTGGTTTGAGAGTATATGCAGGTAAGGATGAGCTTCCTAAAGTATTGGGCGGACTCGGAGTAGCTATAATCTCAACATCAAAGGGAATAATGACTGACAAGAAAGCTAGAACTGAAGGCGTTGGCGGAGAAGTACTGGCATTCGTTTGGTAACAAATTGATTTTTTCTATGAAAAATCAATTTGGAAACACGTTGTATTATTCGGGAAAAACACATCGTGTTTTTCCTGGTAAATGCCATTCCTATCAAGGAATAGGTTGATAATAGGTCTGAAAAGGGCGTATAATCGCTCATAATTTTAAGAACTGGAGGTTACGACATGTCAAGAATAGGTAAGTTGCCAATAGCTGTTCCTAAGGGAGTAGATGTTAAGCTTAGCGGCGACAATGTATTGACAGTAAAAGGATCAAAAGGAACTTTAACAAAACAGTTCCACAAGGATATGATCATCAAAGTGGAAGGCGGACAAATAACTGTTGAAAGACCTTCTGATTTAAAAATTCACAAGTCACTTCATGGGTTGACCAGAACACTTGTAAACAATATGGTTGAAGGTGTAACAAACGGATACCAGAAAGCTCTTGAAATCAACGGTGTTGGTTACAGAGCACAAAAGCAGGGCAAGAAGTTGGTATTAACATTGGGATATTCACATCCTGTTGAAATGGATGATCCTGAAGGAATAACTACTGAAGTACCTGCACCTAACAAGATAATTGTTAAGGGAATCGATAAGCAGGTTGTTGGAGAGGTTGCTGCAAAGATTCGTGAAAAGAGACCACCTGAACCTTACAAGGGTAAAGGAATTAAATACGAAACTGAAGTAATCAGACGTAAAGAAGGTAAGACCGGCGGCAAGGGTAAAAAGTAGAAAGGAGATGAGAGTAAATGATAAATAAAGAAAATAGGAACGCGATAAGACTCAGAAAGCATGTTAGAGTTCGTAAAAAGGTTGTTGGAACTCAAGAACGTCCTAGATTGAACGTTTTTAGAAGTCTCAAAAACATTTATGTACAGATCATTGATGATTCAACCGGTAATACTCTTGTATCCGCTTCAACCCTTGATGCTGCATTAAAAGGTAAAGTTGCTAACGGTGGTAACAAGGAAGCAGCTAAAGAAGTTGGAAAATTAATAGCTACCAAGGCTATTGAAAAGGGTATAAAACAAGTTTATTTGATAGAGGCGGGTATATCTATCACGGAAGAGTTAAAGAGCTTGCCGATGCTGCTAGAGAAGCAGGCTTGGATTTCTAAGAGAAGGAGGGGAATACATTGCAACGAATTGATGCCAACACTTTGGGAGAACTAAAAGAGAAAGTCGTTAATATAGGTCGTGTAACAAAGGTTGTTAAAGGTGGTAGAAACTTTCGCTTCAGCGCTTTGGTAGTAGTTGGAGACGAAAACGGTTATGTTGGAAGCGGAATGGGAAAAGCTGCTGAAATACCTGAAGCTATCCGCAAGGGTATCGAAGATGCTAAGAAAAACCTGATAAAGGTTCCATTGGTGGAAACAACAATACCACACGAAGCAATAGGAGTATTCGGAGCAGGAAAAGTATTGCTCAAACCGGCAGGACAAGGTACAGGTGTTATCGCTGGTGGTCCTGTAAGAGCCGTGCTTGAACTGGCTGGAATACGTGATATCAGAACGAAGTCATTGGGTTCAAATAACCCTATCAACATGGTTAATGCAACTATTGAGGGTCTTGCACAGTTAAAGACTGCTGAAGACGTTGCTAGACTTCGCGGAAAAACTGCAGAAGAGATTCTGGGTTAGGGGGGACATTGATGGCTAAGCTAAAAATAACTCTGAAGAAGAGCACTAATAAAGCCGTTGAAAGTCAGGTTGCTACTGTAAAAGCTCTTGGCTTGAAAAAAATCGGTTCTTCAGTAGAGCAAAATGACAACCCACAAATCAGAGGTATGATCAGAAAAGTTTCACATCTTGTTTGTGTAGAAGAAATATAAGGGAGGTGTAGTCAATGAAATTATTTGAATTACAGCCTGCTCCTGGATCAAAAAAGCTACCTAACAGAAAAGGTAGAGGTATAGGTA
>JAEWMS010000031.1 GCA_023393115.1 Bacillota bacterium
ATGGAGGGGTTCCCGAGTGGCCAAAGGGGGCAGACTGTAAATCTGTTGTCAGTGACTTCGATGGTTCGAATCCATCTCCCTCCACCACAAAGCCTTGTGCATTCGCGATTTACGCTGTGCGCGGGGTTTTTATCTTTTAAGAAATGAGTTATTAGAAAAACCCCGTAGGACTGTAATCGTTCTACGGGGTTTTTCTATATATAAAGTAATTGATTTTGGAAACAGATTAGTATCTGAAGCTCCAACCGGGGAACCACTGAAGGAAGCTTGCATACCATCTCGGAACAATCATTCCGGAAAGAATCGGATAAAACATAACAAATAACAAGGCTGTAAGAAACAGATAAATATATACAACCCTTCTTGCAAGCTTTCCGTATTCATAAAATATTTTCATCAAATAAACCATTATAATGATCAGGAACGGCAAAACAGAGAAGTAGTGATATATAAAGGCCATTCTCCGTACTACCATCCATGGAATGTACTGAAATAGGGTTCCTAATATGGGGACAGTCATATATCGGTCTTTTCTCCGGATAGCCACTATTATTCCTGTAATAAGAGCCGGTATGCTAAACCACCATATAAGGGGGTTACCCATACATATTATGCTGGAAGCAAGGCCTTCGGCTGCCAGAGCTTTTGAACCGTAAAACCAAATCGGTTTTACCATAATAGGCCATGACCACCAGGGGGATGAATAGGAATGCTTGATATCTAATTCATTATGGAAGTTATACATATGTGCCTGATTATTAAAAAACTCCTTAACTCCATTCTCCGGAACAAGCATTATTGATGTGTAGGAAGCAAAGTATATTATAGAGGGTATAATTATAAAGAAAACAACACAAGCCAAGGCTGTTTTGATAAAATACCTGCTCCAAAATTTGCTGAAAAGGTCGGAAGATAATCCATACTTACGATAGGCTGTATAGCATGCAATTTCATCAAGCTTGGTAATTAAAAAAATCAACATTAAACCAACAGCACCGTACATGGCTATCCACTTAGTTGCTGTACCTATACCAAGCATAAGACCACAAAGAAATAGAGGGATAAGTGATTTTTTGAAACCAACCTTATACGGCTTTTTAATGAAGTAATCATATATATAATAGTACATTAAAATCACAAAGAAGGTTACATACACATCTATTGTAGAAATTCTTGTCTGAACAAAATGCATAAAATCGAACATCATAAGAAAGGCTGTGCAAAAGGCAAAAAATCGCTTTTTGAATATCTTTAATCCGAAAAGATACATTATAGGAATCATGGCAACGCCGAATAGAGCGCCTACAATTCTCCATCCGAAAGGGTTAACACCGAAAATCAGCATCCCCAGCATAACAAAATATTTGCCCAAGGGGGGATGAGTTCTTTCAAACGGTATTATTTCATAAATAAAGTCTAAAGCAGTTCTGGGATAAAATACCTCGTCAAAGTATGTATTTGTATCTGATAGGGTATAGTAATCCACCTTATCCTGTTCATCTAACAAATTCTCTAGTCTATAAGCCTTATGGTCAGGACTTTCAATTTTTGAAATGTTTTTATTATCCGAATTTTCATTAGTAGAGACAATACTTTTAATACTAAGTGGTTTGGTAGACCCTTTTTCGAAGACAGCAATTTCATTTATTGCTGCTCCGGGAGCATTTGGGACAAATTTTACTTTGCTTGTTGTAAACTCCTTTGTTGATACCTTCCAAGAATAAAAACCAGTTTTATCAATGGTTTCAGAACTCCAATAAGTATCATATTCGCTTAAATACTTTATGTCATATTTAACATTATCGTACTTTTCATGATTATAACCCTGATAAATCATTACTTTTGAAACTTCAGTCTTTTTGCCCAGGTCAACAATAAAGCCGTCATCCTTTGCAGAAGGAGCCCAGCCTGTTTCAGGAACACTCAGACTTCCGAGGTTGTAAATGGCAGGGATGGCGTAAAATATGACCATTGACAACATAATTATTACATCTTTTTTTGATAGCTTAAATAAGGGCTTAGCTTCCTTTTCGGTATCCAGCAGTTCACTTTCTGATATAATCAGAGTACCGTTTTTAATATTTCTGATTCCAAGAAAGCCCCAAAAACCTATTATCAGCAAGGAAATACATGTTACACCAATCATCATAGTCGCAAATCCGGGCATTTCTATTTTGGAAAAGAAATCCGATATTTGTTTAAGTATATTGCTAAAAAAATCCTTCAAAGTTAACCTCCAAGACATGTAGAAAAGTTTTACAATTATTATAATATAGTATAAATTACAATACAATTAATATGTAAATGTTAACCATGATATATTGTTCCCACCTTAACTGCTTGTTAAGCTGACATTAAGCTGATAATTGTGCTTTAGTTTATTGCGGCTCATTTTTCACTATGCTATAATATGAAAAAGTTAGAAAGATTAGGTTTATAGTTAAATGGGGAATTATTACTTATATGATATATAAGGTATTAGTTAGCTTATAAATAGGTTTTATTATATATAGAAGGAGCTCATAGAATGAAATTTACAAAAATGCAGGGCTTGGGAAATGATTATATATACGTAGACTGTACCAGAGCGGATTTGAAAAACCCATCCGAAATTGCAAAGAAAGTAAGTGATCGACATTTCGGTATTGGTTCAGACGGGCTGGTGCTTATACTTCCGTCACAAAAGGCGGACTTTAGAATGAGAATGTTTAATTCCGACGGATCTGAGTCTGAAATGTGCGGAAACGCCATACGCTGTGTAGGTAAATATGTCTATGATAATGGCTTAACAAATAAGAATATTATTAATATAGAAACACTTGCAGGCATAAAAGTACTGACAATGACTGTTGAAAATGGTCAGGTGACACTGGTTAGAGTAGATATGGGTGAACCTATTCTATTACCTAAAGATGTCCCGGTTGATTCGGAGAAGGATAGATTCGTGGCTGAACTTGTAAATATAGATAATCGCGAATTCAAGGTTACTGCAGTTTCCATGGGAAATCCTCACGCTGTTTCATATATAGACGATGTTGCTAGTTTCCCACTATCTCAGATCGGGCCCAAAATGGAAACTAATAAACTCTTCCCGAGGAAGGTTAACGCAGAATTTGTTCAAATTATTGATAGAACAACCTTAAAAATGAGAGTTTGGGAAAGAGGAGCTGGAGAAACTCTTGCTTGTGGAACCGGAGCTTGTGCTGTTTTGGTTTCTTCGGTTTTAAATAATCTATCCGAGAGAGCAGCTACTGTAAAGCTTTTGGGGGGAGATTTGTTTATCGAATGGTCTGAAACTGACAATCATGTTTATATGACAGGCCCTGCGGTTAAGGTATTTGATGGAGAAATAAATATTTAAATAAGAGAGGAATAATCTAATATGGCATTTGTTAATGAGAACCATCTAAAATTACCGGGTAATTATTTATTTGCTGAGATAGGAAAACGAGTTAACACATTCAAAAGTGAAAATCCTACAGCTGATATAATTAGACTTGGAATAGGCGATGTAACTCGTCCGCTTCCTCAGGCTTGTATTGAAGCAATGCATAAGGCAGTTGACGATATGTCCAGAGTGGAGACCTTTAAGGGCTACCCTGAATATGAGGGCTACGATTTTTTAATTAATAAAATAGTTGAGTTTGATTACAAAAAAAGAGGTATTACCATTGGAACCGATGAAGTTTTTGTAAGTGATGGAGCAAAAAGTGATACGGCAAATATTCAGGAACTGTTTGGACTGAACAGCAGAATAGCTGTTACAGACCCTGTTTACCCTGTATACGTTGACAGTAATGTAATGGCGGGAAGAACCGGCGAATATGTAGACGGTAAATGGACAAATGTTACCTACCTGCCTTGTACATCTGAGAATGGCTTTATACCTGAACTGCCTAAGGGAAGAGTTGACCTGATATATTTGTGTTTACCAAATAATCCAACTGGTACAACGCTGACAAAGGATCAGCTTAAGGTTTGGGTAGACTATGCTGCAAAAAACAAATCTGTGATTCTGTTTGATTCAGCCTATGAGGCCTTTATAACACAAGAAAACGTGCCACACAGTATTTACGAAATCGAGGGGGCAAAAGAAGTAGCAATTGAGTTCAGAAGCTTTTCCAAGACTGCTGGCTTTACCGGAACGCGATGCGCTTACATTGTTATTCCTAAAGAGTTAAAAGTATTTACTGCTGATGGCAGTGAAATCGGACTAAACAGACTTTGGTACAGAAGACAGGCTACAAAGTTTAACGGTGTTTCCTATATTGTGCAGCGTGGTGCTGAAGCCGTGTATTCTGAGGAAGGTCAGAAACAGGTGAAAGAAACAATTGCATATTACCTAACTAATGCATCTATAATAAAAAGTGGACTTGAGAGTATTGGGATCAAAGTGTTTGGTGGTGTTAATGCGCCATATATCTGGATGAAAACACCAAACGGGATGGATTCATGGCAATTCTTTGACAAGCTGTTGACAGAAGCAAATATTGTTGGCACTCCAGGAGTTGGGTTTGGTCCAAGCGGACAAGGCTATTTCAGACTGACCGCTTTTGGAAACAGAGAAAACACTCAGGCAGCTGTGGATAGATTTAAGACCAGACTAAAAATATAATAGCTTATTCTTTACTAATTATTTACTATAGTAGAATTTTAATTTCAGAAGATATATAATTACATTACAGTTATATTTTTTAGGCCGGCTAGATATAGTCGGCCTAAAAATTGTATGAAAGTAGTTACAAGAAGACTATAGCTTATATGAAAATTATTACGGGAGGTGTAAAAATGCTGGATTGGACGCAATTGAATACTGCATGCGATAACTGTCAATCCTGTGAGCTTGGCCGAACAAGAACAAATATTGTAGTCGGTAGAGGCAATGTTAACGCTCCCATATTATTTGTCGGTGAAGGTCCGGGTGAACAAGAGGATTTGCAGGGTCTGCCTTTTGTTGGAGCTGCAGGCCAGCTTCTGGACACACTACTTGAGGCTCTGATGTTTAAACCTGACGATTATTATATTGCAAATGTTGTTAAATGCAGACCACCGGGGAATCGTACCCCTACTGATACGGAAGCAGAGAAATGTTTACCGTTCCTGAGAAATCAGGTTGCGCTAATCAGACCTAAAATAATTGTGTGCCTTGGGAGCACTGCTGCCAAATATGTAATATCAAGGGATGTCAAAATAACACAAGTAAGGGGACAGTGGATAGAGCGTAAGGGTTATTGGATAATGCCAACCTTCCACCCAGCAGCATTATTAAGGGATCAGAGCAAAAAAATCTTAATGTTTAGAGATATAAAAGAAGTACGAAATAAGTTACATAAAATAATTGATATAAAGGATTATATTCAGAAATGACAAAAGGTAACATCAGAATCGAACTGGATGAGTTATATAAACGATATACTCAAACCTTTGAGAATGAACAGGTAGTGCTTGGAGAGGGTTGTACAGATAGTCCACTTGTTATTGTAGGAGAAGCACCAGGGAAGGATGAAGTAACCCAGGGAAAGCCTTTTGTAGGTGCGGCAGGCAAGAATTTGAAGGAATTTATGGACCTGATAGGATTAACCCGTGAATCAGTTTATATAACTAATGTTATTAAGTACAGGCTGGGTAAGCTTAATGAAAAGACCAGAAGGATTATAAACCGTCCTGCAACCAAGAACGATATAATCAATAGTCAGCAATGGCTGCATAATGAATTATTACTCCTATGTCCCAAATTAATTGTAACCCTTGGAAATGTACCGCTAAAAGCTGTTACGAACAATTTTGAGCTCTCTATTGGAGATATGCATGGGACACTTCATACCTGCCGTATTGGAGAAAACACGTATAAACTCTTTCCTCTTTATCATCCGGCGAGTATTATTTATAACCGGGGTCTCAAGGAAATATATAATAAGGATATTTTATTATTGAGAGAAGTATTAGGCGGATTACAAGCATTAACATAGACGACAATTTGCATATATATGATAGGTATAATTTTTTATGAATAAAAAAATAATATTTATAGGATAACGTATTGACAAGTGATAATTGGCTGTGCTATTATAACTAAGCTGTCGCGGGACAAACAAAACAACACTTGATGTAGAAAATTGTGACAAACAAAAATCTACAAAAAGTGTTGACATGACAACGACGGTGTGGTATTATATAAAAGCCGCTCAGCACTACTGAGTGACATGATTGAAGGCCTACTGTTAGAAATTTATTTGTAGGTAAGATGGACTTTGAAAAGTAAACAGTGACAAATACATGCAAATGTATGTACACAATGTGTACATTGTAAAGGACTCAATAAAATTCCAGAATCCAATGGATTCTAAAAATGAGTAACTTGCGAACTTTACAACCTGGTTTTTGGAAACAAGAACTAGAAAAAAGTCAGCAATTTTAATGAGCTAACAAGCTTATCAAATAAGTTAATTGTGTAGCAGATTTATCTGCGAAACATATAAATTTTAATTTGAGAGTTTGATCCTGGCTCAGGACGAACGCTGGCGGCGTGCCTAACACATGCAAGTCGAGCGGTCTTACGTTTGACACTGAGTGTTCTATATGCTGAGATTAGCCAGCGTCTTGCGTCGTTCCTAATGCTACGAAGTAGCTTGGAATGCGCAACACGCGTTTTATCAAAATGCCAACACATGAAAGGTGGTGGGGTTTGATAAATTAAATAGGCAGATAATTACTGATGAATGCGCAACACGCATTTTCAAAAAGTGATAACACAGGCAAATAGAATATTGAGTGTTAAACGTAAGATAGCGGCGGACGGGTGAGTAACGCGTGGGCAACCTGCCTATCACAGGGGGATAACACAGGGAAACTTGTGCTAATACCGCATAACACAGCGAGGTAGCATTACCTTGTTGTCAAAGGAGCAATCCGGTGATAGATGGGCCCGCGTCCAATTAGCTAGTTGGTGGTGTAACGGACCACCAAGGCGACGATTGGTAGCCGAACTGAGAGGTTGATCGGCCACATTGGGACTGAGACACGGCCCAGACTC
>JAEWMS010000075.1 GCA_023393115.1 Bacillota bacterium
ATATTAAAACCACTTCTTATTTCAAATCAAAAGAACAAAACCAACCCCCCCCCCCCCTGAAAAAAAATTACATTTACTCCGTAAAAAATTTCCGGATACCGTTGTCTTTATTACTTTTTTGGATATAATAGATATGAGGGGTGATTGTCAATGCTTAAGTTATTTGAAGTATCAGGTTTTAAGAACTTTAAAGACATAATAAAGTTGGATTTTTCAGATGTACGTGATTACAAGTTTAATTCAAACTGTATTACTAAAAACCTGTTGAGCAAGATTATTATATATGGAAAAAACTCAATTGGTAAATCCAATTTTGGACTTGCAATTTTTGATATTGTCTCCCATTTGTCAGGTAAAAATGTAACACCAGGCTTATATGAATATTATCTAAATGTAAACAGTCTTAACGATTATGCTGAATTCCATTATATTTTTCAGTTTGACAATCAAGAGATTGACTACAGGTATAGAAAGGACAAAAAGCAAAGTCTGATTTATGAGAAAATTGATATTGATGGTTCGATGCTGTTCGAATATGATTATATAAAAAATAAAGGGAACACTGATGGAATAGTGGAAATTGCACCAACATTGAATTGGGCCTTTCAAGATACCGATTCAATTCTCAAATATGTTATTAATAATACTATCCTTGACAACAATCATCCACTTCGCAATCTAATGAGATATGTTACGAATATGCTTTGGTTTAGAAACTTAGACGAGAATAGATACATCGGGTATAAAAGTAAAAGTAATGATTATTATGATTTTATTTTTAATCCAGAAGTACTTTCTGAATTTGAAAGTTTCCTCCATAAATCAGGAGTAGAAGAAAGCCTCATTGTTAAAAAAGATAGTGATGGTCAGAAAAGACTATATTTTAACAGTGAAACTCCTTTACCTTTTTTTAAAGTTGCATCAAGTGGTACAAAAGCATTGTACACTTTCTTCTATTGGTATAAAACTTGTACTGATGTTACATTTATGTTTATTGATGAATTTGATGCATATTATCATTATGAACTAGCTGAGAGTATTGTTACTATGCTGGAAAGTATGCCTAACACACAGGTTATTTTAACTTCTCACAATACTAATTTACTAACTAACCGTATTATGCGTCCCGACTGCTATTTCATTTTAACGAAGAAAAAACTTACTTCTCTTGTAAATGCAACTGAACGGGAGCTTCGAGAGGGTCATAATTTAGAGAAGTTGTACATGAGTGGTGAATTTAATGGATAAAACAAGTCAGATTCTAGTCTTAGTCGAAGGAGCAAAAACTGATTTAAGACTTTTTAACCATTTATTGCATATATATGGTATTGATAGCAAACATGAGGTGGTATCATATAATACTAATATCTATGTACTGTATAATCAAATGTTTGCTGAAGGGAATCCTGATTCAATAGATCTACTTCAATTACTTAAGGAAAAAGAAATGGATTCCGAAAGAAAGAAAATTTTTGATGTACATTATTCTGATATCATTTTAGTATTTGATTTTGAACCTCACGATCAATTGTTTTCCAGTGGAAAGATACTGGAAATGTTGCAATATTTTAATGAATCATCTGATACGGGTAAACTATATATAAATTATCCAATGGTTGAATCATTTTACCATATGAAATCAATACCCGATGAATGTTATATTGATTATGTGGTTTCATTAGACGAATTAATTAAAGGAACATATAAGCAAAGAGTAAACAAGGAAAACAGAAACCGTAATTATTTGAAATTTGCGGTTAATCGTGAAGAATGTAATAGCGTAAATAGGCAGAATATTGAAAAAGCATGGTATATAACTAAAACAGACAGAATAGAAAGTTTTATTCTGCCTGATTTGATGGAAGTATTAAAGAAACAGGTACTAAAAGTAGAACGAGAAAAAGTCGTCTCAGTGCTCTGTACATGTGCTTTCTACATAGCGGATTACAATCCTAAATATATACAATATTAATTTTATACATACAATACCCTATATTTTTTGTTACCCTAAGAAAGTCAACCATAACTCTTCACTCTTCACCATTCCCTATTCATTATTCACTTTTTTGTGTTAGAATAATACTGTCTTTGTTTGCCGAAGATATAAGATCTAGTAGTAAGAATCATGTAGTTTAAATTATTGAAAAGGACGATTTTAATGGCTTTTTTACCAATAAGCTTTGAAGATATGAATGATCGCGGTTGGGAGCAGTTGGATTTTCTGTACATCAGTGGAGATGCATATGTAGACCATCCAAGCTTTGGACATGCGATAATTACAAGGGTTCTGGAAAGTGAGGGCTTTAAAGTCGGCATAATTGCTCAGCCCAACTGGAAAAACAGTGAAGACTTTAAGAGGTTAGGACGTCCTAAATATGGTGTCCTTATATCCTCCGGTGTTATAGATTCAATGGTTAATCATTATACTGCAAGCAGGAAAAAGAGGTCAAACGATCTTTATTCTCCCGGAGGGAAGGCAGGTTACAGGCCTGACCGTGCAGTAATAGTTTATGCTAATAAAATAAAGGAAATATTTAAGGATACGCCTGTTATAATTGGAGGAATAGAGGCCAGTCTCAGAAGATTTGCCCATTATGACTATTGGGACGACAAGGTTAGAAGGTCGATACTTCTCGATGCAAAAGCCGATATTTTATCCTATGGGATGGGAGAAAAACCTATTGTCGAAATAGCAAAGCTGTTGAGAAAGGATGTTCCCATATCCAGTATAAAACATACCCGTGGGTGTTGTTATCTTGCCGCCTATGATGAGCTTCCTGAAGAAATCAGGGATGCCATAGCATCCAATGGCTCAAAGAAAGTAGCTGTATTGCCTTCCTTCGAAGAGGTGGCTGAAGACAAGAAAGCCTACGCCGAAGCCTTTAAAATTCAATATAATGAACAGGATGCCATAAGCGGAAGAATATTGGTTCAAAAACATGGGGACAGGTATCTGGTACAAAACCCTCCATCCCTGCCCATGTCTGTCTCTGAACTGGACAAGGTTTATGCACTTCCCTATGAAAGAACCTACCACCCGGTTTATGAGAAATGGGGTGGGATTCCTGCAATTACTGAAGTAGAATTCAGTATAACAAGCCATAGAGGCTGCTATGGGGGATGTTCGTTCTGTGCTTTGAATTTTCATCAGGGAAGAGTGATACAGAAACGCAGTCAGGCTTCAGTTATAAATGAGGCAAAGAAGCTTATCTGGACCGAAGGCTTTAAAGGCTATATTCACGATGTGGGGGGGCCAACTGCTAATTTCAGAAGTGTAGCCTGTGAAAATCAGGTCAAACACGGAGTGTGTAAGGACAGGCAGTGCCTTCATCCAAATCCTTGTAAAAATCTGAAAGTGGATCATTCCGAGTATCTGGATTTATTGAGGAAGCTCAGAGCCCTTCCGGAGGTTAAAAAAGTATTTATACGTTCGGGTATCAGGTATGATTATCTGATGCTGGATAAAAATGATGATTTCTTTACTGAACTGTGTGAACATCATGTCAGCGGACAATTAAAAGTTGCACCTGAACACGTAGTAGATAGAGTACTTGAGAAAATGGGTAAACCTGACCGGAAGCTATATGACCGCTTTGTAAAGAAATTCTATGATATTAACAGAAAAATAAATAAAGAACAGTACCTTGTTCCTTACCTGATTTCCAGCCATCCCGGAAGTGATTTGAATGCCGCTGTGGAGCTTGCTGAATATCTTAAGGAAAATGGAATAAATCCTGAACAGGTACAGGATTTCTATCCGACGCCCGGAACATTGTCCACATGTATGTTTCATAGTGGATATGACCCGAGAAATATGAAGAAGGTATATGTACCTAGATTACCCCGGGAAAAAGCAATGCAGAGGGCTTTACTTCAGTATAGGAAAAAGGAAAACTACCGTCTTGTTGTGGAGGCTCTGAAAGAGGCTCATAGAGAGGATTTAATAGGTTTCGGCCAAAATTGCCTTGTTAAGCCTCTGAAGGGGATGATATTGTCAAGCGGCAGCAGTCAGAAAAAAGCAGACAATAACCAGAAAAAAGCAGACAATAACCAGAAAAAAGCAGGCAGTAACCAGAAAAAAGCTGATAGTAAACAGAGAAAAACAGACAGTAATCGAAAGAAAATTGATAATAAACAAAAGAAAGCAGTAACAAAATCCTTTGACAACAGACATGAGCAGGCTGGCAGAAAGCCGACTACCGGAAGACAAAGGCAGGAAGGTAAAAAGCAGCATATTAAATAAATTGACAACCTTAATTCCTTAAAATAAAATATATAAAGAACCAAAGGAAGAAGATTTTTCCACATTGGATGAATTTTATTCCGTATAACAATAAATGCAAATGAGAGGAATTATATATGTCAGCAAAAGTACTAAATGGAACAGAACTTGCGGCAAAAGTTAAAGCAGAACTAAAGGTGAAGGTTGAAGCCCTCAGAGAAAAAGGAATAAATACCGGCCTGGCAGTTATTATAGTAGGGGATGATCCTGCTTCAAGAGTATATGTAAATCATAAGAAAAATGATTGTGCCGAGATAGGAATTAAATCATTTGAATATGCTCTTCCTGCATCTACTTCAGAAGAAGAATTGTTGGAATTAATTGAAACCTTGAATAACGATAATAGTGTCAATGGAATACTTGTTCAGCTTCCAATACCAAAGCACATTAATGAGGATAGGGTTATAGCTGCAATAAATCCTCAAAAAGATGCCGATTGCTTCCATCCTGTAAATGTAGGTAATTTGATGATCGGTAAGCCACAATTCCTGCCATGCACTCCTGCCGGAGTTGTAGAGCTTTTGGAAGCTAATGATATTCAGATTGAGGGAAAGAATTGTGTCATAGTTGGAAGAAGTAATATCGTGGGAAAACCACAAGCAATTCTTTTGCTTGCTAAAAATGCGACGGTTACCATTTGCCATTCAAAGACTGCAAATATTTCTGAAATATGCAGGAGTGCAGACATTTTGGTTGTGGCCATAGGAAAGGCCGAATTTGTTAAGCCGGAAAATGTAAAACCCGGCGCAGTAGTCATTGATGTTGGTGTATCCCGCGGTGCAGATGGTAAATTAGTGGGGGATGTTCAGTTCCCGACAGTGTCAGAAGTCGCTTCTGCAATAACAAAAGTTACCGGCGGAGTAGGACCAATGACCAGGGCCATGCTTATGAAAAATACAGTAAAGGCTACCTTACTGCAAAATAATTTGCTATAAGCCGAGTACTATACTATATATTGAGTTACTGCAGTCATGGATTAATATATTATTGGAAAATGTCACAAAAAAACGTGGCAATAACCTATGAAATTTTTAATTCTTGACATAAAAATTAAAAAAGATTAAAATTAACTTGATTATGACAATTAAGTTGGTTGTATTGTAGAAGGTTATTATTATCAGAAAACACATTTGTCAGATTGTTGACTTTCAGAATATATGCTTTATGTAGGCTAATTATATATGCAGGTTTGTTTTTATATCTCATATCGATTTAAAGTACATTTATGTACTGATTATAGCCATAGGCATAAACTCTCAGTTTTTTGATTATGATCATACTGTTTGCGATACAGTAAGGATTATCTATTATCCCTTTCCAACTTTAACATCATAAAAGTCAATTTCATTTATACTTCGGACATCAGAGGTTAATATTGACTATATTTCGAATATGAATTTTGAAAATTGAGCATTGAAAACTGAATAAGGAGGAGGTGTGTAACAATCGAACTTACAAGCATTTTAATTGGTTTAGTCGTTGGATTGATTATTGCAGCAATTGCTTCATTTATATCTTACAGAATTTCTTTTAACAAGGGCTTTGAGGCCAGAAAAAAACAAGCTGAAGCTGCTATCGGAAGTGCCGAGCAGGAAGCACAGAGGATTGTCGGAGAAGCATTAAAGCAAGGCGAAGGTAAGAAGAGAGAAGCACTTCTTGAAGCTAAAGAGGAGATTCATAAAAGCAGAATTGAACTTGATAGAGATATCAAGGATAGACGTAATGAATTCCAGAGGCAGGAAAGAAGATTGGTTCAGAAGGAAGAAACCCTTGATAAAAAAGTGGAAGCCCTTGAGCAAAAGGACGAAGCCTTAAACAAGAAGATCAAGGATATAGAGGTTTTACAGGAGCGTTCAGAAGAGCTTGTTAAAAAGCAGACTGAGGAACTTGAAAGAATCTCCGGGTTATCTGTTGAAGATGCAAAAGAGTACCTTCTCAGAAATATTGAAAATGAAGTTAAGCACGAAGCTGCTGCGCTTATTAAGGAAATCGAAGCGAACGCGAAGCAGGAAGCAGACAGAAAGGCCAAGGACATTCTGGCAACTGCTATTCAGAAGTGTGCTGCAGATCACGTATCTGAAGCAACAGTTTCTGTAGTACCTTTACCAAATGATGAGATGAAGGGAAGAATAATTGGTCGTGAGGGTAGAAATATCAGAACTCTCGAGACCTTAACAGGAATTGACCTGATTATAGATGATACACCGGAAGCGGTAATATTATCAGGATTTGACCCCATACGCAGAGAGGTCGCAAGATTGACACTTGAGAAGCTTATACTTGACGGTAGAATTCATCCTGCAAGGATTGAAGAAATGGTTGAAAAAGCCAAGAAGGAAGTTGACAATACTATCCGTCAGGAGGGTGACAACGCTGCATTTGAAACAGGAGTACATGGCTTGCATCCAGAGCTTATAAGATTACTTGGTAAACTGAAATTCAGGACTAGTTATGGACAAAACGTACTTAACCATTCAATAGAGGTATCACACTTGGCCGGTATTATGGCGGCTGAGCTTGGAGTAGATGTTCCTCTAGCAAAGAGAGCTGGTTTGCTTCATGACATTGGTAAGGCTATTGACCATGAGGTTGAAGGATCACATGTTACTATAGGTGCCGATGTAGCCAAGAAGTATAAGGAAGGCGCAGATGTTATAAATGCCATCCTTTCTCACCACGGTGATGTTGAAGCTACAAGCATAGTTTCTGTACTTGTACAGGCTGCAGATTCAATATCTGCTGCAAGACCGGGTGCAAGAAGAGAAACTCTTGAATCGTACATCAAACGTCTTGAAAAGCTTGAAGAAATAGCAAATTCCTTTGAAGGAGTTGAGAAGTGCTTCGCAATTCAAGCAGGTAGAGAAATTAGAATCATGGTAAAACCAGAAGTGGTAAATGATGCAGATATCGTACTCAAAGCCAGAGAAATTGTTAAGAAAATCGAAGATGAACTTGAATATCCCGGACAGATAAAAGTCACTCTGCTCAGGGAGACAAGAGCTATTGAATATGCTAAGTAATTACTAATCCAGCCCTAGAGCTGGTTATAAACAAAAAAGCGTGGGAAACCACGCTTTTTTGTTTGCCTAAAAAAATTATATTTAGCTTAATTGGTGTTTTTGTATTATAATTGTTAAAGATATAATAATATATTTATAATAGTTTTGGAGGAAATGTCTTGAAAATACTTTTTATTGGGGATGTATACGGAAACCCCGGAAGGAAAGCTGTAAAGGACTGTGTACCTAAGTTAAGAAAAGAACTTGAAATAGATTTTTGTATTGCTAATGGAGAAAACTGTGCCGCGGGCAGCGGGATAACATATATAATTGCGCAGGAACTGTACAAAGCAGGAGTTGATTGCATTACTATGGGCAATCATACCTGGTCGAAAAAGGAAATACTTAATTTTATAGATTCGGATGATAAGATAGTCAGGCCAGCCAATTTTCCACAAAATGTACCTGGAAGGGGCTATACCATACTTAAATCTAATGGTAAGGAAATGGCTGTATTAAACCTTATGGGAAGGGTATACATGGACGATATTGACTGTCCCTTTACTACTGCCGACAGAGAGCTTGAAATTATCAAAGCAAAAACTAAGGTGGTTTTTGTTGACATGCATGCTGAAGCAACTTCGGAAAAGTGTGCTTTGGGCTGGTATCTTGACGGTAAAATCTGCTGTCTCGCAGGTACACATACCCACGTACAAACCGCAGATGAAAGGATTTTGCCCTTCGGGACAGCAATAATTTCAGATGTGGGCATGACCGGACCTTATGATGGAGTAATCGGTGTGGACAAGGAGCTTATTATAGATAGATTTATAACAAGAATGCCTCAAAAGTTTGAGGTTGCAAAGGGAAGAGTACAATTTTGCGCTATTTACCTTGAGGTTGATGACAAGACCGGAAAGGCAGTGAAAATTGAGAGGATACACCGTCTTTTTGATGAACATCAGCTGTCGTGAAATTACTGAAGCTAGGAGTATAACCTAAATAAGTTATAAAATAGGTTATATTAAAGCATTTCAGTTTGTAGTAATAGGGAGGCAAAGAATGGTCAAGAGTAATGACAGATTTTGTGTGCATAAGAAGGATGGTTTACAGTATATAGAATTTACGAACTTAAAAAAGTATGAAAATATATTGACTCACTGCTTTACCACAAGGCATGGCGGAGTGAGCAAGGGTGAATGTACTTCTCTGAATCTGAGCTTCAACAGGAAGGACAGCAGGGAAAATGTAATATCCAACTACCATATTATTGCTGAAGCAATTGAAGTTGATTTTAACAAAATGGTTTTGTCCAATCAGGTACACGACAATAAGATAAGATTTGTCAGTGCTGAGGACGCAGGAAAGGGTCTTGCCAGAGATAGCGACATAATCGGCTATGATGGACTTACTACAAACGTTCCGGGCATACCCCTTGTGACATTTTATGCTGATTGTGTACCTGTATTGATGCTTGACCCTGTAAAGAAAGCAATTACAGCGGTACATTCAGGCTGGAAAAGTACTCTTGAGAATATATCCGGGGAAGCTCTTGAACTAATGAAGCAAATCTATAAAAGCGATTTGAAGGATCTTCAGATTGCCATAGGCCCATCAATATGCCAAGACTGCTTCGAGGTAGGAGAAGATGTGTACGGACTTTTTAAAAACAAATATCCCTGGTGTGATACATATGTAGACAGTAGGAATGGAAAGTATTATATTAACCTTCAGCAGATAATCAGTAGAGTCCTTGCGGATGCCGGGGTTCCTGATAATAATATACTGATAAGTGGCGTTTGCACAAAATGCAATAACGATATGTTCTTTTCGTATAGGGGAGATCATAAATGCACAGGAAGTCTTGCCGCAATAATGATGCTTAAGTAAAATACATTTATCTTAAGGTAATAATTTATTGTGAACGAAGGAGAAAATAGAACGGAATGAAACAGAAATTAAAAGTATTATTATTATTTATTGTAATAGGTGTTCTGCTCAGTGCCTGTACCGTTAATCTGGACAGAAACACCGCTGTCGAGGAAGAGCTCTATGAGGATAAATATGATATTGTAGATAGAGGCCCGGTAAAGGGGGGAGCAATACGGCTATTTTCAACTCCTGTTGATACTCTTAACCCTATTCTTACAAGTAACATATATGTTCAGGACTTTCTAGGATTTGTTTATGAAGGATTATATACTATAAATACTGAGCAGCAGCTGGTTCCGGTACTTACTAAAAGTTCCATGTTATCAGCCGATGGCCTGACTCTTACAATTTACCTAAAGGATAACGTTAAATGGCATGATAAGATGCCCTTTAAATCTGAAGATGTTGTGTTTACAATAAATACTCTATTGGATAAAAATATTACCAGCGTTTATAAAAAAAACGTACAGTATATTGAATCAGCTACCTCAAGCGGGAACAATGTAATAATAAAGCTCAAGCAGCCCTATTCTCTTATTAAGTATGAGCTGACTTTTCCCATTTTGCCTGCACATCATTTTTTAAATGAAAAGCTTACTGATAAAAAATCCAAGGCAAATCTATCACCTGTAGGAACAGGACCTTACGCCATGAGTTCCTATAGTGAGGAAACCGGAGTTAAGCTAAAACTGAATGAGGAATGGTGGAATGCAGAGGGGGATAAAGTTGAAGAGGCAAGTAATTCTTCAGAAGGCAAAACCGGAGAGGTTCAATCCGAAAATAAAAAGACTGATTTAAAGCTGCCATATCTATCAACAATCGAAATAAAGATTTTCAATAATACCAGCAGTGCAAATGCGGCATTTCAGGCCAGAGACATAGATGTCCTTCCTGCTCAGTACAGTGAATATAGAAAATATATAGGCAGAACAGATATAACACTAAAAAGATTTCCCGGTAAAAACTTTGAGTTTTTATCCTTAAACACAAAAAAAGGTGTTTTAACCGATAAACGCTTAAGGAATACATTAAACTACCTGATCGATAAGAAACAGCTGGTGGATACGGCGGCCTCAGGAATTGCAACACCGGCTGAAATCCCTGTTAATCCGAATTCATGGATATACCAGCTAATTAATTTTGAGCAGAATGACGGTCTGAGTAAGGCAAAAGAACTCCTTACCCAAAGCGGTTATGTGTTGGATTCGAAGAATAAGTATGTAAAAAAGGGAAGTAAAAAAGTGCTGACTTTGAAAATGATTGTAAACGAAGATAATTCATATAGATTCAATACAGCCACAGAGATTTCATCTCAGCTTGAAAAAAACGGTATAGCTGTTGACGTGGTAAAGCTGCCGTGGGATAGCTATATGAATGCATTGAAAACCGGAGCATATGATTTGGCTTTGTCGGGCTACAGGATTTCATCAGTTCCGGATTTGTCCTTTGCATACTCATCAGCAGAAATACAATCGGGACTCAATGTTTCAGGATACAGCAACCCAACTGCTGACCAATATCTCCAGCAGATATTGATGGAAGGTAATAGTGAAAGTCAAAAGAACCTTTATAAAAGCTTACTGAATATAGTGGTTGAGGACAGGCCGTATATTGGTTTATACTTTTTAAATGAAAGTATGATGTACAGCAAAAATATTAGAGGTGCTGTTAATCCTCATGTTTGGAACAAGTTTAATGATATAACAAAGTGGTATTTACCATAAGAATGTCAGACAGTAGGGGTATAAATATTTATTTTCGCTGAAAGCAGCGGGACGGGAGACTATATGATTTGGGCATTAATAATAATCGTAGGATTTGCTTTGGACAGATTAACAAAGATGTGGGTGTTGGAGCAGGTTATAGGGAATCCAATAACGGTAATTAATAATTTTTTCTATGTAAGGCATTTGGAGAATGAAGGTGCTGCCTTTAGTATTTTACAGGGAAAGACTGTGCTGCTGATCATAATGACGTCTATTGTTGCGCTGGTAATACTGGGGATACTAATAAAGAATAAAGACAAATTTCTTAGAGCTACTCTGTCGCTGATACTTGCTGGTGCGTTAGGAAATCTGTTTGACAGAATATTCAGAGGAGGAAGAGTAGTTGATTTTCTGGAGTTTCACTTCGGAAATTATGTGTTTCCAACCTTTAATGTGGCAGATTGCTTTGTTGTAGTAGGAACAATACTTTTAGCCATATACATTCTGTTTATTTATAAAGAAGACAGTAAAGAGGGAGCTGTAAAGGCAGACGACGATACAAAATAAAGATCAAATGTTGTGATGCATGTAAAAAGAATTTAACACTAAAGTTGAAAGTAAATATAATTTTCGGAGGCAATTTTGAAGGAATTAAATTTAGAGTGTGATGAAAACGCTGCTCGTATAGATGCCTGGCTGGCGGGCAAATTGGAGGAATACTCCAGGTCTTATATTCAAAAACTTTGTCAGGACGGAAATATCAAGGTAAACGGAGTACAGGTCAAGTCCAATTACAAGCTTAAAACAGGTGACCTGGTAACGGCTCAGATTCCAACAGCAGAAGTATTGCAGGTAACCGCCGAGGAGATACCTTTGGATATTGTTTATGAGGACGAACATATAGTTGTTATAAACAAGCCAAAAGGAATGGTAGTGCATCCGGCCGCAGGAAACTATTCCGGAACACTGGTAAACGCTTTGATGAAACATTGCGGGGAAAGTCTGTCGGACATCAATGGTGTAATACGCCCTGGGATTGTTCACAGAATAGACAAGGATACTTCGGGACTACTTGTAGTTGCTAAAAACAACCATGCCCACGAATTTCTATCAAAAAAGCTCAAGACTCACGATATTAAGAGAGAGTATATTGCACTGGTTGAAGGAATAATTTATGAAAATGCCGGAAAAATAGATGCGCCTATAGGAAGACACCCTGTCGAACGAAAAAAAATGAGTGTAAACCTTAAAACAGGAAGGAATGCTATCACCCATTTCAGGGTGCTTGAAAGATTCCCTTCAGCCACTTATCTTGAACTAAAGCTTGAAACAGGCAGGACCCATCAGATAAGAGTCCATATGTCATATATTAATCACCCCATAATCGGTGACGAAGTATATGGGAGAAAAAAGCAAAGGTTTGATACTCAGGGACAGGTACTTCACGCAAGAAGGCTGACTTTTGAGCATCCTGTAACAGGTAGGCTTATGGAATTTGAGACTCCGGTACCGGAATATTTTACTAGACTCATTAAGGAGCTGGCTGAAGTAAAGTAAACAAAATTATTTATATTTTTGGAGAGAACCGGATGGATAACAATACCTCCTACAAGACCGGACAGTTATTTGAAAATTCATCTTTTAGCCGCGGTCATTTTTACTATTGTAAATTATAAAAAAAGTTTATATTAGTTATGGACAATGACATTTTGTTATGTTATGCTTTAAGAAATAAATGGATTTACCTTTAAATTAGTCCAGTGAGGCTATAAGGTGAGAGATATTAAACTGACATCATTTCTATAATCGCAGGATGGATTCTGACTGTAAGGTTGGATTCACCAAAAGGTTATATTTTGATATGTTAAGCTTCTTGCCAAGCTAATAGCTTTGGGCAGGGAGCTTTTTTAGTACCCATCATACAGTAAGGTTGTAAACTTAAGTAAATTAAAACGGTTATACTAATTATTGATAAGAAATAAGTAAATATCTAAACAGTTCATATATTAACAATCATTAAAAAAGAGAGGATGATCAGAATGCAAAAAACAGAAATAATGGATGAAAGCGCAATAAGCAGAGCCATTACAAGAATTTCTCATGAGATCATTGAAAAGAATAAGGGAATTGAAAATCTTGTACTGATTGGGATTCAGAGAAGAGGGGTTCCTCTTGCTAAAAGGATTGCAGAAAAAATTAAAAGCGTTGAAAGTTGTGAGATTCCTGTAGGCATTCTGGATATCACCTTGTACCGCGATGATCTGAGCTTGTTAAATGAACATCCTGTAATAAACGGAACAGAAATCAATTTTGACATTGTCAATAAAAAGGTGGTTCTTGTAGATGACGTTATTTATACCGGAAGAACTGTGAGAGCTGCAATTGATGCATTAATGGATATTAACAGACCACAAATGATACAGCTGGCAGTGCTTATTGACAGGGGGCATCGTGAACTGCCAATCAGAGCCGATTATGTGGGTAAAAATGTTCCTACCTCAAGAAGTGAAATAGTTCATGTAAATGTCCTGGAAATCGATGGTGATAACAGCGTTACTATTTCAAACAAAGAATAGATGGGAGAGTAAGTATGAACCTAAAGTCAAAAGATTTGCTGGGGCTTAGAGATATTACGGCTGAAGAAATTGAATATATCTTAAATACGGCAAAAACCATGAAGTATATTCTCAGCTCCAACAATAAAAAAACAGCTCATCTTCAAGGAAAGTCCATTATTACTCTATTTTATGAAAACAGCACAAGAACAAGACTTTCCTTTGAACTGGCATCAAAATATATGGGTGCCAATGCTGCAAATATCTCTGCTTCCAGCAGCAGCGTTCAAAAGGGAGAAACACTTATTGATACAGGAAAAACAATAGACAGTATGGGCTCAGATGTAATAATAATCCGGCATCCAATGTCGGGAGCACCTCATCTTCTGGCCCAAAACGTAAAATCCTCTATAATAAATGCCGGGGATGGTATGAATGAGCATCCTACACAGGCACTTCTTGACATGTTTACCATGGTCGAGAAAAAAGGGAGTCTGAAGGGTTTAAAGGTTGCAATAATTGGAGACATCCTTCACAGCAGAGTAGCTAGAAGTAATATATGGGGACTTACAAAAATGGGAGCCGAAGTCAATGTATCGGGCCCTGCAACCTTGATTCCTCCGGGGATCGAAAAGCTTGGTGTAAATGTATTCAGCACTGTACAGGAAGCAATTCTTGATGCGGATGTTGTAATGAGTCTTAGAATACAGCTTGAACGACAGAAAAAGGGTCTGTTCCCGTCCATCAGAGAATACTCCAGATTCTTCGGGCTGGACGAAAAGAGACTCAGACTGGCAAAGGAGGATGCCCTTGTGATGCATCCGGGACCTGTAAACAGGGGAGTAGAGCTTTCATCAGCAGTTATGGACGGAGATCAATCCACCATAAATGAACAGGTTACAAACGGTGTTGCCATCAGAATGGCTTTACTATATCTATTGACCAGGAAGAATGCGATGGAAAGTGAGAGCAATCTATAGTTTATCGCTTATCGCATAGCCAAAATCTGAATTGCAGATTTTGAAGTATATATTTGGAGGAAGCGCGAATGAAGTTATTGATTAAGAATGGACATGTTATAGATGCTAAAAGCGGTCTGGACAAGGTCACCGATATTTTGATCGAGGATGGAGTTGTAGCTGAAATAGAAAGTGAAATTGATTCTACAGGCTGTGAGATAATACAAGCAGATGAAATGTATGTAATACCTGGGCTTGTGGATGCCCATTGCCATCTGAGAGATCCGGGCTTCGAGTATAAGGAAGACATAGAATCTGGAACAAGGAGTGCTGCAAAAGGTGGGTTTACCTCTGTAGCCTGTATGCCTAACACCAATCCTGTTCTGGACAATGAAGCAATGATAAAATATGTTATAAATAAAGCAAAGTCGGACGGTTTGGTGAATGTTTATCCCATAGGTGCCGTATCAAAAGGGCTTAAGGGTGAGGAGTTAAGTGAAATAGGCGAACTGAAGTTTGCAGGGGCTGTTGCTCTTTCAGATGACGGAAGACCGATAAATAACTCGTCCTTAATGAAAAAAGCAATGCAGTATGCATCAATGTTTGACATAACCATAATCTCACACTGCGAGGATCTTGACCTGGTTGATGAGGGTCTGATGAATGAAGGCTACTACTCATCAATATTAGGCTTAAAAGGAAATCCGGCTCCTGCCGAGGAGGTTATGATTGCAAGAGATCTCATACTGGCAGAATATACAAAGGCAACCGTTCATATAGCTCACGTGAGCACCGAGCTTGGTGTGGATTTAATAAGAAATGCAAAAAGAAGAGGTGTAAGGGTTACGGCAGAAACCTGTCCACATTACTTTACACTGACAGATCAAGCCTGTGAAGGCTTTAATACAAACGCTAAAGTAAATCCTCCTTTAAGGACTCAAAAGGACGTAGATGCCATTATTGAGGGTTTGAAGGATGGAACCATAGATATCATATCAACAGATCACGCGCCTCATCACAAGGACGAAAAGAATGTTGAATTCAAACAGGCCGCAAACGGAATGGTTGGATTTGAAACTGCTTTCCCACTGGCAATAACCTATCTGGTAAAACCGGGTCATCTTACACTAAATCAACTGGTTCAAAAAATGTGCGTCAACCCTTCGAAAATGCTTGGTTTGAATAAAGGAGCAATTGAAGTCGGATTTAGTGCAGATCTAATGGTTTTCAATATAAATGAACAATATACTGTAGACATAAACAAACTGGAATCTAAGAGTAATAATTCGCCTTTTAACGGTTTCAAACTCTTTGGACAGCCTCAATATACAATAATCGGTGGGAATCCGGTAGTAAGGTCGGGGCAGCTGATATAACGGGGAAATAGTAGATTGTTTTTCACTAGTATTCTGTACGTGCAAAAGTACGTAGATGGAGGTTAATATGTTTATTGACAGACTTATTGAAGGTATCAGAGAAAAGAATAATCCTACTGTTGTGGGACTGGATCCGAAGCTTGAATATGTACCCTCATTTATCAAGGAAAAAGCTTTTAAAGAATATGGGGTAAACCTGAAAGGGGCAGCTCAGGCTATCATTCAATTTAACAAGCAGTTGATAGATGCCATATATGACCAGGTGCCTGCTGTAAAACCTCAGTTGGCCTACTACGAAATGTATGGCGTTGAGGGAATGATTGCCTTTGAAGAAACCTGCAGGTACGCAAAAAGTAAAGGAATGCTGGTTATAGCAGATGGAAAGAGAAATGATATTGGTACCACTGCAGAAGCATATTCAAAAGCTTTTTTGGGGGAAACCATACTTACAGAAGAAATTAGGGAAAAAGCTTTTGACGTGGACGCTCTGACGGTCAGTCCATACCTGGGAGTTGATGGAATTAAGCCGTTCATTGATGATTGTGCCAATAATGATAAGGGAATATTCGTACTTGTAAAAACCTCAAACAAATCCTCGGGACAGCTTCAGGATCTTGTAACACAGGATTGCCGTAGTATTTATGAAATAATGGCTGCATATGTAAACGACTGGGGTAAAAATGTCAAAGGACAATATGGATACAGTAGCGTGGGAGCTGTGGTTGGAGCCACTTACCCAAACCAGGCCAAGCTGCTGAGGTCAATAATGAAGCACGCATATATCCTTGTACCTGGATACGGAGCACAGGGTGGAACCGCAAAGGATTGTACCTACAGCTTCAATAAGGACGGCTTAGGAGCTATAGTGAATGCTTCCAGAAGTGTAATGTGTGCATACATGTCTGAAAACTGGAAGGACCGTTATGGTGAAGACAGCTTTGCAGAGGCTGCAAGAGCAGAGGTTGTCCGAATGAAAGATGATTTAAACAGTGCTCTTGAGCAAAGATAATTTTAGATATAGTGGAGGTCAGAATGAAGGCATTTTTACTGCTTGAAGATGGAACCGTTTTTGAAGGAAACAGTTTTGGCATGGAAGGCAAGGTTGTAGGTGAAGTTGTATTTAACACAGGAATGACCGGGTATCAGGAGGTGTTGACCGATCCCTCCTATTGCGGACAGATAGTCTGTATGACTTACCCACTCATTGGAAATTACGGAGTAAACTTTGACGATATTGAATCTCTGAAGCCACAGGTAAAGGGTTTTATAGTAAGAGAGTTATGTAAGACACCCAGCAATTGGAGGTCAATAGAATCACTTAATGAGTATTTGAAAAGGAATGAAATAATAGGACTTGAAGGTATAGACACAAGAGCTCTTACCATAATACTGAGAGACAAGGGTACTATGAAGGGAACAATAGTGACTGGAGAAACCCTTGAAGGAATTGAAGAAAAAATTGCAAAAGTAAAAAGCTACATTATTAGTAATCCCGTGCTGCAGGTAACAACTCCCGAAGTAAAGCACTATAGTGGTGAGGGGTATAGAGTAGCACTTCTGGATTATGGTCTTAAGAAAAACATCGTCAGGTCTTTACTTAACAGAAATTGTGAAGTATATGTATTCCCATGTACCGCAACTGCCGAAGAGGTTCTGGCAATAGAACCCGACGGAATAATGCTATCAAATGGACCAGGAGATCCGAAGGATTGTCAATTCCAAATAGAAAATATCAAGAAGCTAATAGGGAAAAAACCTATTTTCGGTATATGTCTTGGACATCAGCTTACAGCACTGGCAAACGGTGCAAACACAGAGAAACTCAAGTACGGTCATAGAGGCTGTAATCATCCGGTTAAGGATTTACAGAAGGACATGACCTATATTACCTCACAAAATCATGGCTATACCATAGTGAAAGAATCCCTTAACCCGGAAGTAATGAGCATAAGCCATATAAATATGAATGACGGTACCATAGAAGGCCTGAAATATAAGAATGCACCTTTGTTTACAGTTCAATTCCATCCTGAGGCATCACCGGGCCCCGGTGACACGGCTTATCTCTTTGACGAATTTATTAATATGATAGACCAATCAAAAATGTAATTTACCTAAAAAACATAAATGTTTTTGTTACTATATTATAGCCGCGAAGCGGCGGTAAGGAGAGAAGAATGCCAAAACGTAACGATATTCACAAGGTACTGGTCATCGGGTCAGGTCCCATTATCATAGGTCAGGCTGCAGAGTTTGATTACGCTGGAACTCAAGCCTGTCAGGCACTTAAGGAAGAAGGAATCGAGGTTGTTCTTGTAAACAGTAATCCTGCCACAATTATGACCGATACAAATATAGCAGATAAGGTATATATAGAACCGCTTAAAGCTGAAGTTGTCAAGAATATTATAAGAACAGAGAAGCCTGACAGCATCCTGCCTACCCTTGGAGGACAGACAGGACTTAACCTTGCTATGGAGCTTGCCGAGTCGGGCTTCCTTGAAGAGCAGGGAGTAAAGCTTCTGGGAACTGCAACCGAAGCAATAAAGATGGCTGAGGACAGACAGGACTTCAAGGATACAATGGAACGTATAGGCGAGCCCTGTATAGCAAGTAAGGTTGTAACAACCATTGAGGATGCTATTGCTTTCGCAAAGGAAATAGATTATCCGGTTATAGTAAGACCGGCCTATACGCTGGGAGGTACCGGAGGAGGAATTGTTAATAATGAAGAGGAATTAAGAGAAATCGGAGGTCATGGTTTAAGATTAAGCCGTGTTCATCAGGTACTCATTGAAAAATGTATCTCAGGCTGGAAGGAAATAGAGTACGAAGTAATGCGTGACAGCAAGGGCAATGTAATTACAGTCTGTAACATGGAAAACATTGACCCAGTCGGTGTACATACTGGCGACAGTATAGTCGTAGCTCCTTCCCAGACCTTGGCCGATAAGGAATACCAAATGCTGAGAACCTCAGCACTTAAAATAATATCGGCACTGGGAATACAGGGTGGCTGTAATGTTCAATACGCTTTGCACCCCACAAGCTTTGAATACGCTGTTATCGAGGTAAACCCAAGAGTTAGCCGTTCCTCTGCTCTTGCGTCAAAAGCCACCGGCTATCCTATAGCTAAGGTTGCATCAAAAATAGCCATTGGCTACGGTCTGGATGAAATAAAAAATGCTGTTACAGGTAAAACCTATGCATGCTTTGAACCTACTCTGGACTATGTTGTAGTCAAGATACCAAAATGGCCCTTCGATAAATTTGTTAAGGCAAAGAGGACTCTTGGTACGCAGATGAAGGCAACCGGAGAGGTTATGTCCATCAGCAGCTCCTTTGAGGCCGCTCTAATGAAAGCAATACGTTCCCTCGAACTAGGAATATTTACCCTTGAACAGGATATTTACAAGAAGCTGGATGGAAAAGAACTAGTAAGAAAGCTTTCAGACATAAATGACGAAAGAATTTTTGTAATAGCCGAAGCAATCCGTCGCTCGGTAACACTTGAAGAAATTCACGAAATTACAAAAATTGATTATTTCTTCCTCTGCAAAATTAAAGAACTGGTGTTAATGGAGGAAAAACTAAAATCCTATGCTCCTGAGCAGCTTACTAACGAAATTATGAGGAAGGCTAAGAAACTGGGCTTCACTGACAGGATTATCGCAAAGCTTACCGGAACTACAAAGGAACAGATAACAAGCCTTAGAAAACAGCAAGGTATTAAAGCTGCCTACAAAATGGTTGACACCTGTGCTGCCGAGTTCGAAGCGGCTACACCATACTATTACTCAACTTATGATAATTTCTCAGAAGTGAAGCAGTCAGACAAGGAAAAGGTTCTGGTATTAGGTTCGGGCCCCATCAGAATCGGTCAGGGTATTGAATTTGATTACTGTTCTGTCCACTCGGTATGGGCGCTTAAAGAAATGGGTTACGAAACAATTATTGCAAACAATAATCCTGAAACTGTGAGTACCGACTTTGATACCGCAGATAAGCTCTACTTTGAGCCCCTAACTCCTGAAGACGTTGAAAACATTGTCGAAGCCGAGAATCCCAAGGGTGCCATTGTACAGTTCGGCGGACAGACAGCAATAAAGCTGACTAAAGCTCTTGATGAAATGGGTGTAAAAATATTCGGAACTGAACCTAAAAATGTTGACGCTGCCGAGGACAGGGAAAAATTTGACGAGATACTTGAAAAGACAGGTATACCAAGACCACAGGGTAAAACTATATTTACACTTGAAGAGGCTTTGGCAGCCGCAAATGAGCTGGGTTATCCGGTACTTGTAAGACCTTCCTATGTACTTGGCGGACAGGGTATGGAAATTGCCTTCAGTGACAAGGATGTTACCGAGTTTATGGAAATAATAAATAGAACCGTACAGGAGCATCCTATTCTGATAGATAAATATATGATGGGTAAGGAAATAGAAGTTGACGCTATCTGTGACGGAGAAAACATACTGATTCCGGGTATCATGGAACATCTGGAAAGAGCAGGCGTACACTCCGGTGACAGTATATCGGTTTATCCTACCCAAACAGTCAGTGACAAGATAAAAAATGTAATTGTAGACTATACTGAACGTCTTGCAAAGGCCTTGAATGTTGTAGGACTTGTAAATATACAGTATGTTGTTTACAACAATGAAGTTTATGTAATAGAGGTTAATCCAAGGTCAAGCCGAACAGTACCTTATATCAGCAAGGTTACAGGAATTCCTATGGTTAATCTTGCTACCAAATGTATGATGGGTATGAAACTCAGTGACTTTAAGTTTGGAACTGGTCTGTACAAAGAACCTGAATATGTATCTGTAAAGGTACCGGTATTCTCCTTCGAAAAGCTCCATGATGTTGATATCAGCCTAGGACCTGAAATGAAGTCCACCGGTGAGGTTCTGGGAATTTCAGATAACTTCCCCGAAGCACTTTACAAGGGTATCATTGCATCAGGAATTAAGCTGCCTCAGAAGGGTGACGGGATACTGATGACTGTAAGAGATTCCGACAAGCCTGAACTGCTTCAGATAGCAGAAGAATTTGAAAAACTGGGCTTTACACTGTATGCAACCGGAAAGACAGCTCATATGCTGAACCACCACGGAATAGCAACAAATTCTGTAAAGAAGCTGGATGAAGGTTCGCCTAACATATTGGATCTGATCCAATCAGGAAAGCTGGGTATGATTATTAATACTCCTACAAAGGGCAGAAAACCCGATAGAGACGGCTTCAAGATAAGAAGAAAAGCAGTGGAAATGTCAATACCCTGCTTAACCTCACTGGATACGGCTGCAGCCATTATTAAGTGCCTCAAGCTGGGCAAGACCGAAGGTCAATTGGATGTATTGAACTTGAGCATTTTCGAATAGAAAATTTGAGAGCTTTTGATATAAGAACGTTATTGGTGTTGATGCCAGGCCAGTACTGAATTTTTTATGTACTCCCGTACGAGCTTCAGTAAATGTATTGCTCCCAAATTTATTGCATGAAATAGTACGGCAAGCTATAAATTTTAACTGAGCTTCCCATTTACTGAAGACGTACTCGTGTACTATTTAAAAGAAGCTTGCCTGGATATGGACAGGATATAATGTTACTAATTCAAAAGCTCAGCAAAGGAGGTAACCATGGCAAAAGTTCTAAAGGAACAGATCGCAGATCTTCAAATGCTCTGTGACGATGTTTACAAAATGACCATTAGGTCTGAGTACGTTGCACAGAATGCATTACCGGGACAATTTGTAAACGTAAGGTGTGGAGATATAGATGCACTTCTCAGAAGGCCAATCAGTATTTGCGATGTTAACAAGGCAGAAAACACCTTTGATATTGTTTTCCAGGTTAAGGGTAATGGAACTGAGAAGCTTAGCTGTAAATGCATGGGTGAAGTTGACATAATGGCTCCGCTAGGGAAGCCCTTTGCCTTAGACAATAAACATAAAAATATTGTTGTTGTTGGAGGAGGTATCGGAACCTTCCCACTGCTGTATCTTCTAAACAGCAGTAATGCAGAGCAAAAGACGGCGCTACTTGGATTCAGAACCAAAGCTGCCGTGGTGCTGGAAACCCGGTTCAGGGCCGCAGCACAGCAGGTGGAAATAGCTACTGATGACGGTTCCTACGGTAAGCAGGCTTTTGTCACAGAGCTGCTGGAACAGCGTATACTTTCGCAAAAGCCTGATATAGTTTATACTTGCGGCCCTGCTGTCATGATGCAGAAGGTGGCGGCTATTGCAGAAAAGAACGGTATACCCTGTCAGGTTTCCATGGAACAGAGGATGGGGTGCGGTATCGGAGCCTGTCTGGTATGTGCATGTAAAACCAAAAGGGGAGAGGACGACTGGGGCTTCAGTCATGTCTGCAAAGACGGCCCGGTTTTCTGGAGTACCGAAATTAGCTGGGACTAAAGTAAAGCAAGATTGGAGATTCATATGTCAAACAATGTTGACTTAAGTGTAAATATAGCAGGAATTAATTTTGAAAACCCCGTCATTATGGCATCGGGAACATACGGTTTTGGGAAGGAGTACAGTGAGTACATAGATCTTAATGCACTCGGCGGTATATCTGTTAAAGGTCTTACTCTTAAAGAGCGTAAGGGCAATCCTCCTCCAAGAATTGCCGAAACTCCCGCCGGTATCCTTAATAGTGTGGGGCTTCAAAATCCGGGAGTTGAGGCCTTTAAAAAACACGACCTGCCATTTCTAAAGCAATATAAGACCAGAATAATAGCTAACATTTCAGGAAACACAATTGAAGAATACTGTGAAATGGCTGAGATACTTGGAAGCTCGGATATCGATGCCATAGAGCTGAATGTGTCCTGCCCCAATGTAAAGGCTGGAGGGATGGCGTTTGGAACAGACCCCAGGCTTATTGAGGAAATAACCCTGTCTGTAAAGAAGTACTGTAAACAGCCTTTAATCGTAAAGCTATCCCCAAATGTAGGTGACATAAAGATTATGGCAAGGGCTGCCGAAGCTGCCGGGGCAGACTGCGTATCACTTATAAATACACTGCTTGGTATGGCAATTGATATTCACAAGAGGAAACCAATTCTGGCCAATAATTTCGGAGGACTTTCTGGACCGGCTGTGAAGCCCATAGCTGTTAGAATGGTGTACGAAGTCGCCCATGCGGTAAAAATACCCGTTATAGGTATGGGAGGTATATCCTGCGGAGACGATGCAATAGAGTTTTTGCTTGCAGGTGCTAGTGCAGTTATGGTTGGTACGGCTAATTTTGTGAATCCACTGGTTCCAATAGAAATTATTGATGGAATTAGGGAATATATGAAAAAGTATGGTTATAGTAGCTTGCAGGATATTATCGGAAAGTTGGAATTCAATTAAAATGATTAGATACCAGATAAATTATTTTGCCTCGTTATAATAATTGAAAAGTTTGGTATAATTAAACCGAAGCTATATTTATTTATAGGAGGATTAAATGGTAACCAGACTTATATTCGTAAGACATGCCGAAGCGGAAGGGAATTTAAACAGGCGCTTTCATGGATGGTTTGACAGCAAGATAACAGAAAAGGGGCATAAACAGGCAAAAAAAGTAGCAGAGAGATTAGCCTCAGTTCCTATAGACATAATATATTCAAGCAGCCTGACTCGTACTTTACAAACGGCACAATATATTGCTGATGTCAAGCAACTCCCTATTAACCGTACCGATAAGCTTAAAGAAATAAACGGTGGGGACTGGGAGGATATGCCCTTTGACCAGCTTCCCATACTATACCCGGAAGAAAATAAAATCTGGGAGGAAGAACCCCATCTCCATAAAATGCCCAACGGTGAAAGCGTTACCGAGTTTTATGAGAGACTGATTGCTGAAGTTAAACATATTATCAGCAATAATCTTGGGAAAAACGTATGTGTAGTCACTCACGGCGCAGCAATCCGTACTATGCTTTGCAGATTCTACGGATATGAGCTCGAAAATTTGAAAAATATTTGCTGGCATGACAATACCTCAGTTACCATTGTTGATTATGATAACAGTAAGGACGAGTTCCAAGTTGTGATGGAAGGTGACATAGAACATCTTGACTTCGAATTGAGCACTATTCAGAATCAGGAGTGGTGGCAGGAATTCATGGAGGAAAAGCGAAAGCAGAATAAATTGAAATAACCTGAAATTTTCCATCAAGTTAAAGTGGAGGTCATAAAATAATGGAGAAGAACAAACTTATTAAATGGCTGTTTAGAACTGACGCAGTGAGAGTATGTCCAGAAAACAAGCCTTTCTGGTACACATCCTCTAAAATCGGTCCGTACTATATAAATACTCATTTTCTTTACGGCAGTGAAGAAAAGGCAAACAATCTGTTAAAGGTAATAGATGTATGCAAGGAGAATAAAATGGACTGCTCGGAAATTATTCTGGAGCTGACCCGAAAAAACTTTGAAACAGATGAGATATTCAGAGGTCTAATTTCATCAATGTGCGAGTATATTAAAAGTAATTTCGATATAAAAAATATAGATTATATATCAGGGGGAGAAAGACGAGACTGGTTCTTTTCACTTATAATTGCCGATATGCTTAATATTCCGCACATAACTATTTTTAAGGATTTATCTGCAGTATTATATAAGGATGGCAAATCTTCAGAAATTAAGGATATTAAGAACGGAAATGTTCTTCACATAGCTGATATAATAACAGAAGCCTCCAGCTATACCAGGGCGTGGATACCGGCTATTCAGGCATTGAATGGAAATCTTAAGTATAGTCTGGTTGTTATAGACAGACTTCAGGGCGGCACTGAAAAGCTGAATAGTGCAGGCGTTGAATCTCATGCGCTGATGAACGTTGACAAGGTTTTGTTTGACGGGGCTTTAGAGGGAAAACATATAACGGAAAAACAGCATGAAATGCTTATGAAATACCTGGATAGGCCTACAGAAACAATGAGAGCCTTCCTTGTAGAGCATCCTGAATTTATGGAAAACTCGCTGAAGGCAGATCCAAAAACAGCTGAGAGAGCTAGAATATGTGTAGAGCAGAATATATATGGATTGTCCTAAGCTGATAATTAACATGAGGAACTCTCATTCCAGTAATGGATAACCATTATTCATAAATTGGTTAAAGAGGTATATATGAAAAGAAAAATCTTTATTGCGTCAATTGTATTAACACTTGGATTTATAGCTTTACTGAGCTATAACAAAATTGTTTATCTGGACGCATTTTTCTTTTTAAAAGGAAAGGTTACTATCGAAAAAATAGTATGTAACGGAGACATGGATATGGATGGCATCTCCGATATGGATGATATTGTTGAGGGTGCCAGAAAAGAGGTAATGAATCAGACCAAATATCAAAGTACATATTATGAAGGGGGATATCCTCCTGAGTGGGAAGGGGTTTGTACCGATGTAATCTGGAGGGCACTAAAGAATGCAGGTTATGACTTAAAAAGAAATATGGATAGGGATATTCTTGAGCGTACGGAGGATTATGTCAATGGGGTTAAAGTACCTGATCCCAATATAGATTTCAGGCGTGTAAAAAATCAGCTGGTGTTTTTTGAAAAATACGCCGAAAGCCTTACCAGAGAGGTTAAGCCCTATGACAAAAAGAACTTGTACCAATGGCAGCCCGGTGATATAGTTGTATTGAACAAAACAGAACACGTTGCAATTGTGTCCGATATACGGCGGAAGGATGGAGTGCCCTACATCATACATAATTCCAGTACTGTGGCTGTTGAAGAAGAGAATATTCTTGTGAAGTGGAGTAAAAGCGGAAGGATAATCGGTCATTTCAGATTCCCAAAGGAGATGCAGTAATAGATATTCAGTAGATAGAATTCATTACATTTTGTGGCCGCAATGGTGGCTCAAAGCCACTTTCAGTGACTTAGGAGGTTAATATGGCAATACAGAAGACGAACGTAATGAGAATACTTGACAGTGCACATATTCAGTATAATACATATACATATGAAAACAAGGACGGAGCCCTTGATGGAGTGTCTGTAGCAAATAAAATCGGACAGCCGGTGGAAAGAGTTTACAAAACACTTGTAACAAGAGGCGCTAGTAAGAACTTTTTTATTTTTGTTATTCCTGTAAGCAAGGAATTGAATCTAAAGGCGGCAGCTAAATCGGTCGGAGAAAAATCCATTGAGATGATCAGGATGGATGAAATAAATAAGGTAACCGGTTATATCAGAGGAGGCTGCTCTCCAATTGGAATGAAAAAAGACTATCAGACTGTTATTGACAGTTCTTGTGAAAACATAGACTTCATAATTTTTAGCGCAGGTAAAATCGGTTTCCAGGTTGAGATAGAGCCAAAGGAGCTGATTGATTTTATTAAAGCCGGTGTTGCTCACATAATAGAATAAATAGAGTGGTGAACGGTGTTTACAATACTTGGTAATTTATAATAATATATTTTTTATTTATATTAAATGTACAATTTTACTAAATTCATTTTATAGGAGATTTGTATGGATGATAATACAATGATAGCAATCGCTGTCGTAATATTTGGAACTTTAACTTTTTTATATATTTCAATGCAGGAGATTTTCAAGTTCAGGCTTAAAAAAGAGCAGATAAAAGCGGATGCCATGGTTAAAGCCGAGGAGATAAAGGCAAAGAATCAACTGGATATTGAGGCATTGATACATAAAGACAGTGTAAGCAGAAACAGCAATTTTAGTAATACTAATTTAACAGAAAACGATAACGAATATCTGAATGAGAGAAGGAACAGGCTTGACGAGATGGCATGATTTTATTAAACTTTTATTTAGTTAGTGTCCTGCCATTCCGGGAACAAAGAACTATATTATATACTTTATTTCTCCGTTCTCAAATATTCCAGCGATTTCTCTCTGAAAAAAATTTTTGATCTGAGCTATAGTTTCCTTAGGATATACATATTTTCCGTAACCGAATTGTCCGTACTTGAACTGCCTTTTTTCATTTTCCATGTCAAGGGTAGTTTGAGGAAATATTTCGGTTATTTTGTTTTTTGCCTTGGTGGTATATCTGTGGGATATAACCTCAAAGGTTACAGGCCTTGATGCTGAAATTGCATAAGCCTTACGCAAAGTTAATAGCAGTTCTTTATATTCTTTTTCCCAACCGGAATAAATAAAAACAGGAGCAATAATGAAACCTGTTGGATATCCGGCAGAGTAGAGCTTTGCACTTGCCTCTATTCGTTTTTTTGCCGAAGCTGTTCTGTGTTCATAGGCTTCTATAATTGACTCTGTATTCAGGCTAAAGCGTATCTCAGTATGATTGTTGTGTTCAATCTCAAGAAAGTCGTCAATATCAGAATATTTCGTAACAAACCTGAAACGTGCGTTCTCCTGAGTTGCAAAATATGTGATGGACCTCTTAAGTGCACCGGTGTATGGCTCAACGGGAACTGGGTCAGAGGTGGCTGAACCTTCAAAAATCGTCTCTTCAGGGAGTCGTTCTGTAATATATTTATCTGTTTGCTGAAAAATTTCGTCAAGATTCACATGAACTCTTATAAAGGGTTTATCTCCCAATTGAGTATTTAGATAGCAGTATTCACATTGCCCGATGCAGCCGCTCACAAGGGGAAGCTGATAGTGGGCAGAAGGTTTGCAGCTCTGAAAGCTTAAGCTTTTTTTTACGCCAACAACCAGAGTGGACTTACCGTTTTTATATAAAGCTTCAGGTGTATCACCCGGTATGTTGCTTTTTATTTTGTATAGGGAACTTTCTATTATGGGAAGGTTATCCTCCTTAAACCTGGAATAAAGCTGCTTTCCAAGCGGATAATTCAATGCTCCTGTTTCAAAGATAACTCTCTGCGGTACAAACATATAAACCTCACATTAGTGTATTGTGATATGTTAGTTTGTACTATGAAACTATTTTTATAACAAGAAATAAATGGGAGAAAATTAGTTTTACGTTGGCTCCTGACTTCTGGTCCTACTTCCACCCATCTGTATATTCTTCTGAAAAATCGTCAGCTTTCGGAATCTTATACTTCTTTGAACCTGTATTTACTCCTTCTGAAAAAAGATAGGCACAAATCAAGGAGGTTATTGGTATTGTTACTAAAATACCAAAGCTTCCTACTAGTGATTGAAGAATCTCCACAACAATCATTTCTTTATTCATGAGCTCTAAAATTGAGCTGTTATATGAAACCAGTAATAGGACCACAGACAGAGAACTTCCAATATAAGCAAGGATAAGGGTGTTTGCCATGGTACCCATTATGTCTCTACCAATAGCCATTCCGGACTTAATTATAAGACTGAAGGGTGCGTATTCAAGCTTGTCTATCAACTCAGCCAGGGCTGCAGCTATGGACATGGATACATCCATTATGGCACCGATAGCCCCGATAAGTATGGAAGCAAATATGATTGCCCTTAGATCAATTGGATTTGTGGGATTAACCCTTATGACATAAAGGGATTCTTCATTGACAAGGCCGGTAAGTTTCAAAACCTTGTCCATAAAAAGGGTGAGAAAACCCGACACAAGTATTCCCACAAAACACCCAATGCCTGCAGAAAGGCTCTTCTTGTTTGCACCGTAAATAATGAGAAAAGACATGGCTATGATAAAAATACAGGTTATTATTGACCAGAAATATATATTAAAGCCTTGAAGAACTGCAGGAATGAACACTGCGAAAATTGCAACACAAGTAAAAGCAAGAGATACGATGGTATTAAATCCTTTAAAACGTCCAAATAAAACTAGAAATATGAGAAAGGCAATTCCCATGATAATAAGAGAGTCAGTTCTCAAGTATTCGCCTAAAACCCATTCATCTTCTGAATTCTCATTATCCAGTTGGTAAAGTATTATTTTGTCACCGGGCTCCACTTCCTTAAGGGCTGTTCCCGTGAAAGGGTCGACGGTTTGAAGTGCTGCTACCTCGGTACCCTTTTTTACTCCGGATAATATTTCAGCAGTAAAAATAATATTTTTACCGGTTTCAGGGGTTTCTCCTCCTAAATCATACTCAACGGGTTTAATACTGACTATTTTTGTAACCTTAGCTTTTTCAGCATTAACACCTTCTGCACCGCTTAAAATATTAAGGTTTTTTGTAGTAATTCTGTTACCTGCTATCAACAAAATTACCGATATAAAGATGGTTGATAAATAAACTAAAGTTTCTCTATTTAATAGTGATTTTAATCTGACTGACATAGCCCCTCCGGGTAATAATAATCCATTACACTACATTATAATAGCACATGAAAATTTACTGGACAATAACAGCGGAGGAGAAAAAACAAATGTGGTAATCGGAATAGTAAGTATTACGTAATTCTGAAGGACTTAATCTGTACAGGTATACATTCGAAGGTATACCATCGAAATCTATTGACCTTCACGCGACGTCATAGTGTATTGTAATATTATAACTTAATAAAGAAATAATAGAAATGGAGTTTAATATGGAAATCAAAAATATTCGTTCAGATGAAATCTACAAAAAAATCATTGCCGCACCTTTGGAAAAGAAGAATGACATTTATCGCTATGAAATGATGAAGCCCTTTGAAAAAAAGTGGGCTTGTTACAATGTACCTCTCAAGGCTAAGCAAGAAAACGGTTATGATGTTGTAATGGCAAGTAATATGTTAGGCTATTTGGCCCCTAATGAAGTTGACGAAAACCAAAAAGAAAGAGTTGAATTAATTTCTGAGGACGCATTTTGGAGAAGTTGTCAATCCTCCATAGAAGATGCTCTTGGGCGCTTTGTAAATGCAGGTATTGAATTACCTGTCCAAAACTATTTATATACCATTCTCCTTGCTGATCCTCAGAGTCCATATACTATACTTAGTGATGGTTACTCAGGTGATGGAGGCATACCTGGTTATATTTTTGGCGCAATTACTCCCAACGCTTATACAATTGGCCGTATACCGGCAGCCCTTGCTCATGAGTGCAACCATAATTTGAGGTTTCAATTTGAAAAATGGCGTGATGACATTTCTCTGGCAGGTATGATGGTCACAGAAGGTCTGGCGGAAAACTACGCCACCTTCATCTATGGAGAAGAAAAGCTTGGGCCTTGGGTTAGTAAAATTGATATGGATACATTAAATAGCTATGTAAAACCCCTGGTCAAAGATGCATTAGACGTGAAAGGTATGGATAACCTAACCTCTTATCTTTATGGAGATGAAATCGCGGAAATGAGAGGCTATATTAAAGTTGGTCTGCCCTTTTGCGCCGGATATGCATGTGGATATTACATGATAAAGCATTATTTGAAAAAGACAGGTAAAACCATCATTGAAGCTACTCTGACACCTACGGATGAAATTCTTAGAGAAACTGAGGACTTTTGGACTGAATAAGGACGAATAAAAAAGCATTATTTGGCAGGCAATACATTGTGCTCAATGAAAAATATATAGCCAAGTGGCGGTTTTGTAATCAAAGATTCAAGGCCGCCGCTTTACTTTGTGCAGCTTTTAATACCGAGTTCTCAGCAAAGACTATTTTGGATCAAATAAAACTAGAAATATGAATTCTCATTATCAAGCCGGTAAAGTATTATTTTGTCACCGGGCTCCACTTCTTTAAGAGCTGTTCCTGTGAAAGGGTCGATGGTTTGCAGTGCTGCTACCTGGGTACCCTTTTTTACTACGGATAATACTTCTGAAGTAAAAATAATATTCTTACCGGTTTTAGGGGTATCTCCGTCCAAATCATATTCAACGGGTTTAATACTGACTATTTTATAACTTGAGCTTTTTCAGAATTATTGCCTTCTGTGCCGCTTGAAAATTTGAGGTACAATAACAGCGGAGGAGAAAAAATCAAATCTGGTAATCTGAATAGTCAGTATTACGTAATTCGGAAGGACTTAATCCGTACAATTTTTTAAACTGTTTCATAAAATAATTTAAATCACGATAGCCTATCTGATAACCTATTTCATAGGTCTTTAGATTTGTACTTTTAATGAGGTATTCTGCCCGAGTCAGCTTAACCATGGTAACATAATCATTAAAATGAATACCTGTTTTGGCAGGGAACGAATTGCTTAAATATGTATTGTTAATGAAGAATTTTTCGGCGATTACTTTTAGTTTCAGATCAGTTTCAGGATTATTAAGTATATAATCGCAGATGTTCCGAATGTTTTCATCCTGTGTATCGGGCTGAAACTTAACAATGAACCGAATTAAATGATTTATCTTTCTCAGGTAAAACTCTTTAAAGGTATCTGTTTTGCCCTCATGTAAAAAATCAACTTCTTCGAAATAATTAATTCCGATAAAATTGCTAAGCCATTTAAATTCTTCATAAACTGCTTTTATTACATTGTGATATAGTTTTTTTATAATTATATCTGCCTTAATAATGTTGTCTGATAAGGCCAAGTATAGATTATCAACCGTATTGCTGAACAATTGAACAGCAGAAGAATCTTTATTTTTAATATAGTTAAAAATACTCTTCTCCTCAGCGGTAGGGTATACCCAGTCACTGTTATCTGAATCTAAGGCGGAGTGTAATCTATGATTCTGGTTTTCCTGTAAATAGCTGACCGCTCTTTTCAGAACCTGAAGCAGGCTTTCTTCAGATGCGGGTTTTACAAGGTAATCGAAAGCCCCCAGTACTATACCTTGCCTGGCATAATTAAATTCACTGTATTCACTGATAATAACCACACATGGGCATAAGTTATCCTTTTTTATTTCTCTTAAGAGCTGAAGCCCGTCAATTATTGGCATCCTAATGTCAGTCAAAACAAGGTCATATTTGTTCTTTTTAAGTAAATCAATAGCCTGGCTGCCATTATTGGCTTTTCCGGCAATTTCAAAACCCGATATCTCACCCCATACTTTCAAACGCTCCATTTCCAGAAGAAAAATTTCCCGGTCGTCAACAATCAATGCTTTATACATATTAACCTCCCAAGCCAAATAGTGGCTTTGAGCCAACATTGTGGCCACAAAATAGTAATGAAAAGGCGTGTCCGCGCTATTTTAATATATTCTCTTGGCTGATGGTAAAAAAAACACATGCACCTTTTCCAACTTCACCTGTAATCCAGACTCTTCCTCCGAACTTTTCAATAATTTTTTTAACGATTGCAAGACCCACTCCGCTACCTTCAAAATCATTTATTGAATGCATACGCTGGAACATACCGAAAAGATTCTCAGAAAACTTCATATCAAAACCAACACCGTTATCCCTTATGTAAAAACAGTTCTCATTATTTTCAAAGAGGTAGCCTACCGAAATTACTCCAATGTCTACATTTCTTGTAAATTTTAAGGAATTTGAAATTATGTTTGTTATTACCTGCTTCATTAATACTTTATCTGCTAAAATAAAGGGTATATTGTCTTCAATCTCTAAAACTATCTGATGATCTTTCGAATAGCCGATTACGAGCTCATTGAAAACAGCTTTAATCATTTCCTTTAAATCCAATGCTTCCAGTATGGGGTTAAAATCAGTAAACCTGGTATATTCCAAAAGCTTGTTTATTAATTTTAAGGTATCACTGCATATGTCCCTGATGTTCTGAATAAGCTCAATACCCTCACTGTTAACGGTATTATTATAATCCTCAATGAAAATTCTTGCATAACCGTCAATTGCCCTGACAGGAGCCTTTATTTCATGTGAAATGGTATAATTGAAAGCATGCAACTCATTATTTGATATCTGAAGCTTGCTTGCCATTTCCTGAAAGTCTATAGTATTCGGATTTTTAAGATCTGTTATATTGTTATTTATGGCAATCACTCCAATACGATAAATTTTCAAGGGTAAAATTTATAACATACTATAAATATATGTAAAGTATACAATTTTTTACTGCAATTTGTCAATTATAAAACATACTAAAAATATTTGTTTAATAAGTATAATGACATATATCTTTGTAAAGTCAATTTTCAAATGAGAATATATAAATATAAACCACTTAAAACCTAAATTTAGTCTTGTTGTCAGTTAATAATGGAAAATTTATAATATATAATTGACAAAATGTCTGACCCGGAGGTTCATATGCAGAAAATAAAAGTCTTAATAATTGAAGAATTTAAATATATAGCAGATTTGAATGTTCTTGAGTTAAAAAGAGGTGGATTTGAGGTGGAAAGTCTGTACGTGTCTAGTGAAGATGCCATGAGACAGGCTTTAGGCCTTAATAAGTTTGATATTATCCTGTCTGATAATTCGACACCTCATTTTAATGCAATTCAAGCTTTGTTTACACGAAATGAACTGGCTCCAAAAACACCGTTCATCATAGTTTCAGAGGATGTATCTCCTGAAACTATAAAGTTTGCCATGAAAAACAGCTGCTGTGCATACTTGCTTAAGGAAAACCTTCATCAACTGGCCATCCTTGTAAAAAATATAGTTAACCGCAACACGTAATATGCTTGTGATTAATTACTATTAATGGAATATGAATTAAATAGATTTTGAGTTGAGCTTTCGGGTGTAAATATATAAAAGGAGGGTTGTATTATGTTGATTACTGTAAATGGGAAGGAAACTATACTTGAAAAGGAAGTAAATATTAGCGGACTGTTAAATCAGGGTTATGTTGAAATGCAGGAATATGTGACAGTTCAGGTCAATGACGAGATAGTTCCCAGAGATGAATATAATAATTTTTTAATTAAAGAAGGAGATACAGTTGAATTCCTTTACTATATGGGCGGGGGAAGATCATAAAACACTTCAAATATTTTATAAGCTGATTGCTGGAAATGCGGGTTCATAACATTGTTATGAACCTGCATTTGTTTATCCACTTTTTTGTTGATATGTATGGTAATAATTACGAATGAGAGACAATGAATCTAAATTTAGTCTACCAATAATCAAAATTTACTCCATTGTAATGCAAAATACATGAGAATAAAATAAACATATCGGAATAGTATATTTTAACTTGCAGTGTGAGAGGCAGGTAAATATGATTTTGTTTCTGCCTTCTTAATAAATCTATTTAAAAAAGGAGATTAAATTTATGGCTAGATTATTTACTTCAGAATCAGTAACGGAAGGACATCCGGACAAAATATGCGATCAGATTTCAGATGCAATACTGGATGCATTAATAGAGCAGGACCCATATTCAAGAGTAGCTGCTGAAACAACGGTTGCAACAGGATTGGCTTTAGTAGTAGGTGAAATATCTACTAATGCATATGTTGATATACCAAAAATTATAAGAAATACGATCAGAGAAATAGGTTATACAAAAAATGCAGATGGCTTTGATGCTGACTCAATTGCGGTTTTGACATCAATTGATGAACAGTCGGCTGATATCGCACTGGGTGTTGACAAGGCTTATGAGTCAAAGGCCAGCGATTCAAATGAAGACTTTGGTACAGGTGCAGGAGATCAGGGCATGATGTTCGGATATGCAACCAACGAAACACCTGAATATCTTCCCATAACAATTTCATATGCTCACCGTCTGACCAGAAGGCTGACAGAAGTGAGAAAGAACGGTATTCTTAAATATTTGAGGCCCGATGGAAAATCTCAGGTGACTGTTGAATTCGACGATAATGGTATTGCTAAAAGAATAGATACAGTGGTTATTTCAACACAGCATAGTGAAGAGGTAACATTACAGCAGATCAGGGAAGACATTATCAAAT
Source organism: Bacillota bacterium (assembly GCA_023393115.1). Classification (GTDB taxonomy): domain Bacteria; phylum Bacillota; class Clostridia; order Acetivibrionales; family DSM-1351; genus Ruminiclostridium. The sequence goes on from JAEWMS010000075.1 coordinate 34,483, forward strand.
ATGTAATTACAGAAGTAATACCAGCTAATTTGCTTGATGACAAAACCAAGTATTTTGTAAATCCTACCGGAAGATTTGTTATTGGAGGACCTCAAGGTGATGCAGGTCTGACAGGAAGAAAAATTATTGTTGATACATATGGCGGTGTTGGAAGACATGGTGGCGGAGCCTTTTCAGGAAAGGACCCAACAAAAGTTGACAGATCAGCAGCCTATGCTGCCAGATGGGTAGCTAAAAACCTTGTAGCTGCCGGCGTTGCAGACAAACTGGAAATCGAAGTTGCATATGCAATAGGAGTTGCCAGACCTGTTTCCATCACAGTTGACACCTTCGGCACAGGTAAGCTTTCGGAGGAAAAAATCGTTTACATAATCGGGAAAGAATTTGATTTAAGGCCGGCAGCAATAATTGATGCTCTGGACTTAAGAAAGCCTATTTACAAACAAACAGCAGCCTACGGCCATTTTGGAAGAACTGATATAGATCTTCCCTGGGAAAGACTGGACAAAGTTGAAGCTATTAAAAAGTACTTATAAGGAGAACAGCATCCATGGCTATGGAATTATTGAATAGAAACAAAACTGAGCTGACTCTTAAAGAGGTAATAGAAAAAAATAGCGACGTATCTCCCTTTGCTATAATTAAAGCCGACGTTCAACGCAGAACAGTGGTTTACAGTGAGAAGGCATTGGAAGCTGCCGATAAGAACATTCATCAAGTTCAGGCCAGAGGAATCTTTGGTTCGGTTGGAGAAAAGCACGACTATATGCCGGTATCTTTAATCCTGAGAGATGGACTTTCAATACTTACCGGCCCTGTTCCTACTTTAAGAAATGATCCCTATGTGGTTGATGAAGTAGATGGAAAGCTATACCTTACTGATGGCGGAGAGCTTATTGAAGAAGTGGAATATTGGTATAAACCGGACTTTCAGGATAAGCTCACAACCTCAGGAAAACCCATGTGGCAGATAGCGACAGCTAGGCCACAAAGACTGGATATCGACCCATACAGCTATTGTCACTTCTGGGATAAGGGAGACGGCTGCCGGTTCTGTAATATGGGAGCAAATTTTCATAAAAGCAAACGTGAGTTCAATAAGCCAGCCAGACTTGATCCGGAGGATGTTTTCGAAACAGTTCGGGAGGCATTAAAACAGCCGGGCCGCTTTACAAACATAAAAATGACAGCAGGCTCAATTTTAAGCGGTGAAGAGATTTTTGATGACGAGGTGGAAATGTATATTGAAATTCTGCAGGCTATAGGCCGGAATTTCAAAACAAAGAGATTCCCCAGTCAAATAATATCCTCTGCATTTTCTGAAAAGCAGTTGGCGCGGATATATGAAAATACCGGAGTAATGTCCTTCACCTCTGATATGGAAGTATTGAATGAAAAGCTGTTTTCCTCAATTTGTCCGGGAAAAAACAAGCATATTGGCTATAAAGAGTGGAAACGCCGTATATTTGCAGCCGTTGATATATTTGGAAGAGGATATGTTAATACCGGAATTGTCGGAGGGGTTGAAACAGCACAGCCCGGAGGCTTTACCACAGAAGAGGATGCCCTTAAAGCTACTCTTGAAGAAGCAGAAGATTTCGCACAGCACGGAGTAAGCACTGTACACTGTGTCTGGGTTCCATATCCCGGCTCTGTATTTCAGAATCAGAATAATCCATCCCTTGAGTATTATGTCAAGTTAAGCAAGGGGCTTTATGAACTTCGTAAAAAATATGGACTTTCAATAGATATGGATAACTATAGACGATGCGGCAACCATCCTGATTCAGATTTGGACCGGGTACTTTAGAAGGGGGATAAAATTATGGCTACAAAACTTGAGAAAGAAACCATCGAACTGATTACAGGAGAAAAGGCTGTTAAGGTGCTGGCAACCACGGATAAGAATGGTGAGCCCCATGTGGTTTTTAAAGGTTCAATAAATATTGACTCCGAGGGAAATCTAATTTTTCTGGAGCTTCTGGAGTCCTCAAGAACCAACAGCAATCTTGTATATAGCATTTGGTTCAAAAAAAAGGTTGCAGTATCAGTTAAATCCGAAGATGGCAGAAGTGTTCAGATAAAAGGGACTCCTGTTAAGTGTCACATAACCGGACCGGTATTTGAGCACTATTACAAATTCATAAGACAGAGCATTGAAGATGCTGATCTGGCTGCAGTATGGATAATAGAACCTGAAGAAGTAAGAGAAGAAACCTATAAGGTCAGAAAAGCGGAAGAGGAAAAAAATCATCCACTTTTATTGCATCTTGATAGGTTGGCAAAATAAATTAACGCTTAGCGTTATAAGGAGGCATTTCTATGTTAGAAAATAAAAAAGTGAAAAGAGTGCTATCATTGGCTTTATCAATATTACTTGTGACTGCGACTGTTGGATGCGGAGCCGTTGATACCTCTGTGCAGAGCAGCGCAGCAAGTACCTCGGTGCAGAGCAGTGCAGCAAGTACCTCGGTGCAGAGTAGTGAAGCAAGTTCCTCAGTGAAGGATAGTGAAACCGGTACCTCGTCTGATAAGAATATTGTCATCAGATATGGTTATCAACCTGGTCATTCACAGGTCGTAATTGCTGATAAAAAGGGCTTCTTCAAAGAGGAATTTGAAAAGGATAATATCACTTTCCAATTCAGTAAATTCCAGTCCGGACCTGCGCTGGTTACCTCTCTGACAGCAGGTGAACTGGATTTCGGTCAAACTGGTGACATACCTGCACTTTCAGCAAAAGCGAACAATGTGGATATTAAAATTGTTGGAAAATATATCAGTTCTAATCAGGTTAATAGCCTGCTTGTAACCAAAAAGTCAGGAATAAAGACCATAGCAGAATTAAAAGGTAAAAAGGTCGGTGTGACCATCGGATCAACCTGCCATCAGCTGCTATACATATATTTGGAATCAGTGAATCTAAAGCCGGAGGATATTCAACAGGTTAACCTTATGCCCGGTGATATAGTTTCAAGTCTTGTATCAGGAAATATTGATGCAGCAGTTACCTGGGAACCCTATTCAAGTACGACTTTAGCAAAGGGCATTACCGACAAATTAGCTGATGGTGTGGGCTATAAAAAGGAAGTAGATGTAATTATTGCCAATAATCCTTTCTTGCAGCAGCATCCTGATGCAACTGCCAGAGTTCTGAAGGTCCTTGACAAGGCAGGAAAATGGATAGCTCAGAATCAGGAGGAGGCACTTAAGCTCGTGGGAGCTGATGCCGGTGTTGACCCGAGTGTTCTGGCACCTATGTTCTCCAAAGTAATTGTTGATGATATAGGCTTAAGTACTGAGGATATAGCTTCAATTAAGGAATCACAGACATTCCTGAGAAAATATCAGATCCTTAAGAAGGATGTAGACGTTGATTCACTTGTAGATACACAATATTTAAAATTAGCAGGTATCCAAAAGTAAAAGTCTAAGAAATTTCTATATAAATCACTATTCTGGCTTTTACAGCTTTTGCAATAATGTTTAAACCGCCTGAGCAGGGTGAATGTAATTCATCCTGCCTGTGCTATTTTAGCCTATTGAAATGATGGCCTGAATTATTGAGTATAGCAGATATTCATGGGGGTGAAGTTGGTATATGAGTTTTAAAATGAATAGTAAGTTAAGTCGCTTTGATAAACGCCTGAATATTTTTCTAATGTTTCTAACACCTGTCCTTATAGTAGTTGTATGGCAAATAGCCAGTGATAACGGTAAAATAAATGCATCTGTATTGCCTTCACCATATACAATTGGCGACACACTTGTTGCCATGGCACAAAGCGGAGAATTGTTTCAGCATTTGAGTGTCAGCCTTCTTCGTGTATTAAAGGGATATATTGTTGGGTGTTTGTTTGGAATAACAGCCGGAACACTAATGGGGTTAATCAGAAAATTTGAGAGTGCCATGACTCTGGTTTTTGGTATAATCCGCCCAATTCCTATAATTGCGTGGGTTCCAATATTAATTCTCTGGATGGGGATTGATGAATCCTCGAAAGTGACAGTAATTGCCTTTGGTACTTTTTTTCCGGTAATGCTTAATACAGTCCATGGTATTCAAAGTACGGATAAAAAATATCTTGAGGTAGCCCACTCTCTGGAAAAAAGCCCAGCTAGAATTTTATTAAAAGTTATATTCCCGTCAGCGCTGCCGGCGATTTTTACAGGTGTACGTATTGGCCTTGGAATAGCCTGGATGAGTGTTGTTGGTGCAGAACTGATAGCAGCTTCCTCGGGCATAGGCTATCTTATATCATATGCCGGACAATTGTCTCAACCGGATGTTATGCTTGCCGGTGTTATTTCTATAGGAGTAGTGGGACTGCTACTTGACACATTCCTTAGAATAATTGAGAAGCTGGTTCTGAAATGGAATATAACCAGTAAATAAATGTTGTTAACTTTATTCGATAGAACGGAGGTAACCTGATGACTGATGCAGATAAAAAAATTCTGGAAATAAAAGATTTAGATATTAAATTTACTATTGATTCGGGCACACTTCAGGTTTTAAATAACATAAACCTTACAATTTCAAAAGGTGAATTTATTTGTATAGTAGGAGCCAGTGGCTGTGGTAAAAGTACGCTGCTTCGGATAATCGGAGGTCTTGAGCAGGGCTATACCGGAAACTGTCTGTTTAAGGAACAAGAGGTAAGAAAGCCATCTGTAGACCGTGGCTTCGTATTTCAGGAATCAAGACTGCTTCCATGGCTTACGGTGGAAAAAAATGTGGAATTCGGACTCAGAGATGCCCCTGAAATAAAGCAGGGAAATTCCAGGGAGAAGAAAGATATAGTACAACAGCACTTGGAACTGGTGGGGCTGGAGAACTTCGGAAAAGCTTATCCGTATCAGCTTTCGGGAGGAATGCAGCAACGCGCCAGTATTGCAAGGGCCTTGGTAAATAACCCGGATATGCTTTTGCTGGATGAGCCCTTTGGCGCATTGGATGCTTTTACCAGAATAAATATGCAGCAGGAGATACTTAAAATCTGGCGCAAAGAAAAAACTACAATGATTCTGGTAACTCATGATATTGACGAGGCTGTTTACCTGGCCGACAGAGTTGTGCTGATGTCCCAGAGACCCGGGACTATAAAGAAGATTGTAAAAAACGATGTTCCAAGGCCAAGAAACCGGAAAAATCCACAATATACTAAAATCAGGAATGAAATATTTGAGGAATTCTTTGCGGAATTTGAGACCGATATTGAGTATTTTATTTAAGGAGGTCAATAATGGAGAAATCACTAAGTCTTCAGGAAGTTATCAATAAATATAAAAACATATCACCCTTTGTTATTATCAAAACTGATGTCCAGAGAAGAACCATAACCTATACTAAACGGGCGCTGGAAGCAGTGGACGTATCCATCCACCAGGTGGAATATATAGGGTATAACGTGGATATGCAGGCCAATGCCATTCCTTGCTCTCTGATGCTGAGGGATGGAACTACTATTATGTCAGCGCCCTTTCCCACAAAACAGACTCCATATGTTGTTGATTTTATTGATGGGAAAACGGTTCTTACTGATAATGGTGAGATTATTGAGGAAGTGGAATACTGGTATAAGCCCGACTATTACAACAAGGTAACCAGTTCCGGGGTGCCAATGTGGAAGATTGTAGGTGCACGTCCACAGCGGTTGGATATAAACCCTTATCAATACTGCCATTTCTGGGACAAGGGACAGGGTTGCAAATTCTGTGCAATTTCAGCTACATATCACAAGCACAAGGATCAAAAGGCTTTAAAGCTAAATGCCGAGGATATAGCCGAAAGTGTAGGAGAAGCTATCAAGCAGCCCGGACGTTTTGCAAATATACTCCTTACCGGAGGTTCAATAATTCAGGGTAATGAACCCTTCGATGAAGAGTTGGATAATTACATTGAAATACTCAAGGCTATAGGAAGAAACTTCAAAACCAGGAGATTCCCAAGTCAGCTGATTTCAACAGCGCTTAACGAAAGGCAGTTGAGACGTCTGTATGAAGAAACCGGCCTAATGACTTATACAGCTGATATTGAAGTTTTAAATGAAGATAAATTCAACTGGATCTGCCCGGGGAAGGCCAAATGGGTGGGCTATGAGGGATGGAAAGAGCGTCTTTATACTGCTGTTGATATATTTGGAAAAGGAAATGTAAATACAGGGTTGGTTGGAGGAGTAGAGTTGGCTAAACCAAACGGCTTCAGCAGTGAAGAGGATGCTTTGAAGTCTACACTGGAAGAGGCCGAGGTTCTGGCAGAACGAGGGGTTAATGCGGTATATTGCGTATGGAACACTCTTCCGGGAACTGTATTCCATGATCAGACAATTCCTTCCCTCGAATACTATGTTAAATTGGCTGCTGGACTTCAGGGCCTTCGTGAGAAATATAACCTGCCGGTGGATCTGGATAACTACAGACGCTGCGGAAATCATCCAGATGCCGATTTGGCAAGATGTCCCCTATAATATATTTTGTGGCCGTTATATGGCTATTTCATTACTATTTGTGGCCACAATTGTGGCTCATGGAGGTTAATATGCTTAAATTTCCATATGAAAGTACTGATTCTAATACTATTTTTTCAAATATGGATGAACTTAAGAAGCGTGATGGGAACTGGAAAGAAGGAAAGACCTGGAGTCTTGTTTACTATGCTGGAGAAGAGATAACAAAAGTAGCTGAAGAAGCCTATTTGAAGTTTTTCCATGCAAATGCGCTAAATCCCACAGTCTTCAACAGCCTCCGTCAATTTGAAAATGACATTCTTTCCATGGCTGCCGACCTGTTTCACGGTGATGAAGAGACTGCAGGAAGTCTGACCAGCGGAGGCAGCGAAAGTATTCTGATGGCTGTTAAAACATACAGAGATGAGGCTAGGGCTCTTCATCCCGAAATAAAGGAGCCTGAGATGATTTTACCTGTATCAGCCCACGCCTCTTTTGAAAAGGCAGCCCACTATTTTGGTGTCAAGGCTGTACATATACCGCTAACTAATGAGTATAAAGCAGATTTAAACGCACTTGAAAAGGCAATTACACCAAATACGATACTCATCGTGGGTTCAGCACCGGCTTATCCTCAGGGAATTGTTGATCCCATAGCTGAGATGGGTCAGCTTGCAATAAAGTATGGCCTAAGGTTCCACGTGGATGCGTGTCTGGGAGGCTTTATCCTGCCCTTTATAAAGGATATTGGCTATCCGGTTCCTGATTTCGATTTTACTGTTCCGGGCGTAAGCTCAATATCAGCTGATCTTCATAAATACGGCTTTGCTGCAAAGGGAGTGTCGGCAATCCTTTATAGAAACAGTGAGCTACGGAGATATCAGTATTTTGCATATGCAGACTGGCCGGGCGGCTTGTTTGTATCACCTTCAGCCACAGGAACCAGACCCGGCGGAGCAATTGCCTCGGCATATGCTGTTTTGAACTATCTGGGCCGGGAGGGTTATCAGAAACTTGCCCGGACTATTATGAACATAACCGTAAAACTCAAGGACGGCATTGATGACATACCTGAACTGTACATACTCGGTAAACCTGAAGCCGGCGTCTTTGCATTTGGCTCTGACAGTATAAATATTCATACTCTGGCAGATATACTGGAGGAGAAGGGTTGGGTTATTGATCAGCAAACAAATCCGGACTGTCTGCATTTTATGGTGACGCCGGCGCATGAAGCTGTTGTCGGAAGCTTTCTGAGTGACCTGAAAGCTGCTGTAGTTGAAGTAAAGAATTCTCCAGAGGCTGCAAAAGGGAACAGTGCCGCACTTTACGGTATGAAAGCTGTGCTGCCGTCAGGAAAGACCGAAGAATACCTGCTGGACAGCCTTAATAAGTTGATGGGCAGGAATGAGTAAAAAAGGTAGGGGCTAATATGAAACTTGAAGGTGTGAAATTCTATAATGATAAGTTCTTTATAAGAGCAGCCGAGGAAAAGGATATTCCCATTGCATTAGCTTTGAGAAAAAAACTATTCAGGGATACGGGTGTTCCTGGGGAAGCCTTCAGGGATGATTTGGATTCCACTCTGCTTAAGGATTATAATGAAGCATACAAAAGAAAGGATATGCTTCATTTCTTTGCCTATGACAGAGAGAAGGAGGGCCAGCCTGCAGCGGTTGCAGGGTTGCTGCTAAAAAGCGATTTTCCATACTATTTGTTTAAACCGGGTTATTACGGCTGGGTTATTGATGTATATACTGAGCCTGAATACCGTGGCAAGGGTCTGGCTTCAAGACTTCTTGAAGAGGTAAAATTATGGGGACTGGAAAAGGGAGTTGCCGAGCTGAAGCTTATTTCTGCCAGCGAAAATGCCCGCAGAATATATGAAAAATTCGGATTTCGCCCAACTTCAGAGATGAGTATTAATATTGGGACTCAAAAAACCTATAATGAATTTATTGACCTAGGTAACAAAATAAATACATTAAAATAAATTTCTGACCAAAATAAAGTCGGCTAAATATCTAAATTTCTTCTATTGATGAACAACAATATTGTAAATATAATATTAAATATAAACATACATAGCGGAATAATATGAAATGAACATATCAAAACGCATGAGTATAGTTAATTTAATATTTACAATAAGGTAATATATCTGATTAGAAAACTAAAGGATAATTCCAGTAAATTACTGCGATTATCCTTTGTTTTTTTAAACATTGCGATATCAGCTGTAAAAACCCACAAGGTAACTTATAACAATTTAAATACGCCAGTGTGCGTAGAAGGGAGAAAATATGAAAAACAATAAATTAAAAATTTTAACTGCAGCTTTAATTACAGTAGGCCTGATGATAGGTGGAATAACCGGCTGTGGAAACAATGAAAATGATGCTTCAAAGGCTGTGGCCTCAAAAACAGAAGCCAAAACGACAGCTGGAGAATCAAGCAAGGCTTCAGGAAATACAGAAACATTTAAGATTAACGTTGCCGTAGATTCAGGTACCTTTGCATATCCTTTCTGGGTTGCTAAAAATAAAGGACTTCTTGAAAAATACAATATTGAAGCAAACTTTCAGACTTACGCTTATGGAATTGACACTATAAATGCTGTTCAGCTTGATCAGGCAGACATAGGTGAAGCTATGGATTTTGCGGCGGTAAGCCGGTTGGGCGGGGCGAGTGAGCTGCAATTTATTTCCTTTATAGCCGGTAACAAGTTAAGTGCAGCAAAATTATATGTTCTTAAAGACAATATTCAAAAAGTAGAAGATTTGTCCGGTAAATCGGTAGTAGTTCAAAAAGGAACGGTAAATGAATATGTCTGGGCACAGACCTTTACAAAATTCGGAATTGACCCCAAATCGGTAAATCCTCTTTATATCAGCAGTACAGCAGAGGGACTTGCACTTGTAAAATCGGGTGATGCTGATGCAATCTGGGCAGGTGCCGATATTAGCAATCAGGTTGAAGAACTGGGAGGTAAAAGTCTTGGAGATTACAATTTGATTGGGTTTGCTCCCCAGGGCTTCCTAATGCTGAAAAAAGTATATCTTGATAAAAACAGCGAAGGTATTCAGCGCCTACTAAAGGCATTAAAGGAATCAGTTGATATAATCAACGCCGATCCAAAGGAAGCAGCAAAAATTGTAAAAGACAACTTTAAAATACCCGAGGAGAATATAGCTAAGGTGTTGGGAGATACAATTTTTGACATCAGACTGAGTCAGCAGGATGTTGATCAGCTGGACAGTGTTACAAAATGGTCAATCCAAAATAAGTTGATCAAATATGATTTCAGCGTTAAGGATTATATATATTTAGATCCTCTTAAGGCCGTCTTCCCCGACACCATTACCTATAAAAAGTAGACGCATCTGAAATCATAAGATATTCAATTAGTGATATATGAATGTGATATATGACTGGTAACAGATGGAAAGGAGACCAACTATGAATAGTCAATAGAAAATGTAAATATTATTTAGAATTTTAGTTGGGTAAAAAGAGTATAGCAAACAAAGCATCTACAGATGCATTTTGAAAATTGAATATGGGAGACTGG
>JAEWMS010000085.1 GCA_023393115.1 Bacillota bacterium
TTTAATATCTTTATTGGAACAGTACATGAAAGTAAGTTAATTCTATTGAACCGCCGTATACCGAACGGTACGTACGGTGGTGTGAAAGGTCGGTAGCTGAAATAATCAGCTACCTCCTATTCGATAGGGTTGGTATGTAAAAAAGAGATTTCATTGACTTGAAATATTGTAGAATATTACGGACAAAAGAAATTTATTTACCTATTGACATAGCTTTGAAGGAGGATTAACATATTTTATTGGCAATGCTACTTTCAATTATAAATATTGATGTGGCTTTCCTGCACAACCAATATTTTCAGCTTACTATTACTACTCCAGTTCAGTTTTTAATTGGAGCTAGGTTTTACAAAAATGCATATTATGCTCTGAAAGCAAAGAGCTCGAATATGGATGTGCTTATTTCTCTGGGAACGTCAGCTGCATATTTTTATAGTGTGTATAATGTGTTATTTCAATCAATGAAACCAAAAATGATGATGAAGGACCTCTATTTTGAAGCAGCCGCTGTAGTTATTACTCTTATACTATTAGGAAAATATCTTGAGTCAATAGCAAAAGGAAAAACCTCTGAGGCCATAAAGAAACTAATGGGGCTTCAAGCTAAGACTGCAAGGGTCATTAGAAACGGTAAAGAAGAAGATATACTTATAGATGATGTAGAGGTTGGTGATGTCATCGTCGTAAGGCCAGGAGAGAAGATACCCGTAGATGGAAAAATAATAGGTACTGGAACCGATGTTGCAATTGAAGCAGCGGATATAACTCTTATGAGAGGAGATCTCAGAACCATTCCTGCCGCAATCAGGCTATCCAAAATAACTATGAATAAAATCAAGCAAAATCTGTTTTGGGCATTCTTCTACAATATACTTGGAATTCCATTTGCAGCCTTTGGATTATTAAATCCGATGATAGCAGGAGGTGCGATGGCATTCAGTTCAGTTTCTGTAGTTTCGAATTCCCTTAGCATAAAAGCTTTTAAACCAATGCCTAAGGAAGAAAAAATTGATTTAGAATTATGGAAAAATTCTGAATGGATATTTGAAAATCAAAATAAGAGTACTATAAAAAAATAAAATAAGAGGTGTAGTTATGTCAAAAGAAACATTAGCTTTGGTAGTTGAAGGAATGTCCTGCAGTCATTGCGAAAATAGCGTTAAAAAGGCAGTAGGTGCTTTAAATGGAGTATACAATGTTGCTGTTGACTTAGTAAGCAAAGTAGTAACTATCGAACTCGAACCAGAAAAAGTAAGTATTGATACCATAAAAGATACTATTGAAGCTCAAGGTTATGACGTTAAAAAGTAAAACAGTAAATGTGTGGTAATTAAAAATTCATAAATCAATATCGGTTGTTACCGAACGTTTATTATTTATATTACATATTCGGTAATAACCGGAAATTAATTGTTCTATACGAGTATACTCTTATTGACTTTAAGGTAAAATATGATACAATTAACGAAATCCGCCTCCCTACAGGGGTGGGGGACACGTATGAATCCATTATTTTATACTAGTTATGAGATTAACAATATGTTTAATTTACAGGGAGGTTACTTGCTATGGAGAGTTCTACAAAGGTACAAGTACTTAATCTATTAAAAACATCTAGAGGACAATTAGATGGTATAATGAAGATGATAGAAGATGACAGGTATTGTGTCGATATATCAAAGCAGATACTTGCAGTACAAGCTCTATTAAAGAAGGCTAACTTAGTGGTTATTGATAAACACATTAAAAGTTGCGTTAGACAGGCTTTTTCTGAGGGTCACGGAGATGAGAAAGTCGACGAAATAATTGGGTTGCTGGATAAGTACGTCAAGTAGGAATCTCTATACGTATCCTTATAGAATTTTCACATAATGAATTTATAGAATAACAGAGATTTCTAATTTAGGTATAAAAAAGCCGTTAAGTGCTGTAATTATCAATGTTTTAATATTCTATAATGTTATAGATAATTAGTTTAGTTAGCTATAGTATGCCATCAAAAAATGCATAAATAATTATTTCTTAAAAGCCGTATCATATAGGCTTTTATTTTTGTATACAAATGTACCATTTTAAAGATAAAAGGATAGCATTTATATGATTATCTATATTTAATCGCATTTCCATTTACAACCCAATCTTTATATCCATTTACCAAACTCTTGACATATATTGCCATATACGTTAATATTTATATAACGTTATATAATATATAACGTTCCTTTAATTACTTATAAGGAGGATATCCTATGGATGAGTTGAAAAATCCTATCTTGGTCTATTTTCCTTTGGATGGTGAGTGGTTTGCCCCCCACACACCCGCAGCAAAAATTCCCAGCCACGGTAGCGATACATTAGGCCAGCGATACGCCTTTGATTTCATGATGCTAGACTGGTCAGGCAAGCATAAAATGCCTTTCCGAGGCAAAAGCTGGCATTACTACCTGCTGGGCAAACCTCTATCACACTGGTATGGATGGGGACAGAATATATATGCTCCCTGCGATGGCAGAATTATTGTTGCTAAGGACGGTTTAAAAGAGAGGCAAAGAGTTCATTTACTCACTGATATGTTTATCGTATTAAAAAACGCTCTTTTCTTCGATCCTCAAAAGCATGACCTACATCGTGCCATTGGAAACTATATCATCATGCAAACAGAAAACGCTTATGCCTTTCTTGCGCACTTTCAAAAAAATTCCATCTGCGTAACGGAAGGACAGGAGGTGAAGGCCGGGGAACTGCTGGGACGGGTCGGCCATTCCGGCAACTCTACAGCACCGCACCTGCATTTTCAGTTGATGGACAGTGTCGACTTGTTGACTGCTAAAGGAATTCCCTGTGCATTTAACCGATACGAGCGGTTTCAGGATGGCAAATGGGAAGAAGTGCTTCATGGCATCCCTTCAGATCAAGATAGGATCAGAGGGTGTAGTCACAGTAAATAGAAAGAGGTAAATACATTGGATAAATCAATAAACGCTGCCACAAACGGCAGAAAAATAATAGAAGAAGGTGGATATCGGTTATTAGCCATTTCATCTACAGAAGATATGAAGATCATTTCATCTCCCCAGAGGCAGCGCATCTTCAAGCTTCTGCAGACGGCAGGAAAACCGCTTCACGGTAAAGAAATCGCCGATTGGATGGGTGTCAAAGCGCCCTCCGCACATTTTCATTTGCATAAGCTTGAGGAAATTGGTGCGATTAGAATCAGCCATACACAAAACATTAATGGGATTACCGCAACATATTACCAGCCTGCTGTGGACGGTATAATTACGGGTGAAGATTTTCTGACACCTTCAGACGATGAACAAATCGAAGAAAAGCTATTGTTTACTGCAAATATTTTTAATGAGGCAAAAACCTCTTTTTTAAAAGCGTTAGGAAAAAATCTTCGGGATAATGAGAACTACGACGATTCCGTTTCATTGACCACATTGCTCAATGAGATACTGTATTTGTCTTCAGAGGATATAAAGCTCTTTTACGAGGAAATGAATGCTCTATTGAAAAAATACTCGGACTATTCTCCTGATAAGCAGCCCTACGCTTTATTCATGAGCGTTTCAGAGATTGAGAAGACTTAAAACTATACGATGCCATACTGCTACCCTTTGATACCAAATTCTGAGCTTGACCCAATAGAATGAAAAAGAAAGGATAGTGAAATTATGCTTCAAGTAACCGGATTGTCAAAAGAGTATGGCAAGAAAAATGATAGATTTCTTGCTGTAGATGATCTTTCTTTTACTGTAGGAAAAGGAGAGCTTGTTGGTTTTTTAGGCCCCAATGGTGCGGGAAACACCACCACCGTTAAGATGTTATGCGGGTTGATAGTGCCTGATAAAGGTAAAATTGAAATTGGTGGCTTTGATCCATGGCATGACAGGAAAAAGGCTTTAAAAAATATTAGTGCAGTATTAGAGTGTAACCGCAATATATATTGGCCTTTGACAGTCAGAGAAAATATGGAGTTTTTCGCAGCACTTCACGGCATATCATCCAGAGGTATATCAGAGAGAATTGATGAGCTGGTTGGAATTTTAGGACTAAAACATAAAATAAACGAATATGCGCGAAATCTTTCTAGAGGTATGCAGCAAAAACTTGCTCTCGGTGTGGCGCTTAATAATTTTGAAGGTAAAATTGTCACTGATGAAAAAGAGGTATTACCTCAGAATTTAAAACATCTCTATAACACGATTGATAAACTTTAGTGTCTAACCTATACATTTTAAACAACATGTCATCAGTCAACAAGTCAGGACAACATGACGTAAGAAGAGGAAAATTTATTTTACACCCAATTACGCGAAATAATAATTTCGCGTAATTGGGTGGAGGAAAAACAATAAATTTATTAAATTTTATAGACACTTAATTTATCCATTACTTTTTACATAATAGTTATTTGATTGATGTATTACCCATAAGTTATTTTATGAATATAAAATGTCACTAAACACTATGTTATTATCACTATGTTATTTAGCAAAATTCTAAGGGTTTTACATGGTTAACAACTTTTCTTAAAACGATAAATAACTTCCACAACTAACAACACCCATTACTACTAATACTACTAATACCACTATCACTGCTATCAGAACAATCGCAGCTTGGTTCACTTCCTGTCAGCCATCCCTTTATAATTGCATATGCGCAGCCTACACCCGGCTTTACTTCTATGGCTCCAAAGGGACAATTTTTAGCACAGGCTCCGCATTCCATGCACCTGTCCTTATCACTTATCACAGCTTTCTTATTTTCCATATATAGCACTTTATGAGGACAGACCTCAATACATTTCTCGCAGCCGGTACATTTATCCGAATTCAGTTTTAGTGTAACAACATTTTTCAAATACCGATTTATCATATCCATCCTCCTTAAAGCTTAAAAAATGTGTTAAGCAAAATCAAAACTATTCCTGCACTTATGGATATAGCAATTATAGGTATAGCTGTACGCATTTCCTTCAATACCCCTGAGAATGATGTATACGTCGATGATCCGGTAAAGTTCATCGCGTAAAATGCAGAAACTGATGGTAGCACAAGTAAATATCCTATTCCTCTGATTAGGCTTATGGAGGGCGCTGATAACCAAGTGTTTAGGAAAATTACTGCGAAAGCCCATAGTAAGCCTAAAATCCAACCTTTCCAAGCAAAAGCCCTGCCTGGAATCCATGGAAGCAGTATCGGTGTCAGTACGCAGCCTACTAATAAAGCGCCAACATACCCATAAAAATCAGTAAAACCAAATGGGTTAGCTGCAATGAGGTTAATTATAAATAGGATACCGAAAATAAGCATAGAGACTTTAAATGTACTTATAAGTTCAATTGGTGTCAGAACCAACCTGTCATACGTGTTGAATTTGACTGTTTTCATTTCATCAGTAGCTTTCATTCCGGAATCTAAAAATTCCCTTAGATCCTTCGCTCTTACAGTACCATATATTACTTTGAAGCCGGTATACCTGGTCACCTCATGGGCACTTACACCCGGAGCTCCCAATTGAGGTAATATCAACGTCCTATGAGCAACAATTTCATTAAGTCTTGTTTTTGTAATGCGGTTTACAAGTTCTTGGGTGCCGAATGTGCCTTTTCCTGCAGCACACCATACGTTAATACCCTTTGTATCCAATACTAAAATCCAGGCATTAAGGCCTTGAAGTTCTTTTCTGAGAGCATCAAAGGTCAATTTATAGTTGGCAGTTACAAGTACCGTAGAATCTTTATGAGGAGTTCCAACAGCATAAATGCCTGGATTTATTTTGTAGTTCATCCGATTAATTCCCCAGCGTACTTTCCATGCTCCCAAAACATCAGCGAAAAGTAATTTTGTGGATATCTGCGGAACTATGCCTGCATTTGTTTGAATTTCACCGGTTATCCAATGATCCTTCTTATCGTATTGCGTAATTGGAGCAGTTGAGTATTTTTCGCGTCCACTGCAACTACAGGACTTTTCTCCCCCTAAAGCTGTTAACATATCACTCTTATCAGGAACCTTAATTTTGGGTTTAATTTTTATAGTTTTCTTTTGGAAATCACTATTATTAGAATCATGGCAGCTTTTATTCTCCAAGCTTTTCACCTCTTTTTATAAATGCTTTTGAAATGCTGAAAATATCTTATTTTATCAACTTTAAGGAACCTTCTATAATATCTTTGAATTCTTTGGTATCTTTAATTTCATTGATTGATTTTGGTTGTGTGGGGCTTTTTACATGCTCGTTAATCGTTAGTTCAAACCATTTGACATCACGCCACTCATTAAGTTTGTATCCTGCATTATGAAATACACCAACAGATTTAAAGCCAAAGGCTTCATGAAAAGTTGTACTTTCTGTATTCGGTAAAGCCACTCCAGCAAATGCATTATAATAGCCCTGTAATTTAAGTAGTTGCAGTAAAGTAGTATATAATGCTGTAGCTATATGTCTTCTGTGAAAATGATGTTTTAGGTAAACAGTCGTATCAACTGACCATTGATATGCAACACGTTCTCTGTGCTTTGCTGCATAAGCATATCCGACAATTTCCCCGTCTATTTCACATACAAGCCAGGGAAGATTATCTATTACATTTTTAATCCTTATACCAAATTCTGATTCACTAGGTACTTCAATTTCAAATGTTATGGCAGTATTTTTTATGTATTCACCATAAATACTTAATAATGAAGCACTGTCTTTTTCATTTGCCAATCTTATACTTATAAATTTTGACATGGCGATTCCCCCCTAAATATAATAAATTGCCTTAACAGCATACATTTTTACCAATTGCATTAATTAATAATTGCAAACTCTCCATTACCTGATCTGATTTATCTGCAGGTAAAGAACTATAAATTTTTGTGAAATACAAGTTCATGTTTTCTTCAATGTCATTAAACATCTTATTTCCGTCCTCGGTAAGCGATATTGTTACATATCTTCTATCCATTGGGTCAATATCACGTTTTACCAGATTACTCTTCACTAAATTGTTAACTGTCCTGCTCATAGAGCTGCTTTCAAGGTTAAGTAATTCGGCAAGTTCATTCAAAGAAATACTCTTTGCACGCCCTATTTCAACTAAAGCATGACATTGAGCCATTGTGACTCCACCACAGCAGGAGACTTGATAATCTTCAAGCACTCCGAGTTTTCTTTCGAGTATTCTTACCATTTCTCGTAACTGAACTGAATTATTTTCTTTTTCATCCTTCATTATGTGTTCTCCTCCGGTATGAGTTCTTCTAACTTTTATTAACTTTTGCTAATCTCGTATATCAAGAAAATAACTATTATAATAAATATATAATCCCCATAAACTCCAATATAGATACTACATGCAATAATTGTAACATATAATAATTAGAATATACAACTATTAATTATTGCAATTGTTAATTATTTCATGATACAATTAATTGAGTAATAAGTAATAAAGCAATATTAAACAGTAATATTTTTAGTACTAAAGGAGGCATTAAATGAATTTCTCAGATAAATTATTCATTGTATCGGGAGCAGGCTCTGGTATAGGTAAGGCATGTACTGAGCTATTACTGAATTCGAATGCAACTGTTATTGGTATTGATATAAAAAACAGCCCAATAACCCATGAAAGATATACACATTATATGGTTGATGTGAAGAATGAGCAAAAGGTAAAGCAAATTGTTGATGATATTGAAATAAAATTTGGACAGATAGATGGGCTTGTAAACTGTGCCGGAGTATTTGCAAACTCAAAACCCTTTTATAATCTGAGTGTTACTGAATGGAATAATGTCATCGAGACTAATCTTACCGGAGTCTTTATTCTTTCAAAATATGTAGTATCAAATATGATAAAATTTAAAGCCGGTAAAATTGTTAATATTAGCTGTATTAGATCAAAAATATTTAGACCCAATATGGCTGATTACGCAGCTGCTAAGGGTGGTGTGGTTGCTCTTACCTCAGCAATGGCTTTGGATTTAGCAGATCATAATATACATGTTAACTCTGTTGCCCCTGGGTTTACCTATACCGGTATGACTTCTAATTCTTTTGATAATGCAGAAATCCGTAGTTCTTCAGAAAAATTAATACCTGTTGGGAAAATTGCAAAATCTGAAGATATAGCTAACGTCGTATTGTTCTTGTTATCAGAAATGTCAGATTACATAAACGGAGAAACAATATTTGTCGACGGTGGCTATAAGATATCAAAATAGAAATTACTATAAGCTGATACCTTCGCTAATTATCTTATAAATGTACTCCATATCAAGCACTTTGCGAAGTTCAGCAGCTAATTTGTTGTATTCATTCTCTTTATGTGATTTTAAATCTGTCTTAAATGTAACCTTATATTTTAGCCCTTTCTTTTTATATAGGCTCTTAATAATTGTGGTCAAAATCTCCTCATTGTCAAAAATACCGTGAACGTAGCTTCCATAAACGTTACCCTGGCATATTCCGTCTGTTTTTACCACACCGTCAATACTTTTTAATTTTGATAAAAAGCCACTAGTCTCAGTAATTCCCATATGAATTTCATAGCCTTCAAAACTTAAGCCGTTAAGGTCAGAAAAAATTCCTACGGAATTCTCAAATATACCGCTAACCCTTGTTCTGGTTTTTACCTCTTGAAATACAGTATCTGCCTCAATAAGTCCCAGTCCTCTTATTTCTCCTCCACCCTCAACGTTATAAGGATCTTTCAAGGTTTTACACAGCATCTGAAAGCCTCCGCAAATTCCAAATACGGGATTGCCTTTATTCGAATATTTCAATATCTCTGCTTCAATTCCAGTCTCTCTTAGCCATTTTAAGTCATCAATGGTGTTCTTTGTGCCGGGCAAAATCAGCAAATCAGGATTAATAAATTCTTTCACGTCTGAAATATATCTCACTTTGATACCCATTACTATCTCAAAAGCATTAAAGTCAGTAAAATTCGATATTTTTGGCAATCTGACAACAGCAATATCAATATCGGTTGCAGAATCCTTGTGTTGGAGGACCTCCGAAAGACTGTCCTCATCATCTATTTTCAGATTCATGTAGGGAACCACTCCCACAGTTGGAACAGGGATAAGCTCTTCAAGCATTCTAAGACCCGGTTCAAGTATCTTAACATCTCCACTGAACTTGTTGATTATGTTTCCTTTTATGTACTTCTTTTCAGTTTCATCCTGGAGCATGTAAGTCCCGTAAAGAGCTGCAAACACACCACCTCTGTCAATATCTCCTACAATTAGGACAGGGGCGTTTGCAAGCCTTGCCATCCCCATATTCACTATATCGTTTTCTTTTAAGTTTATTTCAGCGGGACTTCCAGCACCCTCAATAACGATAATGTCGTTTTCTTCCGCCAGTGAATTATAACTTTTCATTATTTCGGGAATATATAATGCTTTATTTTTATAATAATCCATAGCATTCATATTACCCACAGCTTGCCCGTTTAGAATCACCTGTGAACTGCTGTCATTAGTGGGTTTTAACAAAATAGGGTTCATACGAATGTCAGGTTTTTTATAAGCTGCCTCTGCTTGTACTACCTGCGCCCTTCCCATCTCCAGCCCATCCTCTGTAATGTAGGAATTCAGAGCCATATTCTGAGATTTAAAGGGCGCCACACAGTAGCCGTCTTGAGCGAAAATACGGCAAAGCCCAGCAGTGATGAGACTTTTACCTGCATTTGAAGTTGTGCCCTGTATCATAATTGATTTAGCCAAAATAAAATACCCCTGCGGACGAAATTAATTACGCTATGAGTTTTGATTATATGCAATCAGTTTTGCTTATATGCTATCAGTTTCGATTATATGCTATATGCTATATGCTTTGCTTAATTAGAAAGTACTTTTGCAAGCTTAACTGCCTCGTAGGCATCTCGAGAATATCCATCTGCACCGATAGCTTTTGCATATTCCTCATTTACTACAGCTCCTCCGATCATAAACTTGCAGCTTAATCCTTGCTCTTTTGCATGTTCAATTACTTCTTTCATTTCTACCATAGTAGTAGTCATTAAGGCAGACAGTCCAATAATATGAGCTTTCAGTTTCTTAGCCTCATCAATAATTTTCTCGGCACTTACGTCCTTTCCGAGATCATATACCTTAAAGCCATAGTTACGAAGCATAAGTGCCACTATATTTTTTCCGATATCATGAACATCTCCTTTGACTGTAGCTATAACAACTATAGTAGCTTCTTTTTCGTCGTTTTTGCTTTTTTGTTTGAGCAATGGCTCTACAACCGAAAAACCTGCCTTCATAGTTTCAGCACTTTGAATAAGCTGAGGAAGAAAATACTTTTTCTCATCAAATAGTTTTCCAACCTGGTTGATTGCAGGAATCAGATAAAGGTCAACAATGTCCTGAGGAGCAATCTTTTCAGTGACAGCCTTATCTACAAGTACTCCTATTGCTTCATTGTCTCCATTTATGACTGCGTCAAATATTCTTTCACCAGTATTCTTTTCTCCGGCATTTTTTCCGTTGGTAATTTTTTCACCATTTATTCCATCATTTTCTCCGGTTAAAAGTTTTTCCTTATTGTTGAAGTAAGCAATGTAATTTTTACTGTTTATATCATTCTTCATTATTACATCACAGGCCATTTTAATACTCATTAACAAATCGCTGGAGGGATTTGCTATTGCCATTGTAAGCCCCTTGGCTATTGCCATTGACAAAAATGCTGCATTTACCCAGCTTCTTTCGGGTAAGCCAAAAGAGACATTTGACAAACCAACTATGGTTCCACATCCAAACTCTCTGCTGCACCATTCTATCAGCTTCAAGGTTTCGAGAGCTGCCTCCTGATTGGATGAAACCGTCATAACCAGTCCGTCTACCACAATATCGTTTTTCTGATAACCATAGGCAGCCGCTTTATTGAATACAGCTTGAACTATAGCCTGCCTCTGTATAGCCTTTTCAGGAACTCCCTCGTCACTCAGAGGAAGAAGTATGAACATAGCTCCATATTTAGCAGCCACCGGTAGTAATCGTTCAAGCTTTGCTTTTTCATGGGATATGGAATTTATAAGAGCACGTCCGGGATAGATTCTTAAAGTTGCCTCAAGGACCTCAGGAGATGAGGAATCCAGACACAATGGAGCATCGCATATACTGGTGAGCAAACTCACGGTATTTACCATTACTTCCTTCTCATTTATACCCGGCATGCCTACGTTTACATCCAGAATATCTGCGCCCTTTTCAATTTGTTCATGGGCAAATCTTCTTATTTCATTGGCAGAGCCTTCCTTAAGCTCTGCTTGAAGGGTTTTCTTTCCGGTAGGATTAATACGTTCACCCACAATGGCCACCGGTTTATTAATACCAAAAAAAACGGTTTTTATCGAGGATGAAAGGGCACTATATTGGCCGGAAACAGACTTTTGAGGGGTTAAATCTCTACAGTTATTGTACAGCTCCCTTATATAATCCGGGGAAGTTCCACAGCAACCACCAATAAGGTTCACACCGGCTTTAATAAAACTCTCAGCGTATGAACCGAATTCTTTGGCTTCCATATCAAATACGGTTACACCATCTACAAGTCTGGGCAGACCGGCATTGGGTTTTGCCATCAGTGGCACCTTGGCATAAGGTTTCATTTTAGTTATAATCTCCACCATATGCTCAGGACCTGTAGAACAATTACAGCCCACCACATCAGCTCCAAGACTTTGAAGAGTAATAAGGGCAGTAACAGGATCTGTTCCAGTCAGTGTTCTCAAACTTTCGTCAAAGCTCATGCTAACACAAACCGGCAGATCACAGGTCTCCTTTACAGCCAAAAGTGCAGCTCGCGCCTCCTGTATATCAATCATAGTCTCAATAACAAACAGATCCACTCCTCCTGCCAGTAGACCCCGAATCTGTTCCTTGTATGCATCAACACATTCCTCAAATTCGATATCTCCAAGAGGTTTAATAAACCTGCCTGTCGAAGATATATCCCCTGCCACCAGACACTTTCCATCTGCTGCTTCTTTGGATAGCTGAGCAAGCCTCTTATTAATTTCAAAGGTTCTGTCACCTAAACCAAACTCTTCAAGTTTAATGGCGTTTCCACCCAAAGTACATGTATATATTATGTTTGAACCTGCCTCTATGTAGGCCTTTTGAATTTGCTTTATGCTGTCCGGATTCTCTATTACCCATTGTTCAGGACAAACTCCTGTAGGCATTCCTCTCTTTTGAAGTTGAGTACCCGTTGCACCATCTAGTATTTGTATATTTTGAAAAGCTAGTTCTTTAAATTGAGTAGTATTCATTCTATTCTAATTCTCCTTTTTCTTCCACTCCTGCAATTGCAATAACTGATTTTTCGGGAATGAGCATGAATTTTTCTGTAAGTGCCATATCCAGCTTACTGAGCTGAAGAGCCTCGAAAATATCTTTCTGATAAAATAACGGCAAATCTCCAAAACCGGGACTATATCTATGTTTCGTTAACTTTTTTCCTTCTCTTGCAAGTAATTTGTCCAACATCTGAACTATCCAGTCAAGTGTGGCATCTGCAGTTTGTGAAGCTACCGAGTCAATAATCAACCCTGCTGACGCATTACCTTTTTCTATTTCGTTAAAAACAACTTTCGAGACTTCATGACCCACAGTGGATGCCATAAGAATTACACTTTGACTGTTCATTAAAAGCTTTGCCAGGCTTTCGCTCATTATTTTTAGTTTATTGCTAAGCACAACACCATCGGGATGTTTTTCTGAAATTGATAAATTTAAATAAGCACCGGCCGGTTTGCACAGAATACCGCCTTGCTTGATGCAATTCTCAATTAAAATGGAATCACCAGGCTTTAGCTCAGTTACACCATTCCGATAGCCCAATCTGGATAATATCCGGTCCTTCCTGGGAAGTGCGGGAATATTCTCAAAGTATTTTATTCTGCTTACTAAGGTCTCGTCCAATAAAAACAACTCCATATCAGATATTATATATAGAATAGGATATCACATTTTAGTTTGTTATATTATATTTCCTTTTTCAGGCAACGTCAACATGACAATATTTTCAAAATAAATGAAAACAAAAACATATTTTTAGGATATCCATATTATGAAGGACTACTTTTGAAGAATTATTTTTTTGCCATTATAATTTATGACAATTTCAGGCTGATAAATAAGCGTTCCATCAAATACATAAGTATACCAGTCTTTGTTTTTAAAGGTAAAATTCTCAGCTGTTATTCTATTATATTTGGATAATATTTTTCTGACTTTTTCATTAAATATGGGACGTTTCAACCTTTCTCCGTCAGTATTTGATAATGTTATTTCATCCAGCTTGATATCCTCTTTATTTCCTGTTAAATCCTCAGCAAATATATCAATGCCCAAATACAAACTACGTAATGGAGATGCATCAATAATATATGAAAGAAAATCAAATTCATCTTCTTTATTGCGAATTTTATTTACTGTATTCTTATAGGTGGAATTCTCAAATGTGTCTGGAGAAATAATTACAATAAAATGTACTCCATCCTCTGAATACCCGCTATATACAGGAGAATGCTTTAGTTGAGACTTTACATCAATACAATTTGCTTTCACAAAAGTATCTTCTTCCTCCGAAAGAGTAAACATGGAATTAAGTCCATTTGCCCTGTCCGAAGCCATTATCAAATTATATTCAGATTTATCACCGGATTGAACTTTCTCTATCATGGTTCTAAATTCGGTTAATAACTGCTTTTTTATAGGTTCATAATTAGTTTCAGGAGTATCTGAACTATCCCGACGTGCTCCCGGGTATATATCTGTGAAACTTTCTCTTGATAAGCCCCAGCCATCAACTTTATTCTCCAAATTAAAAACAACGAAGAAAACACCTGTTGGAAACTTATATTCATATACTATTGCATCGGGCTCCTCGTGTGAAGAATATTCTCTACCATACAGCTCTTTTAGCTGCTGGATACTATCCCCATATTTGAGACCTTTAAAAGTTTGAAAGTTTTCTGTATTAAATGCATAGATTTCATAAAGTATTTCATTTATATCAAAATGAAAGCGAATGCAATCAGAAATAGTAGTACTGCCTGCACTACCATTATTAACATCAAGTTCAATTTTCATATTTCTTGATTTGAGCAATGCCTTAACGTCTTTTTTTGTCATTCCCAGATTAAAGATTCCGCTGGAATTTTCGGTCTGGTCGTTGACAATAATCTCTAAATTGGATAAGCTACCTTTAGAAACTATACTATCGGATGGATTACTATCAAATACCGCATAATCAGATAAATTACTATCATATGTTAAACTATTTTTTGTTTTACTATTTTTGGCGACTTCAGTTTGCTCCGATAAGTCCCTTGTTATTGTAGAATTAACACTATTTGAATTATTAGTACTAACTGAAGTATTAGTACTATTTGATGTATTAGTGCTATTTTTACAAGCACATAAAATAAATAAAATGATGGTTAAAACTATACAATACAATACTTTTTTATACATTTTTACTCCCTTAACATAAATACAATATATTAGTTGCCAAGGAAGGAAAAATGCATATAGTCTTTAGAGCTTTTCCAGTCTCCTCCCCATATCCAACCATGTTTTTTGAAGGCTTTGACTACAGAGCCATCTGCAGGCATTGAATACTTATTTTTTCCGGGTTCGTATAGCGTTCCTGCTATTACTTTATTATCCTTAACCCTAATCATATAATTCTCATCAGGATTTATATCAATTGCGGTGCCATAGGAATGATGGGAAAGACTACTGCTTGCAGCCATTTTTCTGAAATTATATCCTCCAACCGACTTGATTGGGAATTTCTCATCACTCTCATATATTTCGTTAAATATAGCTTGTACATCAGCCTGCAAGTTCTTGTTAATAGTTAGTGATGCCTTACTGGAGTATAATTCGCCATTTTTGTCGTATTTCCATACTTTTATGGTTATTGTCACCATGTTCTTGGAGGCTTCACTTTTAGTTTTGTAATACTCTCTGTCTTCGCCAAACACCACTACTTCTTTTTCCTTTCTGGACATATCAGCATAAGGTGTCTGGTCTTCGGTTTTTTCGTCTTTATCGCTGTCATTATTATCTTTGTCCGATACAGCATTGTCTCCAGAATTTTCTGATTTCTCTTTGTCCCCGGCTGTAACAGGATTTTCATCTACTTTTCCGTTTTCATTTTTAGCATCATTATTATTGTCTTTTGGTGTGGGTTTGTCTGAATTTTTGGGTAAAATTATTACCTGACCGGGATATATCTTGTTCTTATCTTTTATATTATTAAGCCTTACCAGCTCGTCTACAGTTGTATTAAATCTCTTAGCAATTAAGCTTAGATAGTCACCTTGCTTTACTATATATGTATTCTCTTTTGATGCATTGTTTTCTGTGTTAACTTCTTTTTTTTGTGAGGTATTTTGGGCTTGGGGTTCTTTTATTTCAGATAACAGCTTTTGTACTGCCTGATTTCCAATGGAGTGTTGCAGCAGTATCAAATCTTTTCCAGTTAATGATTTTGGATTTCTGCGTAATCTCATTACTGTTTCCAGCACATTTTTCATTGATGCTGTGTTCTTTTTACTTTTGCTATTACCTTTTTGTTCAATATTTTTATTGCTTCTGCTTGTGTTTTGTTCCCGGTGTGTTAATTTTTCGTACATAAGCATTCCACCCTCTATTTTACCTTATATTAGTAATTTTTGAAATAGTTATCAATAATATAGGTAAATTTTAGTTGGATTTAACAACCTAATTTTTTTGGAATTTGTAAAACAGAATCAATGCAAGGATTTACTAGTTCCTGAAAATAATGCTCCATTTGTGCCGGCGAATAAACCATCTTATTGTCCAACCACCACTTGAGTAAATTAATAAAAGTGCTTGAAATATGGTTTGTCAAAATTAATAGTGGAATTTTAGGTTCAATTCCCTCTGGTAATTTAGATTTCAGAGCTTGTTCCACTCGGTCGCTCCAATACTCCTGAACTTTCAGAAAGAATAACCCAGAACTCTCGGATCTTATCAAGCCCTTAATAACACGATTGTTTTCTTTTATATGTTCAAATAATTCTACAACAGGAATCAATCCAAATCTATCACCATTGTGCTCAACATAGCTTAATATATATTGATTCAAAACCTCCAACAAATGTTCTATACTGCTGAACAACAGCTCATCCTTTGTGGTAAAGTGCTGATAAAAGGTTGACCGGCCCACATTAGCACGGTCAATAATATCCTGAATGGTTATTTTACTGTACTGCCTTTCCTGCATAAGTGAAAAAAGGGCTTCATGTATCGCTTGCCGGGTCTTTAGTACTCTTCTGTCTGATTGGTTTGCTTTCATATATGTTACCATCCTTTTCATGTTTTGTAACATCTCAAGATTCTGAACAATTTCGAAATTTTGTTTATAAACGTACACTAAGAAATGTTTGATTATATTTTTTATTTTATAAATCATTTATAGTTGAATCAAACAAATTGTTCATTAATGAATATATTATACCATCAAAAATAGTTAAGGAAGTGATATTTATGTCAGAAAAATTAGTGGTAAATCAACCACTTTTGAAGCTAAAAAATATCAAAAAAACCTTTGAAACACAAGCGGGAACTTTCAATGCTCTAAAAGGAATAAGTCTTTGTATTGAAAAGGGAGAAATTGTTTCTGTCATAGGTAAATCAGGAAGCGGAAAAACAACACTTATGAATATGATTGCAGGTATTGATAAGCCCACACACGGGGAAATTCTAATCGGAGATAAGGCAATTCATAATATGTCAGAAAATCAAATATCAAAATGGCGTGGGAAAAACATCGGTATTGTATTTCAATTTTTTCAACTACTGCCAACGCTGACTGTTTTAGAAAATGTGATGCTGCCAATGGACTTCTGTAATACTTTCCCTGTATCTGAACGAAAAAATCGTGCTCTTAAATTGCTTAGGCAGGTAGGAATTGAAGAACAAGCCCATAAACTCTCCAATACATTATCCGGCGGTCAGCAGCAACGTGCAGCAATTGCCCGAGCTTTGGCAAATGATCCTCCGATTATCCTTGCAGATGAGCCAACAGGTAATTTGGATACAGCTACGGCAAATGATGTTTTTAGTATATTTGGTAATTTAGTTCAGAGTGGTAAGACAATAATTATCGTTACACATGATCAGGATATTGCAGGTAGATGTTCACGAACCATTAAGCTTTCTGACGGAAGTATAATGGCTCAAAGCCGCTGAAGCGGCTTAGGAGGTTAGTTTGAAAACGCGCATGGCCAATTAACCTCCTTTATTCGCCCCATTGCGATAAAGGATATATATTTCACTACTATTTGTGGCCAGAATGATGGCTCATGGAGGTTAATATGTTAAAAACGAGATGGTACAAAATTTTCCGGGATTTCTCGCTCAATAAGGCACGTACAGCATTTGTTTTTCTTGCGATTTGCATAGGTGTATTCGGATTATCAGTGGTAGTTAATTCTTATTCTATTCTCCAGCGTGAAATGGACAAAAACTATATGAATACAAATCCTGCTTCTGCATCTTTGTGGACAACACCAATAGATGAATCATATATTAGTCAATTAATTGATTTGCCTTATATTAAAGACGCTGAACAGAGAGAAAAAGTAGTTGGGCGTGTTCAGGTCGGTAATAATGAATGGAAGGACATATGGCTTTTTGTTGTAAACGATTTCAATAATTTACGACTGGATATCTTCGCTCCTGAAAAAGGTAAAGATATGCCCGGAAAGGGCGAAATTCTATTTGAACGTAAAGCCCTATCAATAGCCAAAGCCCATCTTAATCAGAATTTGAATATAAGAATACCTGACGGAAGAACTACTTCTTTAAAACTAGTGGGTACGGTTCATGCTCCCGGGTTGGCACCCGCCTGGATGGAAGGCTATGCTTACGGGTATATAACGAAAGAGACACTTGAGCTTCTTGGTGGCAAACCTCTGAATACCGAACTCAAAATCCTTGTTTCAGAGGATTCTATGAATAAACAGCACATTAAAGACAATGTAAAAATGCTTAAAGACTTTCTTGAAAAAGATGGTGTTAAGGTTACACGTATCGAAATACCTAATCCCGGAAAACATCCCCATTATGATCAAATGGCCACACTCCTTTTTATAATGGAGGTATTCGGACTATTCGCATTAATTTTAAGCGGCATTCTTGTAGCCAATATGATTTCGGGTATACTTGAACAGCAGACAAGACAAATTGGCATAATGAAAGCAATTGGTGCCGGCTCAAAACAAATAGTATATCTTTATGAAGGAATGGTACTGTTACTCTCCGTAGCTGCCATGCTTGTGAGTATACCTGCAGGAATAGCAGCCGGCCGGGGTTACGCCGAACTGGCTGCTGAAATTCTGAATTTTAATATATACAGTTCATATATCCCTTTTTATGTTTTTTTGCTTGAGATTGCAGTGGGCTTGCTAATACCAATGATTACGGCTCTTTATCCAATAATTAAAGGCAGCAGGATAACTGTTCGCAAAGCCGTTAATGATTATGGAATAAATCAGGAAAAGTATGTTGGAAAGGATGAAAGTAAGTCATACATAAATAGATTAACACTTTTATCCCGTCCATTTTTAATGTCTTTACGAAATACGTTCAGACGAAAAGGCCGGTTGGTTTTTACAATGTTGGTGATGGCGGTCGGAGGAACCGGCTTTATTACTGCAATGAACATTTACGCATCAATGTACAATACCATAGACGCGAAAATCGATTCCTTTACTTATGATATTCAGTTTGCTTTTGATAAACCTCAGCAGGAAGAGACAATTGAAAGAGTGATCAGTAGAATACCAGGAATTATGAAAGCCGAGGCCTGGGGTGGTGCAAGTGCTGCACGTATTTATCCCGATAGAACCTTTGGAAATGACTTTCGCATTATTGCCCCGCCCTCCTCCTCAAAACTTATGAGTGCCCAGCCTCTTTATGAGGGCAGGTGGTTGGAACACAATGACAGTAATGCAATAGTTGTAAACCAGAAACTTATATCAGCAGAACCCGACTTAAAAATCGGTGATGAAATTCTATTAAGAATATATAATACAGAATCAAAATGGAAGATTATTGGTATATCAAAAGAACTAATTGGCCCACCCACTGCTTATGTAAATTCAGAATATCTTTCAAAGCAGCTAAAATTTGAAGGTTTGGCAGGTAGTGCAGCTGTTGTTACAAATAAAAGTACCTCAGTATCAAGAGTAGCTGAAAGTATAGAGAAGGAATTGTCTGATGCAGATTTATATGTAAGTTCTTTAATAAAAATAAATGATTATCGAAAAGCAATAGAGGATCATCTTTTACTAATAGTCACTTTTCTTATTGTTATGTCGGTGTTGGTTGTTCTTGTTGGAGGATTGGGTTTGGCAACAACAGTAAGCATTAATACACTTGAAAGAACAAGGGAAATAGGAATTATGAGGGCTATAGGTTCCTCAACTTACAAGATTACCGGGATAATAGTAGCAGAAGGAGTAATTATCGGAATTTTAAGCTGGTTTGTCTCAATTTTATTAGCTTGGCCGCTTAGTAAGTTTGTTAACTATAATTTTGGTATGATTTTCTTTGAGTCTCCTCTTGAATTTGCAATTTCAATCTCAGGCTATGCTATATGGCTTCTTATTGTCATTGTTTTTGCTGCGCTGGCAAGCTTCTCTCCTTCATGGAAAGCATCCCGGATGTCTGTCAGAAGCGCATTAGCATATGAATAATTCTAATTATTCAATGAAAAAACCATTTGGGAATGTAATCATATGTAATTGAAGGATGGTAAAAACCAGTTAGAGAAATTCTCTAAATCAAAATTTCTCTAACTGGTTTGTGTGCGCTAATTAACCTTAAATTCGTAGAAGCTGGCCCAGGTATTTGCTTCCAGACCTTTTACTGTTATTCTGGCATATTTTATACCGTCGCTTGATACTTCAATCTTATTTTTTTATACCTTGTTTGCCTTTTATCTGCTCGGAGGAATATAACTGACTCTTGGGTATAATTTGTTTCTTCTGACTTGGACTGGACCAGAATAATTTTACTTCTGCTTCACCGGTTTTATCAAAGTATTCATATTTTATATCATATTTATACCCTGCTGTTAGTGTGATAGTGCCGCTATCTTCAGTTGAACTATGTTCATACCAGTTATCAATTACCTTTGTTCCATTTATCCAAAGCCTGACTCCATCGTCTGAAATTGTATGGAATGTGTATGTTTCAGAATATAAGGGTTGGATTTGACCGGTCCAACGGACAGAAAATTCATCGTATTCCATATTTGAAATGGGTGCATTTTTCCACCAATTAAAATTAATTGTCTCATCTACCCTTTGTTTTACCAGACTTGTAAAATCAATGTTATTGTAGTACTCTCCCTTAAGCCCGTTACCATTTCCTATGGAAACCTGTGGGGCTGAAGCTGCTGTTTTTGCCACAGCATTAGAACTAATCTGTGAATTGTTACCCGCTGAATCAAATGCCACAATGGCATATTTATAAGTTGTATTAGGCTTTAGACCAGTGTCGGCATATGTTGTTGTATTGTTGACTGTTTTAATCAAAACTCCATCTCTGTAAATTTTATAGCCGGAAATACTCTCATTATCTGTAGAAGCCGTCCAATTCAAATTAATCTGACTTGACGAAACAGTTGTTGCACGCAATCTTTCAGGGACAGTTGGAGCCTGGGAATCTATTGCTGTAGAATAAAGCTGATGCTTGGGAATGATTTCTTCCGCTTGACTGGAACTGTACCATTTGAGATCTATTTTGCCACTTCCGGTATTATTATAGTATTCCAACCTTATGTTATATTTTCGTCCGGCAATGAGACTAATAGTTCCATAGTCTTCTGTCTCACTATGATCTGTCCAATTGTCAATAAGCTTAGAACCATTAACCCACAATCTGACTCCATCATCCGATGTTGTGAAGAATGTATATTCCTCCGAGTAAAGAGGCTGAATTTGTCCTGTCCATCGTATAGAATATGTCTCTCTATCAATTTTTGAATCAGGGGAATAATAATCCCAATATTTATTAATAGTTTCGTCTGTGCGTGAGAACTTTAGATCTGTAAGGTTCTTGTTATTGTAGTATTCTCCTTTAAGTCCGTTGCCGTTTCCATATCCGTGATTACTATTATTTGATCCCGGGGTTTTCACATATGCCAATTCACTGTGGTTTGAATAGTTGCCTGCTGAATCATAAGCAACTATTGAATACACATAAGTAGTGTCAGCGGTTAAACCTCTATCCCTGTAAGAAGTACCCCTTGAAACATCTGCAACCTCACTACCATCTCTGTATACTTTATAACCTGCAATACCATTATTGTCGTATGAGGCGTTCCAGTTTATAGCAACTTCGCTTGATACAGGCGCGGTTACTACGAGTGTTGTGGGAGCAGTTGGTGCCTGGTAATCAGATTTTGTATTTATATTATCTCCAAATACCTTAAATTCAGAGAAACTGGCCCAGCAACCTGATTCCAGACCGGTGACGGTAATCCTCACAAATCGCACAGATTTTACACTAAACCTATCTGTCTGAGTCTTTTGTTTATTCGTATTACTATTCTTATTTACTTTCACCTTCCAGTCCCAGTTATCAGAGGATACCTCTATTTTATACTTGTATACTTTGTTTGATTTTTCCCATGTAACTTCGGAACCACTAATGTCATACAGGGATCCGAGATCAACTGTCCACCAGTGATTTATTGATTCGTCAGCAGCGCACCAACGAGTAGAGGAATTTCCGTCATTACCATTGTAATCTGGATTTTCTGGTTGCTGACTATCTGAAAATGACTTTTTATTCAATGCTATATTATTTCCGTAAATTTTCGAATCTTTTGAAAAAACAATTACTCTATCAGCTGTAATGGTGGTACCTATAGATTTTTTATTTTTAGTACCCGTAACACGGACCTTTAAAGTATGTTGCCCCTCCTTTAAATTTGGGCTTGAATATATTAATACATTGTCTCCTCTTTCAGCAGAATATAAATCTATATTAGTTTCCCGACCATTATCTATAGATACGGCAGCAATACCATGATGGTTCGCCTTAGCTCCATAAAGTTTTATTTGATTACCATTAAATTTTACTTTGTAATATGCATCACGGTCTGAGGACCAGTGATTATCCTCTAAATATGCCTTTTTCTGGGTTCCATAGTTCCATTTGCCGCTATATTCAAACTGATTCAATCCCGTACCCATTATATTATCATTGATACTGTTACTCCCATTATCATCAACTATAACAATTCCGGCTCCTTCATTGATTTCAGTATTCTTACCAAGAACTTCTGCTATAAATTTAATTAATGTTAAAGTTTTGTTTTTATTGCCGGTTGTCAAAACGCTGTTTTTAATTTCGAAACCGTTCACCTTTATTACTTTGGTCTTAAGGTTCATAACCAGAGAAATATTACCGTCTTTTATTGTAACAATACTTGTTTTTTCATTCCAATCCACATTAGCACCAAGACCTTCTTCGATTGGTTTTACAGGTAATTGGAATCCATTGTACTTAATAACATCTCCATCGTTGAACAAGTACTCTTCACCATTAATGAATATTGAAGTAGATTCATCATTCGGGTAATAACTTTTATCATCGCGTTTCCAATTAAAGCCGTGTTTATCATCATGATTAGCAAATACAGCCATAGATGAAAATAGCAGTAAGATTGTCAAAAGGACACACATTAATTTCTTCATGTAGATAACCTCCAAAAATCAAAATTACTAAGACTTATATTAAATCTTGTCATTTTCATTATATTCGATTGCCTATGTTAATTTATGGAAGTTAATTAAATATAATACTAATGTAAGTTTATTGTAATAGTACAAGTATATACCATGCATGTTTACTGATATGCATGGTATAAAGAAAATAAAAAACCACAAAATCGGACAGATAGGCGATTTTGTGGTTTTTTATTTATAATATTTATACTAGATAACTCGTTTAGCTCCTATATAAGTACCTCTATATTCTGATAGTTTCTGTATACGGACTGCCCCATTTGAAGAAGATGCATGAATAAAACTATCTCCTCCCAGATAAATACCTGCGTGATCTATCACACCTGACGCTTTCCGTGAGGAAGCATCAAAGAAAAGAATATCACCTGGTTCAAGCTGACTCTTGGAAACTTTAACTCCATTTGAATACATACTTTGTGCAGATCTGTTAAGCTTTACACCAAACTTTTGATATATGTAACCAACAAATCCTGAGCAATCAAAGCCTGTTTGTGGGTTACCACCGCCGTACTTATATTTTACTCCTGTAAATTGTTTTGCATAGGCCACGATTTTACCGTTTATTGATACTGCATCATCATTTACTGCTAAAGTTGTTAATGCTGTTGCATTAGTAGAACGTGAAACTTTTGCTGTAGTTGCATTTGTAGAACCTGATACTTTTGCCGCAGTTGTGTTCGAAACGAATTTAGAAGCTACATATCCTACTTTTGTTCCAATTTTAACTTTATTCCAGCCATTTACAGCGTCAAGAATAACAACAGCAGTATTCTTTTTAAGTAAAGTTATTTTTTTTGTATTAGTACCAGGTCCGGTTCTGAAATTAACACCATTGGCATTAATTGTTCCCTGGGCAGATACAATTTTTAGATAATCGTCATTCACCCATCCTGTCTTATTGTTATAAGACACTTTATACCAACCGTTGGACTTATCAATAACTGAAACATTCGAATTACTTAGTTTTGCAATAATTGAAGATGATGTATTTGGAGCTTTCCTAAAATTAACGTTTGTGCCTGTGACTTTACCAGGTACTGAAGCCGCCATTGCAATTGATGATATAAATGCAAGAGATAAAACTAGAAAACTGCCAGCCAGTACCTTTTTTAATTTATTTTTCATTAGTCCTCCTATAGTGTGCTTCCGAAGTTAGCTGCCGGGTTCGGGTAATAGGATCACCCTACCATAATAATGGATTAACCCCCTTTTCCTGGTTCCTCCGTACCTCATATTGAGGATTCAGCAATATTTTAAGCAACATCCAAAATCATCTTTATGGATGTTATATTTGCCGTCAGTATACTTATTTTCCGACAGCGATTATTAGTCTCTCCTTCCCCCCTTTCATATAATAATTACCACTTAATTGGGTTTACATAATATTTTACTATATTATTCGACATTATTAAACCTTTTTAGAGGGTATGGAATAAATTGGAGCAGACATTCATATGAATTCGTCCCTTCTACAATAGATTGTCCAGCTTTATGTCAGATAATATACCATTAATAAATGAAGAAATTATGTAGAGGTTATAGTATTTAATACGATTTTATATCATAATTAGTTAGAAAAAGAACCTTTCGGTTCTCTATCTAACCAATTATGCTTCCCATCTATAATCGGGTTTAAATACTATTTTATTGTATTGGTTTATTTGCTTGTCGACATTACATCAAATTTTTTAAGAAGTCTTAAAAAATGATTAGCCTCACGTAAAGTATGATCACCTAAGAGAGGAATAATGATTGATTTAATTTTACAACCTATCAGCCCTTGTGTCCCTTGTTCCTTAAAATTACGAATTCTTTCTACAGCATTTAAACTATCATCCGTTACCTTTTCAACTGGTATTGTCATATTCATCGCTGCTTTGGCTTCCATAGTCAACTGATCAAATTCATTTCCAAAGTCATTAGCAGTATTAAACAGTTCATTTTCAGTAGGATCAAGTAAGCCGCGAATAAACTTTGAATGCTCTGCCATTATTCTATTCCAGAAAAGTTCTTGTTCCAAAGCTTCTTTTTCCAGATCTATTTCTTCCCTGTTCTGAATTCTAATAATAGTTTGTAAATACAACTTTGCTTCACGCATAATATGGTCAATCAATAAAGGGTAATTCACAGTAAACATTTTACACGAGAGTACATTATTAAGGATAGTTGCTTTAAACTGAATCAAGGCTTTTAACAACCCGATAGCCCTATTATTAACTGAGAAAACTCTTCTTTCAAGCGTCGAATTCATTGTACCCGGATCGCCTCCCACTAACTTACTTTCAGCCTGAGTTAAATTAATTGGAATCCGTACTCCGGTATAAAAAGAGGTAAGAGTTTCAGCATCTTCCGTATAAGGAGTGACTACCTCCCCTGAATTAATAACAGTATTGCTGACTATACCGTCGGAGAGTGCCACTACATCTCCCAGTAGCCTGTCAAATTCCATTCTGAATTCATCTGCAGTTCTTGTATATGAAATATCCTTTGGTGTAAAACCGACCTGAAGAAAAAATGAGTGTTCCTTCATAATTCTTGCGAAGAAAAGATGCAACTCCAACGATAGACGGATAAAATCGTTACTTGTAAGCATAAAATTCAACCTTTCAAAAATAAAATTCAGTTATACTATACTTTATGTTTACTAACGTAAACTGTTACCTTTAAGCCTGATAATAAATACTTAGTAAGGTTCTTGTCCTTATATGATTTTTTATAGACATCGGATGAAAATTTATCTCTTTTGAACCTGTACGTTATAAAACCGGCATTTTGGAACTATACTATCTATATATTCTAAAAGACCTTTATTGATTGGAGATTTGGTATGTTCACAGATAAAAGACTTATGAGAGCTTATAAAAACGCTAGAGTCGAGTCTATAGACGATAATTCCAGGTTTATTTTTTTCAGCGATTGTCATAGAGGCGATGATAGTGTATCAGATGAATTCAGCAGAAATCAGAACATAATGTTAAGGGCTTTGGAATACTACTTTGAAAACGGATATACATACGTTGAGGTTGGAGATGGAGATGAACTATGGGAATATCCAAAATTTAAGCATATAAGGCTGGCTCATAGTGATGTATTCTCGGTATTAAAGAAACTGCATGACCACAGCAAGCTCATAATGATGTACGGAAATCATAATATTTATTTAAGAAATAAGGAGTACGTTAAAAATAATTTTATCAAATTCTATGATGATTATACTCAGGATATGCATGACCTTTTTGTCGGACTTAACCCTATAGAGGCTTTAGTTCTCAAATGTAAAAGCTCAGGACAGGAGATTTTCATTGTCCACGGGCACCAGGGGGATCTGATGAACGACCAGCTTTGGGTGATAAATATGTTCTTCCTCAGATATTTTTGGAGATTTATGCATGTTGTAGGATTTCAAAATCCTTCTAGTCCTGCCAGAAACCATTTTAAGAGACACAAAATAGAGAGAACCTATAAGAAGTGGATTCTAAAACACAGGAAAATACTTATTTGTGGCCATACTCACAGACAGAAATTTCCTAAACCTCAGGAGCTTCCCTATTTTAACACCGGCTGCTGTATTCACTCAAAAGGAATAACTGGCATAGAAATATTTGA
The DNA here is from genome assembly GCA_023393115.1 of Bacillota bacterium. Lineage (GTDB taxonomy): Bacteria > Bacillota > Clostridia > Acetivibrionales > DSM-1351 > Ruminiclostridium. The sequence continues at coordinate 26,432 of JAEWMS010000085.1, forward strand.
GGGTAAGATATTGATGGTTGATTGGCGAGTAAAGGCAGACACTGATGGAGTTTTACAAATTGAAAGGCATATTATGAGGGGGCCTGAGCCTATTGAAAAATTTGGTGATAATTTCTTTAGAAACTATTCTTTAAGAAGCAATCTTGTTGATGTAGAAGAAGATTGCTAAAAAGCAATCGATAGATTTTTTTAGTTTGAATGAGAGAAAATTTAATAAATCAATCAATTCCATCTACTTTATACCATTGGTTTATAAGAATGTCCAATCTTTGACTAAGAGTGAGTATTTCATTACCATTAAGGTCCTTACCCTCAGCTATTTTTTCATTTATCTCTTGTCGTAATTTATTAATTTTTACCTTAATTATGTCCAAGTCCTTCATTTACGATCCTTTCTACTTCAAATTAGCAAACTACTTTAATTATATTATACTAATGTGTAGTTTTTATGAAGATTGAGTGAATGTATCCTACTTAATATTTAAGGAAATAGATGCTATAATTAATTTACCGAATAACATAATAACAATATCTATATTATAAGGCAATAGTAATTTTACATAAAAGTAAAATTAAGTAAGTTTATATGAATTATACGTTCCTAAAACTGAAAAAGTATTACAAAATTTTGAAATATTACTAATTATTTTTGAGGTTATACATATGAAAAACTTAACAGAATATGAAATGCCTGATGTTTTAAGAGATTTTTTAAACTATTTGCAGACTATAAAAGGTAAATCAATCAATACCGTGCAGGTTTATTTCTATGATTTGAGAGTTTTTTTTCGTTTTTTAAAACTACATAGAAATATCGCAGATAAAAATATGGAATTTGATGAGATCAGTATACTGGATGTTGACGCTCAACTTTTGCGTTCTGTTACCTTAAGTGATTTATATTCATATATGTCCTTTGTAAGCAATAACAGGGACAATACTTCTCATGCACGTGCAAGAAAGGTGGCAAGTTTAAAAACCTTCTACAATTACCTGACTACAAAGGCAAAACTGTTAGAAATTAATCCAACCAGTGAGTTGGAGTCACCAAAAATATTAAAAAGATTACCCAGATATTTAAACGTTGAGGAAAGCAAAAAACTGCTGACTTCTGTTTCAAAGATTGAAGGCCCCAATTCAGTAAGGGATTATGCCATACTTACTATTTTTCTTAATTGTGGAATCCGTCTGTCTGAGCTTGTTGGAATAAATTTGAACAATATAAAGAATAATACCCTGACTGTTATAGGAAAAGGTGACAAAGAACGCAGTATTCCATTAAACAACGCATGTATCCAGGCTATATACGCCTATATGAAAGTAAGACCTGTTAATGGCATTAAGGATAGGAATGCCCTGTTTATCAGTGGCCATAAGCAGCGGATAAGTAAGGAGTCGGTACAGAAAATTGTTAAGAAGTACATAAAGGAAGCAGGCTTGGATCCACAAAGATATTCTACCCATAAACTCAGGCATACTGCTGCAACCCTGATGTATAAATATGGTAATGTGGATATCAGGGCGCTTCAAGAGCTTTTGGGGCATCAGAGTATTTCAACCACTGAAATTTATACCCATCTGGATCAACAGCAGCTCAGAGAAGCTGTAAGTAAAAACCCACTGGCAGATTTTGACTCGTCAGAAATAGCAGCTGACAAAGAGTAAATTTATCCCTTAAAAATAGAATGCTATATATGCTTCTTTAAAATCTTTTTGTGCTGCTCTTGAAATTGGTACTCTTTTACCTGTTTTGGTTATGACATCGTTTTGTATAAATGTATCTATGTTCAATAAATTCACAATATAACTTCTGTGACATTTGAAAAAACCTGCTTCAATACTCAGCTGTTGCTCAAAATAATATAATGGGTCAACGGATTTCAATGTCACTCCTGATATTAAAGAAATGATTGTTCCTTTATGTGCTGCTTCTGCATACTCAATTTCATTAAGATACACCTTTTTAAACCCGTCACTAGTATGTATGACTATGCTGCTTTGAGTCTTTTTCAGTTCTTGAGTCACTTTATTAAGTGCTTTGGAAAGCTCATTATAGTTCACAGGCTTTAACAGATAATCGCTTGCTTCCACCTTATATGAGGCTACGGCAAATTCTTCAGCTGAGGTCAGAAAAATAATTTTTGTCTTTTCGTCAAATTTTCTAATTTCCTTCGCAGTATCAATACCATTTAAAAGTGGCATCACAATATCCAAAAAAATAATATCAATGGGCTTATGCCTATTTTCTGTGATTAAATCACCACCATTGTTAAATGTTAAAATCTGTGAAGATATGGCCGTAAGTGATAGCCATTTTTCTATTTGGGTTTTTACTTCATCTATATATACTTTATTATCATCGCATATAGCAATTCTCATAACCCACTGCCCTCCTTGATTCATGAATTATATCATGCCGTACAGCACATTTCAATGAAACAAAACCAGACAGTCTGCTATTATGGAAAAAAGCAGAATCAGCAATTTTCCTAATTGAGGCACTTAGCATTTCATTTATATGTGTCCAATTTCTGCTTACGATTATTTTTAAAAAAGTACATATGCGCATCTGCCTTTTTTACTGCCACATCGAATTCCCCTGCTGAACCATGAAAAACGGCATACCCTGTAGAAACCATTGGCAATTCACCTTTAAGATTTTTGCTTTTCCTGATCTCTGCTATTTTTTGGTGAAACTGTCTTAACAAGTCTCTTGCTTGTTGTTCATCTGTGTTTTCACAAATCACGCAGAATTCGTCTCCACCGATACGATAGCATAAACCAATTTTATTAAAGGAATCCTTGATCAGCTTTCCTGTGGTTTGCAGACAGAAATCTCCCCATTGGTGACCGAATAGATCATTGATCTGTTTAAAACTATCCACGTCAAAAACAATAACCATACCGCTGCCGCCATTATCCAAACGCCTGGTGTACTGGTCATACACGTTACGGTTTAGCAATCCTGATAAAATATCCTGGGTTTCCATAACCGTGCAAAAATAACCATAAAAAAGGATTATACTTAAGGTGATACACAGCCAGGAAACATGCACATAGGGCAATATCACTTGCACAGTTGTTCCTATTATAGTAAAAGCGATTAATATGAATAATGCACTTTTTGAATTGCATTGATAGAACTTCATGGCTGTAACCGACACAATGATCAGTAAGGCACATGAACACAAATATGCACCCACATATACGCCAAACAGAGGGCCGCGCATGTAACTTATATCGTCAGTTACTTTAAAAACCAAACCGGTCCAGGGCGAACTTATAACTAATATAAAGTTGATCCACACCGGGATTGCTAATAGTGATCTGACTTTCCCTTTCTCCACCGAAAAGGCTTCAGATAAAACAATGGCAATTACGGGAGAAAAAGAAAATCCAATTGTATTGGCCATAAGAGCGGGAATTTTGTCCGCAGGCCAAAAATTTTCAAAAACGACACTGCCCAGTTCGGCCGCAATAACCATTATTGCGATCAGAGCAGCAAGGACAAATTTCATTTTTACTTTAGTACTAAATAAAACATTATTCAAGGACGCATATGCCAAAACAATCAGTGAAGCAGCACATATGGTATCCACAGCTATGTAATTTGCAATTAATTCAGTCATACGTATTAGCTCTTTCTAAAAAATATAATTTATACTTTTAGAGTTCATATTCACACTCCTCATTTATTCTTTATCAATTCTTTTATGGTTAATATATCTTCATAAGTATACTAAAAATCTTTTATTAATTCAAACCCGTATAACGAATGCTTCTTTATAACATCAAACCATGTATTTCTTTTGGTAGCAATAAAAGCCGCTTTTGGGTTATCATCGGAAGTCTTCTGTGATGTCGGTTCAAAAACAACAACCTTATCAACTTTGAAATTCTTTAATTTTTGTCTTATGTAATCATTAACTATAGTGTTTTTACTAACAACCAAACTTCCGTATCCGCTGAATACATCATCAGCTATTTCATAACCATCCGGGCATTCAAATATGCTAAAAGTATGTTTGTCCGCCATAAAAATAATCCCCTTTGGTTGAATTTTTTACTGGTATTCGTTGATATATTAACCTTATAATCGTCATTTGAGACTAGAAACAGTCCTTGACTACTTATGTTTTTAAGTATGGCAGTTCCCTTCTTTTTGGTAAAAATCTCTTTGACACCGCAGAACTGAGATGCAAGATATCTCTTGAATTTCCTCCTGCTTTGTATCTGCACGTTTACCGGCTCATCAAGTTTTATTGAAACTATTTCTTCCTCATTCGAGATACTATCAATATCTCCTGATTTAATGGAGAATGTATTATCCTCAGGAATATAAACTACCACAGGGTCCCCAAGTTCGAATTTATTAAAAGTGACCCTTTCATCAAACTCAACATGAAAACTTCTATTAAAGTCATTCCTTAATAACGCAGCAATAGGTTTTTCAAATGCATAATGTAGTATATATATCCTCGAACTGTTCATACTATCCCCCCTGTAACTGTATTAAATCAAAAATCCTGTTAGAATTAACCTTGTTTATCTTCCCTATCTAATTTCCTAAAGCCCATCAGTAGAGCCGGAATACGGTTCATTGGCTTGTGCAGAATGCTGTTATAGTTTTTTGTCGCTTCATTCCAGAGCATACGGCTGGTTTCCATCATTTTATTGGCAGTCTGCACTTCGGAACTATCCCTTGCCTGGGCGTACATCCCTTCGTGCAGTCGCAGCTGTTCTTCTAGATCGGCAAGGTTATTCCGTTTCTGCGACAACTCGGCATAGGCGGTCGAAAACCATATTGTTACAAATCCCGCTGCGCACAAGCCCGCAATAATATAAGCTAACAAAATGGACACACGGTCACACCTTTCTTTTTACATTTAATAACAGAATACCAGAAAAAAACTGAAAAAATTGTTTTTGGCCCGAACGGTAGTGGATTTCGACCTGAACAGTAATTGGGGTGGTTGATGAAATAAGAAAAATATAGTAATATGGTTGTGAATTAAACTAGTGAGAGGTGGAGATTTTGAGGATTGCCATTTGTGACGATGATAATCGTGATTTGCTACAGATCGCTTCTCTGCTGGAATCATACCGGCATGAGAGAAAGGCAGAACTCACCTACGCAAGCTTTCAGAACGCCATAGATCTTTTATTTTCTTTGGAAAACGAGGATTATGATGTACTACTTCTAGATGTGCTGATGCCAGGTGTGAACGGTATTCAGGCGGCCCGCGAAATCCGTAATCGTAACAGTCGGATACAGATTGTGTTCCTGACCTCCTCACCGGAATTCGCGGTGGAGAGCTACAGTGTGCAGGCGCACTATTATCTATTAAAGCCCGCCTCGGAGGAAAAGCTCTTTCCTATACTGGATAGGCTGTTGAACGATTTCAAAAAGCCAAAGGACGCTCTATGCATAAAAACGCAATCAAGCGTGTTCAGCCTTCCTTATGGAAAAATTGAATATATTGAGGTCAGTTCAAAAAAGCTGTATTTTTGCCTGACCGACGGAGGAACGCGGGAGGTAGCTGGTAACCTGGCAGATTTTGAACAGCTCCTGTTGAAAAGACCGGGTTTCATAAAAGTGCATCGCTCCTACCTTGTGAATCTGGAGTGGGTACAGGAGCTACGTCAGGGAGAGCTTATCACCACATCGGGGCGGCGTGTACCTGTGTCCAGATCATCCTATACACAGGTGAGAACTGCCTATACACAGTTCCTGTTCTCAGAAGCAGAAGGACTGGCGCAGGACTGGAAAGGCGGTGTTGAATGATAGCAACTTACCTTGGAGTTATACAATTTGGGTTTTCTCTACTCTTCGGGGTGGCGCTTTCGATCTGTTACGCGGGCATGGAACGTACAAGAAAGAACAAACTGGCAGTTGTCTGCGCTTGTGTAATTCTTCTTTTGATACAGACCTCCTGCTGGTTGCTTTTTGGCGTAGATTTAACATCAAAATTATATCCGTTGATTATCCATCTACCATTGATTCTTTTTCTCATTATATATTTAAAACGCCCTTGGGTGATTTCCACTGTCAGTGTACTTTCGGCCTACCTTTGCTGTCAGGTACCCCGATGGATCGGAATTTTTTGGGGTGCTGTCTTCAACAGCGATCTCGGCGAGCATATATGTTATATTATAGCTGTGTTTTGGTCATATTATCTTTTTAGAAAATATGTGACAGATACTCTCCGACATCTGATGGAGAAATCCATCAAATCCTGCGTTTTGCTTGGAGCTGTTCCCATTTTTTACTATTTATTCGATTATATTACCGCAATTTATACTGATTTGCTTTTCAGAGGCGTTAATGGAGCAGTTCAGTTTATGCCCGCCATATTATCTATCTTTTATTTTGTGTTTTGCATTCTTTACTACGTCGAAATACAAAAGCAGCTCAGTGCCCATAGAGAACGAGATATGCTAGCTGCTCAGCTCCACGGTGCTCATTCGGAGCTTCTGTCCCTCCGCCAGATGCAGAATGTTGCTGCCTCCTACCGGCACGACATGCGACATCACTTTGCAATTTTGCAGGGTATGGCTTTAGAAGGTAATATGGAAAAGTTCAAAACGTATCTAAATACAGCACAGTCCGATATAGATGCAATCACCCCCATCCGCTTTTGCGAAAATGAAACGGTCAATTTAATTTTGTCAACCTTTTATAACAGAGCAAAGCATGCGGGAGTTACCATGATGGTGGACGCGAAATTACCTGGTTCAATACCTTTAAGTGACACAGAGCTTTGCTCCTTGCTCTCAAATGGTCTTGAGAATGCCATATTCTCTGCTGGCTGCCTCGATTCGGAGCGTAAAGTAGTATCTGTCAAGGCCACGATACATAAGGCCAATCTGCTTGTTTTAATAGAAAACAACTATAGGGGCGAAATTGTACTGAAAGGTGGACTTCCCCAATCATCTCATGAGGGACATGGCTACGGAACGCGCAGCATCTCAGCTATCGCCGATGCCCATGGCGGACAGGCAATTTTCAGTGCCGAGGATGGTGTCTTTACTCTGAAAATCATGCTTCCACTCAGGAAATGATTCATTCTAGAATTATGTTTTGGATTTAGCTGACAGCTTTCTTACAGCAGCAATTATTAATAGTATCACAGGAGTAACAAAGCCCATAGTAAAGGCTAATGCGGGCCAGGTTTCAGTATCCCACCTTATTTGATACGGAACGTTTTTATATATAAATTGAGAAAATACTGCTAGTATAAGTCCGATAGGTATAACTATATTTTTATAATCATCAAGCTTTAGTAACTGAGATATTCCCTTAACCCCCATATAGATGTAAAAAAATGTACTAACCAAATTTGTGTTTAACCAAACAGCTACCACAATTGCTTCAATTCTTGATAAAATAATACCTACATTAACCTCCCTGCTTAGGATAAATAATGGGTAGCGATAATTTGCAGTTATGGTATCTCCCAGTACCAGAATGCACATTATTACTCCAACAAAAGCTGTAGCCATACCCAGTAAATAACCATATAGGTTTGAACGCTTAGCCTTTTTGGGTTCACTAAAATCAGAGAGAGTAATCATATTCAGAACAATTAATGGCCATACTGACAGTGCCAGTAATGGAATACTTCCTGTCAAAACCGGATTTATCCCATTCTCCATAATCGGCAACAGGTTTTCAACTTTTATGTTGGGAATTAGGAATAATAATGTACATATATATAATGGAAATGTGAAATAAAAGAGGATTGTTACTGCTCTGTACATGGTTTCCAGGCCATATAACAACGCAACAGCTAAAGCAGCTATAAATAATACATTAACTATATAAGGCGATGCTTCGGGGATATAGATTGTTGTTATTAAGTCTCCTACATACCATGTGATTTGGGTACCTGTTACCAGTACTGTGAAAATATAGATTATGGCAAAAATATTTCCAAGCCACTTTCCAAGTAATAAGTGAATTAACTCGATTAGTGTTTTATCAGGATACATTACTCTTAACTGGTTATTTATCCAAACAGATGATAAACCAAGAATTGTAGCAAAAATAGCAGAAATCCATGCATCCCTTCCTGCTATTCTAGCCACACTGGACGAAATAAAAAGTGGACCATTACCAAAAACAAATCCCGAGGTGGTTATTATAAATTGGAGATTCGATATTCTAGTTCTTTTCATTTACTACCCTTCCAAAAACTACTTAATTATTTTTGAATATTCCTTAATAAACCAGAAAAAGGAGAAAACACCCATGCTATCAAATCTGAAGGATTTGGTATTGTAATATTAAGGCATTTTAGGATTGTCAGAATTACTCCTAAAGCAAGTAATATGGAAAAAGTCCATAAATCTCTATAGCTTTTATTCCTACGCATTCTGGGTATTTCGAATGCGCATAATGCACCGCTAGTCACTAATACTGATATAATAACTATTATTGGCATATTAATCACTTCTCTTTCGAAAAGAATGACTTAGTAGTTTCCCCTAATCTATTTACTTTAGTGTGAACTTTAACATTAACCGGAAGCTTTGTGAACTCATTATTCCAATCATTCTTTATTTTTTTCCATAATTTAGGGTTATCTCTGTGTATTGCTTCACCGAAGCCAAAAATATCGGTACTCAAAACTTCTTGAGCTATCTTAATGGAGGATTTACACAATTTGACGATCTCTTTTTCGATCAATTTACTTATCTTTTCGGAATTCTTTTCAGTTGAAACGTCAAAATCTCCAGTTTCTGCAGCAATATTAACAATTAAATCAATTTTTACATTAACAGCGGGTTTATCTTTTAATAAAAAAGCTTTTGTTTTTGATTTAGCTTTAATGACCTCATATGTTATTCTGTCATGGTCATTAAGCTGTACATATCCAACTGTATCTTTTACATGGCCGGTAATATAGTTAAAGCCTTCACTATCATTCTCATTAAGATATCCCACAAGTTTATCCTTTTTAAAAGCACACAAACCCGAAAGCTTTAGTTTAGTTACTACGCTCTCCTTTAACCCATCCAAGGAATCTGACTGATTTTCTTCTTTAACAATCTCTACAGAGGATAAAACTGGATTTACCCCATCTGAAATCAGTTTATTTACAAGTTCAATGATTTTAACAGCTTTAGTTGGTGTCCATGACTTCTTAGAGGCTTGTATAGAATTATACATTTCCATCCCCGACACATATTCCAATGGAGTGATTATTTTAAGAATTTCATAAGCAGTAGTCCCTTTTGAAACCACAAAATAAAAATCTGTACGATACTCATGATCACGTAGAAAAAAATCCAATAAACTCTGAATACCTTCTTTTGCAACCTCCTCACTAAGAACAACCGTTCTTATGTGAGAATTATATATTTTTCTGGGAGATATGGTAGTAATCCGCCTGATTATCTCAAATAAATCCTTTCCCCTTTCTGTGTACAGAAAAAAAGGTGATTCAGAGGATGGCTTTTGTGAGGCTATTACTTTAGGATTTAATATTTGATAAGTAACAGAGTATTCATCATCTATTTTGTCAATTCCTACAGAAATGGCTATAGCCAGTGTATTTATTTCTTTACTGCCAATGCAGCCACCCAAAAGCAAATTTGTTGATATTATTAATGTTATTAATATATTTTTCCATTTCACATTATCACCTAAATTCTGGTTTTTCTCTTTGTTCTTCTGTTACAGGATTTGTATCGTCTACCCTGGGAGATTTCTCATTGCTGATTGTAGGTGGTCTATCTTTAATATCCCAAATAGGGGCTCGTATGATTGCGTCTCTTATTCCATTTTTTGAGGTTGGAGCAATGGGTGTCATATAAGGTACTCCAATGGACTTTAATTTGCATAAATGGAGAACTAAAACTATTAGTCCTATAAAAACTCCATAAAATCCAAATATAGCAGCGAGAAGCATTAATACAAACCGTATTACTCGTATACAATTAGACATTGTATAATTCGGTAATGCAAAGCTTGATAATGCAGTTAATGAAACAATTATTACTATAACAGCAGATACTATACCTGCCTCTACAGCTGCCTGACCTAATACCAATGCACCAACAATGGATATTGTTGGGCCTATAACCCTGGGCATCCTTACCCCTGCTTCTCTTAATATTTCAAAGGTTATTTCCATTATTAGGACTTCAACAAAAGCAGGAAATGGTACTCCTTCCCGCTGTGCTGCAATACTGATCAATAATTGTGTTGGTATCATTTCCTGATGGAAGGTTGTTAGTGCAACATAACCTGAAGGTACAATAAGTGTAAGGAGGAAAGCCATATACCTTATTATTCGAATTACAGATGAAACTGCATATGGATAGTAGTAGTCCTCGCTCGATGTAAGAAAATCCATGAAAAGCCCCGGGGCAGTCAGCACATATGCTGTACCATCAACCAAAATGGCTACTCTTCCTTCAAGTAAAGCAGCACAAACAGAATCCGGTTTTTCTGAAGTTAAAAATTCAGGGAAAATAGAATATCTGTCGTCCTTTATCAATTCTTCTATATAACTGCTGTCAAAAATGCTGTCTATATATATAGAATTAAGTCTTCTCCTTATCTCATCAACTATTTCCTGTTTAGCAATTTTATCAATATACATAATTACTATTTTTGTTTTTGTTACATATCCCACAGACAAGTCCTCGACCCGTAAGGATTTGTTTTTAATACGTTTTCTGAGGAGGGAGATATTAACACTAATACTTTCAACAAAGCAGTCCTTAGGTCCTCTGATAACATTCTGTGATGTAGGCTCTGAAACAGATCTTCCTTCAACATAAAAAGTATCAATTGAAAAGAACTTGTTATATCCATCAACTAAAAATATGGTTTTCCCGGATGTTAATTCATCCACCAAAGTATTGAAATCTGTACCTTCTTGAACTTTTCTAAATCCATTAAGAGTACTCTTAAATGAATTAAAATAGCCTTCAGGTGAGAAATCTTTAGATTTACTTTTGATTTTCAGGACTTCAGCTATCTCAGAGGACAGGCTATTAATAGTACTTTTATCTACAATACTATCTAAATAAATACTTACATAGCTTAAGTCATTGTCATTACAAAGATTTATATCTAAATCACTGGAATTGCCGAATTCATTTTTTACTTTTTGTATATTAACATTTAAGTTTTTACTTAGATTTTCAGGTGCAGAATTATTATTTGGACTTACTACTTTTTTTTTGAATATAATTTTAAATAGCTTCATATTAGGCTCCAATCATTCTGCATTAATCTCTTTTATTATTACAAATACGGTTACTAAATATTCGCCTTTATTCGTGTGTTCCATTACTCATTATTACGAAAAATTTATACTTTCAAGTCAATAAAAAAGTGCCTTGTCAATTAGGTAGTTTTAACCTTCACTGACCAGACACTTTCTATTTAAATTATTTGATTAGTATGAAATTTACGTATAATACTCGTTATTATTTCTATTTATTTTTATAAGTTTCTCCAATAAGTTTTGCCTTTTTGGTGCATTCATTCATAGCATCCATGATGGTGTATCTGAACCCGTTCTTTTCAAGGGCATTCACTGCCTCAATAGTGGTTCCTCCGGGAGAACAGACCTGATCCTTTAATACTCCGGGATGCAGCCCTGTTTCCAGTACCATTTTTGCAGAGCCCAACACAGCTTGTGCCGCAAGTCTGTAAGCCATGTCTCTAGGTATTCCGGACAATACCGCACCGTCTGCCATGGCTTCTATGAACATAAATACGTAAGCAGGGCTGCTTCCGGTGAGTGCTGTGACTTCGTTCATCAACTTCTCACTGAGATATTCACATTTACCGGCACAGTCAAACATCTGCTTCACAATTGAAAGCTCAAGCTCTGTCACGTTCTCATTCTGACAGAGCAATGTCATGCCTTCCCCTACCATTGCAGGAGTATTAGGCATTGAGCGAACAATCTTTTTATCTGTTCCCAAAATATCTTCATAAAAACTGACAGGTATACCCACTGCAAAGGATACTATAACCTTTTTATCATCTATAACAGGCTTTAAATCCTCCAATACATTTTTAAGAATGTTGGGCTTAACCGCAAGCACGATTATGTCCGACCACTGAACCAGCTCCTTTGCAGTTCCAAAATAGCCTATTCCTGTTTCGGCCTTAAGCTGGTCCATTTTATTCTTATCTACGTCAAACGTAGAAATCTTTTCTGCCGGTAAAAAGTTTGCCTTAACAAGACTTTTTATCAATGCAGAACCCATGTTCCCCGTCCCTACAAATCCCAATTTTATGTCCATACTGTAATCTCCATTCTTTTGGATATTACTATCCACCTGAGCCTATTAAACCGTAAACCCCTATCAAGAAATAACTTAAGAATATTCTATGAAAATATCCTTAAGTTATCAATAAAGAGTTATAATTCATTTAATTTATTTCGCATATAAAGGATATTTATTGCAAAGAGTCTCTACCCTACTGCGAATACTGTTCTGAGAATTATCAAAATCAGTTATTGTAAGGTATATAAGGTCTGCAATTTCCCTCATATCTTCTTCCTTCATGCCTCTTGCAGTAACTGCTGGAGTTCCAAGTCTGATACCGCTGGTAATGAATGGGCTCTGTGTATCAAAAGGAATTCCATTCTTATTACAAGTGATACATACCTCATCTAGTCTATGTTGTGCTTCCTTACCTGTTATATTCATATTTGTCAGGTTGAGAAGCATTAAATGATTATCTGTGCCATCAGAAACAAGCTTAAAGCCTTTACTCATAAGTGCTTCGGATAAAGCCTTTGCATTTTTTATGATATTTTTCTGATAAGTATTGAATTCATCAGTAAGAACTTCCTTAAAGCTTACAGCCTTAGCAGCAATAACATGCATTAAAGGACCACCCTGATTTCCCGGGAATACTGCACTGTCTATTTTCTTTGCGTATTCCTGTTTACACAGAATCATACCGCCTCTGGGTCCCCTTAAAGTCTTATGTGTTGTAGTAGTAACTATGTCTGCATATGGAACAGGGTTTGGATGAAGTCCTGCCGCAATAAGACCTGCAATATGAGCCATATCTACCATCAAAAGTGCTCCAACTTCATCGGCGATTTCTCTGAAAGCCTTAAAGTCCAAGGTTCTTGGATATGCACTCGCACCTGCAACAATAATTTTTGGTGAATTTTCTTTAGCAATCTTTCTAAGCTCTTCATAATCAATATAACAATTATCTTCTCTTACTCCATAGGGTACAACCTTGTAATATTTACCTGAAATATTTACCGGGCTGCCATGGCTCAAATGTCCGCCGTGAGCAAGATTCATTCCTAAAATAGTATCTCCGGGATTAAGGAAAGCAAAATATACTGCAGAATTTGCCTGAGCGCCGGAATGAGGTTGAACATTTGCATGCTCGGCACCAAAGATTTCTTTCGCTCTGTCAATAGCAAGCTGTTCTATTATATCAACATGCTCGCAGCCACCATAATATCTCTTTCCGGGATAGCCTTCTGCATATTTGTTGGTCAAAGGAGTTCCAAGTGCTTCCATAACCGCATCGCTTACAAAGTTTTCAGATGCGATTAACTCGATCTTGTTTCTCTGCCTGTTCACTTCAAGCTCAATAGCCTCAGCCACCTGAGGGTCCATCTTTTTTATGGTATCAATATTGTACAAAGTTAACCTCCACTCCTGTCAAATATATATTGACAAATTATTTGTTAATTTCGTTATAGTCTTTCATAAGAGAATATTTGTTTTCCCAGGGAAGACTCCTAATAAAATTATAATAAAATTAGGTAAGGTATGTCAATTGAATAAAAAATAAATATGCAGAAGTTTTTAAAATACTACATATTTATACATTAAAGCATTTACATATTAAATTACCTTATACAGCTCATCGGCACCAGGAGGCTCAATACATTCAACAGTATTCTCCTTTTCGTCCATCAGTATTCTTTCATTTTTGTCTGTAGTAATTGAACCTATAATTGTTGCATTAATATTCTGAGCCTTTAAAATACCGCAGAGTTCTTCACCTTTTTGACAGGTTATAAGCATACTGCCCGAAGAAATTAATTTAAGCACATCCAGCTGAAGTTCTTCACATATTAATGCTGTTACGTCTTCAACCGGAATTTTATCTTTATGAATAATTATTCCGGTCCCCGACGCTTCTGCTATCTCCCAAGCTGCTCCAAGAACACCGCCTTCAGTGATATCATGCATTGCAGAAGCACCAAATTCTCCTGCAATAACGCCTTCCTTTACAACACTTATGGAATTTAGGAAACTTTTTGCTTTATTCAACTGTTCCTGCGACAACTTATCTGAGATTCTATTCTCAAGGTCGTTAGCTATAATAGCAGAGCCTTCCAAACCGGCACTTTTTGTGATAATCACGCAGTCACCGGGTTTAGCACCTCTGGAAGAGACAACACTGTTTTTGGGAGCCTTCCCCACACAGGTTGTTGAAATAACTATCTTGTTAACAGCAGAAGTTACTTCTGTATGTCCTCCAATGATTTCAACATTCAAGGCAGCAGCAGTAGTTGTTATCTGCTCCATTACCTTCTCTAATTCTGCTTCAGAGGTTCCAACCGGGCAGAGGATTGTAACCATCAGTCCAATGGGAGCTACGCCGCAGGATGCAATGTCATTGCAGGATATATGAACTGCAAGCTGACCTATATCATTAGCAGCACCCGTAATTGGATCAGTTGACAGAATACATGCATAATCTTCAAAGTCTATTGCTGCACAATCCTCTCCTATACCGGGTCTGAGGATAATATCTTTCCTGAAATTACTTATCTTACTAAGAACTATTTTGTCAAGAATTTCGTTTGGTACCTTACCAGCCTCCATTATATAAACATATCTCCTTTAAACAGCTGACTCAGCCAACTGGTCCTTTGCCAGCTGATACTGATCTCTGGCCATATCGATTAGTTTCGGATTTCTTCTCGCTTCTGCAGAGGAGACAATACGGCTGAACCATTGTATAGCTTCCTCCAACTTTCCTACACGTCTGAATAATTCCGCTATTATGTACATGCAGGTAAACTCATCAAGCTTGTCCAATGGGAATCTCTCTTTTAAATATGCCTCATTGTATGAATTTAATGCGAAGGTTAAAAACTCAGTTTCCTTTTTAGTGTCTTCTTTATCTCTATATAGCCAAGCAATTCTCAGACAGACTTTGGCAAGTTCACTTGCTTTGGCATTTCTTACTTTCAGGGTGAGCAGTGCAAGCTTAAAAGCCTCAATAGCTTTATCCGCATCTCTTTCACCGGTAAAGCTTCTTTGAACCCAATTCTTGGATATTTTATCCTTAATAACAGCAATATCTTTTGTAAATAGTCCTTCAAATTTGTCTTGAAGTGACGCGTAACCACATTTTTCACATACCCAGACATCATAATAAAGTACATTTAAGTCTTCATAATGTACACACATATCGGTGTCTCGGGATTTAACCTTACAGCCTTTAGTCTTGACTTTTGTAACCTCTATTTCCCTGTTGCAGGCAGGACACATAACTTTTTTGTTATAAAGTAAATCATTCATTTCTACTTACCCCTTAATCACTTGTATTTTCACTTCATAAAAATAGCATTATCTCCAGGTAAAAAAATATATTTGGAATATCTCTTATTGTTATCGGTTTTTATAACTAATTATTCAATACAGGTTTCATTATTTTAGTTATTTTTCAGTGTATCATATGTATTTCTGCTAACAGCGACCTGTCCCCGCACCGGTTTGTATATATCTTGACTTATGATTTCACTCTCTATTAAAGTTCCCTGTTCATTATATACATCTCTATATAAAACAACTTTTAGTCCTTTTCTTTCTCTGATTTTTACAATAATCTGACCGTCAGACAGACTGTTGTTAATAATATATTCCGGCTCAGGTGGAGCATACTCCTCAATAATAACGGGCCTTAGCTGAGCTTTAAATGCTTCCTTGTCACCTTTTTTACCAACAATTTTTACTGTAATGTTACCTCCACTTATTTCTGAAACAATACAAATAGTATAATCCTTATTGTTCTTAAATTTCAAGTCAATATATCCTTCTGATATTGTTGCATCCTGCCCGGGAGGAACATAACCCAGCGGTATTGAATGATGTACTCTTTTTGTTATCTCCAAACATGACAAAAGAGCTGCATTATACAATGTTGTTGCAACCTGGCATACACCTCCGCCGGTCCCCGGAACAACCTGACTTTGCATTATGATTGGTGCCTGCATGTAGCCGTTTGAAAAAGATCTGGGACCAAGAGCGCGGTCCATTGAAAATTCTTCACCCGGTAACAAAATATAATTATTAATCTTCTTTGCTGCCAATCCAATATTGTGAGCTCTGCTACTATTGTAGGAATTAAAATTTGTAGAGAATATTGCCAATACATCTTTTAAATCCTTTACATCATCAACAGTTATTGAAGGCTTTATCGACTCAATATTGAGACAAATGTCACTAAAGTCTCTGTTCATCAGTCTGGCTTCGATTAGTTTTGTATTGTGTTCAAGATCAAGTCTTTTACCATATACTTCATTTGTATATTCTATTTTACCATAATTATAATCATATGTGGAGTTTAAAGGAGAAAAATCGACTTGTTTTTTAATGTTCGACAGAAGCTTGGTCAATTTAGCTTTATCGTAGTTTAATGCGACAATCAGATTTATTGGTGTATCTTTCAATCTTTTAATTGTAATAAGCCGTGTAACCCAATTACCCGTTCGACCAAGACCATAGGCTCTGTTTATTGTGGTCTCAAAATCATATTTGAAATTTATTTCTGTAAGCGGTAAAATCCAGAATTTTTCCTCATAAAGCAAATTAACTGAAGATTTGATATAGTTTTTATTAAATTCTTTCTTCAATACCCTTAATGCCTCTGTTTTTGTTAGACCGGCAACATTGACTCCATCTATATAAATTCCATTATAAAAATAATTGCTGGATAATTTTTCACGTATATTAATATAACTAACCAATCCACAGGCTACAGCGATAATTATCAAAACTGACAATACCAGTTTTATTATTTCTCTATATTTTTTGAAAAATGTTTCTGAATCAGTATTTATATTCATGCTGAAACTCCTGTCATTATACTATATTCAAGTGGAATTGTTCGTGGTATTGTATGTGGTATTGTATTTGGTTTTACATCTGATATTGTAAGGGCTCTATGGAATGTACCTGTACTATAATATTATTCTTGGAGGAATATTATATCTTAATGTTGAAAGGATACGTTTTTCAATATATAAAGCCGCTGCGTCAGATAGCTTTTAACATATCCGTCGCAGCGGCCTATAATAATATCCGTCAGAATCCATATTAAATTTCTCCCTTGAATCTCATTTAAGCTTATTTATAATGTCCCACTTTTTCGGTTACACTTGTGGTATTCTTTGTCTTATCAGAATCTGATTTTCAAGAACTTCAGCTTTCCAACCTGAATTATGTCACTGTTTTCAAGAGGCACGATATACTCTAGTGTTCCAGTATTTTTTAGTTGTTCATTGAGTTTTGTACTGTTAACCTTAACTCCGCCTTGAGAAATCAGCCTTCTGGCTTCGCTGTTACTGGAGGCCAGACCTGCCGCAACCAAAAGCTTTATCATATCAACACCGACTTTTCCTTCCATTAGGTCTGATATATTGTATTCGGGTATGTTTTCCGGAATTTCACGTTTTTGAAATACCCGGTTGAAGTTTTCCAAAGCTTTATTTGCAGCTTCTTCTCCATGGTAAAGTCCGGTTAACTCAACGGCAAGATGTATTTTTATATCTCTTGGATTTACTTTTTCAAGCTTTAACTCCTCAGCAATGGCTCTGATTTTATCCGGATGAATATCAGTTGTAAGTTCAAAGTATCTGATAATAAGAGAATCCGGAATTGACATAACTTTTCCAAATATTTGTTCTGGCATTTCATTTATCCCAATGTAGTTTCCAAGGCTCTTACTCATTTTTTCTATTCCGTCCAGACCTTCAAGTATAGGCATAAATATAGCAGTCTGGGTTTCCTGTCCATAGTCCTTTTGAAGAGTTCTTCCCATAAGGATGTTAAATCTCTGCTCGGTACCTCCTATTTCAACATCGGCATGCACTTCCACAGAATCATAGCCTTGCATTAATGGATAGAAAAATTCGTGAATTCCGATACTTTCATGGTCTTTGAACCTATTTTTAAAGTCCTCTCTCTCCAACATCCTTGCCACCGTGTATTTTGAAGCAAGCTGCATAACAGCAGCAAAATCAAGTCTGGACAGCCATTCACTGTTAAACCTGAGCTCTGTTTTGCTGCTGTCCAGAATCTTGTAAATTTGCTTCTGGTAGGTCAGAGCATTGTTCATGACTTCTTCTTTGCTTAACTGCCTGCGAGTTTTGGACTTTCCGGTCGGATCACCAATCATTCCTGTAAAATCCCCGATGATTATTACCGCTTTGTGTCCGAGATCCTGAAATTGTTTTATCTTGCGAAGCACAACAGTGTGTCCCAAGTGGATGTCAGGTGCGGTAGGGTCAAGTCCAAGCTTTATGGTAAGCGGCTTACCGGTTTTTACAGACCTCTCAAGCTTAGTTTTCAAATCCTCAAGCCCGATAATCTCATCCACTCCTTTCAGAATGATTTTCAGCTGCTCTTCTAGTACGTTACTCCCGGACCAGGATTCAGCAGTTTGTTCTTTAATTTCTTGCGCCATTTGTTATTACCTCCTAAAGTTATTGTAATGTATTAAATCAGTGGCGAAGCACTGTCTAACCCGTGAGAATGTACCCATGCCGGGAAATCAAAAAAACTCCCGTCCTCTGAATTTCTCAGAGGACGAGAGCTAAGCTTTCGTGATACCACCTCAATTTATTAGTGCTTCGCAGCACAAACCTTATCAAGTACCATGTAATACTACATATAATTATTCAAATAATTATACAAGTAATAATACATATACTCTAGCACTATAACGGGTGCAAGCATCCGGCAGCAGCCTACTCGGGTAAACCCTTTTGGTGTGCAGTTCATAAGATGTATTCAAAATATGTTTCCTTGCCCCTCTCACCAACCGGGAACTCTCTGTCAGGTCACAATATTTCTACTCTTTCTCAGTCATTACCATTAAAATATTATTAAATTCAATTTTATTTATTATCAATAATTAACTAATATTTTCTATATTATATTCTTTCTGTACGAAATATGTCAATACCACCCATTATTTAGTCGATCATAATGAAATCATAATGCAATCATAATTCAGTCACGAATGTCAATCTCAACATCCCTTACTACATGTCCTTCGGCAGTATAGGCCTTTTTCAATGTTATTTTTATGGGATTATTAATTCCATCTGGAAAGCTGCATATAACCTTCTTATTATCTTCTGAATAGCTGATTTCAGATCTGTCAAAGCCTGAAGTATAAATACTATTAAATTCAGTTATGGGATAGTCAAAGCTTATTTCCACTAAATCATTATTGGCCTTTACAGCACTAACAGTATGATAATCTGTTATGTGAGAGGGTCCAATAAACAGATCATCTAAATTATGTGTAAAATAGAGAACAATTATAATACTAACGAAAACCGGCAAAATTACTACAGAGTACAGCCACTTTTCTTTAATAGGTTTTGAGGGATTACTATCAACACTAGAATTAACATCATTACGAGGAATTATTCCAAGAATATTCTCTAATTCACAATGAATTGTATTCTTATATATAAATACAAATACAATCCCTATAATAGTTGCCACCACATGATAGATGTTAGTTTCGCTCCAAGAGGACATAACTGTTATAAATAGCCAGCAAAACAAAAATTCAATTAATATGGCCCAAAAAAGCTTATACTTTTTTAAGTCAACACAATATTTTCTATAAAGGATTAGCAAAATATAGAATGCAATTGGAGCATAAGCATATACAATCCCTGACGTTCCTGAGCCTGATGATAACTGTCCTCTAAACCTTAACTGAAAGAATCCGACATGTACTACTGCTGCAGTTAATGATATAATAAGCATCCTTTTAGATCCAAGATGCCGTTCAATCAGTATTCCGAATACTAATAGCATCGACATGTTTCCCAAAAAATGGGCCCACAAAAACCAAGACGGGAATACAGAATGTTCAAAAACACCTGAAAACACTTGCCAGAAATAAAAAGGCTTACTCCTTATTGAAAATATGTACCACAATTCGTTTTGCCAATAGGTCGGTATTGTAACAATCGAACATGTGATAAAAAGAATAAATGTTATTAAAGGGAAACCATATTTCTTGTTGTTGTAAATCTTATGTAACACTATTTATCCCCACTTACTCCTTTATACAGCAAAATCATTTCATTTAGTTCTTTAAAACCATTGTTTTCATAAAGCAGGTGTATTTCTGTTAGTTAACAGAATAAAGCCTGACAGCCCTCTTTCTTTTATATACTGTTCAATGTGCTGTAAAAGTGCCTTTCCATAGCCCTTACGCTGAACATCATGCGAAATATAAAACTCGTCGACGTATAGTTCATCTTTTGTCCACCAGGTTTTTTCATGGCAGAAGGCCGCTCCGACAACCTTACCGTCTTCAACTATCATAAAACCTACAAACCTTTGAAAAGAAAAGAATTCCTTTAAATATCTCTGAGCTGTTTCCGAGGTCCATTGGTCATTCCACGGCTCTCGGTTAAAAGTCTTTATCATTAACTCAGCACACTCAGTTATGTTGTTTTCATTAATAAATTCAATTTGCATAATGATACTCCCTTTGTATTCCAACATTTTATGAATTTGATTATCTTTCCGTCTGTTCGGTCATAAGTACCCAACGAAAGCCAAACCTGTCGATTAATGATACAAAACAGGAGCTGTAAGTTGTACTTTTCATGGGGTAAACAATTGTGCTGCCCTCTTTAAGTACTTCATAGGCTTTTTTAACTTCATCTGCAAAGTCAAATACAACATTAAGAAATAGAGAAGTACTCTTTACCAGATCAAATTCAATTATATCGGAAAACATTATTCGCTGCTCACCAATAAGAAGTTCTGAATGATACACATAATTGGCCTGCTCGGCTGTTAGCGGAGTATCCCAATCTCTCATATCGGCTTCCGAATAATGTAACAGACTGAGAACTTTAGCATTGAAAGCCTCTTTGTTAAGATTTATAACTTCATTTTTATCGGAAAAGAGATTTGCTTTGCTGTTTGTATAAACCGAAAATATTCTTTAATTGATAATTTACCTGTATTCCTGCTCAAAAACCATTGTTTTTGATAGTTGCTGTATTCACAAACGTGTTTATACATGGGTATAAACTCATTAAAACGGTGACTGTGTTCCAACAGATATATTTCATCAAGCCCGCGCTCGACAGCAGTCTTGACGAATTCTCTCAGCCAATCAATTGTATAAGGGCCTCTTTCAAGATGAATGTGGCAATCAAGCATGTGAGTTTAAGTCTCCTTTATATAAACGGGTTAGAGAAGCTCCAGTATTTCTACAGAATACTTTCCGCTTGGAGCATTTACTTCCACAATATCTCCGACTCTTTTACCGGCTAAAGCCTTTCCAAGATCAGATTCAATACTAATACGCATTTTTGCTGTATCTATATCCATAGTTGTAACTAAGGTTATAATATCCTCATCTCCATCGTCGATAAATTTAATTCTGGCTTTACTGTTAATGCCCAATACCGATCTGTCCTGAACGTTAGGATCAATTATTACCGCTGTTGATATAATTGTAAGTAATTCCTGAATTCTATTATCGTTTGCATGATATCTCTCGCAGGCTTCCTTATATTCTGCATTTTCCGACCTGTCGCCATGCTCGGCAGCAATTAATTTATCTCTGGCAATTTCTGCTCTCTTTACAGTCATTCTATAATCTAATTCTTCCTGTAATTTTTTTAAGTTTTCTTCTGTTAATGTATAACTCATAACAAATCTCCTTTTAAAAATGAATTTCATATGAAATAATAACCATTTGAAATATTAGCGGTTTAACTTATATAGTATCATAATGTATCATTCAGACTATCCTTCGTGCAGTCATATATGTTGATTTCCAATAGCTGCTTTCTAAGCTTGTTACAGATACTTTTGCCGAATTGGAACCTGAGGTGGCACTGATGAATTTCCCGTCACCAATGTAAATACCCACATGGTTAATATTATTGTTGCCCCCATCGGTATCTGAAAATACAAGATCTCCAGGCAGCAATTCCTCCTGCTTAACCTCAACACCCTGTTTTGCCTGATCAGCAGCAACACGCTCAAGCTTTATTCCGAAGCTACCAAATACATATTGCGTAAACCCGGAACAATCAAAGCCGGTTTCAGGTGATGTACCTCCATAGGTATATTTTACTCCAACAAGACTTTGGGCTAAATCAATTAAATCTGATATAACCACTGTACTTTCATCAGTACTTTCCATTGTACTATCCGCTGTACCTTCCTCTGATGTCTGAGAGGCTGAAGTCTCAGAAGCAGTAAATTTTGAGTTATTTGTACTTTCTGAAGTTTCTGATTGACTTCCCTGTTCACCGGAGGAACTACTTTGAGAAATATCGGACTCTTTTTCTGATACTTTGTCAGAAGCTTTCTCCGAATCATTTTCTTTTATCTGTTCAGTTGTTTCCTTACACTCCAATATGTACGAACTGCTTACCCAAGCAACCACATTATCCGATAATCTTACCTTATACCATTTATCTTTCTTCTCTAAAATTTCAATCAATTCACCCTTATTCAGCTGTTTTATTACGCTATAGGTTAATCCCGGGCCTTTCCTGACATTTACGTTGTTGCCAGTAATTTTTCCGTATAAGACAGTGGTAGCTTCAGGTGTTGTATTGGTTGTACTATTATTTTCAGATGTATATGTATTACTTGTATTTGCTTCTGTAACGTATTTAACAGAGACCCACCCGTTCAATTTGTCTGTTGATACTTTATACCATTCACCAGAACTTTGCTGTACCCTCAGCCGACTTCCCTTTTTTAGCGTACCTATTATTTTTGAAGATGTACTTGGTGATTCCCGAAGATTTAATATACTGGCAGTAACAGTTACCTGACCGTATGTTTCAGCATAGGCTAACCCCGTCGACAGAACTATTAATGATGTCGAAAGCAAAGTTATAACTACTAATTTTTTTATGTATTTTTGCAGCATTGAATATCCCCTATTTTGTCTTTTGATTAGTAAACACTTTTGAAACTATTCGACAGTTTATCAATTAATCCTTCAATAAATAAACTTTATTTTATTAAGTTTTGGTTAAAATTCTATGTTCTTATATGTTTTATATGCTTTATATGCTTTATATGCTTTATATGATTTAATATGTTTTTAATGCTTTTTGCCAAGATTCTGTAGCAATTCATGGTAGCGCTCAGTGGCTAAATGACTTACCTCCCCTTTTTTGCAAAAGGTAAACTTCGCCAATTTCTGATTGGGACGTTCTACTACTACCTTTCGGTCTACTAACTTTGATTCAAATGTATCCAGTGCTTCCAGAAACCTTCTGTCGTTTTTCGCTATGTCGAAGAAGGACAGAACATACACATAGAATAAAAGGTTGTACGCAGCAAGAGGATATGCAACCTGCATGAAAAGCGAGCCCATTCCATAGTGACAAGGTCCAAGAGGTTTACGGATTTCCCAGTGCATAAGCAAAAACTCTACCGCTTTATCAAGATTTTTATCTTTATTTAGACTATCTGTAAACCTGAAAGCATCTAAAGCTAACAACGTGGGACCCGGATTTGAGTATTCTGTTTCAGGCCCTCGCCCAAAGCTGAATTTATTGCAACGCCAACCCCCGTCACTGTGTTGAATTTCCATGAGATGCTCGAAGGATTTCGTAATCCTACTGTCAGAAGCATACCCCAAATGGCAAAGAGTCCTGACAGCATGAATTGTATGACAGGGATAAATACCACCTTGCGGAGCTAATTTAAATCGTCCGTCCTGACGCCAGGAATCCAGAATCAGCTCAGCAGTCTCCTTCAAAACAGGCTCATTCTTATCCATACCTAATTCTTTTAACATATAAGCGCAATCAAGAGTAGTAAATGGGCTACCTTTAATTAAACGCTTATCAGAAGTTGTCCAATAATCCCACCCATTGTCATGACGTTTTGACAGGATTAACTCAATATCAGATTGATATTGTTTTAGTATAGCCATTTTTATTTATCTCCTTTCAATACTTTTTAAGCTTTTTTAATTAAATTATTGTCAAAACATATAGAATCAAAATCCTAATGGAATGGATCTAAATCTCTTTGAAATATTGTCATACTCATCCACAGTCACTCGTTTGCCATTAACTAAATATTCTGTTATATAATCTTCAGGTTTGATTTCACCTTCTGCGATCGGAATCCCCTGATCATCATAAAGTAAATTCGCATATTTAGCAAATCGTTTTCTTTAAAATTTACAACTGTTTGGCTTATCCGCATAATATTAGCAATATTATATGCCTTGCCTCTTTTGAAGTCATAAAAAGTTCCTTCAGTAGCATGCCCTCCAAAACCTCCTGCATGCCTGAAAGTCCCTATTACAACTTTAGAAGTCTTGTTATCCTTATAGAGACAAACGTAGTCACCACCCAAAGATCCACCGCATTCATACCCTGTTAACAGTTCAGTTACTTTATTTTTATTTATAGAAAAAAATCCGCTGTAAGATTGCTGAAAATTAGCTCTGATAAACGGTTCAGCATAAAAATATAGAATTGGTTCACCACTATCATCTACATCAAACAATTTGAAAGTTTTTATGTAATTATTCGCTGGATCATCGATTTCTGAAAGATATATATTTATATGACCGGTTTTAGTATAATCGCTAAACGACTTTATTTTAGGTGTAATTTGGTTCTTTAATATCAAACTTGATATTACAATATCCTGATCATCATCCGTGATTAAAATTCTGTTATTAACACTGCTATTACCGTATTTTGTCGTAATATAGCTATATTTCGGTGGTAAAATAACCATCCCTTTGCTGTTAATACAACCATATTTATTATTTAACTCAATAATTATTATAATTATCAGTAATGCTTACGTCATCATAAATAGGTTGAATAATTTCGTTGCCGCTTTTGTCTATTACACCGATTCCACTACCTATCCTAACCGTTGCAAGTCCATTGTTAAAATATCCCACATCATCATATAAAGGCTTAATTACTACCTTCCCCGATTTATCTATATATCCGTATTTTCCGTCAGAGGAAATATACGCAAGCCCCTCTTTAGATGAGCTTACACTGTCACAATTCAATAAAAAATCCTTATCTCCGCTTTTGTTTATAAATCCATATTCATCGCCAATTTCATAATAAGCCAAACCTTCACTAAAGGAACTCGCTTTATCATAAATAAGTGGAAGCACCCGCTCACCTTTGGTGTTTATGAATCCATACTTACCATTACGACAAACACATGCCAATCCTTCGCTGAAAGGATAAGCGAAATCATAATCGAAAGACGTTATCTCTTTTCCTGTTTCAGTCATAAATCCATATTTTTGATTAGCATAGATACAAAATATTCCTTCAGATTGCAGTACAAAGTCTATTGTATTCGCTGAAGCTGATGTTAATAGTATTGGATATCTTGCCTGAGTCTTTTCTTTTGAAAGTTGGGGCTTATCCACAGGAGTTAATATTCCATTTTCAGGTGTAATTTTAGAAATATTGCTTTTTGGTGAACTATAACCTGTTAATAATAAAATAATCAACATAATTGAAAATATCCATTTATACATCTAATTCAACCTCATTTCCGAAGTGTTATTTCCATTGATTAACCTTATTTAAGTATGTTATCAAGAATTATTTTAAGTCATTAACCTATTATATAATTTAATTTTGGAAATAAGGTTACAATTTGGTTAATATTGTTATAGATAAATACTACAGACAACAGTATATCATAGCCATGGATTTTACTTTAGTAAAATGACTTGACATATTATACCATTAAAGTATTTTTACTGAAGCATTCCATTACAATTATATTGTTAATTATTTCTTCATTCTCACGAGTCTTGATGTTACAAAAATGATGCCTCTTGAAGCTGGTGGGGCCTTGGCGTGAGGGTATTCGAATCACCTAAGTAGCTCTAATAATTGACCCTATGCTTATCACGATTTAATAATTGTTAAGCAAAATGTAAGAAAAAAGTTAAAAATGAAAAACTCCGTCTGCTTATAATTTATATTAAGGATATCCTGAATCAAAATAAAGGAAGATGATTATGAACAGACTCAAAACATTTGCAGTCCATCACCCAGTTGTACTATCCATTATTGTAACTACAATAGCAATTCTAATTAGCAATATTGATGTCCCATTCGGCGGATTATATGGGGCTTATCTGTGCGGTACTCTCGTTCAAGGAAGCATCTGTCTGCTTCTCCTGCCACTGATCAGACTAACCGGAATAAACAGCAGAACTATTTTCAGTAGACCGGTCAACCGGAAAAGTATTTTGCTTGTCTGGCCGCTTGTACTGTTTATTTTGCTGAATGCTTTCGATTTGTTTAGCGGCAGCCTGAAGATAGATGTTTCAAAACCTGCCCTGATTGTTTTATACATACTGGTATATACTTCAACCGGCTTGTTTGAAGAAATATTATGCCGGGGATTTATTCTCAACCTGCTACTGCGTAAATGGGGACAAAATAAGAAAGGGGTTTACTTTTCGGTTATCATTTCCAGTGTTATTTTCGCCCTCGGGCATTTCAATGGCTTATTGACCGGAAAAATGGATTTATGGTCCACAATTGCCCAGATTTTCTATGCATTCTTTATCGGAGTCTGTTTCGCTGCGTGCTATTTGCGGATTCAGTCCCTTTGGCCTGTGATTATTCTGCACGCGTTGTTTGACATGTCAGGTGAACTGCGTGATCTTACAACCGGTGGAGCAACCCATCCATACATTACGTCGACCCCTATCAGTGCTCTGGTCGGTATTGCTCTTCTATCCGTAGTGTTCTTCTACGGGCTTTTCATACTTCGAAAAATCGATAGAGCAGGTACTGCAGATATTCAGGTGACGGAAGCAAAATCGACAAAAGAATCCCTGTGCAGACCATAGCATGTTGTTCCCACAGTATGCTATAATTTTGTTTAGTGACAATAGTTTATTTTAATGGAGTGCTTGCAGTGAACGGATATAATATACTCGTGGTAGATGATGAACCGGAGATTATCGAACTGATTGAAATCTATCTGAAAAATGAAGGCTATACGGTATATAAAGCCGTAAACGGGCAGGACTGCATCGCTTTGCTTCAGGCTGCAAGCATTCATCTGGTAATTTTGGATATCATGATGCCTGGAATGGATGGCTTGGAAGTCTGCAGACAAATCCGAGAGACATGTAATGTTCCAATCATTATGCTGAGCGCTAAATCACAGGACATGGACAATGTCATGGGTCTGACCATCGGAGCCGACGATTATATCACCAAACCATTTAACCCCATAGAACTCACAGCGAGGGTGCTGTCTCAACTGCGCAGATATTTTTTATTGAATCAACCGATAGCCGGGGAACAGAATCCAGACGTCATTGCAGTTAAAGACATTGTCATCCATAAGGGAAATCATTCCATAACCAGAAATGGCCGCGAAGTAAATCTAACGCCGAAAGAATATGAAATTTTGTTGTTGCTTGCCTCAAACGCAGGAAAAGTCTTCGGATCGGAAGAAATCTTTTTAAGGGTCTGGCAGGAAAAATATTACAACTCGAACAACACCGTCATGGTGCATATGTGGAGGCTTCGAGAAAAAATCGAAGATGATCCAAAAAATCCTCGACTTATCGAGACGGTGTGGGGGGTTGGCTATAAAATTGAAAAGTAAAATATCAAAAATAGGAAATAAGCTTATATTAACACTTTTTTTAAGCGCTCTTGCAGCGACCACTTTTATTGCAAGCCTGTGCGGGATTTTGATTGCACTATCCAATGTAAAGCCGTTCGCTTTATTTTTCTTTGATCATATACTTTTGTTTTTTTTCGGATTCATCTCAATTTTTGTCATCGTGCTTGTTATTGCCTTTTATCTGCTTACCGCAAAAAGAATTGCTTATCTTGAGCAGATAATACAAGGAGTAGAAGAACTTTCGCAAGGAAAATTTGAACAGCAGATACCGGTGAAAGGCTCGGACGAATTTAGTATACTGGCGTCTGAAATCAATGATATGTCACGCAAGTTGAAAAGTTTGATTGACCAGGAAAGAGAAAACGAGCGGGCAAAAAACGAACTCATCACCGATATTTCCCATGATTTGAGGACTCCGCTGACATCAGTTCTTGGCTTTTTGCAGCTGATAGCAAACGGCTCCTGTGATGATCGGAAGACATACCAGCATTACGCTGATATCGCCTATGCAAAATGTGAAAACTTAAAAAAAAGAATTGATGACCTTTTTGAATACTCAAAGCTGAACAACACAAAAATGAAAATCAGCAGACTTACCATCAGTCTGTCGGAGTTAATAGAGCAGGTTGTACTAGGATTTATCCCGGTTTTCAGCGAAAATGGAATTGAATACCGTCTTTCACTGCCCAATCAAAAAATCGTTTTGTCGGCGGATCCTTTATTATTTGCAAGGATGCTGGAAAACATCATAAACAACGCGGTTATCTATGGCAAGGAAGGTAAGTTGATTGAGATTGCGTTAACTCAAGTAAATCAGGAAGCTGTCATTACAATAGCAAACTATGGGAATCCGATACCCGATAATGATTTGTCCAATATCTTTGAAAAATTCTACCGTGCGGATAAGTCCAGAACAAGTCAAGGAACTGGACTCGGTTTAGCAATTACGAAAGCAATCGCTGAAAAACACAGCGGGACGATATCCGCATTTTGCGATAAGGGCAAAACAACTTTTGAACTGAGATTTGAAGTGTTACCAGCTTTAAGTTGGTAACATTTACCAAAGTATCATCTCTAACATTCCACATTTGTTGTCAACCGGAGCCGCCCAATATTTACATTTTATAACATTATTGACATATTATTAATTATAAAGTAATGTTTAACTAACGCAAAAAATGACAATATATCATTCTATGCAAGAGGTTTAAATGATACCTCAGGTCAAAAATAAAGACCTTATTTTCCTCACATCTTTAAGATAAGCAGGATATGATTTTAACAGTCCGTCATTGTTGGCAGCAGATACAATACAAATACCATTATTAACTGCTTTCTTTACAATCCCAACCTATGAGAATTAAATAGAACAAAACAATAAAAGATGGACAAATAAACTTGTATTAGCAAGTAAATTCACCCATCTTTATATAAACTTTTCATTAGTTAAGCAAATATAATGGTTTTAATCTTACGGCTTCAGCACAATAACCTCTGTCCCCTCGACAGCTTTCTCTATCAACGGTTCAAAATCCACGGCCTTCTCGGATTCCATTATTTTTTCAAGCTTTGGCTTTGTCTGGGGATGCTTGGCCACAAAAACAGTACAGCAATCCTCATAAGGCAGAATTGAGGTTTCAAAGGTATCAATTTTTCTGGCTATATCAACAACCTCTACCTTGTCCATTCCGATTAGTGGTCTGAAAACTGGCATATTTACAGCTGAGTCGGTACAATACAAGCTCTGCATTGTCTGACTAGCCACCTGTCCCATACTTTCACCGGTAATCAGCGCCATGGAATTGGTTTTGCGGGCAATGATTTCGGCTATTCTCATCATTATTCGTCTCATAATAATAGTAAGCTGCTCTTCTGGACAATTATCATTAATTGCCAGCTGTATTTCTGTAAATGGAACAACATGAAGTCTAAGCTTACCACAGTACTGGGACAGAATTTGAGCAAGATCAACTACTTTCTGCCTGGCTCTCTCGCTTGTATAGGGATAGCTGTAGAAATGTATGGCTTCAATCTCTACACCCCTCTTGCCCATCATCCAACCTGCCACAGGGCTGTCAATTCCGCCGGACAGCAGCAATAAAGCCTTTCCGTTGGAGCCTATGGGCATACCGCCGTGAGCTTTAATTATTTCAGAATAAACATAGGTGCTTTCTCTTACTTCCAGATAAATTATGAAATCAGGATTCTTAACATCAACTGTCAACCCGGGAATATTTTCAAGAATGTACCCACCCACATCAGCGCTTATTTCAGGAGATTGCATGGGAAACCTTTTATTACCCCTCTTTGTTTCAAGTTTAAAGGTCTTGTAACCATGTTGTGAAATTAAGTCTGAAGTTACTTTGAGTGCAGTTGCTTTAATCTTCTCATAGTCAGTTTCTATTTTCAAAACGGGACTTACAGATACAACCCCGAAGATCCTTGTTACTTTGTGAAGTGCATAATCAAAATCATAATCCTCCACCTGGGGTTCGATATATATTCTTCCCTGGGATTTTATGACTTTAGCATTACCTGCTTTAAGAATTGCACTCTTTATATTACCAATCAGCTTGTCTTCAAAAACTGGTCTATTTAAACCTTTAAGAATGATTTCGCCGTAACGCACCAATATTATTTTTTTCATTTAACCCTCCAAGCTTTTATATTAAACTTTCCCTCTGCGCTTAATACTTATTACCGGAATAATTTCCTTTAAAGCCGCAACTGTTTCATCCATTTCTTGTATAGTATTTGCTGCTGACAGGCTAAAGCGAATAGCTCCATCAATATATTTAGGCGAAACTCCCATAGCTTTGAGCACATAGCTGTGACTGCTTTTGTGGGAGGAACAGGCCGACCCTGTCGAAACAAAAATGTTCTTTTGCTCCAGATGATGCAGCAATACTTCTGATTTTAGATTTGGAAATGAAACATTAATTATATACGGTAAGGCTTCCTCAGATGAATTTATAAGTGCATCCTCAAAACTTCGTCTGATTTCCCCAATAAAATGCTCTTTTAAAGCACAAACCCTGCTGTAATTCTCCTCCATGACAGATGAAGTCATTTCTGCCGCCAGCCCAAAACCACAGATTCCCGGCACATTTTCAGTTCCCGAACGCAGAGCAGTTTCCTGCCCGCCTCCAAGGAGAATGGGCTTCACTTTAATACCTTTTCTGATGTAAAGTGCACCTATACCTTTTGGCCCATGTATTTTATGAGAACTGACAGATAAAAGATCGATATTCATACCAGCCGGATATATCTGAGTTTTGCTAAATGCCTGCACTGCATCAATATGAAGTACCGCAGAAGGACATAATTCTTTTCTGATAGCATTTATCTCAGCTATAGGCTGATTTGAGCCTACTTCATTATTGGTAAACATAAAGCTTAACAATGAAGTCTCCCTGTCGGCAATCTCTCTCAAAGCCTCCAATTTTATTATTCCCCGTTGGTCCACAGGAATGTAATCCACGCGATAACCTTCGGAAGAAAGGTATTTAAATACCTCCAGCACTGACGGATGCTCAATTTCACTGGTAATAATATGTTTTCCGGCTCTGGGATTTGCGCGTAAATACCCAATTATAGCCATGTTATTGGATTCTGTCCCGCCTGATGTGAAATATATCTCTTTAGGATCTGCTCTTAGTACACTGGAGATCTGATTTCTGGCCTTTTTTACAAGGTTTTCGGCTTCAATTCCTTTAGTATGCAAAGAAGAGGGATTTCCGTAATAATCCTTACTGACCTCCGAGATATACTCGATTACCTCGTTGTAAGGCTTTGTCGTTGCACTGTTATCCAGGTAAATCTCATTATTCATTAATTAAAACCCTCTCACTTTTCCTTTTCTTCTACTCCTGCTTCAGCTTCGGCCTGACGCTTTAAAAGCTCTTTTTCCATTCGGGCCAACTGTTCCTTTGTAACATTTTGCTTGAAAAAGTCATGAACTGTAACACTTCTATAATCTTCCGATTCCTCTATACAGCGGCCGCAATCGTCACAGTGCTTTTCAGGATTCAGATCACACATGTCACATTCACCGCAGTCAATACATTCTCTGTCATATAATTCGCATTGTTTTGTCATATTTACCTCCATGAGCCACCATTGTGACCACAAAATGTAAATGAAATTTATCTACTCCTCAGAGCGCGTATATAAAGCTATTACATTCTGCCTATTGCCTTAAGTATACCATATATTATTGCCTGCGGCCTAGGGGGACAACCCGGTATATAAACATCAACAGGTAAAATACTATCTATTCCGTTTTTACCTGCATAGCTGTTTTTAAATATACCTCCACTGCAGGCACAGGCGCCAACAGCTACCACCAGTTTTGGGGATGGTACAGCATTATAGGTCTTTATCAGTGCTTCCTCCATATTTCTCGTAACACACCCGGTTACCAACAGCATATCAGCGTGTCTCGGAGAGGCTACAAAATGTATTCCAAAACGTTCGATATCATTATATGGGCTGCCTAAAGCATTGATTTCATAATCGCACCCATTACAGGAACCGGCATCAACCTCTCTAATATGAAGACTTTTGCCGAATTTGGAATACACTTTTTCCTTTAACTGCTTTCCCAAAAGCTCATAATCAAGCCCATTAGTCTCTTCTTCATGAACATACACAGGAGACGAACGTAATGACTCTCTGCTTTTTTGAGCTAGTTCAAACTTGTTTGAAAGGCATATGGCTTCTTCAGGACAATTTTCTTCACAAAAACGACAGAATATACATTCATCAAGATTTACAGCCGGGGATTTACTTTTTTCCTTATCATTATCAACGAACACAATTGCACCTGTTGGGCATGTATTTTTACATTTCATGCATCGCTTGCATTTATTATAATCAAATTCCGGTGAGCCGGTTATAAATGAACTTTTTATTGGTTTCTTAGGATAATCAACCGTAATAGTACCATGCTGAAACATTTTCTTAACTATATTATGCATATGGACCTCCCTATTTTCTGTAACTACAGGTCATTTCCCGCATAGGAAAGATTGAAGCTTTTATTTATCAGCGGAAAATCTGTTAAAGTATTTGTCTTAACAGCATGACATAGAGCTGGCCAGTTACAGAACGAAGGTGTCCTGACCTTATAACGCAAGATTGTGTTATTTTCCCCGGTCATAACAAAATGAATATTTTCACCTCTTGGAGATTCTGTCATTCCAAAAGCAAAGGAATAAGGCTTTAGCTCACCGATCTGTACAGATACCGGACCTTCCTCAGGTATTCTGTCCAGAGCCTGCCGGATCAGCGTCATGGATTCAAATACTTCCTCGATTTTTACATTCATTCTGCAATTAACATCACCATATGAATGTTCGGGGATATTGAATCTGAGCTTGTCATATGCGGCATAAGGAAATTCCTTTCTAACGTCGGTTTTTATTCCGCTTGCCCTTCCTCCCGGACCTACAGCATTGAGATCAACAGCAATTTCATGGCTTAATATACCGGTATGCTCCACTCTATCAATAAACATTCCATTGTTTTTAATGATGGAAACTGTCTCGCCAAACTCTTTTTCCAACTTGTCTATACATTCAGTTATAAATTTATCATTATTGCGGATAAAATCACGGCGTAAGCCTCCAGGTTTGTTGGAATTTCTTAAAAATCTGCTGCCGGTAAGCTGCTCACATAAAATCAATATCCAACGTCTCATCATTGCGAACTGTCCTGCCGGAAAAACGTAAGCAGTATCAACACATAATCCGGATATATCACCCAAATGAGCACAAATTCTTTCAAGCTCGGCAAATATTACTCTTGTAAAAATGGCTCTCTCAGGCAAATAAGTTACTCCGCTGAGCTTTTCTATTGCCTGACAATATGCTAAAGAGTTTGTAAAAGTTTCATCACCTGAGATACGCTCAGAAAACAGGAGTACTTTCATGTAATTTTCATTTTCAGCAAGCTTTTCAATTCCCCTGTGAACATAATACAGCTTTGCCTCCAGATTTATTATAGGTTCACCAGCTACGCTGAATCTGAAATGCCCCGGTTCTATAATTCCCGCATGGACAGGACCCACAGGAACCTCAAATACACCTGTTCCAGATACATCGGTAAATTGAAGCTCCCTCTTTTCGAACCCAAGCCTTGTATTTGCTTTAAATCCTTT
The DNA here is from genome assembly GCA_023393115.1 of Bacillota bacterium. Classification (GTDB taxonomy): domain Bacteria; phylum Bacillota; class Clostridia; order Acetivibrionales; family DSM-1351; genus Ruminiclostridium. Next base: position 60,519 of record JAEWMS010000085.1, read on the forward strand.
TCTAAGTGGATATACCTTTTGAGTGAAATTGCCATGGTGAACCAATTCCCTGCTGTCAGGAATATTGTTGAATTGTATTCCGTACATATCCTGTATTTCACGTTCATAAAATGCTGCTGAAGGAATGTCGTTTGCAATGGATTCAAGTAGCATGATTTCCGATTTTTCCAATTTGGTATAAAGGGTAATAAGCGTATCTGAGGATCTTACTGAAAAAGTGTAATATACCTGAATCTTCTCAGAAACTGATAGGTCGTTTCCAAATAAATCTATAAGAACGCAGTCAATATTACTGTAAATATTATTACAGGCATCCTTTATGTTTTCGGGAGAAATCTCTGTATAAATTTCGTTTTCATTTAAGAGCCTGCTCTCAACAACAAAACTAGATAGGAGTCTGTTTATAGCTTCAAAAATAGCCTCTGACACCATTTTATCTTCCCCCCAATCCCGAAATTATATCAGTTGCATTATCCATAAGTGTCTTTATAGGTCCTGGTATATATACACCCATAAGTACTGAAATACATAGTAGAGTAATAAGTACAACTGGTCCAATTATATCGAGTTCACCTTTTTTAATCTCCGGATTGTTAATGCTTCCATAAAACATTCTGCCCAGTTGTTTTGTAAACCCACCAAATACTGCCGCCAAAAAGATCAGAAGCAAAACAGCAACAATGTATTTTTTAGCAAAAATAGCAGCTGCCACCGTATTAAACTCACTCATAAAAATACCGAAGGGTGGCATACCTGTTATTGCAAATGCCCCCAGTGCAAAAACTACTCCAGTAACCGGCATGCTTTTTATTAATCCCTTTATACTTGATATCTTCTTTGTATGATATTTCAGATAAACATTACCTGTAGAGATAAAAAGCATGGATTTGGTTACTGCATGATTAAAGGTGTGGTATAGAGCGGCAAATATACTCACAGGCGTGCATATTCCCAGTCCCAGCGCAATTATACCCATATGCTCTATACTGGAATATGCCAGTATCCTTTTGTAATCATGCTGAACCAGTATAAATATTGCCGCAGTGCCAATAGACACTATTCCAAGCAGTATGAGAAGATTTCCTGAATAGCTGCTGTTACCAAGACTCTTGTTGACTATGGACATAACTCTGATAATCCCGTACATTGCTGTGTTAAGCAGCACTCCTGACAGCAGCGAACTCACCGGCGATGGCGCTTGACTGTGCGCATCCGGCAGCCAGGTATGCATTGGTGAAAAACCAACCTTTGTGCCGAAGCCAATAAGAATAAATATAAAGGATATTTTAAGAATACTGGGGTCAAGCGCCGACGCATTCTGTAGCAAATAGTTCCAGCTGAGACCAAGTATCTTGTTGCCTCCAAGCTCGACTGTTGAAGAGTAATACAGTAAAATAATCCCCAACAACGCAAATGCAATGCCCACAGAACATATAATCAGGTATTTCCAGGCTGCTTCTATTGCTTTTTTATTGTTATAAAAACCAACTAAAAATGCAGACGCCAGTGTGGTTGCCTCGATTGCAATCCACATAACACCCATATTCTGTGTAGTCAATGCCAATATCATTGACAATAAAAATGCATTGGATAAGCTATAAAATAATTTGAGTTTATTTAGTGAAATCACTTTTCTTTTGAGTTCTTCCCCAAAGTAACTTATGGAATAAAGTGATACTAGAAAAAAAGCCAAGGTAGTTATAAATAATATGTATACACTCAACGAATCAATATAAAATATATCCTTAAAAAAACCATCTGAAACAATCGCCTTGGAATTGTTTACCTTATAGAGGGCCAGTACCGACATTACCAGTAATGCCAACGCAGAGACAAGATTGGTTAAGTGGATAATTAATTTACTTTTATTTGTCCAGACTAATCCGGCCGCTATTGCAGGAATAGCTAAGAATGCTAAATTCATTTCATCCTCCAGATACATTTTAACCTTAAAGTTTAGCTTATCATCCCTTTAGGTTTTGCTCTTTTATCCCTTTAAGTTGTTTAGTTTATTTATATCAATAGATTCAAAAGTGTGATTAATTTTAAATACAAAAATACCCATAATTATGAATGCAGTCAGTAAATCAAAGAAAAGACCAAGCTCAACAATCATTGGCATTCCCTCAGTTGTCAGCATGGCAGCCAGGAACAATCCGTTTTCTATCACAAGGAAGCCTATAATCTGACCGATCGCCTTTTTTCTGCTTATCATAAAGAATAAACCCAGGAGTACAACTGAAAAAGAATATACTAAATAGTTTTTAGCATCATTATTGGTTATTCCCTGGATATTGTACATTATATACCAGCTTAAAACTACCAATCCGCAGCAAATAATCATTGAGAGAGGTATATTTATAAAGAAGTCTTTTTCTACCTTGTACTCAACCTTATCTACCGTTCTCTTCATATATCTCGGAATCACAATTACTTTAAATACAACAATTAACACAAACATAATAATAACTTCGTCAAATTCTTTGGAAACCACCATTTCTCTTACCGAAACCAGCAGAGAAATTCCAGCCAGAAGAATTGACTGAAATCTGAAGGTAGGTATATAGGAATTTTGACGTTTGTTTGCTATCAAAGCAAAAGCTGAAATCAACATTAATATTGATAATAGGTTTAATGCATTATGATACATAAACACACTCCTTGAATTTTGACCGATTATAAATATCCTTTCTATTTTAGGATAAAGCCGGTTAAAAATCCTAATATAGAAATAACCAGAGCAATTACAGCAAAGTTAGGTATACTGTAAAGCCTGAATTTAACAGTATTTAATTCAACAAATCCAACCAGGATAGTAATGACCAGTACCTTAACAAGAAAAACTCCCAGTGCTAAAAATACATTTTCAATATTAAACCCTATTGGAAACAATATATTGGCCATAAAGGTCATAAAAACCAACTGCTTGATATAATTACCCATTTCAATTAATGCCAGATGCCTTCCCGAATACTCAAGGACCATCGCTTCATGAATCATGGTAAGCTCCAGATGTGTTGAGGGATCATCCACAGGAATTCTGGAGGACTCGGCAATCAAAATAAGTAGCATACTTGCAAAAAGCAATATATTCATGGGCGTAAAAGCAGTCTCTGAATGACTTGCCACGAAGCTGTAAATTGAATTTACGTTTGTGGAAGCGATTCCAGCTCTTGCACTGACAGTAATTATTACAATAAATAATGACGGTTCAATAAGTGCCGACACAAGTAGCTCTCTGCTGCTTCCCATTCCCCCGAAGGTACTTGCTGTATCAAGTCCGGCCAAAGTCATAAATACACGTCCGGCTACGAAAAGGTACACAATAATCAGCAAGTCGGTATAAAAAGAGAAACCAACTAAGCCGCGTAGTATTGGTAAACAGCTTACTGCAGCCACTGACGTTATAAAGTAGACATATGGTGCAATATTATATATCCATGAAGCTGTTGTTGAAACAACCAAATCTTTCTTAAACAACTTTAATAAATCGTTATAGGGCTGAAAAACTGAAGCACCTACTCTGTGCTGCACCTTAGCCTTCATTTTACGGATAACTCCTGTAAAAAATGGAGCTATTAATATAGTAATTATAATTTGTAAAAAAAGTTTCAAAATTGATACTAACATTACTAAACCCTCTTGTTTGTATTTATTTGGCTATATTCATTTGAATTAAGGCGTAATAAAGCAATAATACAACAACATTAAAACAAGAACGCAGAAGAAATACGTTAAATATGCATGTATACTTCCTGTTTGTATTTTAAATCTCGTTTTTCTTGAGAAATTAATAATAGCCAGAATAAATGGTTTATATAAATATTTCTCAATAACTTTTTCAGTAGAAAGTGTATAATTGGCCTTCTTTACGAAATATGGACCTGACCCATCAGTAATATCCAAATCTCTATTGGGCTTAAAAAGTCCTCTGAAGATAATGCGCACTGATTTTGAAAAACCTATAGCCGAATACTGCATTTTTGGAGTCAATTCAGTAAATCCACAGTCCCAGGTATTATATTTTTGAACCGATGTCCTTTTTCTCAAAAATAGAACAATTATAACCATCAAGCAAGCCAGTGCAAGTATAAATACTGCAAGCATACTGAAAGAAATACTCATCTCGTTGTTATTCACAGGATAATGCAGGAATTTCGATAATGACCAGTCTGTTGACAGCAACTTAAGATTTACTAATTCTCCTGAAACATTATCTATTAATTTTATAACAGTCTTGAACCCTATGCCGGGTACAATACATAATATAGAAGCTATTGCAAGTGCAGTAAGCATAGGTTTTTCAGGTTCTTTGGCATTTTCAGCTTCAGGACTTCGGGGCATACCCAGAAAAGATATTCCAAAAAGCTTGACATAGCTGAATACAACCAGAGCACCAGTAATGGCTAGACAAGCAGCAACAATAACAAATAAAATTACCATTGAGAAATTACCGGAAGGTACAAACCATAGGATACTGTTTACAATTGATTGAAAAATCAAATATTCACTGGCAAAACCGTTAAAAGGCGGAACCGCCGAAACTGCCAAACATCCTATGAAAACAAACACTGCTGCAATGGGCATCTTTTTTATAAGTCCACCGAGCTTCTCCATATTTCTGGTACCAGTAACATAACGAATAGCACCCGCACCCATAAATAACAGGGATTTAAAGAGAGCATGATTTAGTGTATGAAGCAATACTACCGTGAGAGCCAAGGATAGTAAGAAGTCATTTCCTGAGGCTCTTGCAATAAGCGTAATTCCAATACCACAGAAAATAATACCCATGTTCTCAATACTTGAATAAGAAAGCAGTCTCTTTATATTTATAGTTGAGGCTACCGAATAAGCTATTCCGAAAACAGCTGATATTGTTCCGATTATAAGGGTTACTACTCCCCACCACATTGCATTATCAGGTAAAACATAAAATGTAATTCTCAGCAGTCCATAAATGGACATCTTTTTCATAACTGCAGACATAATAGCAGCAACATTACTTGGAGCTTCAGTATAAGCATATGGAAGCCATATGTGCATTGGAATTATTCCTGCTTTTGTACCAAAGCCTATAAGTAAGAATATATATATCAAGTTTGAATAGTTCTTTGGAATTAATGAGGAATTGACAGCAGACAATTCAAAGCTTTTAGTGAAATATGCAATAAGAAGAAATGCCAACGTTATAAAAGCTGTACCGGCATATGTCATTATTATGTAGGTTTTACCAGCCCGCTGAACTTCATCCTTTTCATGTTCATATATAACCAGAAAATATGATATCAATGACATCAATTCCCAAAATACCAGAAATAATAGGATATTGTTACTAGTGGACAAAATAACCATAGATAGGATAAAGAGATTATATAAAGCCCCGAATACACCGACGTTTTTATTATTGAAAAAACGCTTCATATATGTCAAAGAATATATTGATACAACTAAAGTTACAATTCCTATGAGAAGAAGAAAGAAAGCAGATAAGTTATCAATTTTAAACTTAAAGCTCATAAAAGGAATGTTATTATTTAAATTGAAAGAAATATTCAGATCATCTGCAGAGTATAGTTTGTATACCATGGATAAGCTCAGTAAAATTCCTGCAGCTATTGAAAAAATGTTAGAAGTAAAATTCGAAATTTTGGGTTTTGAGTATGTAGCTAATGAAGAGAGTGATCCTGTAATATATAATGCGACACATATTATGAAACTTGTAGTCAAGTAACTTGCTGACATGAATCAAATACCTCCAAGGCTATAAAAGCTTGATTAACACAGCATCTATAATACTACCGCAGTATGTAAATGTCAAATAAACGTGAGAAAATAAGTAATTTTGTCAAAAACACGAGAGAAACTACTCATTTACTGTTCATTTATTGGTATTAATATTGAGGTATTAGCAACCAACAAGCTTGATTTCATATTATTTATCTTTTTAATATTGTATATGTACTCCCTGATATCGCAGCTGTCATCGCCGTACTGTTCGGCTATGGACCATAAAGTATCTCCGGATTGAACAGTAACAGTCATATACTCAGGTTCTGAATAACCTGAAACGTTGGCTGTATATGCTACAATAAATACAATAAGAGAAATAAAAAATATACAACTGAAAAATCTTGTTCTATTCTTTAGTATATATCTTCTTTTATTCATAACTGACCTCCCGAACACTTGTTCTATATACATTATCGAACATTTGTTCCTATTTGTCAATACTGTTTTCTATTTTTTCGAACATTCGTTTGCTATTTGGAATTTTATATGCTATACTAACCTTGTTAATACATAATCTAGGAGGCTTTTATGGCTAAAAAGAACTCTACTAAGCAGCAGGAAATTCTTGACTATGTTAATAAATGCGTATATGAAAATGGTTATCCTCCATCAGTCAGAGAGATTTGCGCTGCTGTTGGTTTTAAGTCTACCTCGACTGTTCACGCCTATCTTCAAAAACTAAATGATAGCGGTGTACTTCAAAAGGACCCTACTAAACCGAGAGCAATTAAAATAGTAAATAATTTAAATAAACCTTCAAAAGCAGTCGGCAATGCTCAAAAGGAAGGCTATTTTACCACCCGTGAAATGGTTGAAGTACCCGTCGTCGGTAAGGTTGCAGCAGGTCAGCCCATTCTTGCAGTTGAAAATATTACCGATACCTTTCCTCTGCCTGTAGACTTTGTTCAAAACAGTAATGCTTTTATGCTTAGAATACAGGGTGACAGTATGATTGAAGCCGGTATTCTTAATAATGATTTTGTTTTGGTAAGACAGCAGTCTACAGCAAATAATGGAGACATTATAGTTGCCCTTCTGGGAGACGAAGCAACGTGTAAGACTTTTTTCAAGGAAAAGGATCATATCAGATTACAGCCTGAGAACAGCAGACTTGAGCCTATCATAGTCAAAGAAGATGTTTCTATCATCGGTAAAGTCATTGGTGTCTTCAGACGGATGTAGTTATTAGAAGTTAGATGTTAGATGTTGGATGTTGGAATTTCAGAAGTTATATGTTAGTCTAAAAAACTCCCATTACAATAAAGTAATAATGGGAGTTTAATATTTACTCATTTGGTTATTTGCCATCAAATATATAGTTTACGCCGAGACCTCAGATAATTCCTGATTCATACAGAATACAGTGCCTCGTCAAACGCTTTTTTGAATATATGCGTTTTAAACTATGTAAAGCCTGATTTATTCCTTTGTCTGTTCGTTAAATATCAGGTTAACAACTTTCATAGGGCTTATTGTTGATATTGCATGCTTGTAAACAAGCTGCTGCTTACCGTCACTGTCAAGAACAACTGTAAAATTGTCAAAACCCTTAACCATTCCCTTTAATTGAAATCCATTAGTCAGATATATAGTAACAGCTATATGCTCTTTTCTGACCTGATTTAAAAAAATGTCCTGCAAATTGATAGTATTCTTTACCAAAGTAAATCCTCTCCTTTGTTTTATATATAATTCTCTGGCTTATCCATATATGGATAGCACTCTATGTACCCCAAAATCAATTAAATTGAACGATGAAGACATAACTTAACTTAATTTTACTAGATTATACCAGCAGATGCAATAAGAATAAAGTACTAAAAACCCGTAAGCTGCGTACTATGGCTTCTTATGTAGGTAATAACCGTTTCAACAATATTATTAGTATTTCCAGAATTATCTATACTAAACCATTTAATTTCATTGATTCTTTTAAACCATGTGATTTGTCTTTTGGCATATCTTCGTGAATCCCGCTTGATAATTTCTATTGCTTCCTCAAGTGTGATTTCATTTCTCAGGTAGCTTAATATTTCCTTGTAGCCTATTCCCTGCATTGATGTAATAGAATCGGCGTAGCCTGTTTCTACCAGTCTCTCAACCTCTTGTACAAGACCGGCTTCAAGCATCATATCCACTCTTTTGTTAATTCTTTCATATAGTTTTTCCCGGTCCCAGGCAAGTCCTATGAGAATAAACTTATATTTTGGAGGAACTTCCCTTGACTTGTCATTATGATAGCTAATAGGTTTCTGTGTCTGGTAGTATACCTCAAGAGCCCTGATTACACGCTTGACATTGTTAGGATGAATGTTCTGTGCTGCTAAAGGATCAACCTGTTTCAGTTTGTCATGTATAAACCCCGGTCCTTTTTCTTCTGCTTCCCTGCTCAACTGCTCCCTGAGTTCCCAGTCACTTTCTGTCTCACTGAAATTGATATTATTTATCAGTGAACTGATGTATAGTCCTGTTCCCCCTACAACAATAGGCTGCTTCCCCTTATTGAAAATTTCTTCAATATATTTTTCAGCTAAAGCCTTGAATTTTACAACATTAAATTCTTCACTGGGCAATAGTTCGTCAATCAGATAATGCTTTATACCCTGCATTTCTGCTTCAGTTGGTTTTGCAGTTCCTATATCCATATATTTATATACCTGCATGGAGTCTGCTGAAATTATTTCACCGTTAAGCCGTTTTGCAAGCTCTATGGACAGATTTGTCTTACCGGAAGCAGTTGGCCCTGCTATTACTATTACTTCCTTCATCATTTATCCTTTTCCTTATTATACGTTCTCTCGAGTATTTACCCTTTTACTAATCATACGATTCTCTTGAACATTTTTTCTATTTCGTATTTTGTAAGCCTTATAACTGTTGGTCTTCCATGGGGGCAGGTATACCTTGAACCAGCCTGAGACAATTCGGCAAGCAATTGATCAACCTCACTGTTGTCAAGTTTTTTGTTAGCCTTGATGGCAGCCTTGCATGCAACAGTATGTATAATTTCATCTGCTAAAGGCGTTGAAACAGGCTTAAGTGATGATAGTATTTTATCGGTCAGCTCTAAAAATACATCCTTTGGAGAGCATCCCTCCAAAAGATATGGTATACCTCTTATTATAATTGAATTATTTCCAAAATCCTCATATATAAATCCTATTTTGGCGAGCAGCTCCTGATTTGACCAGATTTCATTAAGTTCAAATGCTTGATACTGAATGACTACAGGTTCCAATAAAAGCTGAGTGGTATTTTCCTTTTCCTCATATTTGACTTTCAGCTTTTCATATATAATTCTTTCATGGGCTGCATGTTGGTCTACCAATACAAGCTCATCACCGTTCTGGAGGATTATATAGGTGGAAAATGCCTGTCCGATATATTTCATAGCCAATAAATCAGGATCTTTTTTGTGAATTTTATTATTATCAACTGTATCAATTATTTCAATACCATCGGTTTCTTTAATGGGCAGGCCCTCGTTAAGAGAATTACTATATGTATTTGTAACCTCTGGCATGACGGTATGTGATAGTGTCTCTGTCTCTGTTTCTGTCTGTGTTGTTGTTACAGTGATTTTCTGTGAAATTGTCTCTTCAACTTCATTTGTTGGTGTCTCTGAAACCTTCTGTGTTGGTGTCTCTGCAACTCTCTGTGTGGGTATTTCAGCACCAGTCTGCGTAAGTCTCAGCTTACCAATATCGGTTCTTACAAGGGGCTTTAATGCTTCTGTGAACAATTTTATTTCATGATCCTCAGTATATTTTGACTCTCTACCAGTCTCCTGACTGCTTGTAACCATCCCCTGTCCACCGACGGTCTTGGGGCCACTGACAGTCTTTGGCTCATTGACTGTTTTTAGTTCACTGCCCAACTCTTCTTGAATATACTCAGGCTTTGGATCAACATTCTTAAACTTGAATATTTCCCTGTCCCTGTTTGAAACTGTAACAGGATTAAATAGGGTATCCGAACTTAATGCTTTGGAAATGGCCATATATATGGCCCTGGATAGATAGCTTTCCTCGGCAAAACGGACTTCAGTTTTAGCTGGAGATACATTTGCATCCACCAGAAGAGGGTTAAGTTCAATATTTAAAACAAAGAACGGGAACTTATTCTTCATCAGTATACTGCTGTAAGCCTGTTCAACAGCATATGAAACCAGCCTGCTCTTAACATATCTTTTATTGATATACAGAGACTGATAGTTTCTGTTAGCTCGAGCAGCCTCAGGTTTTCCGATATACCCGGTTATGTTGTACTTGTCATCCTGATAGCTGACCTCCATTAGCTCTTTAATGATTTCTTTCCCATAAATGCTGTAAATAGCACTCTTCAGATCATTATTTCCCGGGGTATGCAGTAAAACTGTTTTACCGCTGGTCAACCTAAAGGAAATATCAGGATTTCCAAGGGCTATCCTTGAAATAGCATCAGAAATATAGCCTGCTTCTGTTGAATCCTTTTTCAGGAACTTATACCGGGCAGGTGTATTATAAAATAAATTTCTAATGATAAATGTTGTGCCGACAGGACATCCTGTCTGCCTAACCTCTTTAAAGGTACCACCACTGATATGCACATACATTCCGTAGGTATTTCCTGCGGCTCTTGTCTGAAGTTCTACTGAGGAAACAGCTGCGATGCTTGCCAGTGCTTCTCCTCTGAAACCCATGGTAACAATGGACTCCAGATCCTCAGCACGTTTTATTTTACTGGTGGCATGGCGTTCAAAAGCTATCTCAACATCATCTTCATCCATTCCACTGCCGTTATCGGTAACTTTAATGTACGATATCCCACCGTTTTTAATATCTATAGAGATACTTGTTGCACCGGCATCTATTGAATTTTCTACAAGTTCCTTAACAACAGAAGCTGGTTTTTCGACCACTTCTCCCGCTGCTATTTTGTTTGAGGTATTCTCGTCCAGTACAATAATGCGTCCCATAAAACCTCCTGATTATTATCCCGCAAAACACAATTTAAGTTATTTTACTACTTAAGCCATTTTACAACTCAAGCTATATGTATTATTTTGCAAATTGTCTTGTAACTAGCTATTCATTTTTCTCTGAAGCTCATACAGAATATTCATGGCATCTATCGGCGTCAGCCTTGAAATATCAATTTTCTTGATATCCTCAAGTACCTCATTGTGGGCTGACGCTTTTGCTGCAGCCTCGAAAAAGTCCAGCTGCCCTTCCACCTGCTTCTTAACCCTGCGTGCCTTTCCGTTCTTGTTAATATCAGCAGCATCCAGTTCATTTAGAATTTCCTTGGCTCTGTCAATTACAGGCTGAGGCACGCCCGCAAGTCGTGCAACCTGAATACCGTAGCTACCGTCAGCACCACCTCTGATTATTTTACGCAGGAATATGACATCCTCACCTTTTTCCTTAACGGTTATACAATAATTTTTTATACCTGTCAGCTTTCCTTCCAGTTCGGTAAGCTCGTGATAATGAGTGGCGAAAAGCGTTCTGCAGCCAAGATTCTCTTTGTTTACTATGTATTCTATAACAGCCCATGCTATACTCAGGCCGTCAAAGGTACTTGTGCCCCTGCCTATTTCATCAAGTATCAGAAGACTTCTCTGGCTGGCATTCATAAGGATGTTGGCAACCTCAGACATCTCCACCATAAAGGTACTCTGCCCTGAAGCCAAATCATCCGAAGCTCCCACCCTTGTGAATATTCTGTCCACAAGACCTATTTTAGCTGAGGTTGCAGGAACGAAGCTTCCGATTTGTGCCATTAACACAATAAGAGCGGTCTGCCTCATGTAGGTAGACTTGCCGGCCATGTTGGGGCCGGTAATTACGGCAAGTCTGTCTTCACCCATGTCAAGCACTGTGTCATTTGGCACAAAGCTGCTCTTTTCTGTCATTTTTTCAACCACAGGATGTCTGCCATCTACTATATGTATCTCATCGGTGGTGGTTACTTCTGGCATACAATAGCCTTCCCTGTCTGCCACCTCCGCAAGTGATGCCAGTGCGTCCAGTTCAGCAAGCGCCTTGGACGTTCTCTTGATTCTTGTAAGCTGTGCTGCAATAGCTTCTTTTACTTCAAGGAATATGCTGTATTCCAGTTGAACAATTTTTTCCTCTGCTCCTAAAATATTATCTTCAATTTCCTTCAGTTCAGGAGTTATATATCTTTCACAGTTTGCAAGGGTTTGTTTTCTTATGTATTCCTCAGGTACAAGTGAAAAATTGGATTTTGTTACTTCGATAAAATAACCGAACACCCTGTTGAAGCCTACTTTAAGGTTTTTAATGCCTGTTTTTTCCTTTTCCTGGGTTTCAAGAGCTGCTATCCAATCCTTACCCTGGGTTGATGCTTCTCTGAGCTTGTCCACCTCGGAATTAAAGCCTGTCTTAATGATACCGCCCTCCTTAATGGTTACAGGAGGATCCTCAATAATAGCGGCTTCTATAAGCTGGCAAACATCTTCCAGATTGTCCAGTTGCTCATAGCTATACCTGTTATATTCAGACTCAAAATCAGTCATAATATTCTTTATATATGGAATCTGACCGATAGAATTTTTTAGAGCTATAAAGTCCCGGCAGTTAACGCTTCCAAGCACTACTTTTCCCATTAAGCGCTCAACATCGTAAACTCTGCGGAGCAATTCCCTGATTTCCATACGTGCCATAAACCTGTTTTTGAATTCGTCAACAGCATCCAGTCTGAGTTGAATATCTCCGATATTGACCAGAGGTTGTTCAATCCATTTTCTCAGGAGTCTGCCTCCCATGGAGGTCATGGTCTTATCCAGTACCCATAATAGTGAACCCCGTTTTGACTTTTCTCTCATGGTTTCAGTCAATTCAAGATTTCTACGGGTAGCTGCATCCAAAATCATATATTCCTCAATGTTATAGGAGTTGAAATTCTGGATATGGCTCAGATTAACCTTTTGCGTCATATCAAGGTATTGCAAAAGTGCGCCCGACGCGTTAATGGAAATATCATATTCTGACAAATTTATAGTGATATTCTCAAAATGCTGTTTTAGCGTATCCTTGGCATTACCATACTCAAAAGCGCAGTTGTCATAAACCGATATGTAAATGTTTAAGCGTTGGTTCAACAGGTTCAGCAGCTCACCCTCCTCATTGAACTCACTGTTTACTACCAGCTCTGAAGGCATAAACTTGGCAATCTCGTCCATCAGCTTGCCCTTGGTATTTCCCCAGGTTATCCTGGTAGCATAAAAGTCGCCGGTAGTAATATCAACTGCTGCCAAGCCAAAAAAATTGCCGTTTCTGCAAACTGACATAAGATAATTATTTTTTCTGTCATCCAGCATGGCCGTGTCTGTCACTGTCCCGGGAGTTACTACTCTTATAACATCTCTCTTTACTATCCCCTTTGCCAGTGCAGGGTCCTCAACCTGTTCACAAATTGCGACCTTATATCCCCTTGAAACTAGACGTGCTATGTATCCGTCGGCAGCATGAAAAGGAACGCCGCACATGGGCGCACGCTCCTCCAATCCGCAATCTTTGCCTGTAAGGGTAATTTCAAGCTCTTTAGAGGCGACCTCCGCATCTCTGAAAAACATTTCATAGAAGTCTCCCAGTCTGAAGAACAAAATACAGTCTTTGTATTGGTCTTTTATATTTAAGTACTGCTGCATCATAGGAGTAACTGTACCCATGCTAGCCTCCATCGTTTACTATAAAATCTCTAGATTAATATGCGTTCCAAAAAAATCGCTTGCGATTTTTTTGGCGCGACGATTAACGATATATACATAGAAGTTTGCATCGCGCTTAGCCCTTGCAGCCGCCTCCACAGGTCTTGCATTTATCGTCTGAGCAAGTAGGCTCTCCTGTTATTGAGAAAATTATGATATCGTTTACCTTTTTCATCAAAGCCTCAAGATTGGCTTTTGCTGTTAAAAAATCAAAAGTTACAGGATATTCGTTTATTTCCTGTTGCTTTGCCAGCAATTTCTGTTTTACTTCTTCAATAATATCAGCTGCCGCATTATCTCTTGTTTTTTTAACAAGGTCAATTTGCAGTTGCTTGTATTCGCTCATAAGTGTGGTAGACTTAGTGTCAGACTGCATTGCAGCCTCAGTATTTTTATATGCTTCCATTTCCTTAGAATTTGCCATCAATAATCCAAGTTCTCTTGCCTTTTCTGTTATTTCCATATGAAACTCCAATCTGCTGCTATACAGCATAGTTATAGTTTTATTTCTATTTTATTATTGTCAGTTACTTTATGTGTTATTGTTTTTGCTATTGAGTATTAGCTATTGAACAATTTTACCCAGAAGTGACCAGGTCTGTATTGTATCAATCTTTACTGTTACCAGCTTGCCTATTAATTCCGGACTCCCTTTAAAATTAACAATTTTGTTTTCTCTGGTTCTACCGGTGTAAGTAGTTTTGCTGCTTTTACTGAGACCTTCAACAAGAACTTCAACTTCTTTTCCAAGAAGCTCATCGTTTATTTCACGGCTTATGGTATTTTGAAGAGCAAGAAGTCTGTCGAATCTCTCTTTTTTAGTTTCCTCAGACACCTGTTCCTCTTTGGTTGCAGCAGGTGTTCCAGTCCTTTTTGAATATAGGAAGGTATAGGCCATATCAAACCGTGCTTTGGCAACAACGTCAAGAGTTTCTGCAAAGTCCTCTTCAGTTTCACCGGGAAACCCTACAATTATGTCTGTTGACAATGCAATTCCCGGAATATGGGTCTTTACTCTTTCCACCAGCTCGAGATACTGTTCCTTTGTGTACCTCCGGTTCATGTCATCCAGAATTGTTGTGCTGCCGGCCTGCACGGGCAAGTGCAAATGCTCACAGACCTTTTCACAATCTCTTATGGCATAAATCAGCTCATCGGACAGATCCTTAGGATGTGAAGTCATAAAACGTATCCGTTCTATACCCTCAATAGTGTTGAGCTCTCTAAGCAGGCCGGCGAAAGTGTATTCACCTGCCAACTCCTTACCATAGGAATTAACATTCTGTCCAAGGAGGGTTATTTCCTTACAGCCTTCTTGAGCAAGCTTTTGAACCTCATTCTTTATTTCTTCAATCCCCCTGCTTCGTTCTCGCCCTCTTACATAGGGAACGATACAGTAAGAACAGAAATTATTGCAGCCGTACATTACTGTAACCCATGCCTTAAGGCTGTCCTTACGTGTTATCGGCATATTCTCTGCAATTGAACCTGTTGAATCCCATACATCAATAACAGTAGCTTTTGTATCAATTGCTGTATTGAGTAATTCCGGGAACTTATATAAATTGTGTGTCCCAAAAACTATATCAACATGCTTGTATACTTTCTTAATGTGCTCAACAACCTCAGGCTGCTGCATCATACATCCGCAGATTGCAATGACCATTTCGGGATTTTTTTCTTTTAATTTTTTTAAAGCACCTAAATGTCCATAGACCTTTTGCTCTGCATTCTCTCTTACACAACAGGTATTAAAAATAACCAGATCACTTTCAGCTCTTTTGAAGGATTCCGAATAGCCCATTTCAGACAACATCCCTGAAAGGCGCTCTGAATCATTTTCATTCATCTGACAGCCGAAGGTTTCAATTATATATTTCGCAGGTTTTCCTGTTTCCTTGATCCTTGCTTGATTGTAATCCTTAAGCATTTCAATATATTTATACTGCTGAGCTATTTCCTCGGCAGAGACTTGCGTTGTTACTCTTTTGCTCAATGAAATCCTCCATTCCCCTATGCATTGTATATATCTGTTAAAAAAAGCAGCTTACTGCTGACTGTTTTAAATACAGTGAATATTATAACATAAAATATATTTATATAAATAAAAATAACCTATTTTGACCGAACTTAATGTTATTTTAACAAAAAAAAATCAGCTACAATTAGTTATCTATTAGAATAACATTCATAGCTGATTTTATCACTTAATTATAGCTCTTCTTCATCCTTCGTTGATTTCTTATCTTCTGTTGACTTTTCATCTTCAGTTGACTTTTTTTCTTTTTCAGACTTATTTTTTGACTTAAATTCATCTAACGAATGTTGTTTCCATGTAAGTTTCAAACTACTGTAATTCGTTTTATTGATTACAGTATTTTTCCAAATATCCTCAACTTTCTTTAAGTTATCTGAAGAGGTATTTGTAACCGGGATTGTTGTTTGTTGTACATATACCTTCTTTCCGGTTTCTATAATGTATATATATTCATTAATCATATTATCAAAATTATAACTTTTCTTACTATCTTCTTTTAAGGATTTTTCTATGGCTTTCATATCGTATTCCTTGGTAATCTTGTATATGGTTGCCCCTTTAGCTTTTGTTGATTGTATATTAACCTTTGCAATTCCGGAACGGACTTCATCACTATCCATAGAGCTCTCTCCCAATAATGAGATAGCTTCTTCAAATGACTTTGTAGTAGAACCGGCACTCATATTTATATCTATATTGCTATATGATTCATATGCCTTTAAGTCTTCGTAATCTCCCACTCCGTAATCAATTAATAGCATTAGTAACAAATTGCTATAGCTTGAACTTCTCGTATTGGTTTTCCAGTTCCTTTTAACTTTAGTTGCAAATTCGTTTTTATCCATTGATAATTCTTTATCTTCATCTAAGT
This sequence comes from Bacillota bacterium, assembly GCA_023393115.1. Lineage (GTDB taxonomy): Bacteria > Bacillota > Clostridia > Acetivibrionales > DSM-1351 > Ruminiclostridium. The sequence continues at coordinate 76,938 of JAEWMS010000085.1, forward strand.
TCATCAAATTTTCAGATAAAGCAATTTTACCTATATGTTTACTAAGCAGAGACTTATCAAGAGTAAATGATTTGAACATAAAATCAAATTTGTCCTGTTTTTCCTTATCCAGATATTTATCATCGGCCATTATAGCAGTTATTAAGTATTTATAGCCATTTCCTACAATAAACAAGTAGTGTGATATAAACGGTCTTTGAGTCATTGTTGTATCGCGTACCGACATATGGTATACATTATAACCGTTTTGTGTATATTCTTTCTGGTATATTATGTCATATATAGCATCGTTAAAATTACTCTTAAATTCCTTTATTTCCTTCTCAGCCCATTTTGTAGCATTTTCACCAGGTAAAGCAGAGCCAATCAAGCTAACCGAAATTAACTCAGGTACTTTGTTTACAGTATCCTTTTCCTTCTTAGTTTCACTTTCTACACTATTTTGATTAAGATCCTCATCAGAATATACAGGACTAAATACCTGCTCACGGGAATTAGGAGTACCTGAAGCCTTCCAATAAGGACTTAGCTTCATCTTCCACCCATAATAGGTATTCTTATACTCCCTTACTGTGTTTAAAGAGTCTGATAATTCTTTAATCAAAGGATTTTTATCATCAAAGGTCAATTTAAAGGAAGATGTCAGCTTCTCAAACATTTCCTCATGCTGGAGGTAGAACTCCCTGTTCATATGTACAGTCAACTTATATATATTATTGTTGGCAATATAAATTCTATTTTCAGTATATTCCTTAAATTCTGTATCATCGCTATTACTAACCGAAAAGAAATCGTAATAGCCTCCTCCTTCGATTATCTGTAAACACCTTTGTCCGTTTTTGTCCTTAATAATGTCTCTCTGAAATTCTTTACCGCTGGAATAAAAACCCGAGTAAGAGTCATTTTCTATAGAATATAAAATATCTTCAAGTGTAAGCTTATCAGTATTTTTTGTTACTTCCAGATCAACTCCTGCTTGATAACTGGTTGTTGACATACTAAAATAGTTTAGCCTGTCTGATTTATATACAACGGCATCATCTGGCAGATACATAGACCACTTGTATATACGACTTCCCACCTCTGTTATGGCAAAATCATCCTTATTTGAAAAAGCTTCATACAAATCAATATTTCCGCTTTCGGCATAAGTTACTGGTGTTATTGCACCTATAAGCAATAACGTACAAATAAAAAGAGCAAGAATTTTCTTCATATATGTTAATTCCTCCGGGCTGAATTATTTTTTCTTTACTGGCTGTTCCTTCAGGGTTATTTCAATTTCAAAAAGTTTCTCAGCACGTAAAATTTTAAGTTTTACCTTATCACCAGGTAAATGGTTTTTAAGTATCTCATTATACTCAGCAATTGAGGTGGTTTTCTGACCATCAATAGATTCCAGAATATCACCTTCCTTAACCTGCTCATTTGATACAACTGCATTTTTTTGAATTGCTATGACCTTTAGACCCTGATTTGTTGGTAGCCCTAGAAGTGCTGCCCAGTTCTCCTCAAAGTCAATTCCTGTATAGCATCTTCTTATTTTCCCATACTTTTTGTAATGCTCCATAAAGTATTTTACATTGCTTGCCGGAATAGCAAAATTCATTCCCTGATAGTAAGAATACCCAAGTGTGTTTATCCCTACAAGTTCGCCATCCATGTTAACAAGTGGTCCTCCACTATTCCCCGGATTTATGGCAGCATCAGTCTGAAGATAAGTATAAATTCCATCCACGGGCCTGTTGAGTCCACTTACAATCCCTTTGCTGGCACTGTTTCTATAGCCGAAGAAAAGAGGTGTGCCGATGGCTATTACATCATCTCCCACTTTCATCTTAGTGTCCGAGGTAAGGGTTATGGGTTTTAAGTCTTTTCTATCAATTTTCAGCAGAGCAAGGTCAATATCTTCATCAGCATATAATATACTGGCTGTATATACCTTTCCATCATATGTAACAACATAAATTTTTTCTATCCCATCTATAACATGGTTATTAGTCAGGATTTTACCTTCTTCCTCTATTACAACTCCTGAACCATGCTGCAAATTCTTTGGGTATTTTGAATAAACCTGCTCTTCCTCTCGGTATTTTGTATTGTTTCCAATGATAGCAACCACCGACTCATTTACGTGATCTATTACATCAGAAACCTTTTTATTTTCTTTTTGCTGCTCGCTGTCACTATTCTGTATTTCTTTAGCCGCTTCCAGTACTTGCTTATCCTGGTCCGCTTGTGCGAATGTCGGAGCTGTAAATTGGAATATCACAAATATAACTAATAACAAACAGGTAATTTTCTTCAACTGTCTTTCCCCCTCGAAACATAATAAAACCATATTATCACATATACATAATTATGTAAAATATAGCATTTTAAACTAATTTTCAAAAATTATAAACATATTTCTCCTCAATTAACGGTTTTCCTGCCAGCATAACGGTTAGAAATTCTCCTGTACTATTAAAACCAAATCGTTTGTAAAACCGGATAGCTCTCTCATTTTCCCTTATAACCCAAAGATAACAACTTTTAAAGCCCTGGGTCTTCAGATATTCTACAGTAAATTTCATTAATTGATATCCCTGTCCTGTTGACCAGTTATCCGGAAGTACATAAAGAGATATTATTTCAGCTTCGGAAGGATCTTCAGATACGTTAACTAAACCTGTGGAAGTATGAATATTTCTTGATTTACCAAAAGTAATTGTACCTGATATTCTTCCTTCAACTTCGAAAACTGCAGCGTCATGGACTTTTTCCTTTAAAGCTCTTGAAAAAATAGGAATCCATCCCTCATCGGATATGTTTTCTAAATATTCTGCCGAAATGTAATCAACATATGCTTTTTTCCAGGTTTGAGAATGAATATAACTCATTGTGGGTATATCTTCTATTTCTGCCATACGTACACTCATTTTAAGCTCCATTTCTGTTTGCCAGCTTTTTTCAAGCTATATATCCTCAAGCATAATATCTTATAATACCTTGAAAATAATACCAGAATATCAGATACATTAAAAGCCTGTTCTGAGCAAAATAGTGTATAATTAATATCATCACATACTAGAGCAGCAAGGAAGGAGATATTTATTTTGAATAATTGTAAAGATTTAAATGAAGTCAGGGACAATATAGACACTATTCATAATGAAAAAACTGAAACAGTTTTGGAAAACTCCATAATTAAATTTTTTGAAAGAGACAGATTTGCTCACTTCGTCGGAATAGAACTTATAAGTGTTAAATCCGGTTATGCAGTAACCCGTTTGGAACTACAAAAACAACACTTGAATGGTCTTGATGTGGTTCAGGGTGGAGCAATATATACACTTGCAGACTTTGCTTTTGCAGCCGCAACAAATTCCTGCGGCATTGCTACTGTGGGTATAAATTCAAGTATCACTTACTTCAAAGCGCCTGTCGGTAAAATTATAACCGCTGAAGCTAAAGAAATCTCTTCTGATAAAAAAATATGCGGCTGTGATGTGAACGTATTTGATGAAGATGGCGCCCTTATAGCAAAATTCAGTGGAACAGGATATAGAAAAAATCTGAAAATCAATTTTGAAACAGGAACCATAAGTAAAGTATAAATCAACAATTAATATATTGTTGAAAATTGTAGTTATGATGTTGATATTTGTAAATTATGATATAATCATCTATATATTTACATTTTGTGTAATTTAATGTAATATTAAGTTACATATTTTTTTAAAGGAGTAAATATTATGAAAAGAAGGATTGTTTCATTTTTTACATTAGTGGCGCTTTTGCTCACATTTTCTGTAAGCCCGATTGGAGTATCCGCTGCAAGTTCTGGTAGCATCTATTCCAGTGATGTCCATAAGAATAATGTTGGCAAGATTTTATTTTCAGAGTCAAGTATTAAAGCTGGAAAGGAGACCTCAAGCCAGTTTACTGACAAGTTCACTGCAGACAGCAACATTTATGCTATAGCTTATCTTGATAAAAATGTCCAGTCCATTATAAAAAAGTCTAACGAATGCGATGGTACATACATCCCCTATGAAACAGTACAAGCAGGTGCTACTATCTCCATAGACGGCCGAGAATTTTATGGTAATGACTATCCAAGTATACCTATGAATGTTCAGGATTATGAAGCAAACAAAGCCTATTTGACTTTTGAGATTATTCCTGATCCCAAAGATACTGTGGGTTATGATCTGTTGACTTGGTATAGTCATATTTTTCAATTATTGGATTCCGGTGAACATGAGATTAAGATAGATCTTTACCTGGACGGTAATGTAGTTGCTTCAGGGACCTTTACTATCGATTGGACAAATGCTGATTTAACAAAAATATACGACAATGCTGTAGAGTGTAATAAAATCGCTGCAGCATATAGAGGTAATTTGAGAAAAATGCCAACTCAGTTTTCTCAGAAGAATAGTCCATACAAAGATCCTTTACTATCAGACAAAAATCTCAAAGCTATGATTAAAGAAGATTATGAGGATTGCAAGAAAGTTACGAAGCTCGTAACACTCGGAAAATCATCTACTTCGTGGTATGTAGAAAAGGATGATTATGGCTATCCTAAAGCAAAAATATCAACGAAATACACATGGGCTATTTATGAAAGTACCGATGGTTGGAGCTATATAATTCAGGTACAGGCAAAATGTGATTATGAAGGCGGCGGTGTTTATGGAGAGCCATATATAGACCCTCTAATGTCTAAGGCAAAAATTGCATCAAAAAATGTTAAGTAATTCATAACTATTACTTTAGCTAATATTTAAACTTATGAATAAAAAGATGGTGGATAGAGATTATCTGCCATCTTTTCATGTGTTACAAATCTTTATCTTTTATAATAACCCCAGGCTGAAGTTTGGGATCAAGGTAATGTAAGAGATTTGTGCTAAGAAGTCTTTCTATCCTCATACCCTCATTCGCTGAATGTGAAGCCAGAACCTTAACCCCGTTAATCATCATTTCTGTAAATTCTGAGTTCAGGTTAGACTGATTGTAATAGTCTATATTGTTAAAAATCACTGAAGGCTGGTAAATTGTATATAAAATCATTGCAAGACTCCCCCTTCCTCCTGTGAAGTCTTTTTTTTCTTTTTTAGTTCTATTAGCTCGTTAAGTTTATTTATGGCATCCGACAAGCCTCCAACCCCATCTATAAGTCCTATCCTTGCCGCTTCCTCTCCAAATAGAACCGTTCCGACATCGTTGGCTAACTCACCGGTTTTAAGCATTAATTCTCTGAATTTATCCTTTGTTATTTTTGAGTGACTTGAAACAAAATTTACAATTCTCTCCTGCATTTTATCAAAATATTCATAAGTTTGAGGAACTCCTATCACCAAACCGTTAAGCCTGACAGGGTGAATTGTCATTGTAGCCGAACTGGCGATGAAAGAATAATCTGCAGAAACAGCCATTGGGACACCAATGCTGTGTCCTCCGCCCAGAACAATTGAAACTGTAGGTTTTGACAGGCTAGCCACCATTTCCGAAATGGCAAGGCCGGCTTCAACATCACCACCAACAGTATTTAGTATTAGCAGCAGACCTTCTATGTGTTTACTCTCTTCTATGGCAACAAGCTGGGGAATAACATGCTCATATTTTGTTGTCTTGTTATGGGGCGGCAGAAGTATATGTCCCTCTATCTGCCCTATTATGGACATACAGTGTATATTGCTCTCTTCATTTGGAATGTTTGTGCTACCCAGTTCTTTTATTTCTTGTACATTTGTATTTTGAACCTGCTGGGTTTCTCCAGGATGTGTATCAGGGTTAGCAGGTGTAGCAGGTGTTTCATTTGGTCCGTTTTGTATGTTCACTTCAACCTCCATTTCGCTTAACAGCAGCGGCACATGTTAGAAAAACAGTTAATATTTGTTTTTCGTTGATTTTTGTCTTATATTATTATTAAGTAATTTATTAAAATAATACGTAAAATCATACAAAACGAATTTTATTAATTTTAGGGGTCAATTATGCTTAATTCAAATATTAATGAAACCATCCTTCTGGTTGAAGATGATGAAACCATCTCCCTTGGCATTAAAGCCTTTCTTGAGAAATACTATAAACTTGAATGTGTAAATACTATAGTCCAGGCAAAAAAGCTTCTCAGCAGTAATAGCAGTAATAGCAGTAATTGCAGTAATTGCAGTAATTGCAGTAACAGTTATAATCTTGTTTTGTTGGACTGGAACCTGCCTGACGGAAGTGGTTCTGAGTTATTTTCATATATAAAAAAAATAAGAAATATCCCAATTATATATCTGACTGTGAGAGACGATGACAATGACATTGTTCAGGGTCTGGATATGGGCGCAGATGATTACATAGTTAAACCCTTTAAACTTTCAGTACTTTTATCGCGAATTAAAGCTGTCCTCCGCCGCTCCAACAATTTCAACAAAAAAGAACTTAATGTGCTTTCCTGCGGCAAGGTTCAGCTTTTCAAGGATAGTACCCGGGTACTGAGCGGCGGTAAAGAGGTACTTCTCACGGCCGGAGAATATCGTTTGCTGCTTCTGCTGCTGGAAAACAAGAACCATACTCTTACCCGCGAAGTTATACTGGACAGACTGTGGGATGCCGCCGGCGAATTTGTTAATGACAATACGCTTACAGTAACCATAAAAAGACTTCGCGAAAAGCTTGATAATACGGCCTTTATTAAAACACTTCGAGGTATTGGCTATCGTGTGGAGGATGAAGATGAAGAGTAAGAATTATAAACTTTTACTTGCTGCTGGTCTGGTTTCTGCACTCCTTTTAGGCCTGCTCACCGAGGCTCTATCCGGGAGTATTTTTTCTGCTCATAGGTACGATACCCTAGCTGCAATTGTTTCAAAGATTTCTGTAGCAAATCCCGAGCTTGAAGAAGTGGTGGTTCAGTCCATTAAATCCCCTTTTTCATCAGATATAAAATCAGGTTACGATATTCTACAAAGCTATGGCTATACCAGATATTTCTTTGATGCCAGAGATAATCTGCGACTTATATTTTTCGTTATTATTGTCTGCTTGGTCATTTATTCAACCACTGCTATTTTGACCTATGCGCTGTTAAAAAGTAATAGGAAAAGGATAATCGGGCTGACCAATTATCTGAATTTAATAAATACCGGTAAAGACAATATATTACCTTCGAGCTCCGAGGATGATTTTTCCTGTCTGGAAGACGAACTCTATAAAACCGTCACTGAATTAAAGCAAACACGAGAACAAGCTGTTAAAGCGCGAAAAGCTCTTGCGGATAATATGGCCGATATTTCTCACCAGTTAAAGACTCCAATAACCTCCATTTCACTGATGACAGAATTATTACTGGATAGAAAAAATAATTCTGAGGATTTTGAATATATTGAAAGAATATCAAATCAGGTAAACAAACTTCAGAAATTAACCGGCTCCCTTCTCACCCTTTCAAGATTGGATGCAGGTACTATTGAATTGAAAAAACAGAAAGTAGATGTATTATCCCTGATTTCGGCCGCTGTTGATTCAATCAGTGAAATTACAGGTCACAAACATCAAACTGTTAATTTTAATAACATACAAAATGTTAGCTTTATGGGCGATTTTAGCTGGAGTATTGAAGCATTAATAAATATTATTAAGAATTGCGCCGAGCATACTCCGGACAATGGAACAATTACCATCAGCTATGAACAGAATCCCATATATACTCAAATAGTCATAGAGGATAATGGTGAGGGTATCGATAAAGAAGACCTTCCCCATATATTTGAACGGTTCTATAAGGGCAAAAACACCGGTAAAGAAACAGGTAAAGAGAGTATTGGTATTGGACTTGCTTTATCCAAGGCAATAATTGAAAAGCAAAATGGCATTATTCACGTAGAAAACTGTTTAAATTGCGGTGCAAGATTTATAGTTAAATTCTATAATCATAGGATTGCCTCTTAAATAAATTAATAAATCTTTATTTGTCACTGAAATGTCATTTTGCGCTGTTAAAGTATTAATCAAAAATACTACCGCGGAGGTTTCAATGGAAATACTACGTTGTGAAAATTTATCCAAAATTTACGGATCAGGCCAGACACAGGTTACTGCTCTTGATAATGTCAATTTATCAGTTGAAAAAGGTGAATTTGTAGCTATTGTCGGTGCTTCCGGTTCAGGAAAATCAACCCTGCTGCATATGCTTGGAGGTGTAGACCGCCCGTCCAAAGGAAGGATAATTATTGAAGACACCGATATATCCACGTTAAATGAAACAAAGCTGGCAATGTTCAGAAGAAGAAAAGTCGGTCTTATATACCAGTTTTATAACCTTATTCCAACTCTTAATGTCCGTAAGAACATACTTCTGCCTATGCTGTTGGATAACAAGAAGCCCGATGAGGCCATGTTTTCAGAAATTGTAAATACTCTTGGTCTGAGTAACAGGCTGAATCATCTGCCGAGCCAGCTTTCAGGTGGTCAGCAACAGAGAGTGGCTATCGGCCGTTCGCTTATATATCGACCTGCCATAATTCTTGCCGATGAGCCTACAGGTAATTTGGACCGCAATAATTCTAAAGAAATTCTGGAGTTACTAAAAGTCTCCAATCTTCAATATAATCAGACCATTCTACTAATTACCCATGATGAAAAGATAGCTCTTGAAGCAAACCGTATCATTGCTTTGGAGGATGGCAAAATTGTATCGGATGAGGTGGTTAAAAGATGAAAATTCTAAAGGAATACACCTTTGATTATATTCTCAGAAATAAAAGAACAAGTCTTACAATAATGATTTCTGTTCTAATTGCCTCCACCCTTCTTAGTACTCTATGTATCTTCCTTTATAACATCTGGTATGATGGTGTCAGACAAGCGATACATAAAGATGGACATTGGCATGGTGAATTGTTCGATGCTACACCCGGAAGCAAGTTGAAGTATGTAACCTCACACCCCAATGTTAAAAAAGTAATGATTAAAGGTGAATGGTATACAGCATGTATCGGCAACAGTGATAAACGCCCATATTTGATCTTACGGGATGCTGATGGTGAGTACTGGGAAGAAATGACGGAGAAGAATGCAATAGTTGAGGGTCGGACACCTGCGATAAAATCAGAAATAGCTGTATCTAAGCAATTTATTGATGATAATCCTACAATAAAAGTAGGCAGTACGATATCAGTTCCTGTTGGATATAGAATGAGCTCTGGTAATAAGCTTGATGTTGTAGCTTCAAAGCGTCCCGACGAAAATTTTACAAGTCAGCGGAATGAAAACTATAAGATTGTAGGCATTTTGGACATTGCAACACCATCAATAGTTCCGGGTTATTATGCCATGGGCTATTTGGATCGTAAGAATATAAAGCCTGATGACGGTTTAACTGTATATATTAATTTTAAAAATCCGAGAAAAATAGCTGAAGATTTACCGCAGATAGCAGCAGCTGTTGGTCAAAAGCCAAATGAGTCAGGAGAGTATCTGATAAAATACCACAACAATCTACTTGCAAATTATCTTATATTTCCTCAAATCGACCAAGCTACCCCCTTGCCCAGAACATATGCATTTATGATAGCTTCGGTAATCCTCATGGTATTACTCTGTGTCGGACTATTCGTACTAATAATACATAATGCCTTTGTGCTATCGGCTAATTCCCGTATAAAGCAACTGGGTATGCTGAAAAGTATCGGAGCGACACCGGCTCAAATAAGAAAGTCTGTTACATTTGAAGCTTTATTACTTTCAATTATTCCTATCCCTCTTGGCCTGCTCATAAGCCACATAATGTGTAGTTTTTTGTTTGCTGAAATAGCTGCTATGAATAAATTAAATGAAAATTCTTTACCCGTACAATATACCTTTGGGTGGGCAATTGCATTACCTTCTGTTATTTTGACTTTAATCACAGTTTGGATATCCGCATATTTGCCTGCAAAGAAAATCAGTAAAGTTTTACCTATTATAGCAATCAGGCAAGTTGACCATATGGCCAAGAAAGCTCGTAGCAACATATTTTATCGTAAAATATTCGGTTTCGAAGGCGAATTGGCTTTTAATTCCCTTTCTGCAAACCGGAAATCCTTCAGAACCTCTTTTATATCACTTTTTCTATCTTTTGTGGTATTCGTTACCTTTGTAAACCTCAACTCAATTTCAGACGCCGAAGTCTCTTTATTTGGAATAAATATGGAATATGATATTGAAGTTGATCTGTTGGACGGAAGGCAAATAACACCTGAAGTAATTAATGAATTTAAGCAAATTAAAGGACTTGATTTATGTGTTTTTTCAAACAACATTCTTGGTACTACTTGGCTTACTTCTGATAAGCAATCCGAGGAAATCAAAAAGCTTGGAGGCTTTACAGGCTTAGCTGCTACAAACCGCTTCAATCTTTTGGGGGAGAAAGATAAATACCGCATGAATGTTAGACTGGTATCGCTGGATGATACTTCATTCTCAAACTACTGTAAATCACTTGGTGTAAATTCCCAAGAATACTATGATATCAGTAACCCCAAAGGTATATTAGTCAACTATTCCATTAATCATGAGACTGTTGGCAATCGAAATAAAGACATAATTCCTATAACCAACTTGAAGGCTAGAGATATAATCAGAGTAAGTGAAAATGTTGATAGTAATACTAAAGGTAGTTATGAATTTGAGCTAGAAACGGGATTTGTTACCGATAAACATCCTGACACATTTCAATATAATAACTATTATACTTTAACCTACATTATTCCTGTTGGTATTTATCAAAACATCGTCAGAAATTTTGATGAAGATCGTCAGCCCAGAAGCCTGAATACTTATATAACAATTAATTGCAGTAACAAATCAATAAATGAAGTAAGAAAAAATATTAAAGATATTTGTGACCGTTGGTATGGTAGGGGTGATTATTCCATATATGCTATTGAAGACATGATGAACCAATTAACAGCCTCAAAAAAAATTATGAATTTAATGGCCTTCTGTATTTCAGGGCTATTAGGCCTTATCGGAATTTCAAATGCCTTTTCAACAGTAACAGGAAATTTACATCAAAGACGTCGTGAATTTGCTCTGCTCCGGTCTGTTGGATTATCACCAAAAGGTATGAAAAAAATACTTATACTTGAAGCTGTATTTTTTGGAATCAATCCAATTTTAGTAGGCTTACCATTAACAATGATTATAACATACTTATTTTTAAGGATAGAGCAAATATATGTTCATGAATTCATTCCATTTATTCCTATACTTGAGGTTATAATATTTACCCTTATGGTACTTGCATGTGTTGGACTGGCATATCTGCTCGGTGCTTCAAGAATTAAATCCAATACTATTATAGAAGTCCTCAAGGATGAAACAAATTAATAATAAATACATATAACTATTACAAACGCCACGGTATTAAAGTTATCGTGGCGTTTAAAATTTTGATATTTTAAATTTCATACTTATTTACATATAATTATGGGTTGAATCTGGGAATTTTGCTGTGCATTCAGTATTGTGGGCAGCAACTGTTCAAAATCTGCTACTAACGATGTACACTTTTTAATTGGATCATCCTGTCCAAACGGAACCATATAAATGTTCTTCATATTTAGCAAAACACCGATATTCTTTGCGTTTGCTGCAAGCCCGTCATTAGTCGATATGGCTATTACAACAGGTCTCATATTCCTGAGATGTGCTTTACATGCCATTGTAACAGGGCCGTCTGTTATGGCATTTGTAATTTTGGCAATTGTATTTCCAGTGCAAGGTGCTATTACTAGTATATCCAGTAAAGCCTTCGGTCCTATGGGTTCTGCCTCCACTATTGTGCTAATAGGCGCTTTACCTGTAAGGGCCTGAAGTGTATTCTTAAAGTCCTCTGCTTTTCCAAACCGTGTATCATACTCATTTACAGACTCAGATATTATTGGAATAACGTCGGCACCTTCGTTAACCAATTTTTCTATCTGAGGGATTATCTTATCAAAAGTGCAAAATGAGCCTGTAACAGCATACCCAATTCTTACTCCTTTCAATAGCATTGTTATACCCCCAACTCTTCAATAATATTAAATACCGTATCCTTTATAAACTCTGCAGCTGTAACAGGGGCAACTTTTCCTGGAAGTGATAGAGCCCAAATTGCTCTAAGTCCAAGTTCCTTTGCTTTATCAAAATCAACACCGCCGGGTTTTGAAGCAAGGTCGATAATCAGGCATTCAGGATTAAGAATTTTAAGTATGTCATGGTTTAATACTATTGATGGTATAGTATTAAAAATGACATTCATATCTTTTACAGTCTGCGGTAATTCTGTTAAACTGACCGGTTTGTAACCATAGCTTTTAATCCATGCAATATCTGCATACTTTCGTGCTTCAACAAAAACATTTGCTCCTATACCCTGCAGCATTTTAGCCAAAGTCTTTCCGATTCTACCGTATCCAAGTATCAACGCATTACTGTTATGTAAAGTTATGGGCATTTCCTCCATAGCAATTTGGATTGCACCTTCTGCCGTAGGAATTGCATTAAGTACTGCCATCTCCTCTCTATCAAGCATATCAACGTTGTAGACATTACATACCTGAGCGTGATGCACAATTTTGTCACTAATCCTTCCTGCAATAAATAATTGATTTTTATCCATGTGTTTGAATAAATCATGAATCATTATTTTATCACTGTGAAAGGGTGCGTTTATACTTTCATTATCGTTTGAGCATGGTATTGGACCTATTACTACATCAGAACCCTTAATTGCTTCTTCAATAGTATTGCTTTGATTGAATTTGATGTCAAAGCTGGCCTTGTCAAATCCATATATATTAACCGAATTTCCTGCTTCAGCAATAGATTCAGCCAATTTTACATTTCTGAGATCCCCTCCGATAATACTAAATTTTTTCTTTTCAATCACTAATAGACCCTCCGTTCCCAGGACTGGATATTTGAACTGTTTATGACGACTAGTATATTTTATGTTATGGACAAATACCTAGTGCCTGTACAGAATTTGATAATTTTTGAATAAGTTCAGACATCTATTAATAATTAAGGTAAAATATGTATAACAAAATTATAGCTTTTAACATTCAAATGCTTGAATATATAACATTAAATTCAAGGAGGATACTCTTTTGAGAATTAATAATTCTTGGCCCAAAATCTTTTTAAAAATACTTAAGCTTTATCTTATTTCCATATTATGTATTCTGCCCATCTTAGCATATAGTATTATTTTTACAAACGGAAATATTCCGTCCTATTCAATAGTATTATGTTTACTCATTGGTGCAATAATTAACTCTTGCTGGGAATTTAAGTCCTTGAAACCAGTGGGTTTGATACTTTCTAAAAAAAATATATGGGATGTATTGATAGGCATATTGATAGGCTTATCTTATTTTTGTGTAGTGTTGATTATTAATATAATCATTGAAAAGACCATAGACGTAAGTGAGGTATTTAATTTTTCTCTTTCTTTAAAAGCTTTTGTTTTGATTTTATGCTATTATCTTATAGTTTCTTTTGGTGAGGAGATTTTTTTTCGAGGATATATTTTGAATTTAGCCTTAAAATACAGAAGACATGCTATACCTGCGTTAGTATTACAGGCATTGCTATTTTCTTTGATACATATTGTTAATCCAATCTATAATTCAATTTATACGTTTATATTTACTTTTATTTTTGGTCTGTTACTCGGCTACATTTCTATTTGTCAGGGCAATATATTAGGCGTAATTGGACTACATTTAACAAATAATGTTTTAAGTGATATTCTGAAAATTAATGAGAATTTGCTTAACATGTCGGTGTCACTGTTAATTATGATTTTGATCAGCATTCTGGTATATAAAAATAATGGATTACTAGCCTTTAATAAGAAATCTGAAGAAAAACAGGCGAGTACTTTATAACTAGCCTGTTTTTTTGGATAAATGTTAAATAACCAAAACCTTTTTCTGTATTTCTCCTCCGACACCTCCTATTGCTGAAGCAATTGTAATAAAGTCCACTTCTCTAAGTAATCGCTGAAGTGACCTGCTATCCATTTTTGCAGGCGGCTCTTCAAGCAGACTCGACAATTTTAGCCTACTTAAACCCAAAAACACATAGCCTTGTTTTACCAAGTCTATGTGTTTTTGGGTTAGGTTTAATGCTATTTATGAAAATACATCTGCTATATCTGTATATCGCCCTTTAAATTACCTACAGCTGAAATACTCAACTTATCATATTTGAATACCATGTCAATTACTTCACGAATATTGTCCATTGTAACATTATCCATTTTTTTAAGCACCTCTTCAGGAGTATTTATTCTGCCAAGCATCAGTTCAGCCTTTCCGATACTGTTCATTCGACTGTTTGTACTTTCAAGTCCGAGAATGAAATTACCCTTCATCTGTTCTTTTGACTTATTGAGCTCATCCTTCGTCACACCTTTTTTAATCAGAAGATCAACTTCCTTTTTTGAAAGGTCAATAACTGTCTGAAGATATTCAGGGTTCATACCGGCATAAATAACAAACAGTCCTGCGGTTTTATAAGTAGAGGGATATGAATAAATAGAATAAACAAGTCCTTTCTCTTCCCTGATTTTTTGGAAAAGTCGTGAACTCATTCCTCCTCCAAATATGTTATTAAGAGCCAATAAGGAATAAATTTTATCATCTCCGTGCTCTATTCCCTTAAAGCCCATGCACAAATGGACCTGTTCAGTTTCCTTTTCCCTGATAATCCTATCTGTCTTATACTCTACCGGAGAATACTTATTGTCGTATACCTTATCATTTTTCCAATGTCCAAAATACTTTTTAACCTTTTCTATAAGGTCATCCTCATTAAAGTTTCCTGCGACTGAAATAACCGTATTGTCCGGAGTATACATTTCCTGCATGTATTGGTTGATCATTTTCTTATCGAATCTATCGATACACTCTTGTGTTCCCAATATGGGGTAACCCAGAGAGTTTCCGCTCCAAACCATCTCGGAAAAAATATCATGAACCAATTCCTCAGGAGAATCTTCATACATTCCTATCTCTTCAACAACTACTTTCTTCTCAACCTTTATGTCGCCACTGGCAAATTTGGAATTAAACAACATATCCGATAAAACATCCAAAGAAACATTCAAATGTGTGTCAAGTGTCTTTGCATAATAGCAAGTACATTCCTTTCCGGTGAATGCGTTTATTTGTCCACCGATAGCATCTATACTTTCAGCTATTTGCTTTGCAGAACGGTTGGTTGTACCTTTAAAAAGCATATGCTCAATAAAATGGGAAATTCCATTATTCTTTATGTTTTCATTTCTGGAACCTGTACCTACCCATACACCAACTGAAACTGATCTAACATATGGAATTTTCTCATAGACCAGTCTTAAACCATTATCCAGTAATTTCTTATTAATCATCAAGTCCTCCAAAGCTGTTTTATATATTTCAAAATAATTGCTGTAACAAATCTATAATAGTAAACTGGGCGTAAACAGCTGTGTCTACGCCCTGATATACAATATTACTTTTAATTCATCAATATTACAATATTACATGTGGTTCTGTTAAGTGCTTATTTTTAGATATTTTTCTTCAGATATCGTATCACTACTTATTTTCTTCGGAAGTATTTTCATCGGTCATTGCATCTTTTCTTGAAAGATTTATTCTGCCCTGTTTGTCAATCTCAGTTACCTTTACAAGAATTTCGTCTCCGATGCTTACTACATCTTCAACTTTTTCAACCCTCTTCTTGTCAAGTTTTGAAATATGAACAAGTCCCTCTTTTCCTGGCAATATCTCAACAAATGCTCCGAAGGTGGTTATTCTGGCAACCTTACCCATGAAAATTTCTCCAGGCTCGATATCCTTGGCGATACCGTGAATAATTTTTAAAGCCTTCTGAGCTGCTGCAGCATCAGGAGTCAGTATATACACTCTTCCGTCTTCTTCTATATCAATCTTAACTCCGGTCTCAGCGATGATCTTATTAATCATTTTTCCACCAGGTCCGATAACATCTCTGATTTTTTCAGGATCAATATTTGTTGTTATTATCTTAGGAGCGTAATCTGAAAGTTCCTTTCGTGGTGCTGGTATTGCCTTAAGTATAACATCATTTATTATTTGCAGACGGCCCTTTCTAGTGAGGTCAAATGCTTGTCTGATAATTTCATACGTTAAACCGTCTACCTTAATATCCATCTGAATTGCTGTAATACCTTCGGTTGTACCTGCAACTTTAAAGTCCATATCACCGAAGAAATCTTCAATACCCTGAATATCCATAAAAGTAACAAAATTATCTGGATTTTCTTCATCTATTACCAAACCAGCGGATATACCAGCAACAGGTGCCTTTATAGGAACACCGGCGTCCATAAGTGCCAATGTACTTCCGCAAACACTTCCCTGTGAAGTAGAACCGTTGGACATCAATACTTCTGAAACAAGTCTGAAGGCGTATGGGAATTCATTCTCTGATGGAATTACAGGTACAAGTGATCTTTCAGCAAGAGCACCATGACCAATTTCTCTTCTTCCGGGACCTCTGGAAGTCTTTGCCTCACCGACACTGTAGCCCGGGAAGTTATAGTGGTGCATATATCTCTTGGTTTCTTCTGTGTCAATACCGTCCATCTTCTGAACATCACCCATTGCACCAAGAGTTATGGTAGTCAGAACTTGTGTCTGTCCTCTCTGGAAGAGACCTGAACCATGAGTTCGTGGAAGAATTCCCACTTCAGCTGAAAGTGGTCTAATCTCATCAAGGCGTCTTCCGTCAACACGTTTTCCTTCTTTAAGGATATATTCACGAACAACCTTCTTTTCAAGCTTGTAGATAGCTTCATTAATTTTTGACTGCATATCGGGGAACTGTTCTGCAAGAGCAGCCTGAGTGTCCTCAGTCAATTTACTTACTTTTTCATCTCTTTCCTGTTTGTCAGTAGCCAATACAGCCTGTCGCATTGTCTCGTAGCCAAAAGCTTTTACAGCTGCAAACAAGTCGGCAGGTACTTCTGCTGATTCATAAGTAAATTTGGGCTTACCAATTTCTTTAACAATATCGTTAATAAAGTCACATATCTTTTTAATTTCTTCATGACCTTTTTTAATTGCATCCAGCATAATATCATCAGGAACAATATCAGCTCCTGCTTCAATCATTGTAATTTTCTCCTTGGTTCCTGCCAGAGTAACATACATTTTGCTCTTTGCACGCTGCTCTTCATTAGGATTAATTATAACCTCATTATCAATCAAGCCAAGGACAACACCGCCTATGGGGCCGTTAAAAGGAATATCTGAAATACTAATGGCTATGGATGCACCAATCATGGCAGCTATTTCAGGTGAATTATCCTGTTCAACTGACATTACTGTATTTACAACAGCAACATCATTTCTAAGATCCTTTGGAAATAAAGGTCTTATTGGTCTGTCTATAACTCTTGATGTTAATATTGCCTTTTCTGAGGGCTTACCTTCTCTCTTTATAAAACCACCGGGTATTTTACCTACGGCATATAAACGTTCCTCGTAGTCAACACTGAGAGGGAAAAAATCTATTCCTTCTCTTGGTGATGCAGATGCTGTTGCGGTTGACATTATTACAGTGTCACCATATCTTATTAATGCTGCTCCGTTTGCCAGCTGTGCCAACTTACCTGTTTCAACAGTAAGTGTTCTTCCGGCAAGCTCCATACTAAATGTTTTAGACATGTTAGTCCTCCTAAGTTTCTAATAGTTTTCATATGCTATTTAAAACTATAGACTGTAGCATGTAGACTCTGCGTCAAAATAATTTTGGCGTACAATCTACCTTCTACCGTCCATAGCCATATGCAATTATTAATATTATTTCAATTTTTTTGTTTCTTATTTATTTTGAAGTTATATATACTATAACTCCGGCTATAGTTTACACTATAAACAATATGAAAAATTCAAATCAGTGCTAAAACTAGAAAACAGGCAGGCGCTAGCCTGCCTGTCCTATAATAATTACTTTCTTAGACCAAGTTTTTCAACAATAGCACGATATCTTTCAATATCATTCTTTTGAAGATAATTTAACAGACCTCTTCTTGCACCAACCATCTTAAGAAGACCTCTTCTTGAGTGGTGGTCCTTCTTATGAGTCTTTAAATGATCATTGAGGTGATTGATTCTTTCTGTAAGAATAGCAACCTGAACCTCAGGTGAACCAGTATCACCTTCATGCAGCTGATACTTAGTAATTATTTCCTGCTTTACTTCTTTAAACATGGTTACAAACCTCCAAATAATAAATAATAATTAAACGCCATAAACCAGGTAATTGGACGGAGAACCCAAAAACGTAGTTAATGGTTAAAAAATTTATACCTTAGGTATTTTAGCATATTTCATAGTTATTGACAATAATTAATTTATTCAATCATTATTATTAATCATTCAATCATTATTATAATTTAATAATTTTTGAATCAATTATATGGACATATATGACATGGAATTTTTACTATAAAATAGTATAATTAGTATATTACTTGTATTAACAAAGGAGATGATGCAATGAATAACAACTCTGCTCTATTAAGAAAAATAGCTGACAATGTTGAAAAAGTTATTGTCGGTAAACGAAATTCAATAGAACTTGCACTTGTTGCTCTAGTATGTAACGGTCACGTATTGCTTGAAGATGTGCCGGGTGTAGGAAAAACCAGTATGGTTTCTGCATTAGCCAAGTCAATTTCTGCTTCCTTCAGAAGAATTCAGTTCACCCCGGATGTTCTTCCATCAGATATAACAGGCTTCTCTATCTACAATCAAAAAACCTGTGAATTTGAATTCAGACCAGGAAGTGCAATGTGTCAGATCTTGCTGGCTGACGAGATTAACAGAACCTCACCGAAAACCCAGTCAAGTCTTCTGGAAATAATGGAAGAAAACCAGGTAACCGTTGACGGGACAACTTACAAGCTTCCAAAACCTTTTATGGTATTGGCTACACAGAATCCTATCGAGTATATCGGTACATATCCTTTACCCGAGGCACAAATGGATCGTTTCTTTTTGAAAATTTCTCTCGGATATCCCCAGGCTGGTGAAGAAGTATATATTCTTTCAAGATTTCTCCAGGATAATCCGTTGGAAACACTTGAGCATGTTGCCGGAAGTGAAGACATAATACAAATTCAAAATGATGTGAAGCAGGTTTATGTTGACAAGACACTTAAGAATTATGTTGTTGATATTGTAAATATGACAAGAAGAAATGAATATATAGCTTTGGGTTCCAGTCCAAGAGGGTCACTTGCTGTCTGTAGAGCCGCACAAGCCTGGGCATATTATAACGGCAGGGATTTTGTTCTTCCTGAGGATATTAAAAAAATGCTGCTGCCAACTCTTTCTCACCGTATTTTATTAAAACAGGAAGCTAAATTAAAGAAAATGTCGTCTATAGATATTTTAACTAATATTATTGACAAGGTTTACATACCTTTGGTAGATAACTATGAGAAAAAATAGGATAACATTTATTTTTTTATTGGTTTTAGCGATAATATTTCGTTATAATTTCAGCGGATTTATTCCGGCCTTTTTCCTGAATACATTATTAGCACTGCTAGTTTTTTCTATCGGTTACACTATATATGTTTACATTCGTTTTAAGTTTGTTCAGGATATTGATAAGAGAATAATAACAAAAGGCGAATCTGTAAAGCTCATTGTAAAACTCTGTAATGAGGACTTTATGATTTACCCTTATGTCTATGTATCTTTTTTTGGCTCCCACTCTCTTTTTAACTCTGAGAGCTATTCTCAAAGCCTTGCTATTACACCATTTTCAAAAAAGGAATTTGTTTTTGATATGCAATGTAAGTACAGGGGTGAATATGAGGTAGGAATAAGTGATATTTATATTGAAGATTTTTTAGGACTCATCAGGTTGAACTATCAGATACCTGAAACAAAAAAGATTATTGTATATCCTAAAATTGAGCATTTGGCCAAATTTGATGTATTTTCTACCAATAGCTATGAATCACATAGTTCATCACAGGGTGCCGTTGAAGATGTGAACAACATCAGGGACATGAGAAAATATCAGTATGGAGATAATTTCAGAAAAATACACTGGAAGCTTTCTGCCAGAAACAATACCTGGATGATAAAGAATTACCAGTGTACATCTGATGCAAATGTAAATATACTTATAGATCTTAGGCGAAATTCCTATCAACATGATGTAACAATTGTTTTGGAGGACAAACTAATAGAAACTGCCGTTGCAGTGCTAAACTACTACCTACATAAAGGGATATCTGTAAATTACATGTATTTTAACGATGAAATTCAAACTTTAAAGGCCTCAAACAGGCACGAGTTTGAATATATATATCGGACACTCTCGACTGTCAATTTTAATCAGAAGGTTCCTTTGCCCGACATAATATCTCTTCACTACGAAAGCAGCAATAGCTCAAATGATATGGTTATCCTTACCAGCATTTTGGATGTGGACTTGTATAATGTTATTTACAAAGCTCAAATGTCAAACCATTCAATATGCCTGCTATACGTTTCTCCAAAAACACTTGAGAAGGAAAATTTTGAAGTAGTAAACGATATCCTTGATATTTTACCGGAAATCGGCGTTAGGGCTTATACTATAAATCCTGACGACGATATTAAATTGGTACTGGGGGGTTAAGACTAATGAATCGTGAAAACAAATTTGGCATTCTTGCTAACTTAATACTGGTAATGCTTATGTCTTCAAGCATCACCCAGACTCTTTATTCGTCATTATTTATGACAAAATCCCTCGGATGGATGATTTTCCTGACTGTAATCCCCTTTACCCTGCTGTTGTTTGTTATGTTCAGAACTAAACTTTCCTCGCTGATTTCATTTGTCAGCATTGGTGTAATATTAGTAATAGGGTTATCTTTAGTCATCTTTAAGATAGGCCTTCAAAATGTTATGATCTGGTTTAACAGATATTCAATATGGTTTATTGATGTTACTAACGGCTACAAAGACAATTCCATTCCGATATTTTTCAACGCTACAGTATTGTGCTTAACTTTTTTGATTACATTATTTGTTTTTATTTTTACAATAAAGTATTACAATTTTTATGTTACTACAATACTGTTTTTCAGTGTGTTCTATATCCAGTTGGAATTAAAGACTCCAGGCAGTGAAATTTCCTTTGTCCTCTTTATCTTCTCCTTCCTTCTTTACTATTTCTTTTTCATTATGCAAAGAAGAAGCAAAGAGAAAACTTACGACACAGGAAACAAACTAAAATATCTTCTATATATTCTACCTGTGTGTATTGTTGCCATGAGCCTTACATTGATGTTTCCCCAAAAACAGGACCGTATTAGCATTCCCTGGCTTGATAAAAAGATCAACAGTACTATTAATAAAATTGTAGATAAATTTTCCGGGGTTGATGTATCTGCCTTTGATTATTTTTCTTTTGGTATTTCCGGCTTTGGTAAAACCGATAGGCTTGGCGGAAATTTAAGACTTAATAATACTCATGTAATGAATGTAAAATCCGATCACTCAAATTTGTATTTGCGAGCGTCCTCAAAGGTTTATTATGATGGGCATAGATGGTATTCTGACATTAATAAAATTTCCTCTCTCGGTTTGGCACAGGAGTTTACCAAGCAGCTGAATTCCGATACAGAACTGCTCTATAATAGTATATCAGGAGCTATTAGTAAATCTGTTGATATAACAGAAAACAATTATTTTGATGATTCACTGGCCCAGGTAGACTTTGTTAACCTTAAGACAAAATCTCTGTTCTTACCTACCAAGCCTTACAAATTAAGCCTTAAATCAATTAAAGAAATCCTTATAGATAATGAACAGATGATATCTACGAAAGATGTTCAGAGTAAAGGCTTTTCCTACTCCATCGGATACTATAATTTAAATCTGAAAAGTGAAGAGCTGATCAATCTGCTGAGAAAGAGTAAGAAGCCAGAGAATAATGTAACCACCAGATATACACAAGTCCCTGACACTGTTACTCCCAGAGTTAGAGAGCTTGCTGAGGATATAACCTCCGACAAGAGTAACAATTATGATAAAGCTAAAGCAATTGAAACCTATCTTTCGAAAAACTATCCATATACCCTTGCTCCCGGGAACCCGCCAAGAAGCAAGGACTTTGTAGATTATTTCCTTTTTGAAGGCAAAAAGGGATATTGTACCTACTATGCTTCAGCTATGACAATAATGCTCAGATGTCTGGATATACCGGCCCGATATGTTGAAGGTTATATGCTGCCCCCTGAGCGTAAGGACGGTGTGTATAAAGTTACAAATCAACAGGCGCACGCCTGGGTCGAGGTTTATTTTGAGGGCTTTGGCTGGATTCCTTTCGAGCCTACTTCACCATTTTTAGCAAATCTTTATGAGGATAGAACAATATCTGCAACCGTGAGTAGTGAGATGATGGATACCGGTTACCAAGATTATATGGAAATGATGAACAGGTACAGGAATCAGAGTGCTGGTCTGACCATTAATCCAATCACTGTAGATAATACAGATTCAGGTATGTCACAGTCTGTTTTGATATTGATAATCGTATCCTCTATATTAGGTGCGATTTTACTGGCCTTGTGTACTATAGCCTCTGTGAATTACTTCAGGTTTTACAATCTTCAAAGGAAAATAAAAAAGGGTGATCCAAACTCTTCGATTTTAACTGCCTATAATTACATTTTAAAGGCGCTTAAATTCCAGGGTATAGCCATAGTTCCCGGAGAAACTCCTACCCAGTTTGGAGATAGGGTTGAAAAGCTTTTTGATTTTAAGAGCTTCTCGTATAATAAAACAAGTTTCAAAAAAGTTTCAGGCTATTATATAAAGGCTAGATACAGCCGTAATTCCTTGACTCAGGCCGAGATAATGGAAACATTGGAGTTTATAGAGATTCTGTTGAATTTGATAATTGAAAAATCAGGAAGGTTCAAGGTTGGATTCTATAGATACTTCCTCGGAAGATTTTAAGCCACTAAAACTATAAAACCATAAAGACCTTAAACTAAATCGAAATTGAGGTGACCCCCATAAGTCTAACTTTTTGGGATCACCTCAATTTTATGTTTGGTGATTATATGTATTTATCACTTAATAACTCTACACGTATATTATTGCAGTGAATGATTAAACTTTTTCTTCATCATGTATTTTTGGTCTAATCAAATTTTGTAGAAATGAAAGTTTTGTTTCAGATACTAAAACAGCCACAAATATAAGAATAAAACCGATTATCAGTCTGGGAGTGAGTTGTTCTCCGTAAAAAACTATTGAGAAGAGGACACCGAAAACCGATTCAAGGCTTAGAATTATAGCTGCTGCAGAGGGATGTGTCCACTTCTGCCCTATATTCTGAAACAGCAGTGCAACAGCAGTTGCAAATACAGCCAGATAAAGCAACCCAGACATATTACCCATTCCCCACGTGGACGGAAAGTCTTCATATACAAGTCCGATACACCAAGAGAAAAGGGCTGCAAAACCAAATTGCAATATAGTCAGTATAATTGGGTCCTTACCCCTTCCCAGCTTTGCAACTGCTATAAGGTGTGCTGCATACAGGAAACCACCCAGTAGTGTAAAAGCATCACCAAATCCTATAGTAAAATCACCATTAAGAGATACTAAACCAATACCTGAAATACATACAACAGCAGCCATAAAATTATATTTGTCCGGTTTTGATTTGTCTACAGCCCAAAATAGGAATGGAACAATAACACAATAAATTGCAGTCAAGAAAGCATTCTTACCTGGTGTAGTTTCTGTAATTCCAATGGTTTGCATACCGTAAGCCAAAAACAGAAAAAGACCGATAATTGCCCCTTTCCAAATATATTCCTTATTTATTTGCCTAACTCTTTTCCAGAAAACGATGCTTAGAAGTATGCTGGCAATTGTAAATCTAAAGCCCAGTAAAATAAAAGGTGGAAAAACATCCACTGTATTCTTCATAATAAAGAATGAACTTCCCCAGATAAATGCTGCCATAAAAAGCGCCAGTTTTGGAAGCAGCTTTTTTGAATAAAAATCGTTTATATTAATCAAACCCCTTCATTAAATATATTAATTATAAACTTAATACCATATCATTGTGTGAATCTACAAAACCATATTTTGTGTAAATTGGCCTTCCCATGTCTGTGGCATTCAATGAAATTTTGGTACAGCCACGGATTTTTGCCTCATTAACTATATTTTGAAACAATGTATTGGCGATTCCTCTTCCCCTGTATTCTGGCAAAGTATACATATTCATAATGTAGGCTGTTTTGCCAGTAAGGTTTTTATATGATGCCGGAAGATAGTAAAAGCAAATGCCACTTGTTCCCACAATTTTGTCATCTTCAATTGCCAACCAGGAAACAAAGCTTCCATCGGTCATTGAAGTTTGAAAATACTCCTGAAGAGCCAGTGTAAGCTGGTTGTCTTTATCAGCTTCCGTTACCTTCTGTACTTCTTTGACAAACTCTATTCTAAGCTTTACCAATTCATCTTTATCCTGCAAAGTTGCTTTTCTATAATTCATAGTGACCTCCTTTAAGCTCGTAATAATCATAAACTGTAGTCTCTTTGAATCCACAATCTTTATAAAGGTTAAGAGCTTTTTTATTGTTTACTGCTACTTCCAATATGACAGTTTGTAAGTTGTCTTCAATAAATTTTTCCAAAGCCAGCCCTAGAATTTCTCTTCCATAGCCCCTGCCTCGCAGTTCAGGTTTTACCGCAAATCCAAATATATAACCTTCGGTATTCTCCTTTGCCAGACCAATTTTGCCTACAAACTCACCTTTTATTTCTGCAACCATAGTACTTTCATAAATATCTGCTGAAACCTCTGAAGTATCTTCATCATCAGTACTAAAAGATTTATTATCAAGGTCTACCAAAGCATCATAATCAGATGAGTCTGCTTTTCGTAGATGTATCCCTCGTTTTATGGTATCAGGTACGGCATGTTGTTCAAATTTCATTTTATACTCCGAGCACGAATACTCTGCTCCTAATGATATTATAAAGGTTGCTCCCGGAACTTTTGAATGTTCACATATTAAGAGTATCCTTTCCGGTTTAATATCCAAACATCTTTTAATTGCAAGGCTAAATAAATGCTTAAATATGCCTTTACGCCTATAGTCTGGATGTACCATGCCTGTTATTTCAATCTCTTTTGACTTAAGTGTAATGTCATATAAACCTATAAAGCCAACAAGCATTTTATCTTCATAGCATAAAAAGTCATAAACCTGCTCATTACTTCTGGTTTCAAGCATTCCCCAGTTTAATTTCATATTCAACGGTTCATATTTACTACAGATCTCATTAAGATTCCCAATATCCTTAAGCTGAGCTTCGGTTAACCCCTTGGAAAGAATATAATCAAACACAAAAATAGCCTCCACTTTTATTTATACTTTGTTACTCTATATATTCAGGTATTCTAACTTCACCAGGGTATTAACCGCACAATCAGCCAATGAAATATCCTGAATTCCTGAGTTTGGATTTTTATATGCAATGCATTTCATACCTGCTGCTTTGGCGGCCTTCACACCATTGCTTGAATCCTCAAGTACAACACAGTCAATTGGATCAATCTTTAGTTCTTCTGCCGCCTTCAGGAAAATGTCAGGGGCTGGTTTGCTGTTTGATACTTCCTCACCGCTGATAATTACGTCAAAAAACTCATATATATGTAAGCTTCTCAAAACAAACTCAATAAACTGTCTTGAGGATGAAGAGGCCAACCCGATATTAATGCCCCTGTAACTCCTACAAAGGAATTTAATTCAACATCGGTAATATCAATACCATAAGCCTTCATTACCATTCTATCGGACTGAAAATGCAATGGCTCACTATCAATAATAACACCGTCCATATCAAATATGAATGCTTTTATCATATTAACCTCCTTGAGCCACGATTGTGGCCACAAAATGTAATGAAATTTATAAACTCCCATATTCGCAATGTGGCGAATAACGGAGGTTAATCATAGTGCATCCGTTTATTCAAACTTTACTTTTGAATGCATAGGATATATTATACTATATATCTTTCAACATAAAAACAGCTAATACCTGAAAATTGGTAATAGCTGTTTTATGCTCCACTAGTTATATGTTCAGTTAAGCTTTTACAATACTTGTTTGCCTACATTTCCATCATGAATAAAGAAGGGTCAAGCATACCGAATATCATTGCAATATGTGCAACTACAAGGAAAATTCCAACAAAGGTGGCGTGCAACTTAAGCTTTTCCAACTCAGTTCTTTTTCTTCCTATTAAGCCCATATCTAATAAGGCCATTCCAAGTAGAGGAATTATTCCTGAAAGGTAGAATCCTACCGCAACAACATCTGCGAAGCCCCTCCACTCACCATTTACAGTAAGCGGAACTACTGCATTAATGAATAGATAAATAAATACTCCTGTAAAATACAGTCCTACAAATATACTTGCTATTTTATTTAGCTTTCTTAAGCCTCCATTCAAATTTCTTGAAAAAAGAATTGCCAGCTCGGTAACTGCTATTGTTTCTGCCAAAATTACCGGAATAGCCATAAACAGGATTAGATTCCAAGGCTGATTCGAAGCCAGAAGCTCCATATAATGCGTCATCATACTCTCCATACATTCTTCTCCTAACCATTTAGTATTGCATTTCTCACCTTCGTCTACCTTATATTACTAAATAGTTGTGAAGATATTATGGAGAACTTAAAAGCACTATAAACTTTTTTTATGCGAAGTTCATTAGTCAGTGTATCTGCTTCATTTGCAACACTCTCAGCACTAATATATTCTGTACCATCCCGACCAATAAGTGTTGCAATATCTCCAGGCATTACATCAGGTATGTCAGTAATATCCACCATAAGCTGATCCATGCAAATCTTCCCTATTATTTCAGTTCAAATGTTCGATTACTGATGCAGCTGACTGAAGTGATACTCCATATTCTGTAGAACAGCCTCCAAATACAACAACTACTCGTATTTTATCCATCATCTATATCCCTCTTGTTTTTGATTTTTATCTTCCTGAAGATAAATTAAACAACCTGCCAGGTTGACATCTATATTGTAGTCAATTCTAACAGGTTGTTTTTTAATTTGGCCTTATTAATTTCTTAAGATTTAATTACAATTTTAATTAATTTATATAATAGTTGGATATATTTGCATCATTCCATATTACGGGGTAAAGTAACTTTGAACTCGGTAAATAACTCATTGCTTTCTGCTGATATGGATCCTCCATGCAGAACAATAATTTCTTTAGCTATGGCCAGCCCAAGTCCGGTTCCTCCTGTATTACTGGACCTGGCTGTATCCAGACGATAGAATTTCTCAAATATTGAATCCAGCTTATCCGCCGGAATAGTTTTACCTCTGTTTCTGAATTTTACAACGACGTCCTCACCCTGTTCCATAGCAGAAATTGTAATAGTGCTATTTTCATAGCTATAGGCCGAGGCATTCTTAAGGATATTGTTAAATACCCGTCCCAGTTTATCGGAATCTGCATAAATCATAATATTTTCAGCTGCTTCCACAACAGCTTCTTTATTGTCGGGTGAAAGTATCGGATAGAATTCGTCGGCCATCTGCTCCAGCATCATAGTTAAATTTACATCTTCTTTTACAAGAGATATGGTTTGAAGATTAAACCTTGTTATTTCAAAAAATTCATTTATCAGCTGTTCAAGGTGATATGCCTTTTCAAGAGTTATTCCGGTATACTTGACCCTTTGTTCCATAGGCATATCCGGAGCCTCATTTAGAAGACTCAGGTAACCAATAACAGATGTAAGCGGTGTCTTTATGTCATGGGCAAGATAAACTACCAGGTCATTTTTTCTTCGTTCGCTTTCCATTGCAGCTGATCGTCTTTTTTCAAGAGTATTTTTGACCGTATTAAGTTTCTTTTCCATGAATTCAAGCTCCCGGGGAAAGGTAATGGGCTCTTCAGACTCATTTACAAGCTGGTCTATACCGTCACTGATTTGCTTGAAATAACGGGTATACCTGGACATTGAAATATATATAAATATCAATAGAAGAAAAACAAATCCGATTCCAAGCAGCAACCCCTTATTGTATCTGAAAATATTTGCGTATATGTCAGCAGCTGACCAGTAATCAATTTTTAATATTTTTTGGGCCAAAGCAACAAAACCTTCTGCAAAGGGCTCCTGTAATGCATTATCAATTAAAAAGTATAGGATGAACAGTCCGACAATAACTGTTATCAAACCCGTCAGTAGTATTTGAGACAGTATTTTTATTTTTACCCGCCTGAAATCATTTTTCAATCTTATAACCCACTCCCCACACAGTTTTTATAAACCTGGGATTGCCTGCAGGCTCCTTCATTTTTTCCCTGAGATGTCTGATATGTACCATAACAGTATTATTACTGCCGGTGAAATATTTTTCACCCCATACCTCCTGAAAAAGCCTTTCGGAGCTGATAACCTGACCTCTGTTTTCGCAAAGCAACCAGAGAATTGAAAATTCCAAAGGAGTAAGAAAAAGAGGTGATTCATTTAAAGTACACTGATGAGTTTTCCTGTTCATAACAAGACCCGACATCTCAAGAATGTCACTATTCTGCTGGATACCTTCGTTATATCTTGTGAATCGTCTAAGCTGAGCCTTTACGCGGGCTACCATTTCCAATGGACTGAAGGGCTTGGTAATATAGTCATCAGCACCGAGGGTCAGTCCTGTTATCTTATCCATTTCTTCAACTTTTGCCGTCAACATGATGACCGGAAAATTATGCTTTTCTCTTATTCTTTTGCAAAGTGTAAAACCATCCATTTCGGGCATCATAACATCAAGAACGGCCAGGTCATACTTATTGTTATCTATGCTGCTCAAAGCCTCTATGGGGCTATAATACTTACTTACCGTGAAATTTTCATTCTTCAGGTAAAGTTCAACAAGATCTGCAATTTCCTTTTCATCATCCACAACAAGTATATTAATACTCATTCTATCTGTACCACCTCATCTTAATAATAGATACTTCATATTATCTGTTACTAAAAATTATAGCATACAAATCACCGGAGATTTATTACAAGATATTAAGAATTCCTTAATTTTCCTTGATTTTACTTTCTTTTTATTTATTGTTTGTTATTTATCCTTGAAACGGTAAAGTAACTGTGAATTCTGCGCCTTTATTCTCACCACTTTTTACCTCTATGGTACCTCCATGGGCAGCGACAATAGCCCTGGTTATTGTTAAACCTATTCCTGAGCTTCCAGTGAGCCTGTTTCTGGACTTGTCAGCCCTATATAGCCTTTCAAATATATATGGAATATCCTCCTCCGGAATACCTTGTCCGTTATCTTTTATCATCATTTTGACAGAATCATTTTGTGACTCTATGTTTATCGTAACGAGACCGCCTTCAGGAGTGTATTTAAGAGCATTTGACAATAAATTTACAATTACCTGACTGATTTTATCACGATCTGCGTATATTTCAGTACTTGTGCCATCAAACTCCATACTTATTCCTTTGCTTAAGAATTGACTTTCGAAATTCTGAAGGAGTCTCTTTACATGTTCGGTTATATCAAACAATTCCTTTTCAAGCACAAGCTCATCATTTTCATATTTTGTTAGCTTTTCAAGATCTCCCACCATTTTACCTATGCGCACGATTTCTTCATGACAGCTCTTTAACCGTTCGCTGTCAGCAGTCCAAATTCCATCTATCATAGCTTCCATATGACTTTGGAGAGTTGCCAGAGGGGTTCTCAGTTCATGAGCCAGATCCCCTGTCATCCTTTTTCTCAGGGCCTCCTGCTTTTCAAGAGAGTCAGCAAGCTGATTAACAGTTATGGTCAATTCATTTATTTCAGTGGTTGTGGAGTTCTGAGATATTCTTTCAGAGTAATACCCCTTTGAGATTGATTTGGCAGCTGCTATAACCTTTGATATAGGTGAACTCAGCCTTCTTGACATAATCCAACCCAAAATTAACGCAAAAGCAAGTGAAAAAACACCAACCCCTATAAGTACATTATTGAATGCCGCCATAAAAGCCTGGTCATGTTCATTAAGGTAATTAGGGCCATAAGTACCTATCTCTACAACACCAACTTTATTCAGCTTATAGTTTAAGGAATATGGGACCTCCATATAACCGGAAGCTTTTGCTCCAGTAATGCCGTTGGCGTTATAAGCCATGTGTTCGATTATTTTTTGACACATTCCATTGTTATGCTCTTTAGCATCCCAAAGTGTATTTCCATTTATGTCTTTAACTACAATAATTATTCCGTTAAGGAGGTAACTTTCTCCTATAGATTCAATGTAATCTAAATTCCAACTATTGTTTCCTTTATATTGAGCTGCCAGTGTGGTAACTATCTCTTTGTTTCTAAGCTGTTGGTTCTCATTAACATATTCTTTAAAATGCTTTTCAACAAACATATTCGTCAGAATACTAATCAGAAAAACAATAATCACTGCGGCAATAATATATGAAATGGTTAGCTTTGAACGCAAGCTGTTTCCCATTTTTTCACCCCTTCACTATTCACCCTTAACTGCTTTAATCCGGCTTGAAGCAAGCCTACCATAACTTTTCACTTTTCACCTTTCACTCTTCACTAAATAATCTATACCCAACACCGTGAACTGTATGCAAATACCTGGGTACTTTAGGGTCATCCTCTATTTTCTGTCTAAGGTTCTTAATATGTGTATCTACCGTTCTGTCAAAACCCTCAAAATCTTCACCAAGGGCAATACTTATCAATTCTTCTCTAGTAAAGGTTTTGTTTGGATACTTTATCATTGCCAGCAGAATTTTATATTCATTTGGAGTGAGATTAACTGCGATATCCCTCTTTTTGACCTCATGCTTGTGGTTATCGATTACAATATCTCCAAGCTCTACAACATTTTGCGTTACTGGTTCGTCATAACTCCTTCTTAGTACTGCTGCCACTCTTGCTACAAGCTGTCTTGGGCTGAAGGGCTTTAGTACATAATCATCAGCTCCGATATCCAAACCTTTTAAAATATCTTCCTCTTCCACTTTCGCAGTTAGCATTATAATAGGGATATTAGACACTCTCCTGATATTTTCGCAGATTTCTTCGCCTGTAATATCGGGAAGCATAAGATCCAAAATAACAAGGTCAGGGGCAACATCTTCAAATACAGCCATGGCCTCGTTGCCGCTATATGCGGTATATACTTGGTATCCACTGTGTTGAAGATATGATTTTAATACTTCCACTATTTTTTGTTCATCATCAACTACAAGTATCTTTTTCTTTATATTTATCATTTGTTCTCCTAGTGAACTGATATAAAAATTATACTATTCTTTTATTTGATTCTAACCATGCTTCCACATTTCTATAAGTTGTACTTACGTACAATCTTTAAGTAATGGTTATTTTATTCAGCTTTCAAAGTCAAAAATAAATAAATCTTCTAAAATGATCCTTTCGGTTCACCTCTATAAAGATACCCCGCTTCAAGCTTCTGAAACGAGGTGCTTTATTTTGATATTTTATCAATTTTGAAGAGTGTAATTATTTGACTACATCGTAGCCCTGATCTTCAATGGCATCCATAATAGACTTCCCGGTTACCTTTTCAGGATCAAATTCAACAGTTACCTTTTTGTTTGCCAGGTCAACCGAAACCTTATCGACTCCGTTTAACGCTCCGACAGCCTTTTTTACACTGTTTTCACAGTGGCTGCAGGACATTCCCTCTACCTTTATTTCAGTTATTTCTTTTGCCATAAAAATCTCCTCCATATCTCTTATTATATATTATTTCTTATTAGTCTTGAAGCGCTTCAAACTAAGTGAATTTGTGACAACCGATACTGAGCTGAACGCCATTGCACCACCTGCTATAATGGGACTCAATAAGCCGAAAGCTGCAAAAGGTATTCCTATTACATTATATATAAATGCCCAAAACAGGTTTTGCTTAATCTTTTGCATTGTTTTCTTGGACAACTTTATTGCTGTGGGAATAGAACGCAAATCACCGCTCATTAATGTTATATCTGCAGCCTCAATGGCCACATCTGTACCGGTACCAATTGCCAAACCTATATCAGCCGTTGCTAGTGCCGGTGCATCGTTTATGCCGTCGCCAACCATTCCCACAATTCTGCCCTGCTTCTTTAGCTTTTCAACTTCTTCAGCCTTATTTTCTGGGAGAACCTCAGCGAGAACATTTGTAATACCCACCTGTTTCGCTATTGCAGCTGCAGTTCTCTTATTGTCACCGGTAATCATATAGACTTCAATTCCCATTTTCAGCAGCTCTTCAATTGCCGCTTTTGAGTTTTCCTTTACAGTATCAGCAACAGCAAGGACGGCTTCAGCCTTATTATTTATAGCCATGAGCATGGCAGTCTTACCTTCATCCTCCAATGCTGAAATAATGTTTTCTATATTTTCGATGTTGATTCCTTTTTCCATTAAAAGTTTCCGTGTCCCGATGTATAATTCCTTATCACCCGCAACAGCTTTTATACCCCTGCCGGGAATTGCCTCAAACCCATCTGGATCAGAGATATTTCCGTAAACTGATTTACCTTTTTCATATATGGCCACTCCTAATGGATGTTCAGAACTTTTCTCTGAGATTGCAGCCAGTTTAAGAAGCTCGTTTCGGTCCAATTTATTCAGGGAAATAATATCTGTTACTTCCGGCTTACCTTTTGTAATAGTCCCTGTTTTATCTAGTACAATACTATTTAGTTTGTATGCTCTTTCAAGATGTTCGCCACCCTTAATAAGAATACCGTTTTCAGCACCTTTTCCTGTACCTACCATGATTGCTGTGGGAGTTGCCAAACCCAGTGCACAGGGACATGCAATAACTAGAACCGAAACTGCACTGACTATGGCTCCGGTTAAATCGCCAGCTGCTAAATACCATATAAGGAAGGTAACCAAAGCTATTCCAATTACTACAGGTACAAAAATACCTGACACCTGATCGGCAATCTTCTGTATTGGAGCTTTTGACCCCTGGGCATCTTCAACCATTTTAATTATCTGGGATAACGCGGTATCTTTTCCTATCTTTGTTGCTTCAAACTTAAATGTACCGAATTTATTAATTGTGGCACCGATAACGGTATCCCCTATTTTCTTTTCAACCGGGAGACTTTCACCAGTAAGCATCGATTCATCTATTGAGGAATTACCTTCGACAATTTTTCCGTCTACAGGAATTTTTTCACCAGGTCTTACTACGACAATATATCCAACCTCCACCTCTTCAACAGGTATGTCTTTTTCAATACCATCGATAATTACCCTGGCAGTTTTGGCCTGAAGCCCCATTAGTTTCTTTATGGCTTCGGAGGTTTTACCTTTTGCAACTGCTTCAAAATACTTTCCAAGCAGTATTAAGGTAATAATTACAGCACCTGCTTCAAAATATAAATCCTTCATCATTACGCCTGGCTCGGCAGGTACAAAGAAGGCATTGTAAATACTAAAGAAGTATGCTGAAGAAGTACCCATAACAATTAATACATCCATGTTGGCACTTTTCGCCTTTAAAGCGTGATATGCATTTTTATAGAATCTGAACCCTATTATAAATTGAACAGGAGTAGCAATTATCAGTTGGAAATATTCATTATGGAGAAAAGCTACATCTATTTTCAGTAGCGAAAGAAGCATTGCCAATATCAGCGGAGAGCTTAAAACAGCTGAGGCTACCAAATCAATTCTCAATTTTTTTATTTCTTTCTCTCTTTGTGCTTTTTCTCTGTCTTGAGATACATCCTCCACCTTTTCTGCCTTATATCCGAGATTTTCGACTACATTGATTATATCTGAAACTTTTACCACTGAAGTATCAAATTCTACCGCTGCTTTTTCAGTTGCCAGATTTACAGCAGCCATTGATACACCTTTCATCCTCCCTAGCCGTTTTTCAATCTTTGCAGAACAAGCTGCACAACTCATACCAGTTATTTTTAATTCAACTTTGCCCTGATTTTTTGGAGCTTCCTGAAGGACATCATATCCCAGCTTTTTCACAGTCTCAATTATTTTATTGGAATCTATCTGCATATCTTCGTATTCCACAGTTGCCTTTTCTACAGCAAAATTAACATTTGCCTGTTTTATTCCTTCTAATTTGTTTAGTCCTTTTTCAATTCGTGCGGCACAGGCTGCACAGGACATCCCGGTTATATTAAAGTTCTCTTTTCTTTCCATAAGTATTTTCCCTTCTACACGCTGAACTAAATGATGTGCTTATTATCCGCAGCATCCTCCGCCCAATCCACTATCAACCGACCCAGGATCAAAATTATCAACCTCATCTCTGACTTCTTCCATATCAAAATTATTAATATCGTCTACCACTTTTATATACCCATTTAGCATTCCCATCCAACAACTAAAATCAAAATCATCCTCGGGAATAAATTCAATCTTATTCTCACCTTCAGTCAGATCGATACCTGCACCGTAATTCGAAAAAATAATTCTATTATTGCAGCTGTTTATTTGTTCCCCGTTAAAATTTATAACTGTATTAACACCTTTTTGAATAACAGCTACGGCAGGTGAATAGCCATAATCATTAACATTTAATGTTACACTCTGTACTCCGTCCTTTATTTTTCCAACTGCTATTTCATCTGTTGGAATGTTACCGTTATAAAATTCGGTAGCTTTCGATCCTGCAGCACAGCAGCCGCCCCCAAAATCAGCAGTTTCGGATATAATACCATTAAAATCGCTCTCACTTTCAGAATCTAAATCCTGTTCAGTCAAGTTAGATACATCTGAGACAACCTTAATATTGCTGCTTATCATACCCATCCAGCAGGTATAAACGAAATTACCTTCCTCCTGGGGAGTGAATTCAATGAAATTGTCGCCGATGGTAAGCTCCTTCTGTATATTATACTCCGGAATGGTTATTGGATTATTACATCCGTTAAGATCACCTTCCTCAACTTTGATATTCCACTTAACAGGCACTCCTTTTTGTACAGTTATAGGAGAATAACTGCCTGCTTCGAGCTTGGTAGTGACTGTTTGCACTTCGTCCTCAAGCTTTGCTACATTTGAAGAAACAGTTGAAGCACTCAAAACCGAGTTTACAAAATCTATCCCTGAAAGATTTAACCCTCTGTTCATCATTACTATACCCAGTATCATTACCAGAACGGCACTTACCTTCAACATTTTATGAGTAAACTTCCTGCTAAGTAAGGAGCTAACTGCTCCAAACCCAAACATTAGCGGTACTGTACCCAGGCTGAAAAGGAACATGGATAAAGCACCTGTAACAAAACTCCCCATGCCTAAAGCATATAATTGCATAGCCTGAAGAGGGCCACAAGGCATCAGCCCATTTAGAAGACCCACGAAAAGAGGTCCTTTACTGCCGGTATTGCTGTGAACTTTTTTTCCCAGAAATTTAGGTAGCCTCGGATTAAGCTTTCTCAGCCATGGGAAAATATTCAACATATTAAGTCCCATTATTATCATAAAGAGACCGGAAATAACCGCAACAATCCCCTTAGCCGTACCTGAGAAGCTGACCACAGAACCAAGTGCCCCTACAATACCTCCCACAACAGTATAGGCAATTACTCTTCCAAGATTATACAGCAGGCTTGGTTTCAGTTTTGAAGCTTTTGTAGCTGATGAACTATTGGAAACACCGGAATTATATTGAACGCAAACCGATAGATTAATTCCTCCACACATAGCAATACAGTGCAAGGAAGTCATTAAGCCTATGACAAATAGTATACCATAACCCATGGACTGATCAACTTTTGGAATGAAATTGAAACCAATAGTATTGTTAATTATTATATATAGAGCGAAAATAATAATTACGGCACCAATCAGCTGTCCGATATTCTTCCCGTCTTCACTTCCCTTTTCAGAACCCTTCTGTACTGGTGAATCAAAAGAAGAATTGTTCAAAGGATTATTTATAACCCTATAATTCAATTTTTCTATTGCCTCAATTATTCCCTCGAGCCTTATTATTTTTGAATCATACGTTACATAGACATTGGCGCTGTTAAAAATCGCTTTAACCTCTTCGATGCCTTCAAGTTTTTTAAGTGTATTTTCAATACGTGTTTCACAGCCGGTACAAGTCATACCATCAATATGAAGCACTCTTCTGATTATATTCTTTTCCATATAACCTAACCTCCACGTAGACTAGACTATTTTGTCTTCCAGTTATCTGTGAAGAGTTCCTTGTTCTGTGCTATGAATTCCTTTGATATAACAATATTAGTACCGTCATCGGTTTTGTCTTCTCTATAGATAGGAATTGGATTACAGCCACCTCTTTGTTGTTCAATCATATCCATCGAAAACTGATTTCCGCAGTTCTGACAAACCAGTACATCCCCTTCTTGCTTGTAATATGCTCTTGGTGAACCATTACACACCTGACAGGTATTAAAAGCAGTTCTTATTGTTCCATCACTAGCCTGAACAGCAAGAATCTCCATTTTTTTATTATCTATTTTTAAAGGATAGAATTTAACTGTTTCAGTAATTTCACTCTTATTTATTACCAGATCCTTGTCAGCAGCCGAAGAAATATCTTCGTTTCTACTACCGGAACCAATTTTAGACATCAGAAATACTGCTCCAAGAATTACAGCGACTCCAACAACCATTGCAAGGTATTTATTTGTGTTGGATTTTTTGTTTGTATTTTTTTGCTTCATATCTTCCTCCAGAGTTTATTATGTTTTCATTTTCATTCTAACAAACGTTTATGTAGATTTTATGAAGATGGAATAACATAAGTATTATGTAAAATAAAATTAATCAACATAAAAGCTAACATATATTTACATTTGATAAAATCTACAGTAATATTGTTTTATGTAGATTTATTAACCGGGGGAGATTCATATGAAATCAGTAAAAATGACATACCTATCTAGCTGTATTTGTGGATTATTGCTCTTTATTATCGGAATTGTTTTACTTATCAATATTAAGAATGCTCCCGGACCGGTTACTGTTGACAAAGTCACACCTTCAAATAATTTAAATGAATTTGATATAATCGATAACTATACTGTCAATAAAAACCCCATCAATTTCTTAGTGTTAATAAAAGAAGCTTCAGGAAATAATACTGATACAATTATTGTAGCAAACTATGCTCCCGAAACCAGACAGATTAATCTTTTATCTATTCCTAGAGATACAAAGGCCGGTAATAATGACAATATTAAAATTAATGCCATTTACGACAGAGGTATAAAAGGATCTCTAAATCCCAGTCAGGAAGACAAGGTTAAGGCAATAGAATCTACTACTCAAACTATATCAAACCTTACTGGTATAGACATTAATTATTATGTTTATCTCGAAATTGATATCATTAAAGAAATCGTTGATAAACTTGGGGGTATTTACTTTGATGTGCCGGCAAGACTTAGATATGATGATCCTACTCAGAATTTGCATATTGACCTTCAAAAAGGATACCAATTGCTGGATGGCGATAAAGCTGAACAATTTCTTCGCTTCAGACAAGCACACAGGCGTTATTATTCAGCTGATGAATACAAGGAAGTTAGAAAAATTTATAATGGCTCTGATTTGGTAAGAACAGAGATGCAAATCAAATTCATTAATGCCATCATTGAACAAAAAGTTAATCTACTTGAAATTCCAAAGCTTATCCCTGTTATAAACTTTGCTTTTAACAATGTAGTTACAAATACTGAATTAAATAATGTTCTCTCGTTATTTGGTGCCTTTACACAAGGATCCAGACCGGAAATGAACACATTCAAGTTATATGGGATTGATAAGAGAATAGATGATCTGGCCTTTATCATTTATAACAATACTGTTGAGGATACCAAGAGTAAAAAAATACTCAGGTCAGATGAAGTTATAGAAAATTATTTTAGTGTACCCGATGCAAAGTTCAATCCTGATAGAAATAAAAAGTACGATTTTTCAACAGCTAAGGGTAGCAATCCTTCAAACTCTGATACTGATTCGTTTGGTGATAACAGCGATAAGCCTTAAGTCACAATATTATCTGTTAGAGAATTAACTTGACTTGACAGTATCTGAATAGTATTGGGCAATATCTCCTCTGGACAATAATTAAATTGTAGAGAGGAGATTTTTATTATGACAGTACAAGATCGTTTAGTTAAAAACAAAATGGGCCTAATAGAATTGGCAGAATACCTTCAGAATGTAAGTGAAGCATGTAAAATACATGGAGTTAGCCGCCAGCATTTCTACGATATAAAAAAAGCATATGAAGAACAAGGATTAGAAGGCTTAAAGGATAAAACACGTAGAAAACCTTGCGTAAAAAATAGAGTTGCTCCGGAGATTGAAGAAGCTGTAATCAACATGGCTTACGAGAAGCCAGCATATGGACAACTTAGGGCAAGTAATGAGCTGAGAAAACACGGAGTGCTTGTATCGGCTGGAGGAGTAAGATCCATCTGGCAAAGACATAATATTGAAACCTTTGAAAAACGGCTTAAAGTTCTTGAAGAGAAGGCAGCTAAAGAGGGTATTCTCTATACCGAAGATCAGCTTATAGCTTTAGAGAGAGCCAAACAGGAAAAGAATATATCTATCGATGAGATAGATACACAACATCCTGGTTACCTGCTGGCTCAGGACACATTCTATGTTGGGTATATTAAAGGAGTTGGGCGTATATATCAACAAACTGCAATAGACACATATTCCGCCGTTGGGTTTGCAAAGTTGTATACAGCTAAAGTTCCTGTAACCTCGGCAGATATATTAAATGACAGAGTATTACCGTTCTTTGAAAATCATATGATACCTGTAATGAGGGTTCTTACTGATAGAGGAACAGAGTTCTGCGGAGCGCCTGAGAAGCACTTATATGAGCTATTCTTACAAATGAATGATATTGAGCATACAATGACAAAAGCTAAAAGTCCGCAGACAAATGGCATTTGTGAGCGCTTCAACCAAACTATCCTAAATGAGTTTTACAAACCAGCATTCAGAAAAACAATGTACAAATCAGTAGAACAGATGCAGGAGGACTTAGATTTTTATATGCTGCAATATAACGAAGAACGTACTCATCAAGGAAAACGCTGTAAAGGTAGAACGCCGATGCAGACCTTTTTGGACAGTTTACCATTAGCACGTGAAAAGCTGCTCAATGATCCTGCAAGCTAATTTGTGGGGTCTAGCCTGCCCGGCGATGAGGGCAAAAAAAGACATCAGACCAGGCGCCGGTTTGACATAGCAAAGCGCCACCAATATGGCAGCGCTAAATAAACAAAACTTAATATTTCCCAGAGGAGTGTCAACTCAAGTACCGTTCAGGACATATTATCCTGAAACAACTTCACACACTCAAATGAACAAAATTAAGGTCATAACGCCAGTCCTTTAGCGGACAAGTATTATGACCTTTTTGTTGACTATAATGTACTTAATTCCATAGAGCTTATTGTAATGCAAATGACTGCCAAGCTATTAATAATATCGATGTTCTTTGTACTATAATAAGTTTTGATTACTGAGAATTCCAAACCGTTTTTTTATCATCGTTATAAACAAACTCTACATATTTTTCACCGTTATTACTATCTTCGACGAAGTCAATTAAAGTGTATCCTTGTATTCTATCTTTTATATTCTTTACCGCATTGTCAAGACTTGAACCCTCGGAATCACATAATAAGATCGCCATTGTGTAAGACTCATCCTGTGCAACAAAAATATTTTCCGAACCATTAAAATCCCTGTACTGGAGCTTAAGGTCATCAGGCAGCTGCATTGACCACTCATAATAACTGTCGCCGACCTTTGACTTCTTGGTTTTCTTTATTAATGAACTAAAATCTTTAATACTATTTGGATTTGCAATTTCCTTTGTAAAAGTGATTTTACCATCGGAGGTTGAAACATCAGCTCCCAACATATCTGCAAGAGAAGTAATTGATGCCATAAAAGAATTATTTTTTATGTAGGGTGCAGCATCAATACTGATTATCTTACCTGCTACAACTGCTTCCTTTTTCTTTTCAGTAAGTTTTATATCCACACTATTATAGTTTATTACTGCTGTTTTATCTTTTAGATCTACATTAAGGGTCGCACTCAAAGCATCTGTTATAACTTTAACAGGAACAAATATCTTACCGCCTGTCTGAGCGCTTAACTCGCCTTTTACGTTCTTGCCATTTACATCATAAGCACCCGTACCAGCTTTAAAAGATACAGATATTTTTGTGGCATTCTTGTTTTCAGTTGGAAGTTCTGCAGCAAAAGCAGAAAACTGAAGTATGGCAAAACACAAAACGAAACTCATGATCGAAAAAAATTTCTTCATACTTACTAACCCTCCTGGAGTATCTCACTCTAATAAAATAGTAATAAAAAAATATATTGCTGAAGTTGTGTAGACAAAGCAATATTAAAACACTATTTTAACTCATCCAAATCAACATTAACGCTCTGTGTCTTACCATCTCTGCGTATATTCACTTTTACCTTATTGCCGGGAACTAATCCTTTAAAGGCTTCATTTTATTGTCAAATTTGTTGTAAATTTCTAGAATATCTTAATAAAATTTCTTAAGACAAAATATGCCGTAAATATAATAAGTACTGTTACCCAGAATGATTTGTTTCTTGGTATGGTTTTATGCTTCTTTCCAAATACTCCTGTCAATAATTCAACGTATATCAGCATAGCTATAATAATTCCAAAAACAGGTACCGGATTATATTTTATAGATCCTATAATATCTCCTGACAGCAGGTGTTGTACGCTTCTGGTATTACCGCAGCCCGGACAATATATATGAAGATAAGTGTAACTTGGACACCCTGGGAAAAGAGTGCCCAGATAGTACAACTCATTTCTGAATACATATGCTAAAGCAACAGCGACAAATGGAAAAATAACTACTATGAATTTTAGCCAAGAAGATTTAGTATTCAAAGCAACCTCCAAAACAAGTATTCAATGCTAATTATACTCCTATTTCTTCAACAAAGACTGATTGAGAAAAAAATTCTCTAGTAATTATCATTTAAATATAAATTCCAGTTTAAGTAGATCTTCCAGCGATATCTCCCCGTTATGGTACGACTTTCTGTTTTGAGTTTTGTTCATGTAATTGATGCTTCTTTTACTGCACCACTGGATGCAGGCCATACACTGCTCACAGTTGTTGTTCCAAACAGGACATCCATCAGCAGTCATGCTAATATTGTTGACAGGACATACTTTTTCACAAACCCGGCAGCCATTACAGTTTTGGTTTGTATTAAAGTGTTTATCCTGCGACTTAAAACCCATCCTATTATCATGAATATTCTTCCTCCCGCTTTCGAAACTTAAATAAAATCTTTCAAAGGCTCTTGGTCCTAAAGGCTCTGATTCATTCTTTTGTTGAATACTTTCAGATATTCTGTGAACTGTTTTTTCTGCCCTTTTTAATATGTAATTATTAATCTTGTCTGGAAGCGCCCCGTGTCCAACAATATTGTTTCCGGGCATTATAACAGAAAATTCTCCCTTAAGCTTATAACCCCTCTCTTCCAGTAAATCACGCAGTCCGACAAGCGCTAACCCTCTGGTGCTGCCATATGTAGCTATACCAAATATATATTGATTTTTACTTAATACCAGTTTTTTAATAAAATTCTCTACAAAGATGGGCATCATATAATAATAAACGGGAAAAACAAATCCTACTCTTTCATATGTAGATGCATCCAATTCCTGCTGGTCATGTCTTATGCTTAAAAGCTTAGTGTCTCCAAGCTGCCTTGCTATTTTCCCGGCAACAGCCAAGCTATTTCCAGTTCCGGTAAAATAATAAATAACATTTTTCATACTTACTACCTCCTAATTAGTTTTGAAATATTGTATTGAATATTTCAAAACTAATAATACACTTTCTACCAAACAATGTCAATCAGTTTTGTAATTTAACTAATCATATTTCAAAACTATTCAAAAAATAAACTCAAAGTTGCATCCATAAATAAGCCATGTATAATTAATAGGTGTAGCCTAAGAATTTTTTAGTAAGAATCAATTAGCAATATTATGAGGTGTTTCGTTATGAATAAATATGAAATACGTACTAATAAAAAAAAGGAAGCAATACTAAATACAGCCCTTGAATTATTCAGTGAGAATGGGTTCATTAATACCAGCATAAAAAGTATTGCAAATAAAGCAAAAGTATCACAAGTATCAATTTACAATTATTTTGGGAGTAAAAATCTTTTGGTGAAGGAAGCTATTTCTCTTGTGATGGAAGGAATTTTATCTTCAGCCGACTGTATATTGGCTGAACCTCTTTCCTTTACTGAAAAAGTAAAAAAAGCACTTTCATTATGTACTGAGAAATTTGATGCTGAAATTAAAGAGTTCTTTTCTGTTGCAGCCCTCGAAGATCCGCAGATGGTACAGGCTATAATAAGTACTCTGACTGAAAAAAAGAATAATCTTTATAAAAAATACATAGAGTCGGGAAAAGCAGAAGGTTGTATTAATTCAGCAATTCCCACTGAAACCGTACTGGATTTTATTAATGCAATTGATTCTCTTGGAAATGCTAAGAAGTCCATCACTAAAGAATATCGTGAGGACATTTTGAATCTGTTGTTAAATGGGATTATTGTAAAGTAATATTAGATTGGAAGGCATAATGAAAGAATGTTGGGTATAGCTATTTTTACTGTTGAAATAATTACAGTGTGACAGTATCTGTCACACTGTAATAAACAAAACGGCTAAACAATCTCTTAATTCTTAAGACTATGCAGTGGTGCAGGGATTCTGCCACCTCTCTTGATAAATTCACTACTACTAAATGGATTAACCTTCATTACAGGACCTGATCCAAGTAAGCCTCCAAATTCCACTGTATCCCCGATTTTTTTACCAGGTGCGGGAATTATTCTTACTGCAGTTGTTTTTTGATTAACAACACCAATTGCAGCCTCATCTGCTATTATAGCTGAAATAGTTTCGGCAGTGGTATCGCCTGGAACAACTATCATATCCAACCCAACAGAGCAAACACAAGTCATTGCTTCCAGCTTTTCAAGTGAAAGAGCACCGGAAATTACTGCATCTATCATACCAGCATCTTCACTGACAGGAATAAATGCTCCACTGAGGCCGCCAACATAAGAGGAAGCCATTACGCCACCCTTTTTAACTGCATCATTCAAAAGTGCTAACGCAGCAGTGGTACCATGAGTTCCACACTTCTCCAGTCCCATTTCCTCAAGTATATGGGCAACACTGTCACCTATTGCAGGTGTTGGAGCCAAAGAAAGGTCAACAATACCGAAGGGCACATTCAGTCTTCTTGAGGCTTCCTGTGCAACCAACTGACCCATTCTGGTAATTTTAAAGGCTGTTTTCTTTATTGTTTCAGCCACAACACCAAAGTTCTCACCTTTCACCTTTTCAAGAGCGCACTTAACAACTCCCGGACCGCTTACTCCCACATTGATGACACATTCAGGTTCGCCGATTCCGTGGAAGGCCCCTGCCATAAATGGATTATCTTCTACGGCATTTGAAAATACTACAAGCTTGGCACATGCCAGCGCACCGTTATCTGCTGTCAATTCAGCACATTTCTTGACTACCTGCCCCATTTCTGCAACAGCATCCATATTTATACCTGATTTAGTAGAAGCAATGTTAACAGATGAGCAAACAAGCTTGGTTTCACTTAAAGCTTCAGGGATGGAAGAAATTAGTCTTATGTCCCCATTAGTATAACCTTTATGGACCAGTGACGAATAACCGCCAATAAAGTTTACTCCTACTGTCTGAGCAGCCTTGTCCAATGCCTTGGCAAACTTCGCATAATCTTTGCTTTCGCAGCTTTCAGCAATAAGTGCAATAGGGGTAACAGATATTCTCTTATTTATAATAGGGATACCGTATTCCCTCTCGATATTTTCGCCTGTAACAACAAGCTTTTCGGCATACCTTGTAATCTTATCGTATATTTTATTACAAGAAACATCAATATCAGGGTGAGAACAATCTCTAAGAGAAATACCCATTGTTATAGTTCTGATATCTAGGTTTTCTTTCTGAATCATTTTAAGTGTCTCAAAAACTTCAAAAGGACCTAACATTAGCCTTCACCTCATATTCTATGCATTGAATTGAAAATATCTTCATGCTGGATCTGAATTTTTAAACCGAGTTCTACACCCTTCTTTTCAAGCTTATCTGAAAGATCATGAAAATGAATATTACACTTTGAGATATCAACAAGCATTATCATGGTAAAAACATCTTGTAAAATTGTCTGTGTGATATCAAGTATATTGACATCGCTTTCTGCCAATATATTACTTACTCCTGCAATTATTCCTACTCTGTCTTTTCCTATAACAGTTATAACCGCTCTCATTCTTATCTCCATTTCCGGCAGTGCCACTATTTAATTTTCGTAAATGAAATATTTACCTATCTATAGGTTGGTATAAAAAAACTTATTAAACTGTATTATATAACTTTGTTATATAAATATCAATTCCGAACATACGTTTGCTTTCTTATTTGTTATTTGGTAT
Organism: Bacillota bacterium; assembly: GCA_023393115.1. Taxonomy (GTDB): domain Bacteria; phylum Bacillota; class Clostridia; order Acetivibrionales; family DSM-1351; genus Ruminiclostridium. Next base: position 121,621 of record JAEWMS010000085.1, read on the forward strand.
AATAGTTATAACAATGACTATTTATGCAATATCTGTTGTATGCATAGATGTTTTTATTGTTTATTTATTTTATCGTAAAGTGAGACAAATTTATGGACTTACTGGAAAAACTCGGGGTTTTAGCTGATGCAGCAAAATACGATGTCTCCTGCTCTTCCAGCGGTGGGACCAGAAATAATCAAAACGGAGTAGGAAACAGCCATGCTGCCGGTATCTGCCACACCTGGTCAGATGATGGCAGATGTGTTTCACTGCTGAAAATTCTCTTATCAAATGAATGTATATATGATTGCGTCTACTGTGTCAACAGAGCCTCAAACGATGTTCCAAGGGCCAGTTTCACTGCCGATGAGGTCATTGAACTCACTATGAATTTCTACAGAAGAAATTATATCGAAGGTCTTTTTCTCAGTTCGGCTGTTCTGAAGAACCCAAGCCATACAATGGAACTTATAGTGGAAATTGTCCGCCGACTCCGAAATGAGCAGGGTTTTTTCGGCTATATTCACATAAAAGCCATACCAGGAGCTGATCCCAAGCTTATTCACGAGGCAGGTTTATATGCTGATCGTATGAGTGTAAATATAGAATTACCCTCTGACAAGGGTCTGGAGGTTCTTGCTCCTCAGAAACCTGTTAAGGCTCTGTTAAAACCTATGCAGCAAATTAGTCAAAGTATAATGGAGCATAAAGAACATTACTTAAGCAGAACCAGCCGTTCCTCTGATAGCTTCACCAATATTAATGCTATTACTGGAACCCAGGGAACCTTCCCTGATAATCTTCCGGATGCAGATTTCTCCAGAAAGGATTTGTCAACAAGGAAATCGGGAAAGTACTTTGTACCGGCCGGCCAAAGCACGCAGCTGATTGTGGGAGCAACTCCCGACAGGGATTTGAGCATTCTTAAGCTGTCCGAAGCTTTATACAGCCGATTCTCCTTAAAGAGAGTTTATTATTCGGCTTTTGTGCCCACAATCACCGACCCCAGGCTGCCGGCCTTAATAAAGCCTCCGCTGCTCAGAGAACACAGATTATACCAGGCAGACTGGCTTTTAAGGTTTTATGGTTTCGAAGCGGATGAGTTACTAAATAAGGAAAAACCTGATTTCGACCCCGAACTTGATCCAAAGGCAAACTGGGCCTTAAACAATCTGCATTTGTTTCCGTTAGAGGTTAACAAGGTTGATTATGAGATGCTGCTTCGGGTTCCTGGTATTGGAGTTAAGTCGGCCCAGAGAATCATCGCTGCCAGACGGGTAGGCAAACTTGATTTTGATAACTTAAAAAAGATGGGTGTTGTTCTTAAGCGAGCAGCGCACTTTCTTACCTGCCAGGGTAAGACTTATGAAAGTTTCAGTCAGAATGAATACATTGTAAAAGAAGCACTTACTTCAGCGAAGCTGCTGTCCCAAAGTAAAAAATCAGTGCCCGGACAGATGTCGCTGCTCTCAACAATAAATGATTCCGGGCTTGGAGAAAATATGTCGGACCTGTACTTATTCAATCCACAGGAAAATACCAAACAATGGCTCAGTTATTACAGCCAGCCGCAGGATGGGAGGCTACTTATAAGTGATATACATATATGACGGAACATGGGATTGCTTTCTAACAGCTGTCCATCACTATTACTACGATCATGAACAGGTTGATAATATTGAATCAGCACTGAGCTATACTCCCAATCTTGTTGATGAATACAGAAATATTCCAAAGAACAAAGCAAAGGCAAATGCTGTCGAGCAAGCCATCCTCCATAAAATCTCCTGTGAAAGTTTAGAGAATCTTCAGAAGTGTTTTTTTTCAGAGTTAAATGGACGTGAGATGTGGATTCTAAAATATATTAAGCTGGGTTTCAAAATCGGTCCTAAAATTGATTTCATGTTAGGTGATCAAACTGTACTTAACGTACTTACACCTGCCAGAAAAGTGGGAATAGAATGTCACAGACTACTTGGATTGCTACGATTTGAGCTGTTGGAAAACAATATTTATTATGCAAAAATTCAGCCTGATCACAATGTAATCACTTATATATCACCACATTTTAAGGAGCGTTTTGCAGATCAAAACTGGATAATTCATGATACAAAACGAAATCTGGCTTCACTGTATAACACAAAAAGGATGCTTCTTTCATATATGGACCTTTCAAACATACCCGAACTTCATTCGGAGGAAGTCAGATTTCAGGACCTCTGGAAGAATTACTACAAGCACATCGCCATTAAGGAAAGATATAATCCAAAACTTCAAAAGGGCTTTATACCAAAACGCTATTGGAAAAACCTGACTGAAAAACAATAGCCTGCTTCACTGGCAGGCTATTGTTTTTCGACGTAGTCGGGTTTCCTCAACTCTTCACTGTTCACTCTTCACTGTTGTTCTTCACTATTTTTTTTATCAACTTATCCACTCTTTTATTTTGAGCCTCGGTTAAGGATTCCTTTCTCAGCAATAAAACGTCAATAAACTCCTTTGAATTGCCTTCATTTACACAAATAGACGCTCTTTCAGAGTGCTGGGCTACTTCCTTCGGTCTACAGGTTTTAAGGTGTTCGATTATATGCCTGAAAACAACTTCTTCATATTTTTTATCAGCTCTACACAATTCAGCAAATACAGTTATGGCATTATCAACAGTAATAACACTTCCATTTTTATATGCTGATAGTATGTCTTCAAAATTACTAAAAACTTCGTTGGGTTTAAATGGGGTAATTTGGGTCAATGCTACCATACTCCCCCAAACCAGTCTGTTATTTTTAGACTTTAGAAGCATAATAAACTCCGAAACATATTCAACAATCAATTCAGGGTCTCGCTCACCGATTTCATAAAGAACCTTTATACAATTATTTGCCACTTGTACCTTTTTGTTCTTAAGACCCTCAACAATTTCTCTTATACCTTCATAATCCTTGGTTTCTGATAGTAATTCAGCCAAAGCAATATTTGGCTCTTCATCATTTCTTCCTAATAAGTATGCTGTTTTTTCTAGCATTCTCCACTCCTCATTTTTCACTTCAAAACCATTCATTGGTTTTCATCTAACTTCCAACCTCTAACATCCAACTTCTAACTTCCAACATCTAAAGCTGGTTTACCAGCTGCTTAAACACATTTCCCCTCTGTTCAAAGTTCTTAAACATATCAAAGCTGGTACTTGCAGGAGAAAGTATTATACAATCACCCGGCACTGCCTCACTGTACGCACTGGCCACAATTTCTTCGTAAGTGCTGCAGTGAATTATTTTAACTTCGCTTTCAATATCTGTCTGATGTACATAATTGTTATAGGCTTCTTCAATTCTTGGAGCTGTGGCACCTATAAGCAGGAGAATTTTTACCTTTTCAGCTATTACCTGCCCTATAGGTTCATAGGGTATTCCCTTATCCTTACCTCCCGCGATTAAAATAACCTTATTCTTAAAGGTACTGAGAGCTGCAATGGTTCTGGACGGACTGCTGTCAATGGAACTGTTGTAAAACTTTATTCCGTTAATTTCCCTTACCAGTTCAATTCTGTGCTCTACGCCTGTAAAGGTAGCAGCTATTTTTGCGATAGTTTCGGGCTTTACATAATCAATGGTTGCCGCAGTAGCTGCCATATAGTTTTCAATATTATGGACTCCCGGAATTATTATGTCATTAACATCAACAATCTCTATTTCCTTATCCTTACTTTTCACAACTATTTTGTTATTCTTCAAAAGAATTCCGCTTTCAAGAGAAGCTGCCCTTGAGAAATATATAAATTCACCGTTGGCTTCATTTGAAAATGCCTTGGTGACATCGTTGTCATGGTTCAGAACAAGTTTATCCTTGGCCTTCTGATAAAGGAATATATTCTTCTTTGCATCAATATACTCCTGCAATGACTTATGAACATCTAAATGATTTGGAGATATGTTTGTGATAACTGCTACAGAAGGACTGTTTTTTATAGTTATAAGCTGAAAGCTGCTAAGCTCCAGTATAACTTTATCAGACTCCTTTACTTCATCAATCTTACTTAAAAGCGGGGTTCCTATATTTCCACCAAGCCAGCAATTATAACCTTCTTCTGACAATATTTTATATATCAATGTGGTTGTTGTAGTTTTACCGTCACTTCCGGTAACTGCAAAAACTTGAGCCGGACACAGGTCAAGGAAAACCTCCATTTCGGAAGTGAGTTCTGCACCATTAGCCAACGCTTCCATTAGTTCAGGTACATCGGGTCTCATACCCGGTGTCCTGAATATAAGGTTGAAACCTTTAAGTTTAGACAAATACCCGTTACCGATGCTGTATTTTACAGGCAGTCCTTCCAGCTCCGATAGAGCATCTTTAAGGTTTTCAGAAGTATTTTTATCAAAAGCAGTAACATCTACACCTAAATTTATCAAATATTTAATTAAAGGAATATTGCTGATACCAATACCCAATACAGCTACCTTTTTTCCCTTGATGTCCTTCTTAAACTGTTCAAGCTTGCCATTCATTAAATTTCCTCCTTAAAAATTATTTATTTTGCTATTGATTTAATAAAACATTTATAGTACAATACATTATGCGGTTCGAGTTCATGCGGATATGGCGGAATTGGCAGACGCGCATGATTCAGGTTCATGTGAGAGAAATTTCATGCAGGTTCAACTCCTGTTATCCGCACCAAAAGAGTTTGAAAATTTATTTTCAAACTCTTTTATTTTTTTGTGGCCGGATACTAAAATAAAAAGCAATTTTATTTAACAAAAGTCTTTACAAAAATCAATACTTCATGTTATATTACCTATTTTAGCCAAAATTAACCTGATCCGCATCCTTGATATAGAAAAATGTTTTTAAAGACTTAAAATTATACTTATTAGCCATAATAAGCTGCTCAGTACTGCCCACAAACAAAATCCCCTGAGGATTTAATGACATGTTAAATTTCTTGTAAATATCATTTTTAGCCTCTTCTGTAAAGTAAATAAGTACATTTCTGCACACAATCAAATCCATACCCGTAGGATAAGGGTCCCTCAACAGGTTGAACTGTTTGAACTCCACACAATTTTTTACTTCATCTTTTATTTTATAGCTGTCTCCGACAATAGTAAAATATTTATCCTTCATTTCCCGGGGAAGGTTTTCCAAACTTTTCGATGTATAAATACCGTTTTGAGCTTTTTCAAGAGCTCCTGTGTCGATATCCGTTGCCAGTATTTTAATAGAGCTCAGTGGTAAAAGCTTGTTTAATACCATTACAAGTGTATATGGTTCATCTCCTGTAGAACAGGCAGAACTCCAGATTTTTATCCTCTTATTTTTGCTTAGAAGGAGCGGAAATACTTCCTTTTCAAGAACCTCCCACTGGTCAGGGTTACGATAAAATTCCGATACATTTATTGTCAGATAGTTAATAAACTCTTTAAACAGGTCCTTATTTTCCTTTAAAGCCTTAACATAATCCTTATATGTATCAAAGTTATTTTTCTTAATTAGCGCATCTATTCTTCTCTTCATTTGTTTTTCTTTATAAAGAGTAAGATTTATTTTGGTCATTTTAAAGATTTCCTCTTTAAAACCCTCGTAATCCATAATTTCTCCTCCTACTAAAGTATATTACAAATATGTATCAATTAATGTCATTTAACAATTATGTTTCACAAGTATACCGTTTATTGAAATCGTTGTATGAAATCCTTGTATTAAATAAAAGGATGTACCGAGGTACATCCTTTATATAAACAGATTTATTACTTGTTTTCCAAATCTGTTAAGCTTTCACCGATTGTATTGGTCATTTCCTCTTTGTGTTCTGTAGGAATCTCTTCACCTGGTTCTACAGCTGTTTCTTCCTTCTTTGCACCAACAGGATCAATAGGATTTACTTCTTTAATACTCAAGCTTATTTTTTTAGCTTCAATATCAAGTTCAGTTATTTTAGCTTCTACCTCTTGACCAACCTTCAGAACATCGCCAGGTTTACCCAAACGAACATTTGAAATCTGTGAGATGTGAACCAGACCATCAAGGCCCTGTTCGATTTCAACAAAAGCACCAAATGGAACAAGTCTTACAACTTTTCCGGTAATAACATTTCCAACCTGATATTTCTCAGCAGCTTTATTCCATGGATTATCATCCTGCTTCTTGTAGCCGAGGGAAATTCTCTTCTTGTCTCTGTCAAATTCAAGGACAGAAACAATTATTTCATCTCCAACCTTTACAACTTCTGAAGGATGTTTGATTTTGTTCCAGGATAATTCGGAAAGATGAACAAGCCCATCTACTCCTCCAATATCTACAAAAGCTCCGAAATCCATCAAGCTCTTAACAACACCCTTGTATGTCTTTCCTGCTTCAATATTGCTCCAGATCTCATTAGAAGCTGTTTCCTTATTCATTTCGATTAATACTCTAGCAGAACCAACTACTTTTCTCTTCTGCTTGTTAACCTCAATAATTTGAACCTGCAATACCTGCTTTACAAACTCAGAAAGATCCTTAACAAATCTGTCGCTGATTTGTGATGCTGGGACGAATACTTTAACTCCGCTGGCGATACCAATTACACCGCCGTTTACCTTCTCAGTAATTTTTACTGTAACAGGTTTCTTGGTTTCGAAAGCACTTTCGATGATATCCCAACCCTTTACAGCATCAACCTTGGTTTTGCTCAAAACTACATTTCCTTCACCATCGTTTACTCTCACAACAAAGACGTCAATTTCATCTCCAACCTTAAGTGATTTTTCAGGATTAAAGTCCGGATCATTTGAAAATTCCTGCATTGGAATTATTCCGTCAGATTTGAAGCCCAAGTCAACAAATACTTCACTTTGATTATATCCGATAATTCTTCCTTTAGTAATCTGACCCGTTGTCAATGTTACGAGAGAGCTTTCAAACGCATCGGCAAAGCTCATTTCTAAATCCTGTTTATCTAATTCACTCATTTTATGAATAACCTCCTTGATTACCCAGTCAGGTGTTGACGCCCCTGCAGTAATACCAATTTTTTTAATTTTTTTTATATCAACCGGTGGAATGTCACTGGCTGTTTGTATT
>JAEWMS010000017.1 GCA_023393115.1 Bacillota bacterium
GCGTCACGTACTTCATTATTTACGACATAGCTTTGGGATATATTTTCAAGTTTTAACCTGACCTTCTTCTTGTCCATGGGCACATCAACCTTTCTGCAAATTGTGTGATAATTGAAAGCAACGCACCGACTATACCTATCGCAATCATCGACATAAGTACGAGGGGCATATCCATTGAGTCCATACCTCTGGTAATTAGAAAGCCGACACCTGATTTGGCACCGAGCATTTCAGCTGCCAGCACAACCATCCAAGCTGCACTTGTAGATGTCCTGACACCTGCAAAAATCGCATCTAGTGCTGAAGGAATAGCTATCTGGAACAACTTCTGCCTTTCATTTGCGTTAAATATGGTACCAACATCGAGATAAAGCTTATCTACATTGCTCATACCAGCCTGGGTATTTACAACTATAGATGCCAGTGAGCCGAATATAACGATCAATATCTTTGGAAACTCGCCGGTTCCAAACCAGATCGTAATAAGCGGAATCCAAGCAAGCGGCGGGATCGCCCTAAAAGCATTAAATAGTGGTGTAAACAAGGCTTTTGCCTTTTTGTTCCAACCGATGAGGATACCAAAGGCAATACCGAATGTCCAGTTAAAGCCCAAAGCAGCAAATACTCTAAGCAAGCTCGCCCAAACATGGCCGAAGATGTTGTAGCCTTTGATAGGCTTTTCAAACAAGAGTATGAGTCTGTCCAAAGTATCCTTCGGAGAAGGGAACTCTGAGTTATGTGCTGCGGTCATCCATAATAGAATTAATAGTACAATTGAAATAACAGGTAAAATCATGTAGAGTCGGCTAAAGTAAAAAGCTTTTCTTTCCGCCGCACTCATACTAACGGTAGTGTTTTTACTCATAGCTTCTTCCACCCCAATACTTTATTTTCAAGTGCATTGATAAAGATTGTGATTACTGTTCCAATCAAACCTATAACAACTATACCCAGTATAACCAGATCAACTCGACCAAACTGTCTGCCCATAAGGATCATGTATCCAAGACCGCTGGAGGCAGCAAGCATTTCTGCTGCAACAAGTGTTGCCCATGCATTACCTATGGCAACCTTAATTCCTGCAAAGGTCAAAGTCATCGCTGAAGGTATACCTATTTTCCAGAATATCGTAAAGTTCGAAGCACCACAGGTTTTCGCAACGTTCTTTAAAACCTCGCTGGTCTGTCTGATACCTGTGTATGAGTTGATAAGACACGGCACAAATGCCGCAAAGAATACGATTATTGCTTTTGCTGTAAGGCCTATACCAAGCCATACAATTGTAAGAGGAATCCAAGATACAGGCGGTATTGGCCTTATTATTTCAAACAATGGCCTCATAAAGCTGTCAAAGCCCTTATACCAGCCCATTAAAAGTCCTAAAGGAATTCCAATAACTATTGCAAGGCCGAAGCCTGACAAAGCAATGGTAAGACTTGATAAAATGTTAACTCCTATAACCGCACCATCGGGATCCGGATTAGTAAGCTTAACTACAAAAAGGTTTGCAATCTGCATGGGAGTAGACAAATATCTGCTTTCAACTATTCCGGTCGCAGTTACTACCTGCCAGATAATCAGGAAGCCTAAAATTCCCATTACTGACAGCATAGCATCCTGGTATCGTGATCTTCTCCTCATGCTGTGCATCAGTGCAACACGCTCGCTGTTGCTAAGAGATTTAGGGTTCGAATTCTGTTCCACCATTTAAACCTCACTTTCAGAAGACAAATAAGCACCCTTTGCCTTAATAATTATAGAATACAATTGCTTTGATTCTCCCCCGCCTTCGCAGGCGGGGGAGCAGATACATGTTCTACTGATTAATAAGCTATTTTGAGACTATCGAGCATTTCCTTTACGCCTATAGCAACGGAAGGATCGATAAGACTTTCATCCAGGAACTTAGTACGTTCTTCAACCTTGTAGTTACCCTGTGAGATGAAGAAGTCGAGTCCTACAAGTATGTCCTTTTCAGCCTGGAGAAGATCTCTCTTTGTGTAAAGTCCTGCATCATCAGGTGATTTAGCTGTGTAAAGCTCAAAGTACTCTGCTACTGATGGTCCTCTGTACCAGTCTATAACACGTGTAGCTATGCTTTCATCAACCTTTACGCCTTCGTTTTCACAGTCTTCAAGATACCAAGCAGCTGCCTGCTTCTTGTTGTCTTCGCTCTTGTTGATCCATTCTGCTGTGAAGTGGAATAAAGCAATAGCTTTTTCGACAAGTTCTTTTTTCTCTGTGAGAGTTTCAGGTTTTGCAACTGTTCCGCAAGGTGCCTTGAAACCAAGTGTTCCTGCATCGCCGATTCTTACAAAGCCAGCATCTTCAGCGTTGAAGGCTATGGCATTCCAAACTGCAAGTCCGTCGCCTGTGCCGCCTTTGTAGCCTGTAAGTGCGTTAGCTACGTCCATGTTTGTTGACTTGATGTCACTGATTGACAAACCAACTTTTTTGAGTGCACTAACCAGTGTTGCCTGAGCAGTTGTTCCTGCAGGATAAATCCATTCTGTACCTTTCCAGTTCTCAGGATTTGCAGAATCCTTTGCGAGAGGAGAGTCAGGGCGTACAAACAGAGCAAGGTTTTCTTCGTAGTCTGTTATGTCAATGACATGAACTCCGTAGCCTCTCATGCCGTTAGCAAGGCCGCCGAGACCGCAGCTTGCGATATCCCATTCAGCGTTTGCTTCCATCATCCCCGGA
>JAEWMS010000052.1 GCA_023393115.1 Bacillota bacterium
TGTGGCAATACACTCCTTAAAATAGTCTAGGCTATAGAAACAAAATAAAAAGTCCACAGTGTTAAACAAAGTATAAATAAAAAATATAAAGAAAGGAATGTATTGATGTTAAATACATCATACAAGGTAACATATGAGTATAAGCGGTAGCACATGCATTAAAATAGATAATCTTTCAAAGGACTATACAAAGGATTTCAGCATACTAAAATCAGGCCGTAATGTAATTAAAGGAATCAATCTCGAAATAGAAAGCGGAGAATTTCATATTATACTTGGTCCCAGCGGATGTGGAAAATCAACACTATTAAACATTATTGCAGGGTTTATTTCCAAATCTGAAGGTAGTGTTACTCTGGACGGTATTGAAATTAAAAAACCAGGAAGAGATAGAGGTGTAGTATTTCAAAATGCAGATTCAGCAATATTTCCATGGCTGACTGTCAGAGAGAATGTAGAATACGGTCTGAGAATGAAGGGTGTAAAATCTAAAGAGCGTAGAAAAACAGCAGAGCAATACATCAGGCTGGTTGGTCTGGAAAACCATGAAAGCAAATATCCAAGGGAGCTTTCGGGTGGAATGAAGCAGAGAGTTCAAATGGCAAGAAGTCTGGCCAATGATTCTGAAATATTAATCATGGATGAACCCTTCGGGGCTTTGGACGCTCATACAAGAAGGATAATGCAGATTGAGCTTGTGAAGATCTGGCAGAAAACCGGAAAGACTATTATTTTTGTAACCCATGACATAACCGAAGCTATTCTATTAGGCCAGAAGATAAGTATTATGTCCAAATCCCCTGATGCAACCATTTATAAAGTATATGATAATGATTTACCCTACCATAGGAATGTTACATCATCAGAATTTACTAAGCTGTTCAAGCAGATACAGGGCCACTTTGATTTTGGAGAAAACATATAGCCAATAGTTTTGAAATTAAAATTGTAATGTCTATAACTTAGTGAAAATAGTACAAAAATCAAGGAAAGGAGAGCTTAAAATGGAAAGAGTAATGGAAATACCTGAAAGAAAAATAAAAACGTCAGATGTAAATATAAATCCTTCTTTAAATGAGAAGCCAATTAAAAAAGAACCTGGCGTTATCTATAATATAGGGAATAGCATAAAGGGAGCAGTATGGTTTTCAGCAGAAAAAGGAATTCTGACCTGGATACTTCTGTTCAGCATCTGGGGCTTGGCTTCACTGGCATATACTGTGGACTTTTTACCCAGCCCTTTTGAAACAATAACAGGAGCAAAGGAAATAATTTTTGATGGAACATTAATAAAGTTTATTTTAATAAGCTCCCAAAGAGTATTGTCAGGATGGGGACTTGGAATTATATTTGCTATACCAGTAGGACTGGTCATTGGGCGAATTGAACTTTTACGCAGGATATTTGAACCCTTCATTGATTTTCTAAGATTTATTCCGGCAATAGGGTTTCTCACTTTATTTCTTATGTGGTTTGGTGCAGGAGAAAAATCAAAGATAATACTTATTTTTTACGCAACAGTGTTTGTAATATTAATAAATACAATTGTGGGTGTTCTCAGTATTGACAAGAACCGGCTACAGGCAGCCAGATCACTTGGTGCTTCAGAAGTTCAGATTATCTATTCTGTTTTGATTCCATCAGCACTGCCTCATATCTTTACCGGTATCAGGCTTGGTCTGGGTGGAGCATTTACTTCAATCGTTGCGGCAGAGATGCTTGCAGCCAAGGAAGGAATCGGGTTTCTGATATATACCTCAAGATTGTATTTCAGAACCGATTGGATATTTGTGGGGCTGCTGACGCTTGGCCTGATGGGGTACATATCTGACCGGCTCATAAGATTATTCGGGAAAACGGTCCTGGGCAGATATGGAATTAATGATACCAAGAAATTTGACTGATCAAGTAAATAATTTTATGTAAAGGAGTAGTTGATCATGAGTATTAAAAACAAGTTGTATGAGGAAGTTAGGTTAAAAAATGAAGTCACAGTGGAAGGGATACAGATAACTGACGAAGTAAATGCACTGTTGAAGAATTTGGATTTGGGTGGAAAATATCAGGAAGAGGTCCATGGAATGTTCGAATACGACAAAGAGCCTCACGCTGGTATTGCTCATCCGGTGGGCTTCCGTTCACCAAACGGGTTTTTGTTCCCTTTCAACTCCTACAGAAAATCCAAATTCTCCATTGGCTATGATAAAGGTTCATATATTCTCACAGAAAACGGTCATAAAGTCTTTGACATTGACTTTTTAGAGAGACCTGAGTATTACCGCCATACTACCAGTGACGGAGTTCAGATGAAGAATATAGCAGTATATAATCATGAAGGGGTTGTATTTGTTACATACAGTAATGAATGCCATCTGAAGGAAAAAGGTCTGGATTGCCTTTACTGCAATATAAATGCAACTAAGAGTACCTATGCCGATGTGGAGGGTATCAAGTGGAAATATCCTAAGCAGATAGCAGAAACAGTAAAGCTGGCATATCAGGAACCCGGCAGACATCATGTAACTTTAACCGGAGGCTTTATCCCCGAACATCGTGAAATGGATTACTATTTTGATGTTGCCGAAGCCATTCAAAATGAAACCGGACTGAATGATTTCAATGGAACAGCAGTAATCGGGGCACCTGAGGATCATAGTATCATAGACAGATACAAAGAGGCAGGCTACCGTACACTGGCCATTAATATAGAGTTGTGGGATAAGAATATTTTCAAATCTATTTGTCCAGGGAAAGAACAACTAAGTGGTGGCTGGGAGAATTGGAAATCCTCTCTTGAATATGCAGCGAAGGTTTTCGGTCACGGCAGAGTACGTTCCAACATTGTAGCAGGCTTGGAGCCAAAGCGTTCAACACTGGAGGGAGTGGAATATCTGGCATCAAAAGGAGTTGTCTGCTTTGCAGGAGCCTGGTGCCCAAATCCAGGGTCTGAGCTGGAAAATCATAGAAGCCCCGAACCTGAATGGCACTGGGATCTGACTTTGAAAATTGCAGAAATCTTCCGTAAAAACGGATTTACCTATGATCAGCTGTATGATTGCAGTGCATCTTCAAATACTTGCATCCATGATATTTATAGAATTGAACAGGGACTCATACCTGCATTGAAGCAGGCCATATAAGTAATTGTTGGGATATCCGAAAGAAAGAGGAAAAATAAATGGGTAAAAGGATTTTAATTACCGGCGGTACCAGGGGTATCGGACTGGAAGCCGTGAAGCAGCTGGTGGATAAGGGGCACAATATTATTGTCATAGGAAGGGATTTTTCAGAATTTCCCTATCAGAATTCAGAACAAATCAAAACAGTAGCCTTTGATGTAAGCAAGGTGGAAGAAATTCCTGGATTGATTGCTGATATCGGTGAGATAGATGTACTTATTAATAATGCAGGGATAGCAAAAGCAGTCTCTTTTCTGGAATATATCGACGAACAGAAGGAGCATATTTTAAAGGTTAACCTCGAAGCTCCGGTAACTTTTATAAGGGAGGTATCCAAATACTTTCTGAAAAAGGGTGAAGGGAGAGTAGTAAATGTTGCTTCACAGGCAGCCCAAGTGGGACATCCGGATATCTGGTATGGAATAACCAAAGCCGGGCTTATAAATGCTACAATCAGTTTTGCCAATCTTTTAGGTGAGAAGGGAGTTATTGTAAATGCAATTGCTCCGGGACCGGTTTCTACCGACATGATTAAAAATGCCCCTCCAAATAAAAGACTGGAGCAAGTACTCCACCGGACCTATCTTGGACGGGCGGCCACTGCTGAAGAAGTTGCTGAAGCTATTGTATGGCTTGCCACCGAAAGCCCTGCATATATCAATGGTGAAGTAATAAATATCAATAATGGAGTACAGTATGTAAAATATGAACAATAGCCATAATAAATTTTCTCCAATCTATTAAAAAGAGGCTGTTACATAACAATATAGATTGATGTATGTTATTAAGATAGTTATTGTACGTAAGGACAGCTCAAAGAAATGTGGAAGGATGGTTAGAAACAGTTAGAGAAATTTTGTAATAAGAGAAATACTCTAACTGTTTTGTGTCCGACACATTTATATGAGCTGTTCGGGAGTACAATTAAATAAGTGCTTTCTAACTACATAAATCTTAGTTATGTGACACCTCCTTTTTTTATCCAAATATACTCCATAACAAAACTAAATATACTCTATTGTTAGAAAAAACGTATGATATTACAATAATTGTAATGTAATAGCAGAAAATACATAGTAAATATATATGTGAAATATAATTTCGTACATTACTATTTGTGTATGCGCTATGTGCGCAGAGAGGAGAGAATATGGGAAGTCTAAAAGAAAAATTATATGAAGAGCTAAAACTGAAATTAACATTATTTATTGAAGGTGTAAGCTATGAGGAAGGTACCTTTGACAAACTTATAAATAATGACATTACTTTGAAGAAACAAGAATATTGTACCTGGGATAAAGAGCTTGTTACCAAAAAGAGCTTTAATCTTCCCTATGCATTTACTCTTGAAAATGGATCGGGTGTGCCAATTGTCGTTGATAGAAATTCTCCCTATAAAATTGAGGAAAACGGCGGCGTATTCAGCCTTTCACACAAAGGCAAAAAGATATCGGATATATCTTTTCCAAAGCCACCTGATTTTTATTCCAAGTTCACCAAAGATGGTACCAGTATGAGGAACATCGCCAGCGAGAGCTCCTATGGAAGTGAAGACAAAAGTATCATTGTTGCTTATAGCACCGAATGTTCGGTAAAAGATAAAGGCCAAACCTGTCTCTTTTGTACCATGAATGGGACAAAGGGGTTGGAAAAGGGAGAAGAAAGGCCACCTTGGAAATATCCCGGACAGATAGGGGAGACAGTTAAAGCTGCTTATGATGAAGGCTTTAGTCATGTGACAATTACCGGCGGCTTCGTACCAGAGCGACGTGAAATGGAATATTACCTAGATGTGGCAGATAGCATCAAAGAGTCACTGGGCAGAGATGAGTTTAACGGTACTGCATGCATTGGTGCCCCTCTTGATTTCTCAGTTATTGATAAATACAAAGAAGCAGGTTTCAGTACCATAGCATTTAACACAGAAGTATGGGGGAAAAACTATTTTGACATTATTTGTCCCGGAAAAGTGGAAGAATGCGGAGGCTTTGACAATTGGGTAAAAGCAATTGAATATGCTGTACAGGTATTTGGTAAGGGAAAGGTAAGAAGCAACTTTGTTTGCGGCTTGCAGCCCAAGGAGGTCTTATTTGAGGGATTGGAATATCTGGCTTCAATCGGAGTAGTTACAGTGGCCTCCAGTTGGATACCGGGTATAGGTTCTCCACTTGAGGGCCATCGTTCACCAACAGTAGACTGGCATTGGGATGTACAGCTAAAGCACGCAAATATACTCAGAAAATATGGACGCACCTATGAAGAAATATTTAATGCCACTCCTAATAGAAATTTCGCACATGAAATCTATCAGATAGAGGATGAGACCTTACCAATATTTAAAAAGCAGGAGTTGCTTGTTAAGTAAGTTCCATCAAAAATGAAAACACAGATACACTATATAAAAATAGTTATTAATATAAGGATTATTTAAGAAAGGAGACTAAATTATGTCAATTAATAATGAGGAAATTAAGGCCTACATAAAAAATAGTAAGACGTTATCTCTGGCAACTGTAAACGAGGCAGGCGAACCCGATATAAGAACACTTGGAGGGTATGGTGTATCGGAATTTGAAATATACTTTGCCACAGCTAAAGAAAGCAATAAAGTGAAACAGTTAAAGAGTAAAAATGAAGTGGCTGTATTATTTCAACATGAGAATCAGACAATACCGGATTTTGTAAATGTAACTTTATACGGAAAAGCTGTTCTGACTGAAGGCGAAGAATTCAATACAGGTAAACAGGCCATACAGGAACGAAGACCCCAACTGTCAGTGACAACTGAGACTCATAATATTTACAGGTTAAAGACTGAAAGAATAAAGGTTTTGGATTTTAAGGCCTCCAACCCTGGTGATAGAGTTCATACCATTAAGCTATAGCACCTTTGCCGGTATAAACATTTAGGAGGACTTCAGATAATGAAAAAATTAAGAGTTATTCTGCTTAGCCTGATCTTACCTATAACAGTAATTATAGTCTGGAGTATCGCAACAGCCCGGGAAATTGCACCTGAAGCCATATTACCAAGCATAAAGAATGTCATAAAAGCATTCAATGAAAATCTGGCTTCAGGACAGCTTACTCAAGACCTGGGAATAAGCTTGTTAAGAGTAGTAAAGGGATATTTCTTTGCAGTACTTCTGGGAGTAACACTCGGTACCCTTATGGGGATGTCAAAAAACGTCAATCATATATTTTCACTTACACTCAATGCAATACGCCAAATTCCAATGATGGCATGGATACCATTGATCATACTATGGTTCGGTATAGATGAACTGTCAAAGGTGGTAGTAATAGTACTCGGTGCATTTTTCCCCATAATGGTAAACACTTTCAGTGGAATCAGAGGCACACCGCCCGGCTATATTGAAGTTGCAAAACTATATAAATTAAGCAAATGGAATACTTTCAGAAGGGTTTATCTACCTTCTGCCATTCCTCAAATATTTGTCGGGCTGAAATTGGGACTTGGGATATCATGGATGGCAGTTGTTGCAGCTGAACTGATAGCTTCCACCGAAGGAATAGGTTTCAGAATCAGTGATGCCAGAAGTCTTATGAAACCTGATATTGTCATAATGGGTATGATAGTCATCGGTATTGTGGGAATATTGATGGATAAAATACTCACATTTGTTTCTAAAAAGTCTACTCCGTGGATAGGAAGCAAAAGTTAAAACGCTATGGGAAGGAGACGGACATATGGCTGAGCAGGTTTTAGAAATTAAAGATTTATATAAGTCATTTCAGGTGGGCAGGGAGGAAATTCCCGTTCTGAGAAACATCAATCTTGAAATCCGGAAAGGTGAATTTGTAACAATTGTAGGTCACAGTGGTTGCGGAAAAAGTACTCTGCTAAAAATCATTGCAGGTCTCGTTGATTATGGGATAGGAGAGGTGTCCTACTCAGGTAAAAAAATCTCTGAGCCGGGGACTGATCGAGGAATGGTTTTTCAGGAGCATAGACTGCTTCCCTGGCTGACTATAAATGAAAATATCGGCTTCGGGCTTTACAATTTATCAAGGGAAGAGAAGCAGGCATCAATCACAAAGCATATTGAATTAGTCCGGTTATCTGGCTTTGAAAAAGCATATCCAAATCAGCTCTCAGGGGGAATGGCTCAAAGAGCAGCAATAGCAAGAGGTCTGGCAAGCAATCCGGAAATACTGTTATTGGATGAACCCTTTGGTGCACTTGATGCCTTAACCAGAATCCAGATGCAGAAAGAAATACTGAGAATCTGGAAAGAGGAAAAAACCACTATGATTATGGTTACCCATGATATTGATGAAGCAATCTATCTGGGACAAAAGGTAGTTGTAATGTCTGCAAGACCAGGTGAAATAAAAGAAATCATTGATGTTAACACAGCCTCGGTAAAAGACAGGGGAAGTACTGATTTCGCACATATCAAGAAGAGAATATACAATCATTTCTTCGAGGATGAAAATATAGAAATTGAGTATGTCATCTAGAAATAAATGCATGTCAAATTTTTTCAAATTTCTATCATGTAAATTCAAAATCCATCATTTTTATTACACAAATATATATTGCTGAAAAGCAGCAGAATGGAGTTCATTATGAAAAAGAGAATAAAAATTTTATTGTTATTAATAGTATCAGCATTGTTATTGGCAGCCTGCGGTAACGATTCAACATCAACTACATCAAAAAGCGTTGATGACCAACAAAGTATAACAACACAAAGTTCCGCTGCTGAGAAAACCACTGCACAGGCAAGCACTTCTGAAAAAGACTCAAATGCTGAAAAGAAAACTGTAACTCTGGCCTTGGCATCGGAATCAAACGAATTGACCGGCATATGGGGTCTGGCAGATAAGAAAAAATACATAGAGGAAGAACTGAACAAGGTTGGTTACCAACTGAAGATTCTGGGATTTGCAGCCGCAGGTCCTGCCGTTAATGAAGCCTTTGTGTCCGGTAAGATTGACCTGGCTTATTATGGTAATCTGCCCCCTGTGGTTTTAAAGTCAAAAGGTATTGATGTATCTATAGTATCAGTTGGAGATTCACAGGTGAATTTTTCAGTCATTGTACCTGCTGATTCTACCATCAAGACGCCTAAAGATTTGGAGGGCAAAAAAGTAATTGTTGGACGAGGAACAATTTATGATGAATATTGGGGTAATCTTGTAAAAACATATGGGATAGATGCAAGTAAAGTGAAGCTAATCAATGATGTGGCTAATGCAAATTCAACCTTTATAAGTGGAAATGCTGATGCACTTGTGGTTATAGATACACTTTCACATCTTATTTATAAGCAGTTCCCCATAAAAGTAATAGAGACCACTGCCACAAGCCATCCTGAATTTGCAAGCCAGATTGTTGTCGCAACATCAGGTAAATTCTCAAAAGAGCATCCTGAGGTGGTTGTTGCACTCCTTAAGGCATATATCCGCGCTTATGATTACGCAATAGAGAATAGAGAAGAAGCTATTCAGGCTTTCGTAACCAAAACCTATCCAATCGATGTAATAGAAAAAGTATATTCAAAAGAATACAACTTCGCAAATCTTGATGGTGGCATTGAAGAGGCCGATAAGGCAAGAATAAGTAAATTGAATGCGTTTCTTTTGGAATACAAATACATAGAAAAAAGTGCAGACATTAACACCCTGTTTGATTCGAGCTTTTATGAACAGGCAAAAAAAGAATTGGGCAAATAAATTTATAACTAAAGGGATGGTATAAATGAGTAAAAAAATTAAACACATAGCTATTTATGGAAAAGGTGGAATAGGTAAATCCACAACAACTTCAAATATAAGTGCAGCCCTTGCGGAAGCAGGCTACAGAGTTATACAGATTGGTTGCGATCCTAAAAGTGACTCAACCAATACTTTAAGAGGCGGCAATTATCTGCCAACCGTTCTTGACAGCTTACGGGATAGTAGCAACGTAAAAATTGAGGATATATCGGTGGTAGGCTTCAAAGGTGTTCTATGTATTGAAGCAGGAGGGCCTGTTCCAGGCGTAGGCTGTGCAGGAAGAGGAATTAATGCTGCAATAACCCTGCTTCAGGAATTGGATCTTTTTGAAAAATTCAAACCAGATGTGGTTTTATATGACGTGTTGGGAGATGTTGTATGCGGCGGTTTCGCTGTTCCTATCCGTGAAGGTATCACCGACAAGGTATATGTTGTAAGCTCCTCTGATTTTATGGCTGTATACGCAGCAAATAACCTTTTTAAAGCAATCAACAAATATGCGCCCACAGGAGGAGCTCAACTGGGAGGTATTATTGCGAACAGTGTGCTAACTCCCTATGCAAAACCGTTGATAAACGACTTTGCATCTAAAACAGGCACAAAGGTAGTTCAATATGTTCCAAGGTCATCAGTTGTTGCTCAGAGTGAATTGCATGGTAAGACAGTTATTGAGGCAAATCCGGAATCGGAACAGGCAGATGTCTACAGAGCACTTGCAAAATATATCATTGAAGACTCAGAGGCAGCAGTACCCAATCCCCTTAGTGTCACCGAGCTCAGAGACTGGGCTAAAGATTGGGGAGACAGGATTCTGAAGATTGAGGCTGATGCGGCCACCGACCTTAATGCCAATATCTAAACATCAAACATCGAAGAAATAAAACATTACATAATGGCCGCAATACGGCCCAGGGAGGCATTTATGGCTGTTTTGAAAGGAAAGGCACCGGTAATCAGAGAAAAAAGATTATCTACAATCGGAGCTTATTATGGAACTGTTGAAGCTATATTGAGAGAATTTTATGACGGTAACCTGAAACAGCGTGTCAGAACCTTTTCTCAGGATACAAATTCAGATATTCTCTATGCTTTACAGGCAATAAACACAATTAAGAATATTGGAATAATCATACATGGGCCAAGGGGCTGCGGAATAATTCAAAACCACTATAACAACAGGAATTCCCTTGAGACTCAATGGGCAGTAACCAATATTGATGAGGAAGACTCTATCTTAGGAAGTGATATCAAGCTTAAAAAAACCGTAAACAGTATCTATAAGGAAAATCATCCCGATATTATTTTTGTCCTTACAACATCGGTTGTTGCTATAAACAATGATGATGTGGCCTCAGTTACCCAGGATTTAACCGATGAACTTGGTATTCCGGTAGTGCCGATTTACACAGATGGATTCAAATCCAAAATAGGTACAACAGGTTACGACACAGCCCTTCATGCTATTGTTAAATATCTGTTGCCAAACAAGGCTGAAAAAGAAAATTTCATTAATTTAATTTCTTTGAATGAGGACAAGGAAAGCCTTGAGGAGCTGAACAGACTTCTAAAAGCCCTGGAGGTTGAAGCCAATGTTATACCGAGATTTTCCAATTATCAAGATATTGCAAAGGCAGGCAGTGCATTATTCAACCTGGTAGTTAAAAAAGGTGAGGGTGAGTATTTCGCAAAGGTATTAAAGGATATCTTTGAAACCCCTGAAATTGAAGTAGCTACCCCCGTTGGAATAAAAGGTACCAATAAATGGATATCCGAGGTGGGAAAACAGCTTGGAAAGGACCGGCAGGCAAAAGAACTAATTGAAAGTGAAAGTCAAATTGCTAAAAACGCTCTGGAAAAGTATAAATTGGACAGGACAAAGGTGTTCTTAAGCTGTGAGCCTGAATATGCCAATGCTGTTATTGATTTACTTGAGGATTTAAATGCCGAGGTTATCGGTATTAAAGTGCCATATCTTGATATTACTCTGCTTAACCAGATGGAGAAGCTTTACAGAAAAAATCCCGAACTGTCCTTGCTTATTGGAGAGGGTCAGCCTTACGAGCAAATAAATATACTAAAGAAAACCGGGGCTGAAATATATATTGGAAATGATCTGGCTGCTGATTCAATATCTCATGAAGGTATTCCGGTACTAAATATTCAAAATATCAATATTCTCGGATACAGGGGTAGTATAAATTTTGCTGAAAAATTATATAAGCTGGTAAAGTATAACGGCTTTTCAGCGAATTTCAAAGCTTCTTCAACAAGTACTGTTTATCAATCGGGATGGCTTAAGAAAAATATAAACTGGTATATAAAGCAGGAGGTGAAATAATGGCAGAATACATTGAATTTAATAGGAATGGCTGCCTGTTGCAAGGAGCTGTAAGTGTATTAAAATCAATTAACGGTGTTGTTCCCATCGTTCATTCTACTGCAGGCTGTGCAGCACAGGAAAAATATATTTCCAATACTGCTAATGGATATGCTGCTGACAATTACACTATTGCATGTACAAGTGTTATAGAAAAGCAAGTAATCTTTGGAGGGACTTCAAGGCTGAGAGAGCAGATTAAAAATACCGTCAAGGTTCTGGAAGGCGAGCTGTATGTTGTAGTCAGCGGTTGTGCTACAGAAATTGTCGGAGATGATATAGGAGCTATGACCAAGGAAGCAGCTGAACAAGGTTATCCGGTCATAAATATCAGTACCCCCGGTTTTAAAGGCCACAGCTTTGATGCATATACAAAGGTTACAAAGGGTATAGTTGAAGGTTTGTCCAAAATCCATGAAACAAAAGCCTCTACTGATACTGATTTAATAAACGTATTCGGTATTGCACCAAATCTTGATCCCTATTGGGAAGGAAACCTGGAGGAGTTAAGTTTGCTGCTGGAAGCTGCAGGGTTTAAGACAAATCCACTATTCGGATTCCGTAGCTCGGTTGATAACTGGAAACAGATAAGAAATGCCGGATTAAATGTGGTGTTTACCGAGTGGGGACTTGAAATAGCCCGTTATCTTGAAGAAAAGTATGGCACTCCATACATTTACATAGCTGAAGCAAATCTGGGAATAGAGGGTGTAGAAGAAATTCTGGAGAAACTGGCTTCTGTTTATAGCGATAAAAGGGAATCAATCGACGGGCTTAAGCAGCAACAACAGGAGAAATATCTCTATTACCTTTCAAAACTTGCTCCCTATTATTACAACCATCACATTCAGAAAGAAGTTGCATTGGTGGGACCATCATATGTTACCTACCCAGTGGCCAGATTTCTTGAAAATAACTTTGGTCAGATTGTCAGCTCCATAATTATTACAAACAAAGTAGCAGAATTGGAAGTAGAGCGGATTACAAAGCAATTCAAAAGCAACGTTGAGGTTATTTACTCAGAGGATGGTAAGAGGATAAACGAGAAAATAAGGGAGATATCCCCTGAAATAATTCTGGGAAGCCATTTGGAAGCAAATGTGGCCAAGGAACTGGATATTCCCATACTATACATATCCCTTCCCACAGAAGAAAGTGTTATTTTGAATAAAAGCCTTTTTGGGGTAAACGGAAGTCTTGCCTTTCTTGAAGCGTACAGTAATGCTTTTACAGCTAAAAAGTAAAAAGCGCACTGTAAGGATAAATGTTAAAACAAAACTGTAAACGATATATGGTGATACAGATTTTGTGAAAGGAGTTCAATCATGGGTTTTCCAAGTATTTTTCCAACAGGAACAACAATCTACAACAAAGACAAAGCATACAGTGGTTATACTATTTTACCCACCAGAGACGGAGCACTGCTCATTGATATGAATGGCAGGGAATTAAAGCTGTGGAAAGGGCTACAGGGCTTCCCGAACAAGTTGTTACCGGGAGGCCAGGTTTTTGGCTCCTCAGGTACCAGAAATCCAAAGTATGGTATGCAGGATCAGGTGGATTTATTACAGGTGGATTGGGAGGGTAATGTAGTTTGGAAGTTTGACAAACTGGAGTACATTGAGGACCCCGGTGAAAAGGCCAGGTGGATGGCCAGGCAGCACCATGATTTTCAGAGAGAGGGTTCAACGGTGGGGTATTATGCACCGGGAAGCCTTCCGTTGACAGACAGGGGTAACACATTAATCCTTGTCCATGAAAATGTACATAATACTAAAATTTCCGAGAAGCTTTTACTGGATGACAAAATCATTGAAGTTAACTGGGAGGGTGAAATCCTATGGCAGTGGAACGCCAGTGATCACTTTGATGAATTGGGCTTTGACGAAGCTGCTAAAAACATTTTAGCAAGGGATCCAAATATGCGTCCGGCCGGCGGAGGAATGGGGGATTGGCTGCATATTAATTCAGCATCTACCCTGGGAGAAAACAAGTGGTATGACAGTGGAGATGAGAGATTTCATCCCGACAATATAATTTGGGACTCCAGGGAAGCCAACATTCTTGCGATAATCAGTAAGGAAACAGGTAAAATTGTATGGCGCATCGGACCTGACTTTAATGCTTCAAAGGAATTAGTTAAACTGGGCTGGATAATAGGTCAGCATCACTTGCATATGATTCCCAAGGGTCTGCCCGGTGAGGGTAATTTCCTCGTATTTGATAATGGAGGCTGGGGAGGCTACGGAGCACCAAATCCAACTTCACCAACAGGACGTATGAATGCGAAAAGGGACTATTCCAGAGTGTTGGAGTTTAATCCCATTACTCTTGAAATAGTATGGCAGTATACGCCTACTGAGGCAGGTTGTGTGAATCCTCTCGATTCTTATAAATTCTACAGTCCCTTTATCAGCAGTGCTCAGAGACTGCCCAATGGAAACACTTTTATTACAGAAGGCTCCAATGGGAGACTGATAGAGGTTACTGCTGAGCACGAAATCGTCTGGGAGTATATTAATCCGTATTTTGGAGGCTTGGCCCCATCTATGAATATGGTATACCGAGCTTACCGTGCTCCTTATGATTGGGTTCCACAGCTTCCGGTTCCGGAAGAAATCAGCATTGAAAAGCTTGATGTATCCAAGTTCAGAGTGCCCGGCACACCGGTTTATGATAAAACAGCTATAACTGAAATCGCCGGTATTCAAAAGGAAGAATGTGCAGAGGAGCCGGATAAAGCAGCTTTCTGTGTTCTTTCAGATACTGATAGAGAATAAATTTTGTTGCTTTAATAGGGAGTAAATTTTGGTGCTTTAAGAGTATACAGAAAAGACATCAGAATTTGCTTCAAGAATCATATAATCGGGGGTAAAAAATGAGTAAGAATGTTAGTTCAATAAAAAAAACTCTAATAACAAGTAATACAATACAAGTTGGAAAGAGAGGATGTAAGAAATGAGTCAAGAGGTCAGCACTAATAAAGAAAAGCTGTATGAAGAGTTAAGGGTTAAAATAGCATTAGGTATTGAGGGTGTTAGTTTTGATGAGGATGTATCAAAAAAGCTTACAGAGAAAAATGAAATCAAAACAGTAGAGTACTGTGGTCCTGGTAAATTCTCTGAGACCAAAAAGAACTTTTATTTTCCTCATGCCATCCATTTACAGAATGGTTTTGGCGTATTTCCGCTGGTTGACCAGAATTCGCCCTATAAAGTCGTTGAACAGAATGGTGTATTTGGAATAGAATACAGGGGAAATTATTTGTCGGATATAACCTTTGAAAGCGATCCCGCTTATTATTCCAGAAAAACCAAGGACGGGGCGAATATGAGGGATATTGCCCAGGACCGTTCAGTCAGCAGTGTCGATAAAAGCATTGTTGTCTGCTATAGTGAAGAATGTGCAGTGAAGGACAAGGGACAGACCTGTCTGTTTTGTACCTTCAATGCAAAGAAGAAGTATCAGGACGGTCCTGACGGCCCTGTTTGGAAGTATCCACATCAGATAGGTGAAACTGTAAAGGCTGCATATGCTGAAGGTTATAAGCATGTTACCATTACAGGAGGTTTTATCCCTGAACGTCGTGAGCTGGAATACTATCTGGATGTGGCCGAAAGCATAAAGGAAGCTTTGGGTAAGGATACCTTCAATGGTACCGCCTGCATCGGAGCACCTCTGGATTTTTCAGTAATTGATAAATATAAGGAAGCCGGTTTCAGCACAATTGCTTTTAATACCGAAGTTTGGGGCAAGGACTATTTTGGAATTGTATGCCCCGGTAAGGTTGAAGCATGTGGCGGCTACGATAATTGGATAAAAGCCATTGAGTATGCAGTAGATGTTTTTGGGAAGGGGAAGGTCAGAAGTAATTTTGTATGCGGTCTGCAACCCAAGGAGGTTCTGTTTGAAGGTATTGAATATCTAGCTTCCAAGGGCGTGGTAACCATTGCATCCAGTTGGGTTCCTTATGCAGGTTCACCGCTGGAGGGACACCGGTCACCAACTATTGACTGGCACTGGGAGGTACAGCTGAAGCATGCCGAAATTCTAAGAAAATACGGACGTACCTTCGAGGAAGTATTTAACGGAGCTCCTGCAAGATTCCCCATACATGACATAATACAGATAGAAGACGGTACATGGCCTGGATCAGGTATCAAATAAAAGCCTTAAAATTATGTAAAAGGGTTTTGAGAAATTAAATTTTTCAAAACCTTTTCTTACGTATAGGAATTTATATATTTTCTTGTCTTTGAATGTGTTAATATAACTCGGGTTGAGCAAGTACACTAAAAATTCCATAAAGATAAATTCCTAGACGTGGGGATTGACAAGGGGATTCCCCTTTCAGGTGTAGCGGGAGTGCAAAGGGGGCAGTAGTGCCCCCTAGCGAATAAGATAATTTGCGAGCGAAGAGAGAAATTAGAATGAGTACTAAAAGCTTTGAAGCAAATTTCTTGCAATATATACAATAAAACCTGATTTGTCATGGACAATTGTGTTGAAAATATGCAAAAAATGGTATAATATTGTTAGTAAGTACATTTCAGAAATAGATTTTCCATGTTAGTCTTGTGATTTTAACTATATTAAAGAGGTATAAGATTAATGACTCTAAAACATTGTGGAAAAATTATGGTTACAGTACTTATCTTATGTTTTATACTGTCAGCGACTTCATCTGTTTCAGCTGTCGATATTCAGCATCAAAAAAGTGTTCTGATAATTCATTCTTATAATGAAGGAACTGATTGGACCAGTGAACAAAATGCCGGAATCATCAGTACTCTCGCTAATTCTGACGACAATTTGGATATTAACGTTGAGTATCTGGACTGGAAAAACTATCCGACACTGGATAATCTGGAATCACTATATAGTCATTTTTTATTTAAATATTTAAACAAAAAGCTAGATCTTGTTATAACTACAGATGATGCGGCCCTGTCCTTTGTATTGGATAACAGACAGGTCCTATTTTCCAATGCTCCGGTTGTTTTTTCGGGTATAAATCAGGAAAAGGTTGAGGAACTTAAACAAGTTTATTCCAATTTTACCGGAGTTGTCGAAGAAATTGATCCCACAGAAACGATTAATATGGCATTAGAGATAAATCCCGATATAAAGAATGTATACCTGGTATACGACAATTCAGAAAGCGGTAAATCCACAGGTAAAATTATTACGAACAAAATAAATGAATTGTTCAAGGGACTAAAGGTTATCCCCGTGAATGACCTTGATTTTAACACGTTATTAGATACTGTAAGCCAACTGGACAATAATAGTATAGTGTTTTTTGCAACTTATTACAGCGACGCACTAGGTTCAATAATAAACTTCAATCTTGCGGCAAGGGAAATTAGCAGTCATAGTAGCGTTCCAATGTATCACCAATATGAATTTGGTTTAAACAACGGTGCTATTGGTGGAAATCTACTCAGTGGAAGGCTATACGGAAATCATGCTGCAGAAATTGCTGTGCGTGTTTTAAATGGGGAAAAGGCAGATGATATAGGAATTGTCTACAGACCTGCGGCCAGAAAGGTTTTTGATTATAAATTATTGAAAAAATTCAATATTCCCATTTCACGTATTCCAGAAGATGCAGAATTAATAAACAAGCCCTTTTCTTTTTTCGAGACATACAAACTACTGGTAGGCGGAGTGCTTTCAGCATTTCTTATTCTAATTATTTTTGTTTTAATTCTTTTAATGTATATCAGAAAAATCAGGAGAATTAGAAATGAACTGCGCATAAGTAATGAAGAACTTACTCAAACCTATGAAGAATTAGTTGCTACGGATGACGAGTTAAAGAATCAGCTCAAGGAAGTATCTGAAATTCAGAAGGAACTGGCTGAAAGCGAGGAGAAATATACATATCTGGCTCTTCATGACGTTTTAACCGGTCTTCCAAACAGACGGTCACTTTTTGAGGATACAAAAAGAATATTTACAGATAGTAACCGGAAAGCTGCGCTTCTGTTCATTGATATGGATAACTTCAAATATACCAACGACACAATGGGACACGAATTCGGGGATTTACTGATAAAAGAAGCCAGCAGTAGACTGGCACTGGATTTGTTCGAAAAAAGTACCCTGTACAGACTTGGTGGCGATGAATTTATTATTCTGGCAGAAGAGACCGGACAAGACAAGGCTGAACAGTTGACTTCCGATATATTGTACAGCTTTAAGGACAAATTCTATGTCAATAATATAGGACTTCACGTAAGTTTAAGTATTGGTATTGCAATGTATCCGGAGCACGGTAATAATATTGAGGACTTGATTAAGTCAGCGGATATCGCAATGTACAAGGCAAAAGAGTACGGCAAAAACAGATATGTCGTGTATGATAAAAGCATGAACAAGGATTTTTCAGAAAGAATGACTTTAGAAAAATATCTGCATACCGCAATGGACAATAATGAGTTTGAGCTATATTATCAACCTCAGCTTGACATAAAAACAAACAAGGTTACAGGCCTTGAAGCACTATTAAGATGGAAGAGTCCGGAATTAGGATTTGTTTCTCCTGTCAAATTTATTAAAGTTGCAGAAGACACCCATTTGATAATTCAATTGGGTGAATGGGTACTTGTTCAGGCCTGCGATTTTCTCAGTCATTTACATAAGCAGGGTCTGACTCATATGACTGTTTCAGTTAATATCTCAACATTACAGATATTCCAGGCCGATTTTAATTCTAAGGTGTTAAAAATTCTTGAATACTTTAAACTTGATCCACAATATCTAGAACTTGAAATAACTGAAACTGTTCTAATAGAGTCTTTTGATGTGGTATATAATAAATTAAAGCTGCTGAGGGAAAAGGGAATTGGTATTGCATTGGATGATTTTGGGAAAGGCTATTCATCATTAAGTTACTTGAAACAGCTTCCGATTTCAACTTTAAAAATTGATAAAACTTTTATTGATAATGTCTCACTCATATCTGAAAATACAACCATAACCCGTCATATTATTAAAATGGGACGATCCATGGGAATGGCTGTGGTTGCTGAAGGTGTAGAGTATGATGAACAGTTGGAGTATTTGAAAAAATATGAATGTGATAAGATGCAGGGATATTTGTTCTCTAAACCTTTACCGAAGGATGATGTGGAGAAGCTTCTAAAGGGGCTGTAGCCAGCTGATAAGTTTAATTTGATATATTTTTTGTCTCAAACATAAAAATCCCGTGCCGTTTCAGAAATATATTTTCTTTAGCGGTACGGGATATTTAGTATTCGTTCTCAACTTTTATTGATCAATGTTTATTCTCTGACCAATATTTTTGTAACTTCTGATATATAAAGAGTATGATGGTCGGAAGTGGGATAAAATTTGGAATTGAGCTCAGTATCTATAAAGCATTCGGGCTTGTATTCCTGAGCATAGAGTTTTTTGCAAATAATAACGACTTTGGCTTCATCAAAATAGGAGACATTACCTTCGTGACGAAGGGTCAGTTGAGCCTTGCTTATTTTATCCTCATCTCTTCCGGATACAGAACCAAGGTATCCCAATTGCTTCTTAAAACTATTGTCAAAAAAAGATAGTGAAAACATATCCGAACTATCAATAAATTCTTTAGTATAACGCTGTGGACGAATGACTACGAATGATACGTTTTTAGCCCACATAACGCCCAATCCTCCCCAGGAGGCCGTCATTGTGTTCACCTTGTCCTCTTTCTGTGCAGTTACCAGCATCCATTCATTTCCTATAACCCTAAAGGGACTTTGATCGAAGTTTTCCGGACTTAATTCTTTAAATATCTTCATAAATTCTCCTTTCAAAAGAATATTTCTTTATGGAAAAATATTTAATATATTCATTATAATATTATTTGCAAGCAATAAAAAGTTCTTAATTTATTCTATTAACTAAATGACATAATCAGAATTCTAATTCCTACAATCCCCAGAGCCAATGCAAGACTTCTGACGATCCAACTTCCTTTAAGTTTTTTTGAAATTCGTGCTCCCAATTGGGCCCCAAACAAAACTCCGATAGACAACCCGATAGTTTGCATTATACCATTTATCAAAACACCCGTTGCCACATGAACTATACTGCCTGATAAGGACATGGCTACCAGGACGAATTGGGATGTAGCGGTTGCGAGATGAACAGGAAAGTTAAGTATTTGTATCATTACAGGTACATGAATGATGCCGCCTCCAATACCCAGAAGGCTTGAAATATATCCGACAAGTACACTGATGGTGATTCCTAGCAGAGGATTATAGGAATAGGTATATACGACTCCTTCAATATCTGTAACTGATCGGGTTGTTTTCCCTTTAGAGGTCTTTCCACTTCTGTTTTTATTCTGAGGCCGAATAAAAAGGTAAATTGATCCAATCATTAAGAAAATACCAAATAGAAGATTAAAAGTATCTCGGGGTATCAATGATGTAGTCAGAGAACCAAGGATAGATCCAGGCAATGTAGCCACGGCAAGAATCAATCCCGATTTGTAATCAATTTTTTTCATTCTGGCATAAGCAACCGTACCTGACAATGAATTAAAAAATACTACTGCCAGAGAAACAGCCGTAATTGTTTCAGGACTCTTTTCAGGGTAAATAAGAAGCAGGATAGGAACCAGTATAAAGCCTCCTCCTGCTCCAATAAGAGTTCCAAAGGTTCCAACAATAAATCCAAGAGGAACAAGCCAGAAAAGCTGATACATAAGAACCTCCCTTACATAATCGTTCAAATACTCGAATATCCTCGCTCCTAAATATTTTAACTCACTAAAACTTTATTAATAGCTTGTGAACTTATCCAAATAATATTACTTGAAATAATTTCAGAAAAACAATTTCTTATAAAGATACGTTATATCTGACCTGTTAAAAACTGTACGGCAATGCTTGATACAGTTACTGTGACCCAGACCATTAACCCCAGTAATAATGGCTTAAACCCAGACTTCAACATTTCCCTGAAATCAGTACTAAGGCCAACTGCCGATAAAGCCATAACAATCAGAAATTTGCCTAAGGAGGATAGTAATACTGCTGTTGACCTGTCGATTATTTTTACCGTATATAACAGAGAAGCAGCCAGAAAACCTAAGATGAACCATGGGAAGACTTTTTTGAAGCTGTAATTTATATCATTCCCGGCTTTTTCGGCATTTCGTTTTCTCAGCAGAGTGATTGCTGCGAAGAATAGCGATATTGGAATAATCATAGTTGTACGGGTGAGCTTTACAATAGTTGCATACTGTCCCGCAGCGCTGCTGAAGGCATATCCGGCAGCTACCACTGAAGAAGTATCATTAACAGCAGTACCTGCCCATAACCCAAAGGCTTTATCTGAAAAGCCCAGTATATGCCCCAACGGTGGAAAAATCAGCACTGCCACAACATTGAAGAAGAAAATTGTAGAAATTGAATAGGCAACTTCCTTTTCGTCTGCCTCGATTATGGGCGAAATGGCAGCAATAGCCGAGCCTCCACAGATTGCTGTTCCTACTCCTATAAGTGTGGTCAGGTTACTAGGCACATTTAGTAATTTCCCTAAAACATATGCTGATATAAATGCCATAGAAAGTGTAATAATCATAACAAAGAATGATTCCATTCCTGTCTTCACTACCTGGGTTAGACTTAAACCTGCACCTAAAAGAATTATTGCATATTGAAGAATTTTTTTAGACGTAAACTTAATTCCTGCCTTTGTACAGTTAGGCTTTCCAAAGAAATTGTTTACTATAATCCCCAATGCAATCCCGAAAACAGGACCGCCTATCAAAGGATATAGAACTCCAAGCCAGTTTGCCACTAGTGCGATTAATAATGAAAATGTTATTCCCGCGAAATTCTTTCTTAACCAGTACATATATAGCTCCTTTATATTACCATGCAAATTATATAAGGATATTTTAAAACCAACATTACATAAATACAAATAATGATTTATTATGTTAATATAAAAATAGTTTATAGATGGTTAAAAAATTGGACTGGTGAGGATATGATTGATTCAAAGCTTGTAACTTTTATATATGTCGCAAAAATAAAAAATTATACCAAAACTGCCGAAGAGCTGAATATGACTCAGCCCGCGGTAACACATCACATAAAGCAGCTGGAGGATTATTACAGGGTTAAGCTCATTCATAAAAAGGGAAGACAGCTATCACTAACAGAAGAGGGAGAGCTACTGTTAAAATATGCAAAGGGCCTTGAAGCAAGTTCCATGGTCTTTGAGAGAACATTGCTAAACAAATCATCATTAATAAAAAGGTATAATATTGGTGCAACACTGACAATTGGTGAATTCATACTTCCCAGATTATTGGGTGACCATAAAAAGCAGCATGAAAATATCGATATAATAATGCATGTTCATAATCTTGAAGAAATCACTATGAGACTTGGATTGGGTGAATTTGATCTGGGAATTGTTGAAGGACCTTTTGATAAAAGTAAATTCAAAAATCAGAAACTACAGGACGATGAACTTGTGTTGGCCGTATCACCTCAAAGCACCTTCGCCTCATATCCGGAGGTAGAAATAAGCGAAATCATAAATAACGGAAAACTGATCATGCGTGAGAAAGGTTCAGGTACAAGATTGATTTTTGAAAATAAGCTACTTGAACTGGGAATAAATCTTCAAGAAGTAAAAACATACATGGAGGTAGGTAGTATAGGAGCAATTAAATCTCTTGTAAAGGCAAACCTGGGATATACAGTTATTTCTAGGGAGGCTGTAAAATCGGAGGTAGAGGCTGGAACACTGAAGATTATTCCCATACAGGGTGTAAAAATAATGAGAGAATTCAATTTTATTTATACCGATAACTCCCAGGTAGAATTTGTTCAAAGTTTTATTGAATTTATCATTGAGGAAATAGGGAAAAACTAGTCTTTTTCTTGAGTCAGTAGTAATTGTCTATATCTTATCCATATAGAATTTATGAGATTTACTAAAAAATAATCACATAAAATAGTATTTTGAATAGTATATATTATAATATTTGAATATAACGATTGACAGATAAACTGAACAGAACTATAATACTCTATAACAAATTGCGTTTATTTTATATGTTGGAGGAAATATATATGTCAGCAATCAAAGCAAAAAATAATTATACCGGGCAGGGCGGATGTCAGAGAATGAATTGTGCACAAGCAGTAATGAGTGCATTTAAAGAAGATTTTAACATAGGTGAAGAAATTATTGAGGCATTTAAAAGTTATGGCGGAGGAAGAGCACCGGAAGGTTTGTGCGGTGCATATTACGCTGTTAAATCCATCCTAAGTAAACAAGATCCATCTAAGTTGGAGGAGTTGGAGAAGCATTTTCTTGAGCATGCAGGTGCGTTGGAGTGCAGCAATATAAAAGGTCTTAAAAAGCTCTCCTGTGTTGGCTGCGTTGAAAAAAGCTCTGAGTTTTTAGAAAAACTTGGTTAATATGAAAAAAATAATAGTTGTTATTATACTTCTTTTGGGTATTATAAATACTGCTTGCGGTAAAAAGGAGAAAGTTTTGTCCCTGGCGGAAAGTAAAAATACGGCATCGGTACAAACCGGGTCAACAAAGGAGCTAATTAGAATGGAGATAAAACCTGAAGAGGCAAAAGCACGCCTTGATAAAGGCGAAAATATCATTCTATTGGATGTACGTACTGAAGAGGAATACAATGAAAAACGTATTCCAAACAGTATTCTGATTCCTGTTGAAGGTATTGATAAAGACGCACCAGCTAAGCTTACTGACAAAAATGCAACTATTTTTGTCTATTGCAGGAGCGGAAGACGAAGCGCAATAGCTGTCGAAGTACTTACTCTTATGGGATATGCAAATGTGTATGACTTGGGAGGGTTGAACGATTGGCCCTACGAAACAGTAAGTGGTAAATAACTTTTCCAAACTTATACCAAATAAAATATTTAAGAGATGATAAGATATTTAAGAGAAATGAGTATTCACAAATTGTTAATACTCATTTCTTGTCTATCCTTGGGATTTCCATACAACTTTACCAGATGTATTAATGTAAGCGGCCCAAAGCTGATCAACAGGTTTAGCCTTGACATCATAAGTGGCAAGCGCGAGACCATTATTAAAATCAGTTGTCATTTTATAAGTAGGCTTTACTACATAAGCACCTTTTGAATTAATAAAGCCCCATTTACCATTAATTTTTACTGCTGCTAAGCCATTATTAAAGTCACCAACTTCATCAAATTTAGGTAAAATTGCTATTTTGCCCTTTTTATCAATAAAGCCCCATTTATTCACTCCAAAATCATCTGCAACTAATACTGCAGCGAATCCCTGCTTAAAGCTACGAGCATCTGAAAAAACAAAGTCAGTTAGCTTATTATTTTTTGCATTAATAAATCCCCAACTGTCATTTTTACATACGGCAGAATAACCTTCTTGGAAATACTGAATCTGTGTATACTGTGGTTCAATAATTGTTTCTCCATTTTTATTTATAAAGCCATATAAAGCTGAGCCAGCAAATATAGGCTTATTTGTATTAAAAATTTTGCGGATAAACATTGCTGAGCTAAGGGGGAAACTATCATTAAAATATGTAAAATCATATTCTATATTAAGTACACCTTTATTTGAAACCGAAAAAAAATCATTTATAACAGCTATTGGAGCATATCCATTAATAAAATCTCCAGCACTATCATATTTAAATTTAATTACCTCATTACCTTTCTGATCAATAAAACCTGCTTTAATTTTTCCGTTTTCATCATAGATAGAGACAGCCGCAAGTCCTTCAGAAAAGCTCGAGGCCTTAACATATTTTTGTTCTATAACTGAATTTCCGTTTTTATCAATAAAACCGTATTTTGAATATGTAAGACCATATTGATCCCTACTGGCAAAGAGTAGCAAGTCCTGCGATATTGGACCAACGTCATCCGTAGCAGGTTTTATAAATAAAACAGTACCTTTCTTATTAATATACACCTTGTTTTTGGTTGAAGTATTGCCTACTTTTGTAGTAGTTTCTACCTGACATACACCGTCCTTAAATTGAGATGGTTTATCAATATATGCATTCTCAAACAATACCTTTCCAGTTGTATCTATCAGCTGCCACTTATGAGAAGTTCTCCCCACTGAACTTACTGGTGTATCACTCACCCACGCAACTCCATCTGAAAATGGATATACCACAATGTATTTAGGTTTGATAATAATCTTGCCACTCTGATTAATAAAGCCACATAGTCTGGTTCCATTCTTTTGAAGATTCCAAATGGGAAATAGCTGCTGACTTGTGGAGCTTGCTTGTTCTGCGAAAACAACTCCAAATATTTGGGTTGCAATTGAAATAGCTAATATAAAACAAAAGACTTTTAAGCGTGATTTCACTATACTGCCCTCCTGTAATAAATCAAATGTAACCTTTCTACAATGATACTATTTTTGATATGTTGGTGATTTTCATCTTTTTACTGTAACATATTTTGGGATTATATTCAAATTGATTCATAATATTACATATGATTAATTTTGAAAATTCCAAATCCCGTAGCGAATACATTGAAAATATGACATGGTGGTGTCAGCTTTTAATGATATAATTTAAGTGGAGGGAATAGGGCTTATGCAGATTAACAGGTTGTTTGAAATAGTATATATTTTACTGGACAAAAAAATAATTACAGCAAAGGAGTTGGCTGAACGCTTTGAAGTCTCCATAAGAACTATATATAGAGATATTGATGTGCTGTCTGAAGCCGGAATACCAGTTTATATGAGCAAGGGAAAGGGCGGGGGAATCAGCATTCTTGACAATTATGTTCTGAATAAGTCCATATTGTCGGACTCCGAACAAAATGAAATACTTGCTGCCCTGCAAAGTCTGAATGCTATTCATTATCCTGATGTAGATAACGTAATATCAAAATTAGGACTACTGTTTAACAAGGATAACTATAACTGGATTGATGTGGACTTTTCACACTGGGGTGAAACCAACAAGGAAAAATTCAATCTTATAAAAACTGCAATTTTGAAAAAGAAAGTAATTACCTTCGATTATTTCAGTTCATATGGTCAGAATACCAAGCGGAAAGCAGAACCCATACAGCTCTGGTTTAAGGATAAGACATGGTATTTGAAAGCTTATTGTCTGACAAAGCAGGCTTTCAGAATTTTCAAGCTGACTAGAATGAAGGCTGTTGAGCTTACTGACTGCTCAATTCAGAAAAGAACCTTTGAAGAATCCTCCTTTTACTCAGGCAGGGAGGAAAACTATAGAATCGTTGATTTAAAGCTTCACCTGGACCAATCGGTGGCCTATCGTGTTTATGACGAATTTAACGAAAACTCTATAATCAGAAATGAAGACGGAAGCTTTGAGGTCACAGTTTCGTATCCCGAAAATGATTGGTTATACGGATATATAATGTCCTTTGGATGTGCAGCGAAAGTGTTGGAACCGGCATATGTACGGGATATAGTTGTAAACAGACTTCGAGAAACCCTCAGGGAGTATGAGTAGGTAATGAAATTTATTTCTTTAAGCCTAACCTACTATTTTTCATATAAAACTCAATATAATATGACACACTTATGTCATGTTTTGAGTGTTATCCTTTTAGTATAAAAATAAGTGTAAATGGTGTCAGAATAACACCACTACATCTATAACGTTAAAAGGAGTGTATTTAATGAATATGAACTATGAACTGGTTAGGATTGAGGAAAAGACTGTAGTAGGGATGATGGTTCGGACCACTAATGAAAATGGACAGGCCATGTCTGATATTGGAAGAGTATGGGGCGAGTTCATGCAGGGAGACACTTATCCCTCAATTTCTTACAAACTAAACACTAAATCAATCGGACTTTATACCGATTACGAAGGCGATTTTACAAAGCCCTACAAGTTTTTAGCCTGCTGCGAAGTAAGTCAAGTCCAGGAGTTGCCTGAAAAGATGGTACTGAAAACAATTCCTGCCGGTACTTACGCCAAGTTTATCATTAACGGACATGTTCATAGGGCAGTGGGAGAATTCTGGTCCAACTTGTGGAATATGCAGCTTGACAGAAAATACAGTGCTGACTTTGAAGAATACCAGAACAACTCAGGAGATATGGAGAATCAGGAGATACATATTTATATTGCTGTAAACGGGTAACTTTGGGGCAGGGCATGGTAAAAGAAAATATACGGATTATTAAACGCATGAAGAAAGCTTGTTGATACAAGCATGAAAGGGAGTAAGCAAGATGGAATTTATTAATATAAACATAGAGAATATTGATTCCCAGGACATTTGCTGTGCAAATTCTGATAAAAAGGGTGATATATGTGCTGCCTCAAAGAAAGCCTGGCTCAGAGAACGATTTCAGGATGGTATGGTATTCAAAAAGTTGAACGTGCGGGGAAAGGTGTTTATTGAATATATTCCTGCTGAAAATGCATGGTGCCCTGTAAACGCTGATGGATACATGTTTATAGACTGTTTTTGGGTTTCGGGCAACTTTAAAGGGAAAGGTTATGCCTCCAGTCTTCTGAACGAATGTATTGAGGATTCAAAAAAGCAGGGAAAAAAAGGACTTGTTACCCTTTCTTCCACTAAAAAAGTGCCCTTCCTTTCAGACCCCAAATTCCTAAAGTATAAAGGCTTCAAGCTTGCAGATAAATGTGAACCTTATTATGAACTGCTATATTTACCCTTCACTTCGGATGAAAAAGCTCCTGAATTTAGAGAATGTGTTAAGGCAGGAAGTATTTCTGATGCCGGCTGGGTCCTCTACTACACAAATCATTGCCCATACACGGTAAAATACGTTCCGTTAATAGAAGCCGTTGCTAAGGAAAAAGAAGTAGGATTTACGACACACATAATAACATCAAAAGAGCAGGCTCAAACAGCGCCTGCACCCTTCACAACTTACAGCCTGTTCTATAACGGCAGGTTTGTAACCAATGAAATACTAAGTGAAGCAAAATTCATAAAAATCCTTGAGGAGAAGGGGCTTTAAGTAATGGAGTATATACCTGCTAAAAGTATTATTTCGGGATATGCCGAAAATAGTAACTGGTTTGGCAACAACTATAACATGAACATATATAAAGGCTGTAATCATGGTTGCATATATTGTGACAGCCGGAGCGACTGTTATCATGTTGAGAATTTTGATCAGGTAAGGGCAAAGGAAGATGCTATTTCCTTGATTTATCGTGATATAAAATCAAAACGAAAGAAAGGGGTCATAGGAACCGGAGCTATGAGCGATCCCTATAACCCTTTTGAAAGAAAGCTTGAGCTGACAAGGGGTGCTCTTGAAATAATTAATCAATTCGGTTTCGGCGTATCAATTGCTACAAAAAGCGATATTGTGGCAAGAGATGCTGATATCTTGCAGAATATTCAAAAGCACTCTCCGGTACTGA
Organism: Bacillota bacterium; assembly: GCA_023393115.1. GTDB lineage: Bacteria > Bacillota > Clostridia > Acetivibrionales > DSM-1351 > Ruminiclostridium. Next base: position 27,725 of record JAEWMS010000052.1, read on the forward strand.
TAAAAATAACAATTACCTGTTCTGATGATCACTTGGCCTCCAAGGTGGAGGCAAATGCTCCGGCTCCTTCAAAGCGATTTGCTGCTATTAAAAAACTCAGTGACCGCGGAATTTTCACAGGAATTCTTATGATGCCTGTTTTACCGTTTATAGAAGATAACGAAGCAAACATCATTGAAATAATCCGTCTTGCACATGAAAACGGCGCAAGATTCATTTATGCTGCCTTTGGAGTTACTCTGCGAATGAATCAAAGAGATTGGTATTACTCCAAGCTTGATGAACTGTTCCCAAAAAAGAAGGAGCTATATATTAAAGAATTCGGGGATACCTATCAATGTCACTCTCCAAGGGCAAAGCAGTTATCTGCTGTGTTTAAGGAGGAATGCCGCCGGTATGGTCTATTATATAAAATGGAGGATATTATATCGGAGTACAAGCGCGGCTACTATGACCGGCAGCTTAGTTTGTTTTGAAATTACATTTCCTGATTTACATTGTTTTTACTATATTTTTGAAGATCTTTGGCTGACAGATCTATAGCAAAATGCAGTATGATACCTGGTATTATCGAGCCTGTAGATATATAAAGGGCGTAAAAAAACAAACCTATAAGTCCTGTTCTTACAACGCCGGAAATTCCCTGGTAGTTGTGTCCCAAACCAAAAATAATGCTGCATATGATTGCCGTCAAGGGAAGGTTGAGAGCCGGAAACAATTGAGTCAGCGCCAGTGAAAGGAACCCTCTATACTGAAACTCTTCTGTTAAGCCGGCTGTTATAGAAATTAACGTCCAGCCCATATACTAATCTCCTCTTATTTTTTACAATTAAACTTATTTCTCACGCAATTCAGCAATAACCTTTTTAACCTCGTCGCTGGCTTTAATGATTCCATAAACCCTGATTTTACTGAAGGTCTCTCTTACCAACTCGGCAGGTACGTCTTTATCTATTATCAGCATTCCGATGAGAAAAAGAGAAATCATATTGCCAGTCAACTTAACCTGTTCCAGCGTTTTTCTGTTGTAGCTGAATACACCTGTTCCGCCTGCAAAACCGTAATCAACATCAGACATACTTTTACTTACCATATTGCTGATGTCTGTGGTAGTTTTATTAATTTCATTTATTGTAGCATTGAGCCCCAAAGCACCTGAAGCCTTAATACTACTGATGTCTCCAGAGTGCACTGTCATTTGGTTACGGATTGCAGTACGGATAAAGTCAGTTCTATTGGTATAAAAACCCTGCTCAACCAGTAGATCAATATGACCTAAATCAATTGCACCAATGTTAATAGTAATTTTCTCTGTTTCCATAAATTTGTTTCCACCTTTCCAATATTTTTCAATGGTCTAGTAATAATTTTTGAGAATGGCATCAAGAAATCATTGACCATCCAAATACCATCCACACACCATCCAAATACCATCTAATTAGATTATATGTGATTTATTCTGATTTGTAAATATCTAACACAAAATATTAATAAACACTACTTAGTTTGGTACAGATAAATTGAGGTATAATAAATACTAGCTTATCAGATTTATTTACGGAGGTTGGATAATGCCTAGGAAAACATACGTAACAAACATGCCAGACAAAACGGGAGCATTTATGCTTGCCTCTAAAATAATTGCCAATCACAATGGAAATATTGTCAGGGTCAGCTACAATAAAGCTGTTGATTTACATACACTTTTCATTGACGTGGAGGCCACAGAAGAGGAACTAACTTACATAGCAGAGGAACTGGGCCAAATTGGCTATCTTAATGAAAAGATAGCCGAGACAAGAATTGTTGTTGTCAACATTAAGATTCCGGATAAACCTGGTTCAGTTCTGCCGATACTCAGAATACTAGACAGGTATGGAATAAATATTTCATATATTAATTCAAGCTCAAATGGGACTGAGTTTCAAAACTTTAAAATGGGGTTACTCATAGAAAATCCAAAAATCATTAAAATGCTCCTGGAAGATTTAAGTGAGGTATATCAGATTGATATTGAAGATTACGACGATGCAGAAAACAGTTTGGACAATACGATTTTCTATATCCGTTTGGCCAATGAAATGCAGAAGCTCATGCATTTAAGTACTGAAACAACCATGGAGTTTATCTCAGAATCCAATCGTATCTGGCAGGTGCTTCAGGAAAAGGGCGAGAATCCTAAAAAAGTATTTGATTATATCAGAAGGTTTGCAAATTTTATCAGCCTCCACAGGGAGAGTAATTTCATGGCCGATATTGAAAAGGTGCAAATCAGCCCCATGGTCACTCTGTATAATATCCAGCCGCCCTGCGGAAGCAACACTTACGTTATGGAGACCTCAAAGGAGCTGGTGCTTATAGACACAGGTTATACCATTTATTCAAACGAAATGTTTGAGATTTTCAACAAACTGTTTCGGGATTGGCAAACCAGACTCAAACGAGTGTATATTTCCCATGCCGATGTTGATCACTGCGGTCTTTTATCACAGCTGGGAGATGCTGAAATATGTGTAAATCAAAAAAGTGCAGACAATTTAAGACGACAATATCAAGGCATTCGGGATTACAGAGAGCATAACGATATTGGACTTGGCTACAGCAAGCTCAGCCGGATAATTTCAGGGTATGTACCTCCAAAGACAGATAATTTTACTATTATAGATAATGGTGACACGCCCGAAGAACACAAAGATCTGCTTTATATTGGAAGCTTTGAAGTAGGGGATATGGAGTTTGAAGTACTTGAGGGCAGCGGTGGACATGTATACGGCGAAATGGTTTTTGTATGCAGAAAGTTCGGAGTGCTTTTTACAGGAGATATTTTGGTAAATATAAGCGGCTTCAGCTCGGAACGCGCCGAGTTTAATTCACTGGCGCCATACCTTATGAGAAGTGTTAATTCCGATTCTGCAAAAGCTACAGAGATGCGAAAGCAGATTATCGGTCTGGCCGAACAAATAGGTGCTTGCATCCAAAAACCATGTATAATTTGTGGAGGGCATGGTCCTCTTTCCGTTATTGAGAGTCACAGGCTTGTAAACATGCCCGGTTCTGAAAGCATATCAATAAAAGCTTCACAATGTGCGCTGGAAGGGTGCCGTATCAAAGCCTGTGCATTGTCTGGTAATTAAGACTATCAGACTATCGGAACCATGCCAATTATTTTCAACCGACCCTGTCAAAGGTCAGTTCACTGCCGTATGGCCTGAGAAGACTGTCCAGCTCTTTATATTGCGGACTTATCCAGGCCATAGCCTCAGGCTTTTGGAGGATAACCGGCATCCTGTTGTGTATTTGCGACATTTGATGGTTTGCGTCAGTAGTTATTATGACAAACCGTGTGGAGGGGATGCCGGTCTTATCTAAAAAGCTGCCGTACAAGCCGGCAAAGTACATGAGCTTTGAGTCTGCTGTGCGAATAAGGTATTTGTCCTTCTTTTTGGTGGAGCCGTCGGCAGCTTTCCATTCGTAAAAGCCGCTTGCAGGTACAAGGCATCTGCCGGTTCCGAGCAGCTTGCGAAAGGTGGGCTTCTCGTGAAGGGTTTCACATCGGGCATTTATTATGACTGCGCTTGACTTCATATAGTTGGGGAAGCCCCACCTGAAAAGGTGTACGCCTATGGGTTTTTCAGCACTGATTTTATTGGCAGTACTGAGAGAAGCCACAGAACTGGCAGACCCGGTTGTATTGGCAGTATAGTCAGCACTGGCGATGATAACCGGAACTGTATCGGTGGGAAAAATCTCTCCGGTTTTCATATGTTGACCTTCATTTTTATGTCGCTGGTCAATTCCGTTAATAATCTCTATTAATTCTTCGTTTTCTTCTTCTGTAAAGACAACATATCGTCCGCACATATTAACCTCCATAAGCCGTAATAACGGCAATAAATATAGTAATGAAATTTATCTGCTCCCATATCCGCTATAACGAGGTATTAGATGTCTCCACTTCTACAGGTGGCAAGCATTTATCTCCTACCTCGTTGAAACGCATAAAGGTAATAAAATTTTTCTTCAGTCGAAAATTTTATCTGAACCAGTACGTTATAAGGCGAATAAAGGAGGTTAATTGGCCATGTGCGCTTTCAAAGTATTCGATCAAACCCATTCCCTCAATCACGTACTATAGATACTTTGAATATTTCGCACGGCCATAAATTCATCGGTTGGTTTGGAAGACGAGCTTTAGTGAAGTCTTTCAAGCTAACCTCCTAAGCCGTTCACGGCTTTGAGCCGTAATAACGGCCATAAAATGTTTATGAAACTATTATATCTAATTTCTTGTGCTTATACGTATTAATTTTATTTTTTGTAAGCGCTAATATTTTATTTTGCATTGCTAATAATAGTATAAGTATATAGACAAGACAGGAGGTTTTTATGAATAATAATTTTAAAATTGCACCATTGACAGATAATAATGAAGTCATAAATGAAATATCCAGACTGGAATCCGAATTGAAGAAGAAAGCCGGAATGGATATAGTTTTAATTGCCTATACTAACTCGGAAAACAAATAAAGTGCTAATTGGTATATGTAATAGAGACCAGTTAAAGCCATAACTTTAACTGGTCAAAACATATATTGTTTATAAAAGCTTATCCGATGAATTCCTCATAATAAATACTTTTATCTGATGCATACAAATGAGCTAATATTATTAATCATAACTTCAAAGTAAATCCATCTGCGGCCATTCCATCTGTAACCATAAACTATACGCGGTGTAACGCTTGAAATCCACGCCCAGAAGCGTCTTCCATTATTAAGCCAAATAAATGCAAATCTGTTCCGGCACTGTCTTATGGGACCGGGGAAGAAGCCTGGTCTTCTTGGTATAAAATTGGGTGGACGCATATTTGGTGCAAATTGTCCGAAATTGTGCGGTCCCGGTGAGTATGGCAATAAAGGCTGACCCTGGGGAGGACCAAAAGGTGGTTGGCCGAAAGGCGGCTGACCCTGGGGAGGACCAAAGGGTGGCTGACCGAAAGGCGGCTGACCCTGGGGAGGACCAAAGGGTGGCTGACCGAAAGGCGGTTGACCTTGAGGAGGGCCAAAAGGTGGTTGACCTTGCTGGGGCATCATCTGTCCGGGCATCCCGTCCGGTCTGTAATCCTCATCATAATCTCCAAAATCATCGTATCCATCATAGTCATCATATTCGTTATAATCGTCATATTGATCCGACATTTAATCTACTCCTTTCAAGTAGTTTTCAATATATAATATGGTAAATCGGAACATGAGGTTACATAATGAATACACGATAATGTGAGGAGCATTTCATTTGTCAAATATCAAATATGTCCTCTCTAACTTCGATATAGAATCTTTGATTTCCAAAGCCGCCATCCTCAAAAAACAACTGAAATTTTTTGCCCTGGCAGGTACAATAATATCTTTGTGCGTTTACTCTTTCTTTAAGGCTTTTGCCGTTTTTGATTTCCAATACCTTGCTTATTTTATAGGTACGGCCTTCCCATTCAAAGGAGGCAGGGATTAACTCTCCGGTGCTGCTGCGTCTTAAAGCTTCAGCATTAAGGTAAACTCGCCGGTATTGAGGCACGGGTGCTTTATTTTCACTTTCTTTTTCCAATTGTCTTCTTTCATACCCGAATGGAACCATAATAATTCAATCATTTCCCTTCCATAAACCATTTGTTGTCCTCTAAAAAAAGATATACTTCCTTATTCATTACTCTGCACCGATAACGGATTCCCTGACCGCCTACCTTTTGGCTGGCGGCTTTTTTGAAATCAAAGACCTTGTCTATGTCATACCGTGTTCCATCCTCCCAGACAAAGTACAGTGGGAGGAGGGCTCCATCCTTTGTAAAAGCGGACATAACATCTACATAAACCTTGCGCACGAGAATTCTCCCTCCTATCTAAAATACGATACCGGAAAAATAATATTTTCTTCTATAGGATTTGCATTGAGCTTCTGATCCTTCAGCATTAAGGCTCTTTGGGCAGAGTAATGTCCGTAACGTCTTCTTACATCATCAATACATTTTTCTAAAAGCTCTTTTTTCAACCGTCTGTTGTCATCATCAAACAAACTTAGCTGGGTATATGTATCAGGTGATATAAGGTCGGTAACTCTTACACCGATGGAACGTATAGGCTTATCCCAGGTCCAGTTTTTCAGGAATATATCAAAGGCTTTTTCTGCTATCTCACTGCTGACAAAGGTGTGGGTACTCAATTGAGCCTGCCTGTCAATGGTTACAAGTTCTTTGTCCCGCACATGTATTTGTATCGTTTTTCCCTTAAAATAATGTCTTCTAAGTCTTTCAGCAACACTTTCGGAGAGAACATAAAGCAGCATTTTAACATCCTCATTGTTTTCCAAATCACGGGGTGTAGTCATACTGTTTCCGATACCTTTAATTATGCTTTCGGTGCCCATAATCGAAACTGGAGTGGTGTCCAGGCCGTTGGCAAAGCTCCACAGGTACTCACCCCACTTACCAAACATACCCGTGAGAACGGCCGGCGAGACAGTTGCAATATCTCCGATGGTGTAGAGGCCGATTTTAACCAGTTTCCGCCAGGTTGAAGGCCCAACGTATAAAAGTTCTTTTGCAGGAATAGGCCATATCCTTTGCTTATAATCGTTTGAGCTTATTACAGTAACGGCATCGGGCTTTTTTAGATCGCTCCCAAGCTTTGCGAATATCTTATTCCAGGAAACGCCAACCGAAACAGTGATTCCGGTCTCGGCAAGCATTCTTTCACGTATTTCATGGGCAATATGTTCACCATTTCCGAACAGACCGACCGAATCGGTAACATCAAGCCAGTTTTCATCAATGCCGAAGGCCTCAATCTTATCGGTATAATCCTTGTAGATATCTCTTGCAAGCTTTGAAAATCTGAGATATCTATCGTAATTTGGAGGAAGGACAACCAGGTTGGGACACTTTTGCTTTGCCTGCCAGATAGCCTCGCCGGTCTTGATGCCAAAGCCCTTCGCTATATTGTTTTTTGCCAGAATAATTCCGTGCCGGTGCTCAATGCTGCCGCCTACAGCCACTGGCTTTTCTCTCAGCTCGGGCTGGTACAGACATTCAACACTTGCATAGAAGTTGTTTAAATCTGAATGTAAAATTACTCTTTCCATAATGGCATCCCCAATTAATTTAATCGAACATATGTTCTATTTTATATTATATGCCCGAATAACGAATTTTACAAATGAAATTATTACAATTTATAGAGATTATATGGGAACGGTTAAATAGCTTTGGCAAAAAACTTATAATCACAATTCAAAGGGTATTTGAAATGTTGAAATATGGTAGTAAAAGGGGTAAAATGGTAAACAGATAACAAATATCTTATTAAAAAAGAATGGATATATAAATTAACTGAAAAAGTAGGTAATCATGAGGATAATAAAAAAAAGTGCCAGCCTGATTATTGTATTTCTTATTGCACATGTCATACCGATATTATCCAGGACTATATCAGGAAGTTTAAATTTCTACAAAAACTATTCTGAACCAATTTATGGACTTATATATGTAATAATCACATATTTATTACAAATATTCTTTACTATTCTAGTGCTGAAAATCTGTATTAGAGGCAATATTTCCAAGGCGGGTTTTAACTTTGACAATAAAGGCTTGAGTATAAGAATATTAAAAAGATTTATTTTAATATGGTCGGTAATAGTAATTGCTTTTTTTGTAATTGCTCTTAATTTGTCACAAGGTTTTGGCAGCTATATCAAAAACTTATGCCCGCCTGATTTTTGTTATATACTAAAGGACTTTATCATAGGAGTAATATTGGCTGGTATAAGTGAGGAACCACTATTCCGTAGTTTCGTGGTTTTAACCTTGATCAATTACTGGGATGACAGCTTTAAGCTTGGAAAATTAACTGTCCCGCATGTTTCAATAATATCCGGCTTCATTTTTATGACTGCCCATATTGGATATAATCTATACCCATCTTTTACTATTACACATCTTGACCCACTGCAGTTATTATTTACGTTTATTTTAGGGACTGTTTGGTCAACCATATTTGTAAAAACAAGGAGTTTGTTGTGTCCTGTTTTAGCACACAGTGGAGCTAATGCTATACAATATGCAGCGGGATATATCACTTCTTTTATTATAAAATAGTTACATATTCTTTAATAACGCGCAAAAGGGTTTTAATCCATACATAAGATAAAGGAGCTTTTAAAGAAATGTTTTTAAATCTTGATAGTGGAGTACTGTATTTATTTCAGAAAATAGTTCTACTTATTGTTCAAATAGCATTGTCTTAGGCTATTCCGTTTGTCTGGCATATCATTTTTCATAGAAAATTAAAAGGATTCCCAGAGTATATAGGAATAAAAAAAGCACCCGGAAAATCGTTTCTTTCGGCTGCAAAGATTACTGCTATAGCATACATATTTACAATAGCTTATTTCATAATTTTAAAAATTAACGGTGGAATGGAAATCAGCCCATTGCAGGAACCCTATGAAAAATATTCACCGGTTGTATTGGTGCTTGCATCTGTTATATTCGGATTAAACGCCGGAATAACTGAGGAGATATTCTTCCGTGGCTTTATAGCAAAAAGATGCATTAATAAACTTGGATTTTCAAAGGGGAATTTATTACAAGCTTTTATTTTTGTTTTTCCGCATTTAACTACCTTCGGCACAGCACCTACTTTTGAGGTGATTGTAGGAGTTATAAACGCTGGTGTACTGGGATATGGTTTTGGTTACATAATGGAGAAAAAAGCCAACGGCAGTATTATACCATCAATTGTTCTTCACACAATAGTCGATATTGTTGCAGTTCCGATAAGTTTGTTTATACTATAAATTGCATCATATAGAGCTAATTAGATTAATCCGGGCTAATTTACATAATTTAATTAAGAATTAGCAAAAGGGGGATGAGGAATGGTTTATGTCGCTTTACTAAGGGGAATAAATGTTGGCGGAAAAAATAAAATTGATATGAAGCTCCTGAAAGAAACCTTTGCACGAGCAGGTATGGAATCGGTGAGCACTTATATTAATTCTGGCAACGTGATTTTTATCGATAAGAAGCATACAAAGGCGCAAATTTCAGAACTTCTCCAAGAAGCTATTTTTAAGGATTTTCAGTTAGATATAAAGGTGTTGGTGCGCGATATAAGTGATTTTGAGAATATGATGAAGGTATTACCAGAATCATGGAAAAATGATGAAATTATGAAAGAGCTACATGATGCTTAGTTAAAAACCAGCAAAGTAGCTTGTAAAGTCAAACGCACATCCAGGCAATGTGCGTTTTTAATAATATATATAAATGAGCAAGCAATAATTAGTTGAAAATAATTAGTGAAAAACTGAAAGGAAGGTTATAAAATAGTTCTAAAGGTTGAAAGAAAATATATACACGAGGAGGTACCGAGCTCGCCATTTCTATCGTGACTATCTTTGAAATGCTGAGCATGGGGCATATATGAAAAAATATAAATACGAAACACACACTCATACATCTGAAGTAAGCAAATGCTCCAGAATATCAGCAGTCAAACTTGTACAGTTTTACAAGGAAATTGGATACAGCGGGGTTTGTATAACAGACCACTTTTTTAACGGAAATACCACTGTCCCCGGTAATTTGTCCTGGTCAGAGCGTGTTGACCTGTTTTGTAGGGGATATCGGAACGCATACCAAGAGGGACAGAGAATTGGAATAGATGTGTTTTTCGGTTGGGAGTATTCTTATCTGGGCACCGATTTGTTAACATACGGCCTTGATAAGGAATGGCTGCTCAACCATCCTGAAGTACTCAGTATTGATATAAACCAATATTGTGACCTTGTACACAAGTATGGTGGATTTATTGTACATGCCCACCCCTTTCGCGAGGATTTTTACATTGATATGATCAGATTATTGCCTCGAAAGGTGGATGCTGTTGAAATAGATAATGCATGCAGACCTGATTTTGAAAATAAATTGGCCAATCAATACGCTGATAACTATAAGCTGTTAAAGTCAGCAGGTTCGGATAATCATATGGGCAACCTCAATAGATTTTCAGGCTTGAAGCTATCAAGGGCACTGGATAATGTGAATGATATGGTTAGTTCAATCAAAAAGAGTGAAGTAGTATTGTTTTCAGAATATGTAAATTTTTAAACAAAATCCATTACAATTATGTACGCCATATGTGCGTAGATTGGAGGTCAATAATGATTATACGTCAGGAACAACCAGCCGATTATGATGAAATATATGAACTTGTGAAGAAATCATTTGCTACATCAACTAATGATGGGGAATGGGATTATTTGAATGAGATCAGGAAAAAGGATACCTTTATTCCGAAGCTTTCATTGGTTGCAGAAAACGATGACGGAAAATTGGTAGGACAGATCGTATTATATAAAACCAATATTACTGCACCTGATAAAGTTTATACTGAGTTGCTGCTATCTCCCATAAGTGTTCACCCCGATTTTTTTCGGAAAGGCATCGCCCGTGCAATGATGATGGAAGCCTTCCGAATTGCAGTAGATATGGGATTTACTGCTGTATTCCTCTGTGGTGATCCGGAATTTTATCATAAGTTTGGTTTTAAGGGTACATATGAATATGGCATATATCATATTCAAGATGAAACCAAAAAAGCCGAGTGGTGCATGGCTCTGGAATTGATACCGGGTGCACTGTCGGGAAAAGCCGGAACTGTAGACATACAATAATTAAATGTTACCGGGAGGATTCACATGAAAAAATATAACGTCAATTTAGCTGATTTTACTTCCAGGGGACAGATTGAATACGAGATTAGAGATAATATGCTTTATATGACGAATAAGCGTTCAATACCCACCCAACGCTTTGATGCGGAACATCTGTCCATAAACTCGTATGTGGGTCTGCCTGACAAATACAAATTACCTTTACGAATTGACATAACAGCAAAAATAGATGCTCCCGGCCTGTATTTACTTATAGGCAACGGACATGTTAATTTCGGCACCTTATGGTCCGATAACAGGCGTATTGATGATATCGCAGCTCCAAACCGAAAAACGAAATTCTTTCATAATTCTATGCCTTTGAATGAATTTATTGAAATAACTTTAATTTACGACATGAAAGAAATGCAAATACTGATTAACGGCGAGGAAAGGTATTATTCACAGAAAGAAAGATATATGAAATCTCCGACATTCAGAGATATGAGCGAGGGTGGTTTTGAAATAAAAATAACCTGTGATAAGCTGGCTAATTTGTGTATTAAATCAGTTTCGGTAACGGAGTATGACAATTCCTGCGGAATTGTTCATTCTGAAATGGAACTGCCGGCTGCAGTTACAAAGAATATCGCTATTGAAGCCGGGGAAAAACCAACCTTTGAGAAATGTATATCACTTCTGCCCGAGAATATTAAGAGGGAAATTATTAGTATTGATGAATACCTAAAAACCTCAAAACCATTGAAATTTAAAAGGCAGCTTGAGAAAAACGGAAATAAAATAACGTATGTAGCTGCCGAGTATGGCTTGTCCTATGCCATATATTTAAGCAATGAGGTTTTTGATCACTCTTTGCAATGGTACCTGATAACCAATGGTAAGCCCGAGACCTGGCATCGGAAAGCCAATATAATGGAAGAGACTCTTGACAGCCTGGCAGGGAAGATTCCCGATTTTGCAGACCGCATGTTTAGCAATTTGGATGAATGCGTAGGATGTTATAAAGCCTGCCTGGCGCGAACGAAATATAAGTTTCATAATAAGCAGAAAGCAGTTTGTCATGGTAAGTTGAAATTTAAAATGGACGCTTCCGGCTTTGAAGATGTCCGCACGTTTTTAAATGAAGTTAGTAATCTCTGTTTCAGAAAATGAAGATATATCAAATTGTCTGGCTGTTTTTGGGTTTAGTGCGAATTTTGATAATATCCAGAGATACTATAAGGAATGGAGCTGTATTTTTGATAATGCAAAAAAGGCAATGCCGCTAATGTCGCCAGCTTTGAATATATGCAACGTTGCGCGGGGACGTACAGATTTCTTTATTAATTTCGGAAGCAGTGTGGAAGGACACGCCGCTGCGGCATTTATTCTAAAAAATGCCGGTGGGATAGTATATAATTATGATTTTTCAGAATGGAATCACAATATTAAAGGAATTATTGCAACAAATAGAAGTGTAAGTTTGAAAACAAAATATAAAACATATATATGTATTTAATTTATTACCCGTTAGGAGAAAACTCTTATGGAAGCAGTAAAATCAGGTGCTTTTAAAATGCTGGTAATTTTTATTTTAGTAATTATATTTTCAGCCGCATTTGCCATTTTTGTTCATGCCGTTGTCCCTGCACCGGTTGCTGTGGAAAATTTAGACGGTGTTTTAGTTAAGTTGATTGGATTTCCAGCCGTAGCGACAGGTTACTTTATTTTATTGTATATTCAATGTGCCATTACTATAAGATACATATGTAAAAATAACAGAACCTCTTATATGCAATCCGGTATACGATTAGGTATATCATTTGCGCTGATTTACCTTGTCGCAATGCAGGAGGTTTTTGTTGAAGGTTCACCTTTTGCGGAATACGGACCGGAGTTTATACGTTATCAATTTTTTATGGGTTTGGGGGATGCAATACCTGCTTTTATATTACGTATAATCGTAGCAAGATTTACAATAATTAATCATAACAACAAAACGGATTTGGTAAAGGGCCTCAATAAAAAGGAAAGAGTGTACGCCATAAGTATTATCACATTGAGCTTTATAACTGAAAGAACTGTGGCATATGAAACAGGTATTGTCGCCAGCAACTGCGATACATATACAATCCCGTGCTACATATGGACAGCTTTATTTGGAATAGTATTGGGATTCATTTATACTATCTTGTATCCTTTAATATCAAATGGGCGTAATGCTTTTCTTATGCCTATAAGCTTCAGCTTGATTATCGGGCTGAACTGGATTATTTTTAATAGCTTTATGGGGTTGATATTAAAGAATACAATGCCGCAAATGTTACTAAGGAGCGGATTGGATGTTATGGTTTTATTCATTGACAGTTATATTATAGAAAAAATTATTATAAAAAAAGAACAAATGTTCACTCTAATAAGCAAAGAAAAAAGCGACCTCTAAATTAGAGGTTTTTCAGATATTCCTGTAATTATTATTTCAGCAAAGGACATGATTGGAACCAAAATTGATCTTTTGAAAATGGGCGCTGATGACTGACTACATAACCAAGCCCTTTGATCTGGGAGAGGTTGGTCTTACACTATGGGGATATTGTGCTGGAAGACAACGCCAGGAGGATTACAGTAAACTCAAATCCAGGAGCAAAGCTTCCACCGGCTTGGGACTATCCATAGTTAAGCTTTTAACCGAACAGATGGGCGGCACCGTAGGTGCAAGTTTAATTGGGAATTATATTGCAATACGGGTGGAGTTGCCTTTATACCATTGAAAATAAGGATATAAATAGGGACCGGCATCCAATGTGTTCAGCACTAGATGCAGATCCCTGTTGAGGAAAGGAGCTTTTTCTTTATCCTGAGGGGGTCACTTTATTACTGCCCCCAAGTAACCTATTTCTTATTACATATAGTTTATCTTATACTGCATTGTGAACAAATGAAGCAATTGAATCAAGTGGAATGTCAGTTACCGAACCAACAGAGAAGACCGGGAATCCATCAAAGCCACCGGCTGATTTCCCTTTTCCGCCTCCACCGAAGCCTGAGCCTCCGCAACCGGCTCCACCGCCGAAATTGCTACCAAAGAACCCAGTGTCTCCGCCACAGGAACCTCCAAAATTACCGATTCCGTTGCATGCATTCCCGAGAGCACATCCTGGGGCAGGACCTATTCTGGTTATTAATCTTACAAAGCAATCATTAACAGACAGTATTACACCTGTAAAGCCCGAGCCCGACTGTCCGCCGCTTTTTGTAAAGATGGTAACCGTCTCTCCGATATAGTTGCATAGCAGAGATTCGAGATTGCCGCCATTTAAATTGTTTGACATCAAATTACATCCTTTCTTGATTATTTATATCAACTAATACATTATTATGTAAACTACATTGAAAATGTTACACTTTTGTGTATAAAAGAATTAGCTTTTGTCTAAAATTGATTCTTTTATCATTACATTCCGCGTTTTCAATTATAAAAAGGAATACTTATATAAGTGTGTTGATAAGATGAGTGAAAAGAAAAATAAAAACGCATCAATTTTTTTGTATTGGCAGATAATAAACCTGGTTGGATATTAAATAATGCCGGGGTGATTTTTACGAAATGGAAATTCAGTAAGTATAAGAACACGTCAGTCGTAAAGGATACTGATAAAAATTCAGGAAAAGATACCATAAAAGATTCAAAGAAAAATTCTAATAAGATAAGTATGGAATCAATTGACCGGGAGCTCATGGATTGCCCGGATATTACAAGAAAAAGGGTGTATGTGGATAATCATACAGAGAGTTATTTTATTTATTTAAATGAATTTATCGATAATGATATTCTTCAAAGAGACTTCATAAAGCCAATACTGACCATGAGCTTAAAAGAACTTTCGGATGAGAAAAAAATATATAATTTGCCATGCGCTAAAATGAAGCTTCTATACACATTAGAGGATGTAATAGATGGAATTATGGCTGGTGATTCTGTTTTCATTTGCAAAGCTCTTGATTACGCAGTAGCTTGTACTGTTATGGATATAGATACTAGAGGGATAGAGGAACCTCAAACAGAAAAAAATATTCGGGGACCACATGAAGGCTTTGTAGAAAGCATAGATACAAATTATTCCGTTTTAAGAAGAAAGGTTAAAAGTAATCGTCTGAAAATAAAGAAAACCATTCTGGGAAAGCAAACCAGGCAGACAGTTGCAATCACTTACATTGAAGGAGTTGCAAATATTGATATAGTCAATAGTCTGTATGATAAAATAAGCAGTATAGAAATTGATGGTTTATCTGCCATCGGATATGTCGAGCAGATTATAACAGCAAATCATTATTCCATATTTCCTCAGTTCTTATCCACTGAAAGGCCTGACAAAGCTGTAGCATCACTTCTTGAAGGAAGGATTGTAATTCTTCAGGAGGGAACGCCAGTCGTTCTTGTTGCACCTATAAATTTTTTGTCCTTTTTTCAGGCTCTTGATGATTACAGTACATTATGGATACATGGCTCCTTCCTTAGAATGCTTAGATTGATTGCGATAGTATTGGCTGTTGTTATGCCATCACTGTATATTGCTATTACTTCTTTCCATTATTACATAGTGCCCCTTAATCTGCTGATTCCCATCGCGGAATCCAGGGCAAAGGTACCGTTTCCACCAATTGTTGAAGTATTAATCCTTGAAATAGTAGTAGAAATGGTACGTGAGGCTGCTGTACGTCTTCCTTCATACATTAGTACTGCTATAGGTATTTTTGCAACGCTGGTTATTGGTCAGGCTTCGGTAGAAGCAGGAATAGTGAGTAATATATTGATTGTAATTGTTGGAGCATCAGCGGTTGCATCTTATGTTATACCATCCTTTGATATGTCAATGTCAATACGGATACTCAGGTTTGGGTTCTCAATAGCAACATCAATTTTCGGGGCTATCGGGATGGTTATATGTACAGCCTTAACCCTTGCTCACCTTACCAGTATGCAATCACTTGGTCAACCTTATTTTCAACCTATTACACCACTGGTAATCAGAGATTTCAAGGATGCGTTTTTTAGGTTGCCAATAAAAAGTCTTGAAAAACGGCCAGCTATAGTAAAAACAAAAAATAAATCAAGAGGTAAAAGGAATGGAAGGAAGTAACTCCATAAAGGCTTTGCAACTAGCCCTTATCCTATTTATAACACAAACTGGTGTGGGTATTATTGTGCTTCCGTCGGCATTATCAAAAGAAGTGGGTCATGATGGATGGATTACTGTTGCTGTAACAGGATTGGGTATTATTGTATTTGCGCTGCTGATTATGGCTTTACTGGGAAGATATAAGGATAAGGGTATATATGAGATAAATAAATGTATTTATGGTAAATATATTGGAACAGTCTTAAATGCTGGAGTTATTTTTTACCTTTTTGCAGCTTCTGTTGTAGGAACCGCTTTTTTTACTTATTATATCAGAATAACGCTATTGCGGGAAACACCCATATGGGCGTTAGCTCCATTCATAGCACTGCCCTCCTTTTATCTGGTATGGCAGGGACTCAAGAATATGAGCAGATTTCTATTTTTTTCAATAGTTAGCAGTATTATAATTTTAATTTTCCTTTTATTTTTATACAAGGACTTTAAATTATCCTTCGTCTTGCCCATAGGTGAAGCTGGTATTTCAAACATACTTTATAGTACTAAAACCTGTTTTTTGGCATTTTTAGGTTTTGAGACAACAGTTTTTTTCTATCCCTATGTCACAGATAAACAAAAAGCACTGAAGTTGAGTATTGGCGCAATATTGATGAGTACTGTCTTTTATTTGGTTTTTGTATTTGTCTCTACAATTACTTTTGGTGAGAACTTTCTAAATATAATGCTAATACCATTTTTTAGCCTGTCAAGGGTATATAATGCCCCTATACTCGAAAGGGTGGATCTGTATTTAACAGCTATTTGGTTTATACCATTAGCCTGCTCAGTTAGAACCTATATATTTGCCGTATACGATGGTATGCAAAAAGTATTTAAACTGAAAAAAACAAAACTGACGTATTTTATCTTTTTCGTTGCAATAATTATATTAAGCAGTTTGCCTAAAAATTTCAATCAGCTCCTTGTTTTGATGGATTATATCAGTACGGCCGGTATGGTGTTGGTGCTCTTTTTAGTACTATGTCTTGTGCTTTCTTTTGTGAGAAAAAAGGGGGTTAATAATAATGAATAAAATAATAAGGTACTTTACTATGTTGATTTTATTTATGAGTTTATTTATCCAGACTGGCTGCTGGGATCAGAAGCAGTATGAAGAAATAGGTTTTATTCTTCAGATGGGATTGGAAGTTGGGAAAGATGACAAAATGTTGTTATCCATAACAGCGCCGGTAGTTTCACCTGATGCTGAAAAGAAGGTAGAGTTTCTTAATATATCTAATGAAAATCTTGTTAGACCATCGAGGGATAATTTAAGAAACGTTTCAGGTAAATTTCTTCAAGGGGGAAAAATACAAATTCTTTATTTCTCAAAGGAACTAGCTGAAAAAGGAATAAACGAGTACCTGGAAATATTTCATAGAGACCCTGAGAATCCTCTGCTGTCAAATGTTGTAGTTGTTGATAAAAGCCCTAAGGAAATGATGGAAAAGAGCATAGATTTCAAAGACAAGCCCAGACCTTCAATATATGCGGCAGAGTTATTAAGAGATGCACGAAGAAGATTGATTATCCCTGAGACAAGAGTATATAATTTCAGCATTTTATACCACTCTAAAACAATTGACCCTGTCACTCCTCTGTTTAGATATGATGACAAGAGTTTTATTGTTTCCGGGGCGGCTGTTTTTTCCGGTGACAAGATGGTGGGAGAAATAAACCCTGATGAGACAAAGCTTTTAAATGTACTGAAAGGCAAAAAGCAGGTTTTTGAGTACATCTACAGAGGTAATGCATTAAATAACAAAGATGGAAAACTAAAAAAGGGTGCTGCAGTAAGTCTGAAATGTAAAAAAAATAAAATTAAAATAGATACTTCCTCTAAGAAACCGGTTATAAATATAACACTCCGATTCATAGCTTCTATGGATGAATTCTCGGGTAAGCAAAATCTTGATAAGGACCACCAACTGAAAAAAGTTGAAAGAGTTATAGCCGAATCGCTGTACAGAGAAATTAATGATTTGCTTAAAAAGCTTCAGAGCTTTGGTGCTGACCCAATAGGCTTCGGTGAGAGAGTAAGAGCAAAACAGAATTCATACTGGAAGTCTGTTAAATGGAAAGAGGTATATAAAACTGCCCAAATTAAGCTCAATATTGGGGTGGAATTTGAAACATACGGTACTATAAGGTGAGTATTAATTAGTGTTTAGAAGTTCATATCTTTCTGACTGATTACTTTCAATAACGACTTTACGCAGTATAAACAGGCCAAACAGTAACTTTATTTTTGTCATTTTACAATCCCTCATATATAATTAGATTCATAAGACTTACGAATTAATATTCATAGCAAAAAAAGAATGGGAGACAGGATGATACGATTTAATTGTGATTACAGTGAAGGTGCACACCCTAAGGTGCTGCAGAAATTAATTGAAACAAATATGGAGCAGACTGCCGGCTACGGGGTTGACCCGTACTGCAAAACAGCTGCTGAGCTCATCAAAAGTAAATGCGGCCGTGAAGATATAGATGTACATTTTCTGGTTGGAGGCACTCAGACAAACCTGACTATTATAACTGCAGCATTAAGGCCGCATCAGGGTGTTATATCTGCCGATACGGGTCATATCAATACACATGAAACAGGTGCTATCGAAGCAAACGGCCATAAGGTGCTGGCTCTTCCGGCAGTCGACGGAAAGCTGACAGCTCAGGCTGTAGAGGACTATTTCATGTCGCATATCAATGATGAAAACCATGAACATATCGTTCAGCCCGGAATGGTATATATATCAAATCCCACTGAACTGGGAACTATATATAGCAAAGCCGAGCTGTCAGCAATAAGTGAAGTCTGCAAAAGAAACGGATTGTTTTTATATATGGACGGTGCCCGCCTGGGGTATGCACTTTGTGCTGAGGACAATGACCTTGAGCTAAAGGAGCTTACGCAATTGTGTGATGCTTTTTACATTGGAGGTACTAAAATTGGTGCACTTTTTGGAGAAGCCCTGGTTTTATGCAATGACGCACTGAAGAGAGACTTCAGATACATTATTAAACAGAAGGGTGGAATGCTTGCCAAGGGGAGACTTCTTGGAGTGCAGTTTTGCGCGCTGTTTGAGGAAAACTTGTATTTTGAGATGGCAAGCCACGCAAATAAAATGGCTTACATGATAAAGGAGGCCTTTAAAAGAAACGACTACAGCTTCCTTGTAAATTCCACAACCAATCAGCAGTTTCCAATAATACCTGATAATATTCTTTTAAAACTTAAAGAGAATTTTGAATATTCCTTTTGGGAAAAAATAAATGAAAAAACTAGTGCAGTCCGTTTTTGTACAAGCTGGGCAACCAGCATGGAGGCAGTACAGCTGCTGATAGATGAGATAGATAAACTGGGACAGGTAATTTAACAGATTATTTATTACAAATATAAATATTAACATCTCATTACATTTTGTGGCCACAATGTCGGCTCAAAGCCGCTAAAGCGGCTTAGGAGGTTAATATGAGCAAGATATACAAATTCGAAGCAGAAATCAAAAAAGTGCTCGATATTGACGGGGCATATATTGAATTCCCATATGATGTAAAAGCCGAGTTTGGGAAGGGCAGGGTAAAGGTTTTAGCCACCTTTGACGGAGAACCCTACGAAGGCAGTCTGGTAAAAATGAAAACACCTTGTCACATTATCGGCATCAGGAAGGATATACGTGCCAAAATAGGTAAGCAGCCTGAGGATATTATAAAGGTTACAATTCAGGAAAGATAAAACCTATAG
Organism: Bacillota bacterium; assembly: GCA_023393115.1. GTDB lineage: Bacteria > Bacillota > Clostridia > Acetivibrionales > DSM-1351 > Ruminiclostridium. Next base: position 47,363 of record JAEWMS010000052.1, read on the forward strand.
GGAAGGTTGTTCTAAGCCAATATTGCAAATAATCAAATGAAAGCGAAGAAAATATGACAGCAACTAACTTTAGCGATTACCATTTAAACAGTGATCTTATCAAGGCAATTGAAATATTAAACTATAAAAATCCCACAAAAGTTCAACAAAAAGTAATTCCGGCTTTATTGAACGGCAGGGACATTATTGTGAAATCCAGGACTGGCAGCGGAAAAACAGCGGCTTTTGCCATACCTCTTTGTCAAAGGGTGGAGTGGCAGGAGAACAAACCGCAGGCACTGGTAATTACTCCGACCAGAGAATTGGCCATACAGGTAAAGGAAGATATATTCAATATAGGCAGATTCAAGCGAATAAAAGTTTCAGCCGTATATGGCAAATCCCCCTTTTATAAGCAGGAGAAGGAACTTAAACAAAAAACTCATATTGTTGTGGGAACACCCGGACGTATTATAGACCATTTGGATAGAGCAACACTGGATACATCAAATATCAGCTATCTAGTAATAGATGAAGCTGATGAAATGCTTAACATGGGATTTATAGAGCAAATTGAAGTCATAATCAGACAAATCCCAAAAGAAAGAGTCACAGTCCTTTTATCTGCAACTATGCCCAAAGGAATTGAGGAATTATGCGGCAAGTATATGAAAGAACCCGAAATGGTTGAGATTGAGGAACAAAACACAACAGCAGCCAGGATTGAGCAATTAAAATACAACGTTGAATCAAAAGAAAAATTGAAATTGCTCAAAGATGTTACAGTAGTTGAGAACCCTGAAAGTTGTATAATTTTCTGTAATACCAAGCAAATGGTTGACGCTTTGCAACATGAACTTGCCGCAATGAATTATTCTTGTCAGAAAATACATGGTGACATGGACCAAAGGGATAGACAGCGAGTGATGAATGACTTCAAGTTGGGATATTTCAGATATCTAGTAGCGACAGATGTAGCCGCCAGAGGTATTGATATAGAAAATATATCTCTCGTAATCAACTATGATGTCCCCCAGGACAGTGAGAGCTATGTGCATAGAATAGGGAGAACCGGCCGTGTGAATAATACAGGAAAAGCTATAACCTTTGCAACTAGTGGTGATGAAAAGTATATTAAAGCTATTGAACAGTATATTGGAAAGGAGATTCCGCCGGGAATTATTCCTGATAAAGAGACTGTAAGCAGCTTAAGAGAGCAATTTAATGAAAGAATGGCTACCGCTCCTGAATTAAAAGAAGCTAAAGGAGCAAGCCTGAGTAAAGAAATTATGAAACTGCACATAAATGCAGGTAAAAAGACAAAAATGAGGCCGGTTGATATAGTTGGAACTCTCTGCAATATAAAGGGTATGACGGCTGAAGATATCGGAATTATTAATATAGCCGATGTTTCAACCTTTGTTGAAATACTTAACAATAAAGGAGAACTGGTTTATAGAGAACTTCAGAAAACGCCTATAAAGGGAAGACTCAGGAAGGTTAGCAAAACTGCAATTTGAGGAACTGTTTTGTGTCCGACACATTTTTATGAGCTGTTTGGGAGTACAATGGTATGGGTGTTATCTAAATACATAAATCTTATAGTTGTGCTACAGCCTTTTTTTCTCCAAAAGGTAATAATAAACATTCAAAAATTGTACAAAAAAGGATACAAAACGTGTGGCTAAAAAAGGAAGTCTACTATAATATATTAATAGCTTAAAAAATAATTGAGCGGGCGTTATGCATCGCAATTTTTATCAGGAGGCTTATTAATGAATATGGCTATTCAACAAAAAACGACTAATCGTTGGATCCCCGTAATCGCAAGTATCGCAATTCAAATGTGTTTGGGAACTGCTTACATCTGGAGCGTATTTCAATCTTTCCTTATTAAAGGTAAAGCTACTCCCGACGCTTTATTTGACTGGCCCGCAACCCACGGCACTCTGGCATATGCATTATTGCTTGGAGTATTAACATTTGGAAGCACCATTGGAGGAAGAATTCAAGATAAAATAAAAAACCCGCGGCCTGTTATAATTGCCGGAGGCATTGTAATGGGAGTCGGATTTTTCCTTGCACAATTCACAACAGAGTCAACGCCTTGGTTGTTATGGCTCTCATATGGTATATTAGGCGGTTTTGGAATGGGTATGGCTTATACTACTACTATTTCAACCTGTCAAAAGTGGTTTCCGGACAAAAGAGGTCTGGTAACAGGAATAATTGTTGCAGCTCTTGGTTTTGGCGGTTTGATTTTTACACCGGTTTCAGAGGCTTTAATTTCAAATATAGGAGTGCTTAAGACCTTTGCCGTATTGGGAGGCATATTTATTATTGTAACATTAATAGGCTCAATGTTTATTAAAAATCCTCCTGAGGGCTTTATGCCGCCAAACTGGACACCTTCAGTAAAAAATGGCGGACAGATAGTTCAGAATTTTACACCGGGTGAAGTTATAAAAATGCCTCAGTTCTATCTGGTAACCTTGGCACTTATGTGTGCAACTGCAGCAGGATCTATGATGATACCCATGGCTAAAATCCTTGGTTTACAGCCGGACAGCGGGTTGACAAGTAGCGCTGCTGTGGCAGGTGTAATGATAATAGCGGGCTGCAACTCTTTCGGACGTGTATTCTGGGGATGGGTTTCTGATAAGCTTGGCAGAAAGCAGACAATATTAATACTTTTATTATTAACAGGTATTTCAATCGTTACAGTATCCTTTGCAAAAGCATATTTAATGCTTGTTATAATAGCAATCATAGGCTTCTCGTATGGAGGATTCCTAGGAGTATTCCCAGCATTGACAGCAGACTTCTGGGGAACAAAGAACGGTGCGCAAATATATGGAATGGTTCTTCTTGGCTTTGGTGTAGGTGCAGTCGCATCCTCTTATATTGTAGCTTACTTCAGCAAGACAAAAGAATTTTCAACAGCATTTACAATAGCCGCTGCCGCTTCAGTGGTCGGAATACTGATAATATCACTTTTAAGAACTCCCCGAAAAAAGGAATAATCATCTAAATTAAAACAGTCGCTTTTTGCCTTGTATTCCGGTTATTTACCGGTCAGTGCAAAAGCGACTTTTTTATTTATTTGTATTTATAGAACCCTTCCCCAGAACTCATTCCAAACTTACCAGCATCGATATATTCTTTTAACATCTTTTCCATAGCTTTATAATTATAAGGAAGCATCATTTTCTTAAGTAATGGACTTAATAATCCAGGGACTTTCTGATATTGAGCAACAATGTTATAGGCAGTATTTAAACCGACAGTATCAATAATCTGGAATGGACCTTTAGGTGCACCAGTTCCGAGCGTCCATGCTTTATCAACGCTTTCTGGATCACTTACTCCATTAGCGACAAGATCTAAACCGCTGAGTAAGAATGGAACTAACATAGAGTTTAGCAAATAACCAGATTTTTCTTTCATGACTGGTAGAGCAATCATTCTGATGGCATTAGCAAATTCGATGATTTCATTGAAAAAACGGGAATCAGTTTTTGGCTGAGACATAACTTCAGCAGTATTGTTTTTCCAAATTGAATTAGCAAAGTGGAAAGAGAGATATTTATCAGCTCTTCCAGTATATTGAGCAAACTGTGATGGTAAAAGAGTTGATGAGTTAGTTACAATAACAGTTTTTTCTGGTAATAATGGAGCAAGTGTTTTATAGAAAGCAATCTTATCGTCAGCATTTTCGGACATTGATTCAATAACCAGATCAGCATCTTTAACAGCTTTAGCCATATCGATTTCCAGTTTAAGTCTGGAATATGCTTTTTCAACTTTATCAAGGCACTCCTCTTTACTGAAACTATCTTGGTCGGCAATACCACGGCACCAGCTATTTGGAGCTTGAGCCATTAATTCAATAGCTTCAATATAAGTTTCTTTAAGTTTGTCGATTTTTGGCTGGGTACGAGTGATGCTTCCTTCGCTTCTTAACCAGATTGTGACATCAAATCCACAATAAGCAGATTGAAAAGCAATCTGTGAGCCAAGTACACCACCACCAGCAATGACGATTTTTCTATACATAATTTAAGCCCTCCTTATTTGACTTAATAAAGACATTTTAGTATCTTTAATATTGTTACTGAAAGCTGATTTTATGTCAATTATCGAAAATTATCAAGATACTTTTCTTTATAAAAGTATCTTTGGAGGAAAACATGGGAAGACGAAATGAATCAATCGATTTTTTGTTAGAATGTATAGCTAATTCAATTATCGATTTAATGAAATATAAGAAATTTATAGATATTACTGTTAATGAAATAGTAAATAGATCGGGTGTTTCAAGAGCAACCTATTTTCGTCATTTTGAAAGTAAATATGATATTCTAATATATCGACTTAAAACTTCATGGAGCTATTGGTGTATTGATAATGATGTCGAAGTAAAGGATAAATTTGATATCAATAATGCGTATACATTTTTCGCTTTTAATTATCAGAATAGAGACTTACTGAAATTGCTTTATGACAATGATCTGACAGATGTAATACTTTATGCTTTTTATAGTGTTATAAATGAGGAAAAAGAATCTTATGCCAATGCTTTTTATAATTATGGAATGTTTGGCATATTGAGCCAATGGGTAAAAAATGATTTTAGAGAATCTCCAGAAGAAATGGCGAAAACAGGAATTGAACTTGTTAGATTGAATTCAAAAAAAGAAAATGTGAAAAGGTAAGCCGTCAAAGCTTACCTTTTTGTATAACGTTAACTTAAAATTTCTTAAAAGCAAAGAATACAGCTCCCAATATGCAAATAAATGACAATAAATAATTTAATTTGAAGCTTTCTTTTAAGTAAAGGACTGAAAATACTGCGAAAACGACAAGTGTGATGGCTTCCTGTATTATTTTCAACTGAGCCGTGTCAAAATCTCTGGAGGCCAGTCTGTTTGCCGGTATCATAAAGCAATATTCAAAAAATGCAATTCCCCAGCTTATGAGGATAATCAATGGCAGTGAAACAGAGTTCCCTTTGAATTTAAGATTGCCATACCATGCAAAGGTCATGAAAACATTTGATACTACTAGAAGAAGAAAAGGCCAAAATTTTAGTAATGATTGCATATGTACTCCCTCGAAAAACAGAAATTAATGTTGAAAAATCACCAAAGCCTATTATAGCATAAAGGATTTATTATAGAGAAGAAGTTATGAATTTTATTTAAACCAAATATAATTGATTTATATTATTTTATTGAGGAGAAATGTTTATGAAAAAACTATTATTTGTTATTGTTCTTTTATTATTTGTACTGGTTTTAACAAATCCGACCCAGGCGGATTACAATTCATGGGTTAATGAAGAGCTGGCACAACAGTTGGATTATAATTCTGAAGGAGCAGTAGGAAAGGCAATTTCGCCACTGACAAATATGCTTGTAAACTCTGTGACTGAAAGACATAATTACTATATTTTTTCTATTTATGAAACTGAGATAGCAAATAATGAAATAAACAAAACAATAGGTATTTTAAAAATGTTTGTTAACTTAGATTAATTATCATTTTTAGTTTAATTTGTAAACAAAATAAACTGCTGTCATATAATGATTACATACGATATTATGAAAGAGGAAGTATTGTATGGCTACAACATTATTTGATGAAATCAGGATTTTCAACGGAAGCGACGAACTAACTACGGTTTTTCGAGATCTCATAAGCAACAATATTGATGAAGCGATAAAATCTCTAAATCACAGGTATTTACAATTTCCTTCACTATTTATTCTTAATACTGAAATAAGTAGTGAGATCTATGAGAGATTGAATACACGTAATAAATGCGCACTGGACTTTATAAATCAAGTGTTATCAGATGAAGGGCCGGATTCCGATAGAATTTTATCTGAAGCTACACAGGAAAGTTATGCAACATATAAATGGATTCTGGAGTCTGGTTATTCGGAAGACGGACTCAGTGAAGCATATGATGAAGTACTTGATAGAGCTGCCATAGTACTTTGCAATGTGTACAAGGACCAGAACTGTTTAAGGATTATGGAATCATTAATTTTTGATCGCCATAGAAAAGGGGCTTACATATATGATTTGACCTGGGCTTATTTTGAGAGCCTGAACCCGCAGAATATCAATTCCCTGGTTAATCGTCTGAGATCAGCCAATCCAAAGGATGTAGAGCTTGCCAGAAAGTATCTTAATTTTATTCCTGACATAAACAGTCGGGATGAAGACTCTCGGAAATTGTATCAAAGAGCCTTGAAATGGCTAAGTCAGAATCAAAATTTTATTTATTACACGGGAGCCACAAATAACCAGACCTCTAACCCATCAAGATATGCTGTCTCACTTGAAGCAAAGTATTTACAAAAGCCGGCTTACAGAGTAATGCAGGAACAATCAAGAAATTTCAATGAAGAAGAGGCCTCTTATCTTGATAATTTTATTAATCTGAATGAAGATACCAAACTGCTGTTAGCAAAGTGCTCGGATATGCTATATCACATTAACAAATACAAGTGGAATAAATGGCTTCAAAGTCCTGTCGATAAGCAAATAGAGATTGCTGAGAGGATGGTGGGTCAAAATGATTAAAATAAAAGGAAATCTTATAGACTCAAATATCCTTAATCAATACGGAATGGGAAGTATTGAAGGAAAAATATTGAATATAATGTTGAAAAGTGATTATGTTTATAATTTTAATTCAATTAATGAATTGAAATTTGAACTGGCACTCAGGAAAAGCATTGTTAATGCTGCGAAAGACCTGAATAGAAGCCGGATGGAATTCCGTACCTTCAGAAAGTCAAAATGTAATCCTGAATTTTGGTATAGAACGGGAGAGGGCGGCTTCGAACTAAAAAATAATGTCAGACCCTCTGATGCTATAAAGGATATTTTCATTAACAGTTCAAAATATGGTACCGAATGTGCTACTGCTATGGTTATCGTTTATTATAAGGCACTGGTTGATGTTTTTCCTGAAGAGCTGTTTAACAGAATGTTTCCAAGAATATATCTTATGAATTGGCAGAACCTTGACTATGATCTGGGAATAGTTGATCATATGAGGGTGCCTGACTACCTCCCCGGTGATTGCAGATACTTTAAAAATCCGGAGGTTGACCCGTTAAAACCTGAATGGCAGGGTGAAAATGTATTTTTGCTTGAAAATGGTCTTTATTATGGCCATGGTATTGGCATAACCAGCGGTGAAAAAATAATTGAAATACTAAACAAAAAAAGAAGAAGGGGTGCAACAGTTTCAGCATTTTTATTACCATCAGCCAAACGCCTTAATTTCAAGTATTTGAGCAGTAAGTACTATGGATTTTCTACACGTGCTGAGGAAGAATTATATTCCGGTAATTCAAATCTGGGATATAACCTCATTAAGTGATATTATATTAGAGGAACACAACTTGAACTTACGGAGGCAGAAGGATGAACAGTAAAAACAATTGTGAATGTTGCATTAACTATACTTACGACGATGAATATAACTGTTATCAATGTGAAGTTAATTTGGATGAGGATGAAATGAGTCAATTTCTGAGAAAGGCTTATGTTAATTGTCCATACTTTCAGTTTAATGACGAGTATAAAACAGTAAGGAAGCAAATTTAGAGGTATAAAATGTATTAATTTGAGAAACATAAAAAGCATAATGATTGGAGGTGCTTTTTATGGACGGAAATGAAGAACTGTTGAATTACATTCATCAGAATTCAGAAATGGGCATAGGTACAATAGAGCATTTGTTGGTAATTAACACAGATGACGAGTTTAGGAAAACACTTGACTCCCAGATGGATGAGTATAAAGCTATTAATATAAAAGCCGCTGAAATGTTACATGACAGTAAAAAAGAGGCTAAAGATGTAAGTGCTATGTCAAAAATCTCTTCAAATATGATGATTGATATGAAAACCTTGACTGACAAATCAGCTTCACATATTTCCGAAATGCTTATTCAGGGTAATACAATGGGAATAATTCAGATGACAAAAAGACTTAAGGAATATGGAAATGCCGATAAAAATATATTAGACCTGGCAAACAGATTACTTGCCTTCGAGCATAGAAACATTGAGGAATGTAAGAAATTCTTGCACTAAACCTAGGCATAAACATTTTATTGCTGTTTTCAGACTATAGTATAATAAGCATAATCAAATTAAGCAAGCACCAGCGTTGACAGATATCAATAAATCCCAGATGCAGATGCTTGTTTTTTCAATTTTGTTGGTAAATGACAGTGAAAAGTTAGGATATAAATTTGATAAATTCTCAAATATTTCAAGGTTAAAAAATTCAATTTTACTCAAAATATAATTGGTTTTAACATCTATGTTACGAAAAGTCGGAACTTAGAAATAAAATTAATGCCGACTGGAAATGGAGAGAATATGAGGAATAAAAAATTATTAGCTGTTGTTTTAACTTTTATAATTGTTATTGTTTCAATAGTCTCAGTATCTGCACAAACCTTTACTGATGTTCCTGAAAACAGTCCGTATAAGGATGCCATTGAATTCTGCCGTGCAAAAGGATTTGTTACAGGTACCGGCACCAATACATTTTCACCCGATGCAAAATTAACCAGAGGACAGTTTGCAGTAATCTGGAGCCGCTCATTAAACATTATAAGTGATAATCACCCTTACACTGACATAACCATACTAAAAAACTATTACGACACCCCTGCAATAATATTACGCGGTTTGGGAATCCTCAGCGGTACTAGTGCATCTAAATTTTCTCCCAGTGGTAATCTTACCCGTGAACAACTGGCAGTACTTACTATGAAAACATATAAGCTGGGTGTTGCAGATCCGGATGACTACAAAAAGTACACTGATTATGCCCTGATTTCAGAATGGGCCCGGGATGGAGTGTCTGCCTGTATTAATGCAAAAGTTTTTGAGGGGCTATACGACAAAGATACTTTCAGTCCCGGAAGCAGTGTAACAAGAGCTGAATTATGCCAGCTGATATATAATATTTCAGTGCCTACGTACACTATTACTGTTGGTGAACTTCAGGGAGGAACAATCACAGCAAGCCACACAAAAGCAAGACCCGGAACAACTATTACTCTAAATGTTGCCCCTGACACAGGAAAGCAGTTGAAGGAAGGTTCTTTGAAATTCAACGGAACACCTATTTCGGGAACAAACTTTGTTATGCCGGCTGAAAATGTAACTATTACAGCTGAGTTTGAAGACAAGCCGGTTGTATTGGAATCAATATCTGTAACAACGCCACCAACAAAAACCACTTATACTGCCGGTGAAACTCTTGACCTGGCCGGATTGGTTGTAACTGCAAATTACAGCGACAACTCAAGCAGCGCAATAACAGAGTACACTACTACGCCGGCAGCCGGTGCTACTCTTGACACTCCCGGTACAGTAACTGTAACTGTCAGTTTTACAGTAGGAGAGGTTACAAAGACGACTACCTTTGATGTACAGGTTAATGCATCAGCAGGATAATTAGCACATTAAAGATATTTTAACCATATGAAGTTCTGAGAATGAAAGCAAATAATTTTGCTTAACTCCTCAGGACTTTCTTTTTACCTGGAAATTAAGAGGCTGTCAGGTAATTGACTGAGACTATAATCAATGGTGGATTCTTTTGGGCAGTTTTAACAAACCTCTGTCATTAGTTGTCGAAAAAAATGTAAAAAAATAAAGGAGAATTGAGAAATATGTAGAATTATGTATGTAGAATTATGTAGGTAGTAATAATTCAATAGTTAATTTCCTACTTATAAATTAGCAAATTAGCATTTAGCAGAATACATAGAACATCAAGATAAGTTTGAGGTATTAGCAGATAATACGTTACTATAAATTTAATTGCACCAACTTATATAATTATTTCGCATAAGCTCTATAAGGATAAGTTACCGATGGTAGACAAAGCAGTACTTTGTTTATCAGACGTAAATTATAAATATTTTTCTTTATTGAACAGGAGGTTTAATATGCGTAGAAAAGGTACAAATAAATTTAGAGGGTTAAGCTGGAAGATGTTCATGTTATGTATCCTATGTACGATAATACCTTTGCTGATAAGTATGTATACATCCTCTTACTTTTCGCAAAAGTATTTAGAAGATTCGGGTAGTAATGCATTATTTGATATTGCTGTTGAAAAGACTAACCAAATTGAATTGGCATTGTTAGACATAGAAAAGCAGGCCCAATCAATTGCAATGCAACCCGGTATAGTTGATCCGCTAGTGGAAGCCGCTTCTAATTATACTGATCCAAAAGTTATTGACCTCCAGAAAATTACAAAAAGTTTGGAGGATAATTTCAAACTGTCAAATGGCATATATGAAAATATATTTTTAATGTACAAAAACAAGGATATTGCCGATGGTATCGGAGGTAAATCTGTGGGCTGGGTAAATGAAGCAGTGGGAAGTGCCGAGAATTTACTGGTACGCGCAGCAACAGCATCACCTACTACAGGACGTCCTGTTATGACAATAGTAGCACCTATAAAAAGCAATGACAAACATTTGGGTACAATTGGATTATCAATAGAGTTGAACAACGTATCTGCAAAAATAATTGACAACAATTCATCTAAGAGTGAATTTAAAACAATTATTATAAATTCAGAAGGACTTGCTATTTCATCAACAGATCAAGAACATGTTTTAGCTTTAAATTTTCAGGATGAAGCTTTAGGCTTACAGGATTTTTATAGTACAATTAGTTCTAGTAAAACAGGTGTTGACTACTTTACCCTCGATGGTAATGAATATATTGCTGCTTACAGTAAAAGTGACAAGTATGGCATGTATATATTGTCCTACAAGCCGGTTTCAGAACATAGGAAACTGATAGACAGTCTAAAATCAAAAGTAACTGTAGTTATTTTAGTAAGTATTATACTTATAGCAGTTATTATTTACCTATCATCCAGAAAAATAACAAAACCCATACTTGCAGTTTCCGAACAAGCTGAACTTTTGGCAAGTGGTGATTTGTCAGTTAATATTCCTGAAACTGCTCTGAAGAGAAAGGATGAACTTGGTAAGCTGGCCAATTCATTTGTTGCTATGGTTAATAATATAAAAGCAATAATAACTCAGATAACCGAAACATCGGATAAAGTGGCTGCCTCCAGTCAAGAATTGTATGCTTCCGGTGAACAGGTTGGCACAGCGGCTGAAGATGTGGGACATACAATTCTTGGTATCGCCACCGGAGCAGAAGAGCAATCCACAAAGATAAATTCAGCTCTGTCAAACCTGAAGGATCTACTTGACCAAGTCAACGAAGTAAAAACAAGCACATATAATATGCAAAATAACACTATTAATATGTTAGAAGAAATTGCAAATGGAAGAAAGACTGCTGATGAATCTATTACTAGCATTATTAATCTTAAAGCTGATGCAGAGGGAGTTTCCACAGTTATTTTCAATTTGGGGAACACTTCTAATCAAATTGGAGAGATTATTGAATTAATCAGCGGTATAGCTAAACAGACCAACCTGCTTGCTTTAAATGCAGCTATTGAGGCAGCTAGAGCTGGAGAAGCCGGAAAAGGCTTCAGTGTGGTGGCCGATGAAATCAGGAAATTGGCTGAACAGTCAGCAGATGCCAGCGGCAGGATAGCAAAGCTAATCGTAGAAATAAAAAATGGTGTTGATACAGCGGTTAATAAGATGAACAGCAGTATAGTTAACGTAAATTCAAGTGTAAAAGCAATCCAAGGGAATGGAGATACTTTTACTGAGATAGCTGAACAAGCTGAACAACTAAAGGAAATAGTAACCAATGTTACAAAAAGTGTAGAAATCATGACTGCAAGTAGCCATGACTTTGAGAATACCATGCAGGAGATAAATGAGACAAGCCATGAGTTTGCAGCTAATGCAGAGGGTGTATCGGCAGCCAGTGAAGAGCAAATAGCATTAACAGAAGAGATTGTTGCTTTATCAAAAGCAATGGCGGAAATGTCCGAAGAGCTATCAGGTCTTATTAAGAATTTCAAATTGTAAGCTTTATGAAAGGGAGAGGATAAGTTTCAAGTTTGTTAAGCGGCAATAATTTATGTCGAGTATGAAATACTTTTAGGGACGGGTGCATATTTTTAGCATCAGTCCCTAATTTGCTTTATACCTTTAATTCTGGGTATATCTTCTTCATTTATCTTTTAAATAAGGGAAAGAAGGGATGGATATGAGACCATACGGAGGGAGAATGAATTTATTATTGGTGACGTCTCAAAGGAAGCGTTGTTGAAGCCTTGTTCCAATTATTAATGTTGGAAATAAAGCAAATTACGTATAATTATAGATAATATAACGTACAATGTGTTACCGAATATTACCATGCAGTTTTATGTGTTGGGCTTTGAGGAGTGATGGAATGAATAATTTACAAAAATGTAAATTGAAGTTAATTTTCTTGGTGATAATAGTATGTTTGTTAATGTCTCTTATTTTATCAGGTTCTGTTTTGGGGGCTGATGAAAATTCAGTTGGGAATACCAGCGGAAACATAAATAATTATGGTTGGGTAGCAATACAGGGGGATTGGATTTATTACAGAAATGATGCACTAAATGGTAATCTGTATAAAGTTAAAACAGATGGTACCAAAAAAACAAAACTCAATGACGACGATGTTGTTAATATAAATGTCGTTGGAGACTGGATTTACTACTTTGATGTGAAAAGTCGCTCGTTTGCTGGGGATGTATATCATATATACAGGATAAAGATTGATGGGACAGAGAAAACAAAGATATATGCTTCAAATATTGGCGGATTAATATCTACTATGGTAGTAAAGGATGACTACATATATTTCGATAAAATCGGCGAAATACATAAGATGAAGACCGATGGTACCCAATTAACAAGTTTTAAAGCTCAGGAGAGGTCGCTTGCATCGATGGAGACTATTTGTACTATTATACGCACACATCCTTTGTTCCAGGTAACGGATATAGGATGAAATTTGACGGAACAAGAAAGACTAAGATAATAGCAGCATTGACAACATCAGATTTGTTTCCTGGTGCACTGTTCGTAGATGGAAACTATGTATACTTTATCAGTGGTTCGTACTTATATAAACAGGCTAAGGATGGAAGTGAAAGAAAAGAGTTGGTAAAGAAAGTGGCGATGGAAGCGTGTAATGTATTAGATGGATGGATATACTTTGTAAATGGAGACGCAGCTGATAAAGGATATCTAAGACTTTACAAAATGCAATCTGATGGCAGTGATTTACAAAAGTTGTCAGACGATGAAATTCGATATTATGACGGAATCAATGTAGCAGGTGAATGGATTTATTATAAAAATGCTAAAGACGATGAGTTTTACAAAATAAAACTTGATGGATCCGAACGCCAGCTGGTAGAACCGTATTAATTGACTACGGCTCGAGCCCTCACGGGTTCAAGTCCCGACACATACAGGCAAAAAAAACTACTGATTTCTCAGTAGTTTTTTTGGTGCGATCGATGGGACTGCTTTATGCATCGGCAAGCCTCGCATAAAATGACGTCGCCCACCCAAACCTCCGGTTTCGGTACCGGGCTCCTACTCTCGCCTAAAAATGTGCGTTTTAGCACATTTTCTATACGGCTCGAGCCCTCACGGGTTCAAGTCCCGACACATACAGGCAAAAAAAACTACTGATTTCTCAGTAGTTTTTTTTGGTGCGATCGATGGGACTTGAACCCATACGGTCTCCCACACGCCCCTCAAACGTGCGCGTCTGCCAGTTCCGCCACGATCGCATTTGCGTTGTTTGCTGCGCTTCCCGCATCAGCAAGTATGATTATACTAGGTAATTTTAAGAGTGTCAATAATTAATTTATAAAAAAATGATATTGTTCAAAATTAATACTATTAACACTAATTCATATGCTTGTATCATAATAGGAATACTGCAACCGGCCCGGTATAAGGGCAAAAAAATAAAATAATGAAAGCTATCACATTACACAGAGTACCGCCAATGAGGACAAAGGGGCGGTATTTCTGTTTGTGATAGCTATTACTTCGGGCCAAGTTGGCCCGAAGTGGAAAGGAGGGAAACACAATCCCCGCCGGGCCTGACTGAAAAGTTGGGCCTTTTTTCATGCCAAAAATCAAAAGGAGGTAAAACCCGCATGGCGAAAAACGAGCCAAACAAGCCGGACGATACTAAAACCGCGCCGGCAACTGAAACGCCAAAGGAAAAGGCCGCGCCTGTTAGTGAGCCTTTAACAACTGACAAACAACCCGAAGCCCCGGAAATAGCCGCAGATAAAGCGGCAACACTCCCCGGCCCCGGTGATGATGTTGTCGTATCATTCGATAAAATCAATGAGATTATATCGGAGAAAAAGGCGGCGAAAGCGCAGGAGGCCGGACAGCCCGCACCGGATAAACAGCCAAAACCCGAAAAAGCCCCAAAAGCTGAAAAAACGGCAAAGGCCCCAAAAGCCGCAGGGAAACAGGCCCCGGCAAAAGCAGAAGCCCCGGCCCCGGAGCAGGAAAAGCCGCCCGAACCGAGGGAGGCCCCCCGCTCCAGCGAACAGGAACAGATTGTATATATCAGTCTTTCCGAACTCCACCCATTCAAGGATCATCCTTTCCAAGTCCGCAAAGACGAGGAAATGGCGGCAATGGTGGAAAGCGTCAAGGACAAAGGCGTAACGCAAGCCCCCGCCCGGATCGCCCTGCTGGGGCTGTACGTTCTGGCGGGGCATGGCCTGTGTCGGCACATGCTACCGGGATTTGTTTTCCACAACTTCGGGCCAACTTGGCCCGAAGTTGCAGGGTTTGGGGCCACAGATGCCCTGCTTGCCGTTTAGCGGAATGGCCGAAAAAAGAGTATGGCGTATGTTATTCCATATCAGTTGAAAAGAGTTCTTGACATATATCGCCTAATATTATATAATACCAGTATCATATAGAGCGAGGTGATATTATGTCTTTACCTTATGGCTTGCTCGGCTTACTTGGTTATCAAGACGGTAGCGGCTATGATATGGCGAAAATGTTTGAGGGTTCTCTGAATTTTTTTTGGCACGCACAAAGCAGTCAAATCTATCGAGAATTTAGCAGAATGGAGGAAAAAGGCTGGGTTACTTGCAAGAATATAGTTCAAGATGGCCGACCTAATAAAAAGGTGTATTCAATTACAGACTCCGGGCGGGAGGAGTTTGCAAGATGGCTGTCGGAGGCAACGCTTGAATTAGAAAATCCACACAACGCTATGCTGATGCGGGTGTTTTTCGGCGCAAACGACCCCGACGCGACACTTGAACTTCTGATAAAAGTCCGCGACCAATGCATAAAGGATATTGAGACAAAGCGTCCGAAAACCAGTCAAGACGCTAACACATACGCTGACATCACCGAAGACGGACAGCAAAAACTCAAATACTGGCTGATGACCCAAGAGTTTGTTACTATGCAGAAAATGGCGATGATTGAATGGGCGGAACGTAATATTGCACGGCTGGAGGAAGATATAAGCAAAGAGGGGTCGCCAAAATGACTATAAAAAGCAAACAAAAACTTGTGGAGCTAATAGCAAGCCTTGCATGGTTTGGCTGTTACTTGCTCTATGCGTTTAGCGGCAATGCGCCGGAAGTTGGTAATCTGCAAGGCTGGGCAACGGCTCTGCTTATTGCGATTGTGATTAGTGTTGGCGTTTTATTGATTGCAAGTGCTGGGTTCAATCTTATCGCAAGTACAGTAATGATTGTGCAGGAAAAAGCAAATGGACGAGAAGATATAAGTAAAATTACGACCCGCGCCAAAAACGCATTTGCGGAAAATAAACTCGACAAAGCCATCAATGCAAAAGCAAATAGCATGACGCTTGGGTGTATTGCAATTGGAGTGGGTGTTTCACTGGTTGCTATGGCTCTTGGCATCAATGCGGTTTTGGGATTGCATATTATTCTTTGCTTCTCCTGCTGCATAGGGGTGGCAGTCGGTTGCATCTATAGCATAACAATCTATGAGAGGAAACGAAAAGAGGAAAGCAAAAAATGAAAGCGATAATTTGTACGAGGTATGGTGCGCCAGACGTTCTCAAAGTCGTTGACGCAGAAAAGCCTATACCGAAAGACAATGAGGTCTTGGTGAAAATCCACGCCTCGTCTATTAACTCCTACGATTGGCATATTATGAGAGGAAGTCCGTTTTTGGTGCGCTTACGCGAGGGCTTATTCAAACCTAAGAAAATCAAAATACTTGGGACAGATATTGCGGGCATCGTAGAGTCCGTAGGGAAAAGCATTAAAAGCTTTGCCGTTGGTGATAGGGTATATGGTTGTATGGCCGATAGCAGCGGTGACGGTGGCTATGCTGAATACAAGTGCGCGAAAGAGAGCGTCCTTGCGCCTATTCCAAGTGGGATAACCTTTGAACAGGCCGCGTCTGTGCCAATGGCGGCGGTTACGGCATTGCAAGGGCTTCGGGAGATTGGCAAAATAAAAAAGGGCCAACAGGTCTTAATCAATGGTGCGTCCGGCGGTGTGGGGACATTTGCGGTACAGCTTGCTAAATCTTTTGGTGCTGAGGTAACAGGCGTATGCAGTACGCGCAATGCGGAAATGGTGCGTTCCATAGGAGCCGACCATGTGATTGACTATACAAAGGAAGATTACACCCAAAGTAGACAGCAGTATGATTTGATTCTTGATATTGTGGCAAACCACACTCTTTCAGAATGCCGCCGCG
Source organism: Bacillota bacterium (assembly GCA_023393115.1). Taxonomy (GTDB): domain Bacteria; phylum Bacillota; class Clostridia; order Acetivibrionales; family DSM-1351; genus Ruminiclostridium. Next base: position 64,074 of record JAEWMS010000052.1, read on the forward strand.
CCCTAAAGCCAGATGGAACTTGCGCGGTGGTTGGATTTTCTACAATGGGGTTTGTTCTGAAAATCGGAATGCTTGGGAATAAGACAGCCAAAACAGACGGAAAAACAATAAAGATGGTGATGGCTGACAATACAAAAAGTCAAGATTTAGTTTTTCTTAATCAGCTTCTTGAATTGGGAAAGGTTGTGCCTGTTATTGATGGCTGTTACCCATTTGGCGATATACAAAAGGCGTTTGAATACTTTGAAAAAGAGCACCCAAAAGGGAAAGTGGTAATTGAAGTTATTTAATGGAATTAATGAAACTACACATCTAAGATATCATGATTTGGTGCATAAAGTGATATAACGACTATGGACTTCGGGCCAACTTGGCCCGAAGTGTACCGTAAACCCTTTGTTTATGAGGCTTTGCAGCCTCGACAACATTGTTCGCATTACCCTAAAATGGTATAATATAGGTGTAATGTGATAGAGAGGAGGACACATGGCAAGGACAAAAAACCGGGGCAATGACGACAGCAACAGTATTATACATCAGCGTGAAATATTGGATAGATACTATCGGGAACACGCGGACGATTTTATCAGTAAAAAAACCTATTGTGATGATGGATTTACAGGCACAGACAGCAACCGCGAGGGCTTCCAAAAGCTGATAGCTGATGTAATGAACCGGAAAATTGATTGCGTGATTGTCAAAGACCTTTCCCGCCTATCCCGAAATTACACCGAGGCCGGAGGCTTAATTGAAAATCTGTTCGTACAAATGAATGTGCGGTTTATCAGTTTAGCCGAGGGAGTGGACAGCTACCAAAACCCGGACAGCGTTTCCAGTATCATTGTACCGATTACCAACGTAATGAATGACCACTATTGCTACCAGATTTCGAAGAAAATCCGGCAGATGTTTGACATTAAGCGGCGCAACGGTGAATTTATCGCCCCATTCGCCCCGCATGGCTACATCAAAGACCCAAACGACAGGCATAGAATAATCGTTGACGAAGAAGCCGCCGAGGTTGTGAAAAAGATTTTCACCATGTTTTTAGACGGTATGAGCAAAAACGCGATAGCTATGTACTGCAACGATCATGGCATTCCCACCGCTTCGGAATACAAACGGAGTAAAGGCATGGTATATAAGACACAGTTTACAACCGAAAAGCCTTTGTGGACAACGGCGGCAATCGACAAGATACTAAAAAACCGCCTGTATACGGAGATATGGTACAGGGCCGCCGCAGGGTAAAAAGCTACAAGGTGCATGAGATTGAAAACATACCCGAAAGCGAATGGGTAATAGTCGAGAATACCCACGAGGCTATTATCGACAAGCCGACCTTTGAAAAAGTACAGCAGATGCTAAAGCGCGACACGCGCACCGCGCCCGACAAAAAACAGGTTTATCTGTTCAGCGGATTTTTACGTTGCGCCGATTGCGGCAAGGCCGTTATTCGCGGCGGCTCCGGCGGGAGTGTACGTTATTTTTGCGGTACTTACAAATTGTCGCGGACAAGATGCACTATGCACTCAATTCAGCATAACAGACTGGAGGCGGCTACATTGTACGCGGTTCAGCAACAGGTATATTTAGCCGTTACTTATTCGGAAATGGTGTCAAACATAAACACCGCCCCGCTCAAAAAAAGCCAGTCGGCCCGGCTTGACGGATTTGGTAGCCGAAAACGAAAAAGCACTTGCTAAAATCACGCGATACAAGCAAGCACTTTATGAGGACTGGAAAGACGGTGAACTCTCGCATAGCGATTACCGCCAAATGCGGGAGGACTACGAAAGACAGACGGCAACCATCAGCGCGGTTATTGACAATCTCAAAGCCGAGCAATCGGAAATCGAAAATGGCGTTGATACCGAAAACCTGTTTTTAACCACGTTCAGCAAATACGAAAATATCGACAAACTGACAAGAGAAATCCTGATCGAATTAGTTGACCATATCAAGGTATACGAGGGCGGCGATATAAGCATTAGATTTAAGTTTGCCGACGAGTACCGCAGAGTAGCGGAGTATATCGAGGCCAACAACCAAAAAGCGGCTATTTAACAGCGTTTACCGCTCCTTTCAAAAGGCAGTTTGTGTTCCTAATATAACTCAAGCATATGGAATGACTAACAACTAATTAACAAATTGTAAATAATAAAGTATTTTTAAAAATGTGTTGAACCTGACGTTTAGTATTGGTAAAATACTTATTGTTATTACAAATGCATATTAATTCAAACTATGTAGAAGAAAAGGAGAGTTGCGCGTGGGGTTGTTCAGTGCAAACTACAATAAACCAGGGCCCGGAGTTGACAAGGATGCTCCTCCAAAGCCGAGATTTTTTATTTTTTTTGAGGTTCTTAAGCGTAAGTTCTGGCATTTGATCAGGGTTAACCTGATGTCTGTTTTATTTAATATTCCTGCATTAATATTAGCACTTGTTGTATCCTCAATCTATTTACAAAAAGTACAGTATGACGGAGGAATAGGTGACTTTTATATCAGATTCTTTTTGGCTGCTATAATGACATTAATACCGGTAATTACACTGGGGCCCGTACAGGCAGGTATTACCTATATTCTTAGAAACTATTCCAGAGAAGAACATTCTTTCATATGGTGGGACTTTAAGGAAAACTTTCGTAAGAACTTTAAACAGGGTATGCTGATTACAGTAATTGATATAGTTATCATGTATATCCTTGGTATAGCTATTAATTTCTATACTTCTCAAAGCGGGTTACTTGCCACCGCTGCAACATCCTTTGTAGTTCTATCACTGGTAATTTTTATGATAATGCATTTATATATTTATCCGATGTTGGTTACAGTTCATTTGAGTATTAAGGATCTTTACAAAAACGCGTTTATTTTTTCCATACTCAAGCTAATTCCAAACATACTGTTTCTCATATTAAACCTTGCAGTAGCATATCTGGCGTTTTATTTCATAATAGCCGGAATAATCCTGTATATACTGATACTGCCATGTTTCATAGGTTTAATGAACAACTTCTATGTCAATCCTATAATAAAAAAATATGTTATAACTGAAGCTGAATCAAAAGAAACGGAAGAATCAGACGAGGAAGACGAGGAAGACGACGGTGAAAGCTTCTATAAAAAGGATTATAAGGAAGATGATAGCACTTTAGAATTAGATTCCGATAACAAAACAGATTCCGAGGAAGATACTGACAATAATTAATATACTATATACAACATAAAATTAAAATTGATAACAATGAATTACAGAACCTGACCTATAGTTGGGTTCTTTTCTTTTACAAATGAATTCCTTTCCGGTGAGGACATTGTAAAGCAATCCGGATATTTCACTCGTTAATCGTAAATCCGCTAAGTAAAATCATTAAAGGGTCATACGTACCAGTTTTTTGGTTTGTTTGACCCTTTGTTGATAAAGCGGTTATTAATTCTATTATATCAAGAACTCCTTTTTTATAGCTGAGATAGTTTTATCGGTATCCTTATCATAAATAAGGAACGATATATCTACCTCCGAGGTTGTAACAAGTTTAACATCCACTTCGTTAGCCGCAAGAAGTCTGAACAACCTGGCGGCAACTCCGGGAATTTCCTTCATGGCTTCTCCGAATACACTTATTTTTGTGCTGTCGGAATCTATACCTACTCTTAGGTTTGGAACAGAGTTTCTGTATGCATTGAGCAGAGATATTACTTTTGTTATATTATCTGCCGGCATGCTGAAGGAAATATTTATTTTTCCTTTATATGGAGGGGATTGGCTAATCATATCAATATTTATATTTTCATCTGCAATTTTACTGAAAATACTAGATATCAGCAGCATATCATTGGGAAGATTATCTACTGTCACCATTGCTACATTGTACAGGGTACACATACTTGTAACCGAATTATTAGACATAAGAATTCCCTCCTATAAAAATATTAAATTCACAATAAAACTAATTTATTTCGGCAATGAGATCTGTCATGGAATAAAGTCCAGGCGCCTTATCCCAAAGGAATAGCGAAGCCTTCAGAGCACCTACGCCAAAAATTTCCTTTGACGTTGCAGTGTGATTTATTTCAATGATTTCATCATTACCTGCAAATATAACTGAGTGATCGCCAACGATTGTACCTCCGCGAACAGCATGAATACCAATCTCCTGCTTACCGCGTTTCTTCATTCTGGAATGTCTGTCATAGGTGTATTCACACTTTTCCTCAAGAGTTTCATTAATGGCTTCGGCTATTGCTAAAGCTGTTCCACTTGGTGCATCAATTTTCTGGTTATGATGCTTTTCGACAATTTCAATATCAAACTGTCCTTCAAGTATCTTAGCTGCCTTTTTAACAAGGTCAATAAGTAAATTTACCCCAAGGGACATATTAGCCGAGTAAAATACCGGAATATTTCTAGAAACCTCTTTTTTCAAAACATTAATTTGTTCACTAGAGAGTCCGGTGGTACAAACTATAACAGGGATTTTTCTTTCCTGGGCAAATTCTATCAAACCGCCGAAGGCTTTGGGGTTTGAAAAGTCTATAATAACATCTACCTTGACATTGCAATCCCGTAAAGAAGTAAAAACAGGGTAGGGGTTATTTATATTATTATTTATGTCAGATCCTGCAGCAATTTTTAAACCGTCGAAATTTTCAGCCAGCCTGGTAATTACCTGGCCCATTTTGCCATTACAACCGCTAAGTAAAACATTAATCATTTGTATCACATCCTAATCATTTTTATCAAGATAGCTTTGTTATAAGTATATCATTTATAAATAGGTTAAATAACATTATTATTACATTGTTGCCTGCTACTGTTAAATTAAGACAACAATCCGTATTTTTTCAGTTCGTTTCTTAATATGTCCAGGTTTTTTTCGGACATATCTATCAAAGGCAATCTACAGCTGCCTACATTCATGCCCAGAAGATTCATGGCAGCTTTTATGGGAATAGGACTTACTTCAATAAACAGAGCTTTAATAAGGTCAAGGGTCTTCAACTGGAGCTTTCTACTGGCCTCAACATCTCCTGCAAGGTACTTGACTACAATGTCATGAGTGTCTTTTGGAATGATATTGGCCATTACTGAAATAACTCCCTTTGCACCTAATGAAAGGAAGGGAACAATCGCTCCGTCTTCTCCAGAATATACAGTAAAATCTTCTCCGCATAGATTAACAATATCTCCAACCTGCGAAAGATTACACTCTTTTATGGCAACTATATTATCGATTTCAGACAAGGCCTTAATGGTTTCAGGAGATATGTTCAGATTTGTTCTGGAAGGAACATTATATAATATCGCCGGAATACTTATGCTGTTGGCAATTAGCTTAAAATGCTCATAAAGGCCCTTTTGTGTGGTCTTATTGTAATAGGGAGTAACAGTTAAAATAGCATCTGCTCCGACTTCCTGTGCGTATTTGCTAAGCTCAATAGCATGAACTGTGTGATTGCTTCCTGTGCCGGCTATAACCGGAACTCTACCGTTTACCTTCTCAACAGTAAATTTAATGGCAGCCTTATGCTCATTGTCGTACATTGTGGATGCTTCACCTGTTGTGCCTGCAATAATTATGGCATCAGTGCCTTCCTTAATCTGATACTCAATTAATTCAGAAAGTTTATTGTAGTCTGTACCGTCATTTGTAAACGGAGTAACAATTGCAACGCCTGATCCTGTAAAAATTGGTTTTCTCATATTAACCTCCATGAGCCACCATTGTGGCCACAAAATTTAATGAAATAAAAAACGTTGGCGTAAGCCAACGTCTGTTTGATACATCATATCCTGAATTTGTAATAAACAGATAGCGCTCCACCACATCATTATGATGACAATCTTAAGGCTCTTAACCTTAAAACCAGGCAATACATTTTGTTGGGAAGTATTTACCTTCGGCGTTTTTTCCTTTCACTGCAAATCATGAGACCCCAAAAATCTTCTTTGCAGATACTAATAAAATACGCACCTCTATCTCAAGCAATATTTATTTTTTCTATCATATCATTGGTAAATAATTGTGTCAAATACTTTTACAACAGAATTAGTTAATTCCAGTTCAACTCATTAATTTATGTTTAGTCCATGTACTTATATTATATGTTTATTATATGCTCGATATTTCAATTCTGTTACATTTTTTCTTTCAGGCAGGATGTATAATGTATCATGTCGAAACAAGCAAAGAAAAATGACGAAACTACAAGGAGTTTGTTACTAATGAAGAAATTTTGCTTATTTATAAGCATGGTATTAATTATTACAATGTTTTCAGGTATCAATAGTTTTAATGTTTATGCTGCAGCAAATCCAACCATAAAAATAGGCTTGTATTATGGTTCTAAAGCTCAGAGTCAGATAATTATCAGTGCAGATAAAGGGGTTTCATATATTGCTTATGACCCGGCTGCAAACTCTGAAATCCCAATATTAACCTCAAGCCCGGGTCAAAATATTAATATAATTAAAGACAGTTACTTTTCTGAAAGCGGAGCAAAGCTCCCAGCTGTTGCTGAAACCGAAAATCCGACAGTAGGAACATATCATCTGAAATTGAAAAAGATCTATAATTCTTATAACGAAGCAGTAAAAGATGTTAATACATATAAGCAGAAGGGAATCAAGGCCTATCCTGTTTACACTGATACAGGCTGGAATGTATGGACCGGATTCTATATCGACCAGAAAGCAGCAAATTCTGATATTGCAGAAACTATAAAAAAGCTTGGACAAATGGAATGTACTGTTGTTGAAAAGTCTGATACAAGGATATATGGAGTAGACAGAATTACCGGTGATACTATATTTATGTTTGCTTCGGAACAGAAGCTGCTGCGAGGAAAGCCGGTGGAAGGAGGAACTGTTAAAATTGGAACAGACAAGTTCAATACCTTTAGAGGTCAGGTAGAATTCAGAAGAATTATAGGCAGTGATATGACCATTATAAATATATTGGAGATGGAAGAATATCTTTATGGTGTAGTCCCTAATGAAATTGAGAGTTTTTCAAACATTGAGGCAATCAAAGCTCAGGCTGTAGCCGCCAGAACTTATGCACATCTGAATTTGACGAAATCCAACAAGTCCAATACTCATTTGAATTATGGATTTAATCTTTGCAATGATATTCACTGTCAGGTATATAGGGGGATGGGCTCAGAAAGTTCAATTGCAAATTCTGCTATCGACGAAACAAAGGACATGGTTTTGACTTATGAAGGAAAAATGATCGAAGCAGTTTACTCAGCTTCCAGTGGTGGACAGACAGAAGATGCTTCAAATGTATGGAACGGAGCACCATATCTGAAAAGTGTAGAGGATAAGTATGAATCAGGGAAGTCACCTAAATATAATTGGACGTTGACGTTTACTGCCGATGAAATCAGCCAGAAGTTGAAAAACTTCAACATAGGCGATGTTACCAGTATTGAAATTACCAAGCTGTCCGAGGCTGGAAGGCCAATTGAATTAATCGTAAAAGGTACATTGATACCTGAGGGAATAAAATTTACAAAGGATGGCTGCCGAACCTTTTTAGGACTTTACAGTCAATGGTATACAATTTCCACTAATACAGACATCAATGTAATAGTTGACGGCAAGGAAGAAAAGAAACAGCTGGGACAAATGACAATAATTACAGCCGATGGTGAAACAAAGGTTACAGACCCAAACCAGAAGGTAACGGTAGTAGATGCTGAAGGAAAATCCACAGTCTTATCATCTGTACCGACAGAATATACATTCACAGGCAGGGGTTATGGTCATGCGGTTGGTATGAGTCAGGAAGGAGCAAAGGGCATGGCAAATGCCGGCTTCACATTTGATCAGATACTAATGCATTATTATACAGGAGCAAAAATTGAGATTATGAAATAGAAAATACTTCCGGCACAATACTTTAATTGTAAATAAAAAGATGGCAGATATTCTTTATCCACCATCTTTTATTTTTTATGTTTTAATTAAATTAGCTTTTGGGTTGGCTTATCTGCCAACTCTCCGGGAATTATTTATGAAAAAATTCATTATAGAGTGAAATAACAGCTTTATTGGATTCGTCCTCTTTTACCGCAAACATCATGGTTATTTCTGAAGATCCCTGGTTTATCATTTCAAGGCTTATGGATGCCTTGGCCAACGCGGATGTAGCTCTGGCAGCAGTTCCAACAGTATTTTTCATACCTTCTCCGACTATAATTACTATTGCAAGGTTATGATCTATAGATACATCGTCACACCCAAGTTCATTTTTAATTCGTTCCAGTATTTTTTGTTCAACTTCTGGTGTTTTGAACTGGTTCTGTTTTAAAATAACAGAAATATTATCAATACCCGAAGGAGTGTGCTCATAGGATATACCTTCTTCCTCCAGAATCTGAAGAAGCTTTCTGCCGAAACCAATCTCCCTGTTCATCATGAACTTGCTTACATATATACAGCAGAATCCGGAATCACTAGCTATACCAACAACATGATTGGGGGTTATATCTCTTTTAAGTACTATTTTGGTTCCCGGAGCTGTAGGGTTATTTGTATTCTTGATGTTAACAGGAACACCTGCCATGAATACCGGAACAAGCGTATCTTCATGTAATACCGAGAAGCCGGCATAGGAAAGCTCTCTCATTTCTCTATAAGTAAGCTCGGATATAGCTGCAGGTTTGTGTACAAGTCCTGGATGTGCTGCATACACGGCGTCAACGTCTGTGAAGTTTTCATATAAATCAACTTTCAGTGCTGCAGCAAGTATTGAACCGGTTATATCGGAACCTCCACGAGGAAAAGTAGCAACCTTACCTTCTAAGGTGTATCCAAAGAAGCCCGGGAAAATAATAATTCCATCATAGTTATTAAGCTTTTTAAGATTCTCAAAGGATTCAGGTAAAACCTGGGCATTTCCAAACTCGCTGCTCATTAATAAGCCCGCTTGTTTTGGACTGATATAGTGAGCTTTTTTACCGATACTATTGAGGTAAGCAGCAACTAATTTGGCACTGTTATCCTCTCCGGCTGCTTTCATAGCATCCATGAACATTCCCGGATGACTTGTATCAAGCTTAACTCTTTCTTCAAGATCTTTTCTTATTTCTTCAATAATACTGCCATCCAGCTTCAGGTCGTCAGCGATATCCTTGAATCTTTTAACAACTGCCGCTAACTCTGCAGAGGAATCACCGGTTTCCAACTGTTTGTTCGCACATGCGATCAACAAGTCAGTAACTTTTGTATCCTGTTTATCTCTTTTGCCGGGTGCAGATACTACAATAATTCTTCTGTCACTATCTGATAGAACAATATCGCAAACCTTTTTTATCTGTTCAGCATTAGCAAGTGATGTTCCGCCAAATTTTGCTACTTTCATGTTGCTTCCTCCATCCATAATAACTTATAGTATTTTATACTTGACAGGAGCTATCAAAATAGTGTGCCGGTCATATAAGAAATATCAAAAAGCTATAATAAGCAGCCGACCATGGGCCGGCTTTAGTTTTAGCTTTTATCTGCACTTTTAACTATAATTAGATATCTCCCGGTATTTTCTTACGGGAATCTTAATGTATAAGCTTTATTACTCAAATAAGTACAACTAAGCTCTCTCAAGCTAGTTAAGTGCGGTAAGGATGCTCCCGGATTGCTATTGAACTGCAGGGATTTTTCGCCTTTTTATATCTCATAAATTATACAAAAAAACATTATATATGGCAATAAGTATTTGTAATATAAGTAATTATAATGTATGATATTTATTGTTTAATTGATACAGGTTAAGACTTATACTATTACATATACTAACAAATATGCATTAGCTTTGGAGGATTTTTTGTGGATTTAAAGGAGTTTGACTACTATTTACCCGAAGAACTTATAGCTCAGCATCCATTGGAAAAAAGAGATATGTCGAGATTAATGGTGCTGGACAGAGAAACGGGAGAAATTAATCATAAATTGTTCAAAGATGTTGTAGATTACTTTAGTGAGGGCGACTGTCTGGTATTAAATAATACTAGAGTAATACCTGCAAGACTTCTTGGTGAAAAGGAAGGCAGCGGAGGGAAAATAGAGTTTGTACTTCTGAAAAGGGTCAGCGGAGACAACTGGGAGGTAATTCTCAGGCCGGGTAAAAAAGCAAAGCCCGGAGCACGGTTCATTTTTGGTAACGGAGAGCTTAAGGCCGAAATACTTGAGGTGCTGGAGGAAGGAAACAGGCTTGTAAGGTTCATATACAAAGGCGTCTTTGAGGAGATATTAGATAAGGTAGGGATAATGCCTCTGCCGCCGTATATTACCGAAAAGCTGGAAGATCCTGAACGGTATCAGACTGTCTATGCAAAATATAATGGTTCGGCGGCGGCACCCACTGCTGGTCTGCATTTTACGCAGGAACTGCTGCAAACCTTAAAAAATAAAGGAGTGACCATCGCATATGTTATGCTTCATGTGGGGCTTGGCACCTTTAGACCGGTTAAGGTTGAAGACATTACCCAGCATAAAATGCACTCAGAATATTATTCTATCGGCCAGGAAGCCTGCGATGCAATTAACACAGCCAAAAGAAACGGAAAGAAGGTAGTTGCTGTAGGGACAACCAGCTGCAGAGTGCTGGAAACTGTGGGGAACAAAAATGAAGGTAAACTCATTCCCTCTGATGGTTGGACTGATATATTTATTTATCCGGGCTATAGCTTTAAAATTGTGGACAGGCTTATTACAAATTTCCATTTACCTGAGTCAACATTAATAATGCTGGTAAGCTCTCTGGCCGGAAGGGAAAAGGTTTTAAATGCCTATGAGGTTGCAGTCAGGGAACGCTACAGATTTTTCAGCTTTGGTGACGCAATGTTTATTAAATGATAGATAAAATAACAAATACGGAAGGAATATAAATATGGCAGCAGTTACTTACGAATTGATAAAAACCTGTAAGCAGACCGGAGCAAGACTGGGCAGGGTTCATACTCCTCACGGCTCCATTGACACTCCGGTATTCATGCCTGTTGGTACGCTGGCTACCGTTAAAGGAATGTCGCCGGAGGAATTAAAGGAAATCGAGGCAAAAATCATTTTAAGCAATACCTATCACTGCTATCTCAGACCCGGTCAGGATATAGTAAAGCAGGCCGGCGGTCTTCATGGATTTATGAACTGGGACAGGCCAATACTTACAGACAGTGGCGGATTTCAGGTATTCAGTCTTAGCGGCTTGAGAAAAATTACCGAAGAAGGCGTAACCTTCAGATCACATATAGACGGTTCAAAACACATTTTCACACCTGAGTCGGTTATGGGAATAGAAAACGACCTTGGGGCAGACATAATAATGGCTTTTGATGAATGTGCTCCTTATCCTGCAGAATATGATTACGTTAAGAAATCCATGGAAAGAACCACCCGTTGGGCAAAAAGATGCAAGGATGCTCATACAAATACAGAAAAACAGTCCTTGTTCGGCATTATTCAGGGTGGAATGTACAAGGATTTGAGAATAGAAAGTGCAAAGCAGCTCAATGAACTGGAATTTCCGGGGTATGCAATTGGAGGACTAAGTGTAGGCGAGCCTGCTGAACTTATGTATGAGGTTTTGGATTACACTGCCCCGTTGATGCCTGCAGACAAACCAAGATATCTGATGGGTGTCGGTTCTCCTGACTATTTAATAGAAGGAGCAATCAGGGGTATAGATATGTTTGATTGTGTACTTCCCACCCGAATAGGCCGAAATGGAACAGTAATGACAAGTCAGGGCAGGGTAATAATTCGTGATGCCAAATATGCCAGAGACTTTTCAAAATTGGACCCTGAATGCGACTGCTATGTATGTCGTAACTATTCAAGAGCGTATATAAGACATTTGCTTAAATGCGGTGAGCTGTTGGGGTTAAGATTGACCACCTGGCACAACTTATATTTCTTAATTAACTTGATGAAACAGGTAAGACAGGCTATAATTGATGATAGATTGGGTAGTTTCAGAGATCATTTCTATTATAAATATGGCTACTCAAAGAACTAAAACTGAACAATATGGATTAATACAGTAAAGCTGTGTTAAATATAAAAATTAAACGGAGGTTTATAATTTATGGAACAAACACTGGTTGGATTTATCTTACCAATGGTATTGGTATTCGGACTTATGTATGTAATGCTTATTCTTCCACAAAAGAAAAAAGAAAAGAAGACAAAAGAGATGCTTAATTCCTTGCAGGTAGGATGGGATGTTACATCAATAGGCGGAATTACTGGAAAAATAGTTAATATTAAAGATGATGAAATAACCATCGAAACCAGCGTAGAAAAGACTAAGATTGTTGTTAAGAGATGGGCAATAAAGGATGTTGTTAAGCCTGTAGAAGCCTAATAAATTTAACAGATAATTTATATTACAGCTTGTTCTAAGCAGCTTGCCTCAAAAATAAAATATATAAAGAATTAATATATTTTATTTTTGGAGGTACAATCAATATGGCCGGACAGACATCTGGAATAAAAAAGCAGCTGGATGAACATGTAAATTTCCTAAGGGTAATTAAGGGTTTAATTTTATCATTTCTCATAACTCTTCCATGTTTTCTTGGCTTCGCTTTATTTTTGACTTACACGGATTTTCCTGAAAAATATACTTTCATTGTGGTACTAATAACTACTATAATTAGTGTTTTGGCAGCGTCCGCTTACTCCACCAAAAATGTTAGAAGTAAAGGTTGGATAAATGGTTGTGCTGTTGGAGTCTTATATGTGGCAGTACTTTATCTTGCCAGCAGTATAGTTTTCATGAATTTTGCAGTTGATGTACAGGTACTTCTGACCGTAATAATAGGTGCCATAGTAGGCTGTCTGGGCGGAATATTTGGAATCAATCTCCGTTAGGTTTGTTAACAATATTAACGGTACTATAGCTTTACAAATTATACCTTTTCAAACCATTTGAAATATGCTATAATCTGCTAAGAAAATTAATAGGGGGGACTAAAGAGATGAAACACATTAAGACAATAAACAGCGCTACATTAAAAGAAAGTCTTTCTCATGGTGGCTGTGGAGAATGTCAGACTTCATGTCAGTCAGCATGCAAAACATCATGTACTGTTGCAAACCAAAGCTGCGAAAAGAAGTAATGAACATAAGATTATTTTTGAATATTAGATCATAAAGGTGAAAGGTGTTTACTCAAACACTTTTCACTTTTTTATGGAGAAACCCGTAGATTGGAGTTAAAAATGATTCACAAGTACAAAATGTATGATACAAACATTGTCATGGATATAAACAGCGGAGCAGTCCATGTTTTTGATGATACTGCTTATGATGTTGTTGATTTCTATAAGACCATGAGTAAAGAGCAGATTTTGGAAACCTTAAAGACTAAATATGATGAACAGGATATAACAGACGCTTACAGTGAGGTTTCAGACCTGGAATCACAGGGATTGCTTTTTAGTGAGGATTCATATTCCGATGCTATAGCCAACTGGGAAAGAAAGCCTGTAGTTAAGGCCTTATGCTTACATATCTGCCATGACTGCAATTTGCGCTGCAAGTACTGTTTTGCCTCAACAGGCAGTTTTGGCGGGCATAGAACCATGATGGATGCTGAAACCGGTAAAAAGGCCATTGATTTTCTAATTGAAAAGTCAGTGGGAAGGCGCAATCTGGAGGTAGACTTCTTTGGAGGGGAGCCTCTTATGAACTTTGGTGTAGTAAAGGAAATAGTTGAGTACGCGAGAATCAGAGAGAAGGAAACTGGTAAGAATTTCAGATTTACAATAACAACAAATGCATTATTATTAAATGAAGACAATAAAGAATTCATTAATAAGAATATGCATAATGTGGTCCTAAGTATTGATGGAAGATCTGAAACCAATGACAGAATGAGACCGAGAATTGACGGCACGGGAACATATAACAACATCCTTCCCAAAATAAAGGATATGGCTGAGTCCAGAGATCAGGATAATTATTATGTAAGAGGTACATTTACCAGAGAAAATCTTGATTTTTCAGAGGATGTTCTTCATTTGGCAGACCTTGGTTTTAAGCAGGTTTCAGTTGAACCGGTAGTGGCCGCGAAAGATTCCGGCTACGATATACGGGAACAAGACCTGGAGAAGCTTTATCAAGAATATGAGAAACTTGCTTATGAATATGTAAAGAGGGGAAAGGAAGGCAATGGTTTTAATTTCTTTCACTTTATGATAGATCTTCAGCAGGGGCCTTGTGTCATTAAAAGACTTGGTGGTTGCGGTTCAGGTCATGAGTATCTGGCTGTAACTCCTGAAGGTGACCTTTATCCATGTCATCAGTTTGTTGGAGATGAAAAATTCAAAATGGGTAATGTTCACCAGGGCGAGTTTAATACAAGCTTCCAGAAAGATTTTCAGAAGTCAAATGTATATACAAAGCAGGATTGCCTGGAGTGCTGGGCCAAATTTTATTGCAGCGGTGGCTGTGCAGCAAATGCTTATCAATTTAATAACGACATCAATGTTCCGTACAAAATAGGTTGTGAACTTGAAAAGAAAAGAGTCGAATGCGCTATCTGGATTAAGACTCAAGAATAGAAGGGGTAAACATTGTGATTAGAGATTTTAACAACATTACACCAAAAATTGATGCAACTGCCTTTGTGGCGCCGAACAGCACTGTAATAGGAGATGTTGTATTGGGAGAAAATACTACTGTATGGTACAACGCAGTTTTGAGAGGGGACATCGAAAGTATAGTTGTAGGTGACAACACCAACATACAGGAGGGCTGTATACTTCATTGCAAGAAAGGTGCGGATGTAAAAATAGGCTCACATGTTACTGTTGGACATGGTGCTATTTTACACAGCTGCCATATAGGTAATAATACACTTATTGGAATGGGAGCAATAGTGCTTGATGATTCAGTTGTAGGAAATAATTGCCTGGTCGCGGCTGGAAGTGTTGTAACTCCCAGAACAAAAATACCTGATGGCAGTTTGATAGCCGGAAGTCCTGCTGTTGTAAAGAGAGTATTATCCGAGCAGGAAATTGAAGAAATTAAACACAATGCTAACGAGTATATAAATCTGTTGAAATACTACAAATAAGTATGAAATACTGAATTACAGCACTCATCTGCACAGTGTAAGACTATATTTGTTAAATTTTGTAGTGTTAACATATTTTTCTCGAAATAAGTTGTAAATTTCTAGTGAATTAAGTGATTAATTTATTGACTAGCATTTTTCTTAGATATATAATGGCGTAGTGGAATGAATCTTTGCCGCTTTTACAGTCTGCAAAATCAATCCTTATTTTATGCAGAAAATTCTAGATTCATTACTAAACTTAAGGGGGAATTCTTTCAAATGAGAGCAAGCAACGCGGTTAAATTTTTCTCGATATTAATTATCACCGGAATTTTAACCTGGATAGCAGCTTTTGGTTCTATTCTGGGATTTGATATACGAGGTATTCGTGACATCCGTACGGGTATTGATATTCAAGGTGGAGTAGATGCAAAGCTATATGCAGTTACTGAGGATGGAAAAGTACCATCACAGGAAGACCTTGAAGCAGCAAAATATACTATAGGTAAAAGACTTGATTCAAAGAATATTTTTGACAGAGTTTTAACTACGGATGCTCAAAAAGGTTATATTCTGGTACAGATACCTCACAAAAAAGGTGAAAAGTTTGACCCTCAGAAATCAATTGAGGAAATTGGAAAGACTGCACTTTTAACCTTCCAGGAAGTTGATAAGAGCAAGGTTGATGAAAACGGAAAATTTATTCCGGCAGACCCAACCAAGGAAGATGAGAAGAAAAGAATAATCTTGCAGGGTACCGATATCGTTGATGCAACCACAGAACCTTCGCAGGAAGGCGCCGGTTTTGTAGTAGCACTTAAGTTATCGGACGAAGGTTCAAAGAAATTCGCTGAAGCTACAGCAAGACTCGTAAACGAACCTATCGCAATATATATGGATAATGAGCAGATCAGTGCACCTGTTGTTTCTCAGGCAATCACCGGAGGTTCTGCAATAATAACACTAAATGGAACACCTGTTGACCAACAGAAAGATGAAGCCAAGGAGTTGGCAGGACTTATTAAGTCCGGTGCTCTACCCTTCAAGCTAGAAGCTAAGCAAGTACAGAATATAAGCCCTATGCTTGGTTCAAATGCACTTGCTGTAAGCGTAGATGCTCTCGTAGTTGCTTTGATTTTAATTTGTGTATATATTACTATTTACTATAGATTACCTGGACTAATAGCAAGTATTGCATTATTCCTCCATACAATTCTTGAGTTATTAGCATTATCCTGGACAGGTCTAACAGTTACCTTGCCTGGTATTGCTGGTATTATCCTTACAATTGGTATGGGTGTTGATGCCAATGTAGTTATTTTTGAAAGAATTAAGGAAGAAATTAGAAGCGGAAAGACTCTTAGATCAGCTATTGATGTTGGTTTTAAGAGAGCGTTTACTGCTGTACTTGATGGTAATGTAACAACCCTTATTGCGGGTGCCGTTTTGTGGAAATTCGGTACAGGCCCTATACAGAGCTTTGCATATACTTTGATCATAGGTGTTGTTTTGAGCTTTATAACAGCTGTAACTGCAACCAGAATAATGCTGAAGGCTGTAGCAGATATGGATATAGCTAAGCATCCCTGGCTTTATGGTGTAAAGAAAAAGTTGAAGGAGGGAAATGCAAATGCCTAATATAAATCTATACAGTAAAAGATATATTTTCTTTATCCTTTCTGCAATAATTTTATTATCAGGGGTCATTGCCTTTTTTACAATGGGTTTTGAGCTTGATATTCAGTTCCAGGGAGGAACTGTTATCGAAATGAGAGCTAACGACAATACCTTTACTGATACCAATGTTCAGGATATAACCTCAAAAGTCAATGAACTGGTTGAGCAGACAATAAATAAATCTTCAATGGTACAGAAAACATCATCTTATGATATTGAAACAAATTCAACCTTTGATGTCATAAAGATTAGCATAGGTAGTGCTGAAACTCTTACAAGTGAAGAGATAGTCAGTGTGGAAAATGCCGTCGTTAAAGAGCTCAATCTTACGGCTAAAGAACCTGTTATAAATGAAGAAAGTGTTGAACCTTTCATTGGTAAGGAAATTAGTCAGAATGGTATAAAAGCCGTTTTAATTGCAGCTGTTCTTATTATACTGTACATCTGGTGGAGATTTAAACTGGTGTCAGGACTATCAGCCGGTGTATTCGGTGTTGTTGGACTTCTCCATGATATAGGTGTAATGATCACAGTTTACCTGATATTCAGAATTCCTGTAAATGATTCATTCATTGCGGCATTGCTTACAATATTCGGATTCTCAATGAATGATACTGTTATTATCTACGATAGAATCAGAGAAAATACCAGATTGTTAAGAAAGGTACCATTCCCTGAACTCGTTAATACCAGTGTTATTCAGACTTTAAACAGATCAATAAATACAACAGTAACTGTTATGATGGCGGTTATCACTGTATATATTTTCGCATCAGTAAATAACATTGAGTCCATTAAGGAATTCAGCTTCCCAATGATTATTGGTCTGGTCAGCGGTACCTATTCAACAATATTTATAACAACTCCGTTGTGGGTAATGTTCAAGGAACACCAGAAGAAAGCAAAAGCTGTAAAGGCATCATAATCTGTGAGAAAAGCAGAATGAAAATTTGTAATAAAAGAACTAATTTGGTTAATAAAAAACCAGGGGCGTCGAGGGCCCCTGGTTTTTTATTAATTATTAATTATTAATTATTCATTCATTGAACAAAAATAAAAGAACCTGCTGTGAGGTATAACCCTCTAGAGGTTCTATATCTTATTTGCTTAATTTGTCTCGAAAAATCATTGTTTTGAACTCTTCTTAATAATAATATCAATTACCAACGAAGCAATTATAAATTCAGCCATAACAAAAATGCTGTTGGTTATAAGAGTTGTTGTAGTGAATTCAAATACGCTGCTGAAATTATTGTTCGTCTTGTTGATAACAAACAATACAGTACCTATGGCTAATAATGCTAAAGTAGCCGGAGTAGCATATTTCAGCATTTTTTTCGGGAATTCTGCCATGTCACAAATTGCAGAATTCATAAGCTTAATAACGTTATACTTTGTTGATCTGTTAGTTTGCTTGTTTTCCATGTAATGCCCCCTGATAATAGAATATAAATAAAAATGGAATACCTCAATTTTTGATATTTTTTGTAATATATAAGGTAAAATAATATTTTTAAGTCGAAAATTAATATTTTAACCAATGTGTTATAAACTTGGTGTAAAAAATGACTTGGTTCACGTAAAATATTAACACCCATAGCGGTTAAATTCAATGTAAATAATTGATAATATTTCATACTTCGACATCATAATTACAGACTTTGGAGTTATTTATGTTAAGTAGTCGAATTAACTAAAAACTTTTGTGTAGATGAATAGTAAGGCAATATATTATAATAACGCATGTAGGACAAATGGTGACTAATTATATACGTGCCAAAGTACTTGATTGGAGTAGACAAAAATTAATTACATTTTGTGGCTGCTAATACGTCTCAAAGCAATTAAGGCGTCAAAGCCACAATTGGCTTGGGGAGGTTAATATGGAACTAGTCTGTTCAAAGAAACTTGAAATCAATGAGGCTGTGCAGTACGATTGTAAGGAACTTAATCTTGATTACTATTTAGTATCTTGTGAAACTGACAATTCATATACATATGGAATTCAGATAAACTTGACTAAAGACAGCGGTGAATCGGAAACAGCGGTTATAAATGACGTTCTACCTTCAAAGGCTCATACAATGGAGATTATAAACCTTATGTACAAGAATTCTGTTACTCCTGTTAGTGCAAAGGATGTAATATATGACTGTATAGCCTGATAAAATTACATATTAATTATATAAAAAGTATACTTTAAGGTCTATTGAAGAAATATTCCTTTGAGTATACTTTTTTTATTAAAAAAGAAGGAATATTAATAATAATGTCGAACAATTATTAAGTCAATTACTCTCGGATAATAATATCATGAGGTTCTGGTGTAATTGACAGAAGTTTTGTTAGTAAAAATAAATAGCGGCAAATATGTTTATAATATTTGGTAAGTTGATTATCAAATCAGATTGGAATGTAGTGCATAATGGCATATTTATTTCCTGAGGATCTAATTGAGGAAATTCGAGTTAATAATGATATTGTTGAAGTAATCTCCGAGTATGTTAAGTTGGATAAAAAGGGAAAGAATTATTTTGGCAGATGCCCTTTCCATAATGAAAAAACCGCATCTTTCTCGGTTGAGCCTGTAAAACAGATATTTAACTGTTTTGGCTGTGGAAAGGGAGGTAATGTAATTCATTTTATTATGGGGATTGAGAATCTTGATTTCCCGGAAGCCTTGAAATTACTTGCCGACAGAGCCAAAATACCGATACCTGAAACAAGCACCGGTGTTCAGGACAACGAGCAGGCCAGGCTGAAAAAAGAACTTCTGGAGATAAACATAGAGGCTGCAAGATTTTTTCACAACAACCTTATTAATGGAAAAGACAAAGCACCGTTGACTTATCTGCTTAATCGGGAGATTGAGCGACAGACCATAACAAAATTTGGCCTGGGCTATGCAGCCGACAGTTATGATGCACTTTTCAAACAGCTTAAAAGCAAGGGACATAGTGAAAAAGCAATTATTAGCAGTGGACTTGTTATATTTAAGGAAGAAACTAAAAAGATATATGACAGATTCAGAGGCAGAATAATGTTCCCCATATTTGATATCAGGGGAAATGTCATAGCCTTTGGTGGAAGAGTAATGGATTCTTCTCAGCCGAAATATATGAATTCACCTGAAACCGAGGTCTATCATAAGGGTAAGCATTTATATGCTATGAATTTTGCTAAAAATGCATGCTCAAAGCAGATTATTTTAGCAGAAGGATACATGGATGTTATATCCTTACATCAAAGTGGAATAATAAATGCAGTTGCACCTTTGGGGACAGCATTAACCGATAGCCAGGGCAAGTTACTTAAGAAGTATACTGAAGAAATTGTCTTGTCCTTCGATTCGGACAATGCTGGTCAGACGGCAGCATTAAGGAGTTTGGATTTACTAAATGAAATTGGCTGTAATGTCAAAGTTTTGACAATACCCTCCGGAAAGGATCCGGACGAATTTATTAAAACACGTGGTATTGACGAGTTTAAACGTCTTGTAGCCAAAGCGAAGAATTTGGTAGATTTTAAACTTGAAATGCTTGACAATAAGATAGACACCACGACAAATGACGGAAAAGTCAAGTTTATTGATAACGCTATGGTTATATTAGATAAAATTGACAATAATGTAGAAAGAGAGCTTTATGTCAAGAAACTGTCCAGAGAATTTGGAGTAAGTGAGCAGTCTATTTACTCTGAATTGGCAAAGCGGCAGTATAGGAAACAGAAAACCAGCGAAAAGCAGACAAAAGAAACAAATGTAATAAGAACTAACACTGTAAAGAGGAAGCGTAATGCAGAATCAGCCGAAGAAAGACTGCAAAAACTTGAACTGATGCTGTTGTCTACTATATGCTTAGAAAATAACGTATATTTTCAGATAAAAGATAGCATCAAGCTTGATACTATAAAATCCAGTGAAATTAGACAAGCTTTCAGTTATGCCATTGAGCGAATTGAAAATAAATCCGGAGTAATAACCGGAGAAATACTAAATAAACTTTCACCTGCACTTGCTGAGAGTTTTGCGAATATAATCCAATCCCAGAGTGTTTTTGAGGACAACAAAAAAGCAGCTCTTGACATTATAAAGAGAATAAACCTACTTGGTTTGGAAGCAAGAAAAGATGAAATTATTGAATTAAAAAAGAGATCTGATCTGACAGAAGGAGATGTTGAGTTATTAAATCGGGAATTAAGCAGTATTGTATTGAATATAGCTGTAATGAAGAAAGGTATTTAATAAATCTTGAAGGGAGGGGAACTTATGAAGCATAATCAGGAAACAAGAAAAGCAATACTAAAGGATTTGATTGACAAGGGTAAGTCTAAGGGAATGCTCACTTATAAGGAAATAATTGATGCTTTTGAGGAAATAGAGCTTGAACCGGAGCATATAGAAAAAATATACGAAACCCTTGAAAATATGGGTATTGATGTTATAGGCGACATTGAAGCTGAAATGGAAGAAATTCAGCTGACAGACGAAGAACTTGATATTAGTATACCAGAGGGAATTAGTATTGATGATCCTGTTAGAATGTATCTTAAGGAAATTGGTAAGGTGCCCCTTCTGACAGCAGATGAAGAAATTGATCTGGCACACAGAATGGAAAATGGTGACATTGAAGCTAAAAGAAGGCTTGCTGAAGCTAACCTCAGACTTGTTGTAAGTATTGCAAAAAGGTATGTTGGTAGAGGTATGCAATTCCTCGATTTAATTCAGGAAGGTAACCTGGGTTTGATTAAAGCTGTAGAAAAGTTTGACTATAGAAGAGGCTTTAAGTTCAGTACTTATGCTACCTGGTGGATCAGGCAGGCCATAACCAGAGCTATTGCCGACCAAGCCAGAACTATTCGTATTCCTGTTCATATGGTTGAAACAATAAATAAGCTTATAAGGGTATCAAGACAACTGCTTCAGGAACTGGGAAGAGAACCTCAACCTGATGAAATTGCCAAGGAAATAGGCATGTCAGTTGACAAAGTCAGAGAAATAATGAAAATATCACAGGAACCTGTTTCTCTTGAAACGCCTATTGGTGAAGAGGAAGATAGTCATCTTGGTGACTTTATTCCAGATGATGATGCTCCGGCTCCTGCTGAAGCTGCAGCATTTACTTTGCTGAAAGAACAACTTATTGATGTATTGGATACTTTGACAGCCCGTGAGGAAAAGGTTCTCAGACTGAGATTCGGTCTTGATGATGGGCGTGCAAGAACTCTTGAGGAAGTTGGTAAAGAGTTTAATGTTACAAGAGAGCGTATTCGTCAGATTGAGGCAAAGGCACTGCGTAAACTCAGACATCCAAGCAGAAGCAAAAAGTTGAAGGATTATTTGGATTAATGGTAAATAATATGTTCATAGTATTATTGAAATAAGGTATAATAACAAAGTGTAATAATAAGGAAAAATGAGAGACTCGAAATCGGGTCTTTTTTCTTTATTGGCAATACTAATATATTGTATAAGCCTTAATTAGATAGTTTTATGGAGTATGTAATTTTTAGCAGGACTTAGTATGGAGTATTAAATGCTTGAAATTGAGTGACAATCTTTCCAGACGGTCAAAAAAGGCAAATTATAATGTTGACCAGCTACCGGTTCGTAAGTATAATATTATTTGTGTTCTTGAGAAACACTCTCAAACACAATAGTTAAGCGGCGTTAAGCCATTTGCATAAAATTTTATATATTCCTCAATAGCTCAGTCGGTAGAGCATGCGGCTGTTAACCGCAGGGTCGTAGGTTCAAGTCCTACTTGAGGAGCCACAACGGGCCTTTAGCTCAGTTGGTTAGAGCAACCGGCTCATAACCGG
>JAEWMS010000077.1 GCA_023393115.1 Bacillota bacterium
GTTCTTTGGAATTATTATTGAGTCCTTTACAATGTACACATTGTGTACATACATTTGCATGTATTTGTCACTGTTTACTTTTCAAAGTCCATACCTTAAAAGCGTTGTTTATACTGCTTTTCAAGGTTTGCACATCGCTTATCGCGACGGCTTAATTATGTTACCATGTCGCTGTAATTATGTCAACACTTTTTATTTCTTAATTTCTGGTAATCATCATTGCCTCACTGGGCGATTTATACACCTTAAATCGAGCCGTTTAAGTGTTGCCGTCGTTAACAGCTTGACTATGTTAACATGCTTGCTACCACTCTGTCAACACTTTTTTATTTCTCAATTTATGGTAGCTATTGTTTCCCATACCGGGTAATCTGTATACCTTAAACCGAGCTGTTTAAGTGTTTCCGTCATTGACAGCTTGACTATGTTAACACGCTTGCTATCCCTTTGTCAACACTTTTATTTTCTCAATTTATGGTAGTTGGTATTGCCTTAATTGGGTATCCACCATTACCATAAGCCGAGCTTTTAAGCGTCGTCGTCGTTGATAGCTTCGTTAGTATAGCATCATTAATGGTTTAAATTCAAACATTAATTCTACTGTATTTTCTAAATATTCTAATTTACCGATAATATGCTCATAAATCAGGGTAAAATCCTAATGTTTTTTAACTATTCCTAATTAATAAGACCATTATTCCATCATTGCTGTAGCCATTTGACTTATCACTTTCCGCTTTTCCATAGTTTTATCAAACATCTCGTTTAATACAGGCGGAATTCCTTCATTGATGACCTTTACACCTTCCTCCTAATCCCACCTCTTGTTGCAACTCTGGATATTACATCCTAAAAATTCATTCTCTTATCCAACATTAGTTTAGCTGTACCGTAAAGTGTGTATAATAGCACCTCTTCAATTTCTTTACGTTCAAAGCTGGATGTATGTTTTTCAGCAGCATTAGCAAAATTGCTAAAAACTGCTGATATTAGGCCCGGTGCACAGCTAGTAAGTTCCGAAATGAATCCGAAATCTTTCTCTTGGATATACTTGACCCTACTTATGTTATTTAGTAATCTCTCAATCAACTCCATATCTTTTACTGAGACCTTTTCATTATGACAGATTGGGGTAATACCTTTTGGCTAATTGGTGTTGAGTCTAACAAAGTACTCACCAGCATTTTTGCCATACTCCCAAAACCTATAAATCCCAAATTAGTCAAAATGAAGTTCTCCTTACTGTTAAATCATTATTATATAAGTAGTTCACCTAGTCTTTTGTTGAAATGTTCCATGTGCTTTTCTAAATGTATATAATATTGACGGATAATTTCTTCCAGTGTTATTGAGTTGTCTTCATCCTTGACCCATAAATTCTGTAAATGTTCACTTTTAATTCCATTAATAATGTTTAGTATTAGGCCATTGTAGTGATACCACAGAGTAACAAGAAATTCCCAATCAAAATTATTGTACTTTTGAACTCTGATCCATTGTTCACAATCGTATTGAGGGAAATCAAGCAGATCAGATATTTGAAGCCTTACAATTCGCTGATGATTATTTGAGGCAGAATCAATCAAATGTCCGATTATTTCTTTCAATGACCACTTATCTTCAGATAATTTCACCTTTGTTATTTCCGAGTCAATTGATTTAAAATACTCATAAAAATTATCTATAATCTCTTTATAATTCATAATATTAACCTCCTAAGCCACCAAAGGTGGCTTTGAGCCGCTTTTGTGCTACAAAATGTAATATATATATATCCTTTATCGCAATGGAGTGAATAAAGGAGAATTTTTTCAAACTAATCATCCTTTCTTCCCACATATAGCAAATGTTCACATGAACCAAATAATTTTTCGTTGTCAGATATCCTATAGAATAGATCAATCCATTCCTGAAAGGCTTCTTCAGAAAGCCGCATTAGTGCTGGTTCAATAAGAGCTCCCATGCCTTCTGTGGCCATTAGCTTTAGTTTTGAAACCTTAAAATCCTTTAGTAAATCATCAATGTTGTCAGGATTAATAAAGTATGCATCTGTAAAACCGAAACTATTATCGTTTTTTCCATCAGTAAGGTAGTTCAAAAGCCTTGATTTACTGTTCGATATAGATTCAAGGTCATATTTAAGGCAATCAATTATGGGAGCGTATGCTGATATAAATGAAATAACAATGATTCCGCCGGGTTTAAGCTTGTCTAAGCACTGCTTTAAGGCTTTTGTTCGTTCCTCTTCCTGTAGCAGGTGATACATTGGCCCCATGCAAAGTACTGCATCATAAAGCCTGTTTGTAATTAACCTGTCCAGTTCCAATACATCTCCTTGTACAATGCCATCCAACACAACACCGGCATTAGCTGCATTTTTTTCAGCCTGCTTAACAAGTTCTTCTGATAAATCAAATAGAGTTACCTTGTGACCTTGTTCGCTTAAAAATATACTGTATCTGCCAGGTCCTCCTCCAACATCAAGAATTTCAGAGTTACTGTCAATAAATTCACCGAGCGCCCGCTTTGTCATTTCGAACTCAATCCGGTGTCTTTCCAACCTGGACCACTCATCGTATTCAAAATTATAGTATTCTTTAACTGTTCCCATATTTGTCACCCCCTAAATATTAAACCCCACAGAATCATATGACTCCGTGGGGTAACTTTAACAGCTTAGAGTACTACCTATTCCGAAATCTGCAAGTAACAAATTTAGTTTTAAGTATTTTTACATATATTTTCCAAATTGTCAACTTATTTTAGTATTAATTGATCTCTTTTTATTAGATTGATTAATGATTACTTATTTATAAATATCTGTTTTAAAGCTTCATCAATAACCTTTGCATTATTAATTGAATCCTCGAAACTTACAAATGGCTTTTCTCCTTGTAATATACATCTTCCGAATTGTTCAACCTCAAGCATATAGTTATCAGGACATTGGACAATAACCTCTTCTGTTCCTGAATCCTTCTTTATAATTATTTTGGTTTCTCCTTTTGCGTTAAAAAAAACTGGAACTGAAATAATTCCCTTTTCGCCTGCAATGGTATATTCGCATCTGCTTGAACAGCGGAAAGAACAATAGGATACTGCCTTAATACCTCCATCGAACTCCATTACTATGCAGCTGCTTTCATCCACACCGGATTTCTCCCCGATTTCACCTGTAGCATAAATGGATTTGGGGTCAGCACCTATTATATACCTAATGATATTAATGTTATAGCAACCCACGTCATAGGTAGCTCCACCAGCCAAGCTACTTGATAATCTAACATTTTCCAAGTCATTAAGAATGAAGCTGAAATGTGACTCCATGAATTTAATCTTACCGATTTCTCCGTTGTCAACCAATTCCTTAACTTTTAAAGTAAGTGGACTATGTCTATAGGCAAATGCTTCCATAAGCAGGACACCGTTTTTATCACAAATTTCCTTCATAAGCTTTGTTTCCTCAGTGGAAATTCCCATTGGTTTTTCACAAAGTATATGCTTTTTCTTCTCGGCTGCTTTTTTAGTCCATTCAAAATGCAGCCCGTTTGGAAGTGGTATATATACGGCATCTACTTCAGGGTCATCCAGGAGTTCATCGTAACTTTGATACGCCTTTACAGGGTTAAACTTTCCCCTGAACTCTTCCAGCTTCTCTTTTCCCCTGCTTGATATTGCGTACAATTGAGCGTTATTTGCGCCTAAAATTCCGGGAATAACGGATGATTCGGCAATTCCGGCACAGCTGATAATACCCCAGTTTACTTTTGTCTTGTTCATAGTATTTTCCTCTTTCCTAAATTAGTAATTATGATTGGTATATCTGTCTGCATGATTAATAAAATATCTACTATAATTATTTTATATAAAACATACTATGCCTGTACAGTCATTTTATGATTTTTTAGTGACATTTCTTGTTCATTTATTATCCTGTCCACTTCAGTAACCTGGCCTGTCTGTATTCTCCACTGTTTTGCATATATTTGATTTTTCTCAAGTAATTCTTCATGTGTACCATGTTCAGCAATTGATCCGTTATCCAGAACTACTATTTTATCCGCCTTTCTTATGGTCGAAAGACGATGAGCAATAATTATCAGCGTTTTTTTCCTGCATAGTCTGTCAATTGAAAGTTGAATTGAAGCTTCGGTTTCATTATCCAATGCAGAAGTCGCTTCATCTAGAATAATAATAGGTGAGTTTTTTAGTATGGCTCTAGCAATTGATAGCCTTTGACGTTGCCCGCCTGAAAGGCTCTGTCCCTTTTCGCCAATAACGGTATCATAACCATTAGGTAATTTCATTATAAACTCATGGGCCTCAGCCATTTGTGCAGCCTTCAAAATATCGTCACTATTTGCATATGAACACCCATAACAAATGTTTTCTCTAATTGTGCCTGGGAATATGTATATGTCTTGACTAATATATGCAATGGACCCTCGTAATTCCTTGAGCCTATATTTCTTAATATCTACATCATTTAGCAAAATATTACCCTCGGTAACGTCATAAAAGCGTAATAGCAATTTTAGTAATGTACTTTTACCCGAACCGGTTGAACCCACAATTCCTACAGTTTCTCCATGCATAATCTTTAGGTTAATGTTCTTTATTACTTCCTTCCGTGAGCTATAACCGAAGGTTACATCATTGTATGAAATGCTGCTTGAAAGCTTGGTTTTATCAATTAATCCGTCTCCATCATGAATTACCGGTTTTGATGCATTTATTTGAGAAATCCTCTTAACACATACTTTCGCCTGTTGGTATGAATCAAATAGCTGCCCTGCTGATACCAGAGGCCAGAAAATTCTCTCAGACATATACATTAAAGTCGCAAATACTCCAGCATTTATTTGTCCTGAAAGTACTAATGAACCGCTGATTATCAATATAATCGTGTAGCCTATAGCTATTATCATTCTGATTATGGGAATAAAAGCCGAGTTCGCCGTTATAGCCTTTTTACTGCTTTCGAGATATTCATTGCTTAATTCTTCTATTCTCTTATTCTCATAGTCTTCGGTTGAGTAACTTTTTATAGTAGAGATACCATCAAGATTGTTTATAAGCTGAGCATTTATTTTTGCAGATACATCCCTTACCTTTGAGTACTTAGGCTCAATAATTTTCTGATATTTTTTTGATACAATGATAATAAACGGCATAGGTAAAACAATAAGCCAGACCATACTTTTAATTGAAAGGAAAAAAATAATACCAACTAACATAAAATTTGTAATGAATTGAATTATCTGATGTAAGCCTGAATCAAGAAATATCTGTAATTGACTTATATCACTGTTAATTATGTTTGCCAGGTAACCGATTTTATTCTCTTCAAAATAGGCCATGTCCTGTGTTTGAACATTCATATAGGTTTCTGTTCTTAATTGATGCTGCAAGTGTTGAGAGATATTTTTCCAAAGTACATTAGAAGCAAAATCACTTAAGGATTCTATACTGTAAATAAGTATTGTTAATAATGAAATAAATATTAGTTGCGCTCGTAAAGATGCAATACCAAAACTGGCAATAAAAGAATTTTCCCCTGAAACAACCAGATCAATAACTATTCCTATCAGAATTGGAGGTCCCAGATCTGCCAATTTGTTAATACACGAGCATATTGTAGCTAGTGCCATTTTCTTCCTTATATGCTTGATTCTTTTTAAATATAACCATAATGTTTCTTCTCTTTTCACGTCAATCAATCCCTTCTTATGCTCTGATTGAACATTACTGTGTACACATATAATATTTACAATCTATTCTATAAATAGTATTATATCTCTATACTGGCATTTTTCATTAACAATGTTGCTCTGTATTAGCACAATATTGATTTGGAGGAACCATTTGGATACCCTGGCATTATACAAACAAGTTAATATTGCTGACAATGAATTTCCTGTTCAGATTACAAAATGCTTTTACTATGAACCAGGTCCATCAATGGATTTCCACTGGCATAATCATATGCAGTTCTATTTTTTTACTAATGGCACAGGAAAAATACATCTAGAGGGTAAGGATATCCCCGTTACAGCAAATGACACAATAATTATTAATAGTAATGAACTACATTATATGGAAAATCTCTGTACTAATCTCCAAGTTACGATTGTAAGAATTGATTTTTCAACCTTAACTTCAAATGAGCTTGATCTTTGTCACTTAAAATACATAACTCCTATTACGCAGAATTTAGTTATATTTGACAATAAAATCAATGATTCAGCTTTTCGAAACTGCTTAAAAAACATTATTGACGAATATGAAAATAGAAATGAATTCAGTGGATTGGCCTTCAAAACATTTGCTTATCAGATATTACTTATAATGTTTAAAAATCATTGCATAAAGATTCTGAATGGGAAGGAATCTATTGAGAAGATAAACAGGTTAAATCAATTTAAATGTGTGTTTGATTTTATTCAATCCCAATATCATGAAAAAATTACACTTGATCAGCTTGCAGAAATGATGCATGTAAGCCGCCACCATTTCTGCAGACTTTTCAAGAATTTTACCGGGTATTCTCCTATAGATTACATAAATCGAATAAGAATTGAGAAAGCATACTTACTGTTAAGGCAAGGCAATCTAAATATAACTGAAGTAGCACTTTCTACAGGGTTTGACGATGCTAATTATTTTAGCAGATTGTTTAAGTATTACAAAAAATTGAGTCCGTCGAAGGTACTGAAACGCGAGACTTAGTCGAATACCCTCACTTCTTTTTTTGCCTTCTCTTGTCATCATTCTACCTAGGACCTTCATAGTAATTTATACCTACAACCGCAAAATCTGTCATTTTTGTATATTGTTTTACTAAATTTTTACCGATATATTTCTTGCTTTACTTACATAATTAACCGTTTTTATAAGTAACTATAATGGAGGTAGTTTATGGCACGTTATATTAGTGAAATTGCAACTACAAAGGACATTAATACAGCAAGATTTGTGGCCGAAGATTTTTTTAATAAGGAAGGTTTCACAAAAACGAACTATCAGGGTGAAGAAGTTTGGAAGAAAGGTGTTGGACTTCTGACAGCACCCCAGTTTATCAAAATTACATATACAGAAGGTAAAATATACTTACAGGCTTGGCTGAAGTTTGCCCTTTTGCCAGGAGTTTACCTTGGGGAAATGGGAATTACGGGCTTCTTTGGTTTTGCATTGAAAAAAATGCTGGCCTCAAGAGTTAAAACACTTGAAACGCTGATAAAGTAAATGTTCAAAAGGAGAGAAAATAATGATTGAACCTCAAAATAATACCGGACAAATAAAATTGCATGATCCAACAGGCAAAGCTACAGCAGCTCTGGTACTTGGTCTTGTTGGATTAATCGCCTGGATTATTCCTCTGGTCGGAATTATTGTTACAATTATCGGAATAACAATGGCCATTTCCGGTATGAAGTCTTCCAAAAAGGGAATTGCAACATACTATACCCTCACTTTTTCTGCTGCCTTCCCTGGTCATCAATGTAATAGTTCCCCCTCATTATCAGTTCAGAAACAGGAACAAAGTTCAGACCTTTTGCCTTTAACTCTGATATTATCTGTGGCAAGAGTTCTACAGTATACTGTGTATCATTATGGAAAAGGATTATTGCACCGGATTTTGTTTTCTTTATAATCCTATCCAATATTGCCTGCTTGCTCATCTCTTTTTTCCAGTCAAGACTGTCAACATTCCATTGTATCGGGTAACAACCCAACTCATTACAGGTTTCTATAACTGTATTATTATAGTCTCCATAGGGAGGTCTGAAGAGCTCTACCTTCTTGCCTGAAATTTCTCCAAGCTTTTGATTACAAATTTCAATTTCAGTCCTGCATTTTTCCTTTCCTATTGTACTCATTCTCAGATGGGAATAGCCATGGTTGCCTACATCATGACCCTCGTTTGCAATTAGTTTTACGGCATCAGGGTGTTTTTCTCCCCATAGCCCAACCATGAAAAAGCTGGCCTTTACGTTCTCCTTTTTCAGAATTTCTAAAATAGTGGGAATATCACCTGCACCCCAAGCACAGTCAAATGTAATGGAAACCAGATTTTTATCTGTCTCAACACTATATATGGGAAGTACTAGATTTTTATTAATTACATCTATTGACTTAATAACTACGAAATGCCCCGCGGTAATAAGTAGTGATAATAGCGCCACTCCTATTACACCTACAAGTAAAAAGCGTGAAAACCTTTTATGGTTTATAATTAAAATCTTCATTTCATACACCTCATAAATAATTTATATAATATATAAGTATTTATGTTTGTTTGGAGTTATGTGTAGTAAAAAATAATACCTCCGGCGATAAACCGGAGGCATCTGATTTTAATACTTGCAGAAGTACTGCTACAGTATGTACTGAAGTCCTAGTTGTAGTTCTTGTTGTTGTAGTTCTTGTTGTTGTATTACTACTTCAATTTAATCTCACTCTTATATATATCTGTATAAGTCAGGGTATTTACCGTTATTTCCAGGCTCTTATGTTCCCCGTCGACTTCGAAGGACTTCTTAATCGGCTTCTTTGATTTATTCAAATCTCTATCATTTTCTGAGGAACTTGACCATGACAAATGATTTTTCTCAGACTGTATTCCCACTTCAAAGTCAGAAAACTTCCTGTTGGCATCATTGGTTCCAATATCAAAACAACTTTTTCCGTCTTTAACCACCACATTTGATATAACTATATCCGAACCATCTATTTTTAGATTATAGGATGGCGTTTTGTCAAATTCCACGTTTATACTTTCATTACACTCTACACTTTTATTAACCGAATAGAGATAAATAGTCGCATCATCAAGGTCTTTTTTTGATAAAGGGTAATTGAAATTTATTCTCCCCTTCAGTTCCCCGTAGTTAGCCGACCCAGGAATTTTCTTACCCCTTAAACTCATTATTACTTCAGGTTCAACCCTGCTAACCTTAGAATCTTTTCCGGGTATAAATTCGAAGTCCAAAGATGTACTTGCCGCTCCCAGGCGTAAATCCTTAAGCTTAAAAATATCATCCTCACTTTTAAACTCTTTATTTATACTAATGGTTTCAGATGGAGTCCTATTTACGGTTAAAGCAAGTTTCCAATTCACAAGTTTTTCACTGCATTGAATAAATATTTTTACTGGCCGGTTTAATTCAGGCATTCTTTCAAATAATAATTTACCTGTTTCTCCATTACCCTCGGAGGATCTACCATTAGCTCGAATTAGGTTCTTTGAATCTTTAATACTTATTTCAGGAAATATGTGAACATGAATCATTGTTTTCGGATCATAGCTGATAAGTGTTTTTACTTCAGGCAGTGCATCAAAGGTATAATCAATAGCCAGTCTTCCATCATCGTTACTTGCTGCTGTTAATTTCAAGGTACCATATTCAGTTTTACATTCTCTGTCAATGTTAATCTTTTTACCCTCTGTTGCTAAAGATTTATCCAATATCATTGTATAAGTATAATCGGGTTTATCAGTATCGGGGATATTAGGGCGTATTGTATATATATTTAGGTACAGCTTATCTCCATTTACAAGTTTTTCTTCCAGATGAAAATTAATAATTCCTCTTCCATCACCACTGTTTTCCATTCCGTGACCGTTACTGATATTGACACCTTCTTCATTTAACAGTGAGAATTGGGACGGCGAAATTGTGTTCTCCTTATCTTTATCCAGAGTTGAAAAGGTTATTAAAAGAGAATCCTCTTCCCACACTGCATTTTCAAGCTTTATCTTATGGCCTTTATATTCGAATACCTTGTTAAGTTCAACTGTCTTACCGTTGGCAACAGCAATTTCAATACCCTTACTTCTTCCCCAATCCATATACTCTGTCTCTGACCCAGAAACGGGTACTGCCTGTGTTTCAGTTGTCATAGTAGCTGAATTTGAGGACTGACTTTCTGATGTTACTGGAACTTCTTTCTCTGACGTTGTTGCAGATGTAGATGAGGATGCAAATGCCGATAAAGGTGAAAGCATAACAAATGCCATAACTAATGCCGCCAATCTAGTCCTTTTACCTACTCCTGAAGCTTGGAAAGCTCTCCCTTCAGTGCTGATGCCTTTCCTAAATCCTCTGTCTTCCTTGAAGTGTTTTGAAATAACTTTCATGCTAAACCTCCTAATTCAATTCTGGTATTGCTTTATTTTCATTTACTGGTATATTATAGCACCGCGAGTATGCAATGTCTAACCACCTCATTATGATATTATTATAAAGAAAACACCCCTATACTGCAGGGGTGTAAGTCTGTAAGCTATAATAACAATATGTTTTCAACTTTTTTACAATCTGATTACTTAATTGACAGTGCTTTTCTTAGTTTAGCTTCACTAACATCATGACTTATCTTTAATCCTTCATTAATTAAATACCTGCCGGCTTCCGATTTGTCCAAATCCCTGGAAGCTTTGAGCCATGAAGCCGGGGCCCAATTTTCAACCTTGTCATAGACGTTTGCAGGCCACCCGTATGGTTCACCTGCCTTATTCAACTTTCTTCTGTTACCTGCAACAGTAATATAGTAAAGTTTTTGAAGCTCAACTATAGCATTGTCGACTTTACTGCCACCCTTTTTTCCAACACCCATTTGATACCTTATATCACTGGTATTCAACAAGGTTTGGGTCTGAAAAAGCTCCCATAGCTGTTTTACTTCCTGACTAACAAGCCCTTCCTGCCACCTGTCGCCCATTGATTCCAGTGGTTGAAAGCAAGCATAAAAATATGGATACATTCTCTTGGAGACAAACCCCTTATGCCCTCCTAATATACAGCCGAAGGCTAATTGCTTTTCTTCGGCAGCCCTATCCTTCCATTGCCATGGATCTGTATCCAGGTCCCCTGTATGCCAGGCTTCCTTTTTTGTCTCATCTACAACTGACGGAAGGCCTGGAAGGATATTTGACAAGGCCATAAAGCCAAGCTCATTTACTCTGTTTATAAATTCATTATAGTTTTGCAGCATAGCCATAAGCTCACCCTTACTTTATTTTTTACCTGTCGAATTACACTCTGCACACCATTTTTTACACTGCTCGATACGAAGTCCGTTGTCGCCATGTTCAGCATCGTAGGCAAATTGATTTAGCAACGCACAAGGAAAGGCGTCACACTCACCGCAATGCTGGAGTCTCTTATTCTCACAGCAAATTTTCACTTCACATTGGCCCCATGCCGGAACGGCAATATTGACACAGCCGGAACAGTTAAACTGTTCTCTATAATCGCACTCACTACAGACAATTCCACATCTTGACTCAATCATAAATACCTCCAAATTAGCCCAAACGGCAAAATAAATAACTGGCTAAACAGTAACTAGACAGTAATTAGAATACTAATATCTGAGATAGTTAACATCTGTTTTTTCTACTTTCTGCCTCTCTAACCATCTATCTTACTATAGCAAAGGGAACCGGACAACTATATGTCATGTTCATAAACCTTAACTAAATTTTTTGCCGTTTTTACAATTTCCACTCTTAAATCTAAAGGTTCTATGACCTCAACCTTATCTCCAAAGGAAAGCAGCCACCTGCAAATATATTCTCTGTTTGTAAAACCTACCGAAACCTTCAGTTTACCTTGATCTGTTACTTCGAAACAATCAGGACCGTACTCCTCCACCAGAAGATACTCGGTCTCCTTATCAAACAACGCTGTGAGGAAAGTGTCATCCTGAAAAAAGTTATCCAGCTTAAGGTCATCCGGGTTTATTTCTTTAACTTCAAAAACCTCTTCAAGAAGCTTCAGTTTCCAAAGCCTGTTCAGTTTGAATAATCTAAAGTCTGCTCTTTCAGTGCAGTAGCCGTAAACATACCAGGCTGACCATCTATATGTCACTATATATGGCTCGACTAACCGATTAGAAACTCCTTTTTCGGAATAATACTCAAAGCTGACCAGCCGGTTTTCAGAAATTGCCTTTTTGATAAGGGTTAATTTATTGGAGAGGCTGCTTTTGTAGTGGGAGGCAAGATCAATCAGTACTTTTTCTCCGGTACCGGCTGGAATTTGTTTCGGTGAAAGTTTTGTAATCAACCTTCCAATATCCGCAGTATTCGCTACGCTGTTGATACTTTTTAGTCCAGTAATTATATTATTCAGTTCCTCTACCGAAACTACCGTTTTATCGAGTTTATAGCCCTCAGCAATGGAAATACCTCCGTCACCACCCTGATAGGTTATTATAGGAATACCGGCTTTGCAAATATCCTCAACATCTCTCTGAATAGTCCTTCTGGAGACTTCAAATTTCAAGGCCAACTCAGGAGCCGTCACCTTGTCCCGTTGAAGGAGAGTTGTTATGATACCCAGTAATCTGTCTATTTTCATACTACAATAATATCCTTTTCTCCACCTGTAATCAGCTTTCCTCCATCCGGTGTAACTATATATGTATCTTCGACACCTACCATTCCAACACCCGCAATTCCCTTTTTCGGTTCAACGGCTATAACCATATTTTCCTTAAGTGGTTGGTCGAAGCCCATGGCTATAGCAGGTAGTTCATCAATATGAAGACCTATCCCATGACCAAGGAATTTGACCTTTCGATTTCCGAAGCCCATAAAGTTTTCCAGAAAATCCTCATCCAGTTCAGACATTACAGTTTCATATATCCGGGAAGGAATATTTCCAGGCTGTAATAACCCGGCAGTACGCCTCTGTACCTCAATACATTTACGATGAGCCTTAACAACCTCGGCGGGAGGTGTATCTCCGAACATATAAACCTGAGTTCTGTCACTATGATATCCTTCGATACCAAATCCTATATCAACAAAAACCAAGTCTCCCTTTTTGAGATATCTGTCTCTACTACCGATTATCGGGACTGCAGCACTCATTCCCTTCATACCGCCCGGTCCATCAAAATTGGTTGGATACAAGGAATTTTCTCCAAATCCTACCTGACCTGCAATCATCTCAGTCTGATAGCGGAAGAAGCGTGAAACTCCATGAAATCCGTTTTTCAGCATCTGTTGGTAAAGCTCAGCTGTAAAGTCCAGTTCACTCATACCTTCTCTCATAATGGAAGGTACAACTTCGTCAAGCAGCTTTTGATGCCTCTTTCCGGCCTCTTGCAATAGACCCAGTTCATAAGCACTTTTAACAGCTCTTACACCAAATATAAAATTGTCAACACTATACATCTTATTTATTGAAAAGTACTTCTTAAGCCTCTCAAGGATGGCTAAAGTAAGTATTTCCGTTTCAACAAGAGTATTTCCAAGTTCACTCCCTGCAACCTCCGCAGCCTCCCTATAGCTCTCCATGGGAAAAATGCAAGAAAGCGGTGATTCAGCTTTTGCTCTTTCATAGCTTCTACGTGCAAAGTACATCGCGTCACCGTTCTTTTTAATAATTAATATGCCATCCTGCATAGTACCGGTAAAATAATACTGATTAACTTTGCTTAATATAATTGTTGTGTCCCAATCAGAATACTTTTGGCTGATAGCTTTACATAATTTTTCGATTCTTTGTTTTAGTTCCTCTTGTGAAACCTGAATATCTATATGCATTATTCATCTTCTCCTTTAAAGTCTAGTGAGAATATGGCGTGTATACCACACTATATTAAATCTCTGCTATTTCCTATTATAAAATAACCGGCTAAGACCATAGCCGGTTATTTTATAATATTACCACTAAAATGCAATTAAGGCAAAAGTTTAATTTTATCACTCTACCTTAGTAAACTATAATAAATAAATATCTGAGAATTCTATGTTAATTCTTTCTATTCTTCTTTGTGTTTCCACTTCTTCAAGAAAAACCTCTTCTTCCTTATTTTCCACTGTTGTAACAGGCAATTCAACAAAAAATTCACTACCTTTACCAAACTCACTGACTGCACAAATACTGCCTCCATGCAGCTCAACAAATGACTTTACCATGGCAAGTCCTATACCACTGCCATCTTTGTTTTTAGTAAGAGTCTGTTCGACCTGAACAAAGCGTTCGAAGATAACGCTTTGCTTATCCTCGGGTATGCCTACACCGGTATCTGTGACCGATATCAAAATAGTATCAACTTTGTCCTGAACTTTAACAAAAATACTTCCTCCCTGATCGGTAAACTTAATGGCATTTGAAATTAGATTAAGAATTATTCTCTCAATCTTATCAACATCACAGGCCATAATCCTTTCTTCTGTATTCTTTTCAAAGGACAGGTTAATTCCTTTATTTTCAGTGAACTCCTGTATTGACATAACTATGTCCTCAATAACTTTTACTATGTTATGATTGCCGGCA
This sequence comes from Bacillota bacterium, assembly GCA_023393115.1. Classification (GTDB taxonomy): domain Bacteria; phylum Bacillota; class Clostridia; order Acetivibrionales; family DSM-1351; genus Ruminiclostridium. The sequence continues at coordinate 14,298 of JAEWMS010000077.1, forward strand.
TGCTTTTCAAGAAAACCCACATCAATTTTAGTAGTATCTATAAGATTATTTACAAGTCTCATTAGTCTGTAGCAGTTTTGCTTCATAGTCTTCAAGTGTTTTGAAAGATTGTTTGTATTAGGAGTCCTTTCTTTATCAAAATAGAATTTGCACAGCTGGATGGATGCAAGTATTACATTCAGCGGAGTCCTGAATTCGTGTGTTATATTAGCAAAAAATTGTGTTCTCAGCTTTTCAAGTTCCGCAGATTCTTTTAGCAGCCGCTTATCTTCTTCCACCAACATCTGCAGATTTTGAACAATTCTGGTTTTAAAGAAATATCCCGCTAACAAAAGACAGCAAAATACTCCAAAAGCCATAGTTATACAGGTCAAAACTATAAAATCTTCTCTAAGTGAATCAAGTTCTTTAAACACCTCATCTTCAGGTGCTGCCAACGCCAGATACCATCCGTAGTCTGTAATTTTGGCAAATGAGGCAAAATAATTCTCTCCGGCATATTTATAAAAGGAATGACCTATGGTGTTTGCATTTACCCCCTTATATAATCCACCATACTCTGAATCCTCTGAGATATTAGCTTGTTTGGAAGGTGATACTTCTTTCTCAGAATGAGCTATTATTTTTCCTTCATTACTAATAATGAGTCCGGTGCCTGTTTCACCTATCTTTATATTTTCTACAATATTATGTAAATAAGCAGGGTCAATTGCGGCCGAAAGAGAGCCGATAATAATTCCTTCCTTATTTTTTATAGGTGTCGAACATACGATTATTGTGTCACTATCAATTCTTCCTTGAAACGGCTCAGATATATATGTTTCGCCCTTTAATGACCTTTGAACCCACAACCTGTCGGAAAGATCAAGCTCATCGCCTGTTGTGGAATGTGCAAACCCCTTTAAATCAGCTACTTGGAATCTTAAAACATTAAGTCTTTTAGCTTCCTCAATGAGAATAGGCTTTTGAACAGACCAGTCCATGGATTGTATTTCAGTCCTAAAACTCACTCCTTCAATAATGGTTTTAAACTCGTTGATATGCTGGTTTATCAGATTGGCGTTGTCTCTGCTTCTATAAACGGCATTGTCAACTATACTGTTTTTTAGAACCCTTGAAGTTTTCTGATAGGAAATGACTCCCAATACCCCAAATATGCTCATAATTAGTACTAAAAATAAAAGAATGAATTCAATTCCGGGAATATTTTTTAGTTTGAGTTTCATTGTTTTTAATCCCCTTAAGAATTATAATATTTTAATATATTATTTTTGAAATCTATACCATTTTACTACTAATTTACATAAATTTCTATATTTATACAATAGTTATTTCCCAAAATATTTAGGATAAAAGAATCACCATTCTCCCTGTATTTCATCGTTTTTATGATCAAAGGAGAATTTAGCGGTATCAAAGTAAATTCCGCTTACTCCAAAAGTGCAATCAACATCAACCCACCTTTTTTCCTGTGAATCATAAAATTGATTCCAAGCGTGATCTCCCCAGGAGAGTCCGCTGTATCCAAGTCCGGTTACAAGCCTGACCTTTATACCGTTAGCTCTGCACATTGAAATAAACAAACTTGAATAATCAAAGCAAATTCCTTTTTTGGTTTCGTAACATACTATTGTTCCTGATTGGGTGGCTTTGGTTTCCTTTGCAATTTTTCTTGCCTTTTCATAGTCATAATGAATATTTCGAGTAATCCATTTATAGATTTTCTTACTCTTATCGTAATCATCCTTTTCTCCCTTAGTTAACTCAACCGCCAACTTATCAATTTCTGAGTTCGATTTTACAGCATCGTCAAGGGTTACACCGTTAAAGTATTGAATTACCTTAATATTGTAATTGCCCAGCGCATCCTTAATATTTTCAGCAATTTTAGCCCTTTGCTCTCCTATACCTTCCTGTTTGTTAAATTGGTCGTTGATAATTACAGGAATTTTCTTTGCGATTTCCGAGTCTACGACGGGTTTTAATGCTGTATCATAAATCGTATTTAGTACCCTGGATTCATCAATATATCTCGAAAGTCCCGGAACGGTAAAATAGTACGAAAAGAAATAAAAAATAAAACTTATACATATTAAAGTAACAAGTGCTTTTGGAATGCTGCATAACAAAGAAATAATTTTTTTTGTAAACTTACTCAGAGAATTCATTGATTTGTATATCCGATTGGCAATTCCGACAAAGACATAATTATATAAAGGATAGGTAATAAGTCTCAATATCAGGACAACAACTATAAGTATAATAAAAGCTGCACAAAGGTATGTATAAATATTGTTTGCGGCCAAGCTTGTTTTTACGTTTCCAGGGAGTACATCGTATATACGTTTAAAAATAGAATTACTTCGATCAAATAAAATTCCCCTTGTTAAAAACAATGCAATCAACAATGCTGTTATAAATTCCAGGTTATTGACAATAGAGTAAAATCCATTGATTATCCTGTCTCGACTAAAGGGTGTAAACAATGAAGATATAAGTATAAATAACACCGGAATAATTAGTATTAAACTTACAGGATTAAAGTTTATGTTAATCAAGATTACCACCTTTAACATTAATATAAGTAAAAATGCATTAAACAGAACTGGTTATTTAGAAGGTCACAGTCTGTAACAGTAGTATTATAGCATAATTGCAGTTATTATTTTAATTTCCCCTGGAAAGGTAATATATCTGTAAAACTTTTTGAAACAAAGTGTGTAAGTTATTGCAATTTTTTATGTTATTAATAGTCAGCTTGATTTTCTCCGAACTTACACAGTCTTCTATTTTCAAGTTTTTCGTCAAGTAACGGGATGCTAACTGCTGATAAAAAAAGACGTAAGTATTTTTTTCTCTTGCAATTATTAATAAAAAATTGTATCTTTTAATAGTATAAATTAATAATTGTATAAGTCTGTAATAGTCAATAATTATTTAATATATTTTATGAGGTGATTTATGAGTCATTTAAGTGAAATCTTTGGTTCAAATGTATTCAATGATTCAGTAATGAGAGAAAGACTGCCTAAGGCCACATATAAGGCACTTAGAAAAACAATGGATGAAGGACTTCCCCTTACCCTTGAAATTGCTGAAGTAGTTTCCAGCTGTATGAAGGATTGGGCAATAGAAAAAGGTGCAACTCATTATACACATTGGTTTCAGCCAATGACAGGCATAACAGCCGAAAAACACGATTCCTTTATTAACCCTACCGAAGACGGTAAGGTTATACTGGAGTTTTCCGGTAAAGAACTAATAAAGGGTGAAGCAGATGGTTCCTCCTTTCCATCCGGAGGTTTACGCGTAACCTTTGAAGCCAGAGGTTACACTGCTTGGGATTGTACATCTCCCGCTTTTATCAAAAACAATACTCTATACATTCCTACAGCTTTTTGCTCATACACCGGTGAGACCTTGGACAAGAAAACTCCTCTGCTCAGATCCATGGAGTGTTTATCAAAGAATGCAGTAAGAATCCTTCGCATATTCGGCAATGAGGATGTTACAAAAGTTACTGCTACAGTTGGGCCAGAACAGGAGTATTTCCTTATTGACAAAAAAGCATATGACAAGCGTAAAGATTTGATTTTTACCGGACGTACTCTTTTTGGTTCAAAAGCTCCCAAGGGTCAGGAGATGGAGGATCACTATTATGGAAGCATAAAGGAACATGTATCGGTTTTCATGAAAGATCTTGATGAAGAATTATGGAAACTGGGTATCTCTGCAAAAACCGAACATAATGAGGTAGCTCCTGCTCAACACGAGCTTGCTCCAATATTCTCTACTGCAAACATTGCAACTGACCACAATCAGCTCACAATGGAGCTTCTTAAATCTGTGGCACTAAGACACGGCCTGGTTTGTCTGCTCCATGAAAAGCCCTTTGCGGGAGTTAATGGCTCCGGTAAACACAACAATTGGTCCTTATCCACAAATGACGGTCAGAACCTTCTTGACCCCGGCAAGACACCTCATGAAAACGCACAATTCCTTTTATTTCTGTGTGCCGTAATAAAAGCTGTCGACGAATACGCTGACCTCTTAAGACTTGCTGCCGGAAATCCCGGAAATGATCATAGATTGGGAGCGAATGAAGCACCTCCTGCAATAATCTCCATATTCCTCGGAGATCAGCTTACAAAAATCCTTGAGCAGATTGCTTGCGGTGAAGATATCTGCACTAATAAGGCAGGTAAATTGACTGTGGGCGTATCTACACTTCCTGCACTTTCAAAGGATACCACCGATAGAAACAGAACCTCACCATTTGCATTTACAGGAAACAAGTTTGAGTTCAGAATGGTAGGATCATCAGCCTCTATTGCTTCATCTAATTTCTTCTTAAATACTATAGTTGCTGATGTTCTGGAACAGTTTGCGGACAGAATGGAAAAGGCTGAAGATCTACAAACTGAAATTAATTGTATCATTAAGGAAGTTGTACAGAAAAACGGACGGGTAATATTTAATGGAAACGGCTATTCAGATGAATGGGTAACTGAAGCTGAAAAAAGAGGACTTCCAAACATAAAGAGCTATGTAGAAGCTATAAAATGTCTTCTGGATGAAAAAAATTTGGCGGTTATGGAAAAGCAAAAGGTTTTCAGCAGAGTTGAAATGCATTCAAGATATGAAATTTCACTTGAGAAGTATATAAAAACAATCAATATTGAAGCCCTGACTATGCTTGAAATGTCGAAAAGACAAATTCTTCCCGCAGTTATAAACTTCGGTACTCAGATTGCCAACTCAATAAACCAGATAAAAAGCTGCGGAGTAGATGCTGATATAAGCGCAAATGAAGAATTACTTAAAGAAGTTACTTCACTTACTGCTCAGTTAAAGAAAGAAATCAACTGTCTTGATGAGAAGCTTTTAAAAGCTCAGGAAACAAATCAGGATACCTATGAGCAAGGTATGCTTTATAGAAATGAAGTCTTTGTTCAAATGGGTAATTTGAGGTCTGTAGCCGATAAACTGGAATGCATTGTAGATGCCAAACTGTGGCCATTCCCGACTTATGCAGATATCCTGTTTAATATTTAATATTTAGTATTCGTACTGCAAGAGCATACTAACGCTTAATATAAAGCCTTAGTATGCTCTTGTTTTTTGTCCTTCACTGTTACTACCTTATTTTTGTCACTTCATCATTAGCAAAAAAACAGAAAAAGTGCTGCCAACTCCCGGTGTGGATTTTACCTTTATGTACCCATCCTGTCTGGATATAATCTCTCTTGACAAATATAACCCGATTCCTACCCCATCCTGATTTTTGGAATTGCTGCCCCTGTAGAAGCGTTTAAATATGTTATTTATCTCTTTTCCCTCAATGCCTGACCCACTATCTTCTATATCAACTCTTACGTACATTTCATATTGCAAAATTCTAATAGAAATCTTTCCATTGTCAGCGGTATACTTTACTGCATTTTCCAATATATTTGTAAAGGCTTCCGATGTCCACTTTTTATCAGTCTTTAAAACTATGTCCTCTCCGGGATTAAATGATAGATTAATTTGCTTTTTTTCTGCCCTAAGGTAAATTTGCTTTAATGCTGTCAACAGCAAGTCATTAAGGGAGCTTTTTTCCGGCTTTAATTGAATAATCCCGCCCTCCAGCCTGGTCATTTTTATCATGCTTTCCATTAACCAATTCAGCTTTTCAAGCTGGCCGACAATATTACATACAAATTCCTGCTTGCTTTTTTCATCAAGCGTCTCATCCTTAAGAAACGAAACATATAAATTCAAATTACATAAAGGATTTTTTAGTTGGTGAGCTATATCGGATATAAGTGATTTTATTTCGTTTTTTTCCCTCTCAAGGCGATTATTTTGAGCTTTTAGAATACCTGACAGTTTAATAACCTGGGATTGCAGCTTAGATAGCATATTATCATCAAGAGTAGAAAAAACTTCTGTTTCACGCATATCAATAATTGCTCCAACTACTTCAGACAGCTGCAAAAATACATTCTGTATGTGGTTCCTAACCGTGTTATAATGTACAAAACCAATAACAAGGCTAAGAAGTACGAAAGAGATATTTATTGTCATTTCTACAAAACTCCGTGAAACTACAATCCCATAAACAAGGTATGCCACATTTATGGCAATAAACATCGTTAAGAGAACTGTTATTTTTTTACTTGTGTTCATCATTATTCTCCATCATGTACTTTTCCGCTTTGTAAACTCTATTCTTAGCACTATCCTCCCCACGTATAGCCTATACCAAAAACTGTTTTTATGTAATCTGGGTTTTTGGCATCCGATTCCAACTTCTGTCGGAGTCTACGCATATTGACACTAACAGCGTTCTCATCAACAAAGGCCTCATCCACGTCCCAAAGTTTTTCCAATATTATTTTACGTGTAAGAACCTGTCCACTATTTCTTGTAAGTAAGGTAAGAAGCTTATATTCTGTGGGTGTCAATTTTACTACCTCATTCGCCTTTTTAACCAACATCTTATCATAGTCGATTAGTATCTCACCTGATCTGAAGAGATTTTGTTCTGTATTGGCTGCTCTCCTTAGAACGGCTTGAATTCTGCGGAATAAAACCTCAAGTGAGAACGGTTTTGATATGTAGTCATCACACCCTGAAAGGAAACCCCTTATAATATCAGCTTCAGTATCATTGGCTGTAATAAATATGATGGGTACTTGTGAAATTACTCTGATTTGCTTACAGAGCTCCAGACCGCTTTTATCCGGCAGATTTATGTCAAGTAATACAAGATCAAAGCTATCTATCATAAAAAGCGAATATCCTTCAGAATATGAAAAGCTGCATATTACAGAGTATTCATGCTTTTCTAAAGCCAATCTTATCCCTCTGTTTAGCAGAGTATCATCTTCTACAATAAGTATTTTTTCCATTCTTTATATCCTCATTTTATAGCCTCATTAATAAATCATTGCTATACTTGAAAGACTCATACCTTTCGTGGTAGTTATATACATTAATACTTAATTTTAGCCTATCCTTCAATACTTCTCAACCTTTCTGTCACACTTTGTTTCATTGCTGTTTTTAACGTAAGCTCAGGTACTAAAAGACACACGGTAATTATCATTAAAAATGCTATGAGTAAAGGTATTAAAGGAAAGGTATAGACTGCATATGTTGCTTCGGTTTTGAACAGAGAAAAGAGTGCAAATGATATTGCATTACCCGGTATTAAAACCATAATGCATGTTATTAGCGCATATATTCCTCCTTCAAATAAGAGCATTTTCCTCAATTGCGAAGAGGTCATTCCAATACTCTCCAGCACTGCAAACTCCTGCCTTCTGATATTGACACTTGTTACCATGACATTAATAAAGTTCATTACTCCTATATAAGCAAGTATAAGTGACATTCCTCCGCCAAGAATAAACATTATTACTTTCGTGCTACTAAATTGATCTATCATCTTTAACCTTGAATCCAAAGTAACTCCATTATCTTCTCCGATCAGGGCTTGTAATTGGCTTAATACCTTTTTCTCCTGACCAGCTTCAGCATCTAAAGTAAATGCATAAATTAAAGGCTCCTTGAAAAGTTGCTTCATTTTAGTATTACTAATAAATATTTTTGGAGCCATACCGCTATATCCTTTGTATGGGGTATCATCAGGTATTATGCCGCCAAGTTTTATTGTTGAAACAGCATTAATATCCTTATCAGAAAAAGTTATTTCAGAGCCTATTTTGTACAGTTCAGGTGTATTTGAAGAAAACAGAACTATTTCGCCCTTTTCAAAGGCACTAAGGTTAATTGGATTTTTCAAACTTAAATTAAGTTCTTTTATGTAATCGGTGTCAACCCCAATCAGGCAGCTCCAAAATAATTCGGGTTCTTTTATAAACTGCTCAGTATTTTGGGGCGGCAGCTTATATCTTTTCTCCCTATCTTTTATATGTTTACCATAGAGGTCATCAGAATATTTGATGTTAACTTCCTGCATAGAAATTTGTCTAGTGTTTTTTATACCGTCTATAGCCTTTAGCTTCTGGATAAAATTATCATCGAATTTTTGCTTAATGGAACTGTCATAATTTACAGTATTGTTTGTTAATTTAAAATCGTTCTTTATATAACTTGCTACCAGATTTTCAGTATCCATACTAAGCACCAGAGTATTTATTACCAAAAATGTCGTTATGCCCATAAACAGAGAAACTAGAACCAGCATCGCCCTCCTTTTGTCACGAAAAATATTTTTAAAGGCCATCTTATGAGTTTTACCGCCGCCGACCGATTTACTTATCTGCCGCTTTGATGATAAACCTGTGTACCTTACTGCCTCAACAGGTGATATACTTCCCGCTTTTCGAGCCGGCTTCATACTTCCCGCCAGTGTTGTCAGCAATGTAAATAGTGCTGCGCCGATAAAAATAATCGGATTGAATGAAACCTTGACTCCCCCTACACCATTTTCAAAATTTAGTAAAGATAGTGCAATGGGTATTACAATAAATGCTACCAAGCCGCCAAGCATCAGTCCTACAGGTATTCCAAGCACTGTAAGCCTCAAGGTCTGACCTTTTACAATTCTGCCCAGCTGTACAGGAGTTGTTCCTATTGTTTTAAGCAATCCATAATACCTTATGTCCTTCGCAACCGACAAAGATAAAACGTTGTATATCAGTAGATATCCGCTAAGCATTATAATAAATATTATAAAAATCATTCCCAGTAAAGTACCGGTGTCAGCAATACTACCATTTTCATACATAGGTACAACTTTGAGCTTTTGATCACTTTTAAGCTTAATATCCTCTGCCAGCTTCTGGAGCTTTGAGTTCATATTACTTTGCGATTTGAACATAATGGAAGCAGCTCCCGACATTCTTGTAGAAATACCTTCGCTTTTCATAAATTCATATGAAACGTGCATTGAACCTACATTATCTGAGCGCAGATTCATATACTCAGTGTAATAACCGGATAAGATAAATTTCCTACTCTTTTCTTCATATGTTTCATTATTCAAAGTTACCCGGTATTTCAGCTCTATTTCCATTCCGATATTAGGAGCTACAATCCCCATACGTTTAAGTATCCACTCAGGAATCATTATTTCATTTATTTTTTGAGGATAGCCTCCAACAATATTGCTCATTGTCGGACTACGCATAATCTCCCACTCAGCTTTATCATACCAGTGAAGAGCCAGCACCATATTACCCATTTCGGGAGTTTCTATTATATCTGCCACATGTGCCTGTAAACTAAAATATTTTATATAGTCCAAGGTTCGAATTTTTTGTATCTGTTCATCTGTAGGATAGGCCAGAGCCAAATGAGCGGTAGTACCCATAGCTCTCAATTGCTGAAGCTTTATAGTTTCAATGGCACTCATGCCAATACTGAAAATGGTTGTAATTAAAAAGGCGGTTAGACTTATAGCTAATACCACTAATATGTTTCGAAGCCTGTTAGCCTTCATTGTACGCATTATTAGCTTCTTAATTATTTGTTTGTTATTTGTTGGGCACTTCATAACTCTGCACCCCCGACTATTTTACCGTCTTCAATGCGTATGACCCTATCAGCCAACTGCGAAATTTCTTCATTATGAGTTATCATGACAATAGTCTGATTGAACTTTTTGCTGGTCATTTTCAATAATCCGACTACCTCAAGGCCAGTTTTACTATCAAGGTTCCCTGTGGGCTCATCCGCTAGTATTATTGCAGGCTTGGTGGCTAAAGCCCTGGCTATGGCCACCCGCTGCTGCTGACCGCCCGATAGATTATTGGGAAGATTTATAAGCTTTGAGGACAATCCAAGCGTTTCAATGATACTGTTAAGGTATTCTTTATCAAGGGTACCTCCATCCAACTCAACGGGTAGAGTAATATTCTCATAGACATTCAGAACCGGTACTAGATTATAATTCTGAAAAACGAACCCAATGTTTCTTCTTCGGTATATTGTTTTTTGTTCATCGTTCATTTTCATGATTTCCTTACCAGCTACCAGAATTGTACCGGAAGTAGCATTGTCAAGTCCTCCAAGCATATGTAACAAAGTAGATTTTCCACTTCCCGAGGAGCCTACAACTGCAACGAATTCCCCTTGATTAATATCTAGACTGACGCCATCAAGAGCTTTAACTAAGTTCTCCTTGTTACCATAATATTTTCTTAAGTCCACTGTTTGTAAAATACACATATATTTCTCACTCCAAAATACTAATTTAACCCTGTCTCCTGAAAAGTAAATTGCATAAAGTCAGACCACACATAGAAGGTGTCTGGTCTTCGTAGTACAAAAAATTCAGACCATAAACAAGTTTATAGTCTGAATTATAATTCTAAGTTCTTACAATATTGTGACAGAATTTATTAATTTATTTCTAAAAGTCATGACCAAGATCCAAAGCCTTCATTTCTTCAGGAATCATATGATGCTTTTTAGCAGGCAGAACTTTTTTGAGGGCTGCTTCAAAGCTTTCTTTTGAAACAATACCTGTCTTCGCAAGCAATTTACCCAAAATAATAATGTTTGCATATGTTTGGTTACCCATATCTGATGCAAGCTGTGAAGCAGGAACACCTGTGAAATCAACGTCAGTTCTCTTTGGCTTAGCTTCCACCAATGAGCTGTCGGAGATAATCAAACCATTTGGTTCAACCACCTTTTCAAATTTCTCAAGAGAAGGACCGTTCATAACCACCAAAACATTTGCTGTGTCAAGTATTGGTGAACCAACGGGCTCATCGGATATTACAACACTGCAATTTGCAGTTCCGCCTCTCATTTCAGGTCCATAGGATGGAAGCCATGAAACATATTTTCCTTCCAACATACCTGCATATGCCAGCAGTCTACCGGCTGAGAGGATACCCTGTCCACCGAAGCCTGCAATTATTAATTCTAATTGTTTCATACTACACCTCCAAATCCTTTCCTTTAAAGTTACCCAAAGGATAGAATGGCATCATGTTCTGCTCAAGCCATTTAAGTGAATCAACAGGATTTATACCCCAGTTGGTTGGGCAGGTTGATAAAACTTCTACTATTGAGAAGCCTTTCTTGGCCTTTTGTACCTGGAAGGCTTTCTTTATAGCAGCTTTGGTCTTATTTATATTTTTAACGTCATGAACAGAGGTTCTCTCAACATAAACTGCTCCTTCAAGAGTAGAAAGCATTTCACAGACCTTAACAGGGTAACCATGTATTTCTGGCTTTCTACCAAATGGTGAGGTGGTAGTTACCTGATTCAATAAAGTCGTAGGTGCCATTTGGCCTGAAGTCATACCGTATATTGCATTGTTTACAAACACAGTTGTTATATTCTCTCCTCTGGTTGCAGCATGAACAATTTCAGCAGTTCCTATAGCTGCAAGGTCTCCGTCACCCTGATAAGTAAATACAAAGTTATCAGGATGAACTCTCTTTACTCCGGTAGCGACAGCAGGAGCTCTACCATGTGCCGCCTGAACCATGTCACAATTAAAGTATTCGTAATTGTTATATGCGCAGCCAACAGGTGATACGCCTATGGTAGTACCTTCTATATCAAGTTCATCAATTACTTCGGCTATCAATCTGTGGATTATACCATGAGTACATCCGGGACAATAGTGAAGTGACAAATCTTTTAACGCATGTGGTTTTTTAAACACTGTTGCCATTTTACTCTCCATTTCCGGAAGGGTTAACAAATCCCTCCTGATTATTTTAGAATTTCCTTAATCTTGTTTAGAATTTCTTTCTGGCTTGGAACCATTCCACCCATACGTCCATAGAAATGTACCGGACGCTTTCCATTTACGGCAAGACGAACATCCTCTACCATTTGACCTGCACTAAGTTCAACACTCAGGAATGCTTTCGGAGTCTCTGCATACTGTTCGAATGCAGCTGTTGGGAAAGGCCAAAGAGTTATTGGACGTATAAGTCCGACTTTAATACCTTCTTGCTCAGCTGACTTTATAACATTCTTTATAATACGAGCAATAGTACCATAAGCTGTTACTATTATATCTGCATTTTCACAGTTGTAGGCTTCATAGCGAACCTCATTTTGCTCTATTTGTCTGTACTTCGCCTGCAGCTTAAGATTGTGTTTTTCAAGAACTTCAGGATTTATGTATATAGATGTTACATCATTGGATTCTCTCTGCATTTTGGTTCCTGTGGTAGCCCAGTTCTTATCTGCCTGGTATATGTCTTCCTGATCCTTGAATTCTACTGCTTCCATCATCTGTCCCAGCATACCGTCACCCATTATCATGGTACAAATTCTGTATTTATCAGAAATGTTGAAGGACTCTACTGTTAATTCATATAGTTCCTGAACACTTGACGGGGCTAGTACTACCATCTTGTAGTCACCATGTCCTCCACCTTTTACGGCTTGGAAATAGTCACACTGAGCAGGTAATATACCACCGAGGCCAGGACCACAGCGTACAATATTAACTACAACGCAGGGAAGTTCTGCACCTGCGATATATGATAGGCCTTCCTGTTTCAAGCTTATTCCCGGACTTGATGAAGAGGTGAGTACACGTGCTCCTGCTGCTGCAGCACCGTACACCATATTAATAGCGGCTACTTCACTTTCAGCCTGAACAAAAGTCCCGTTAACTTCAGGCATTTTTTTAGCCATGTAATGAGCAATTTCTGTTTGCGGTGTAATCGGATATCCGAAATAATGCTTACAACCTGCTCTCATTGCGGCTTCCGCAATTACTTCATTACCCTTCATTAATAATTTTTCAGACATTTTTATCCTCCATTTCGCTGCTTAGCAGCGATATAAATAGTATTGAAAAAGTCGTTCACGGCTTTTTACTGCGCGGGGGAAACTCGATGTTCACAAATATTCTGTACTACCCGCGCTTTTACTTTTCAACTTCGATAACGCAATCAGGACAAATAGTAGCACAGAAGGCACATCCGATACATTTTTCCATTTCGTCTACACCAGCTGGATGAAAGCCTTTCTGATTTAATTTGTCAGATTTCATTATGACAATTTTCTTGGGACATACTGTTACACAAAGCTTACAGCCTTTGCATCTTTCCTCATGAAATATTACTTTTGCCATTTTAAGAACCTCACTTGTTTTTATTATTTGAGCCAATTACCACTGGATATAGCGAAGAAATCAGACCTACTAGAGTGTTGGTCAGTAGTTGTAAAATCCGGAAATCAAAATAATTGACTAATTGATTTTTTAGTAATTTAGCGAACTAAAACTATTGTTTATTATAAAACTCTTTGATGGTATTTGCAAGTTAATTACTATCAGTTGAAAGCCTATAGTAATCGACTTTGGTAAGCATTACCATTTTAGGTCCACTGTCCTTTTAACATAAATTCCCGGGCTCTGTTTTCTGCCTTCTCTACCATTTTTTCATCATAGCCTAGAATTTTTAACAGCTTTATTGCATTTCGAGTTGATGCTTTTCCCGGATAGATTTTATAATCAAATGCAATATTGTCTTCTTCAAAAAATTCCTGAAAATGATAATTATCGACTTTCTCATACAGAATTTGAGCTAATTCTATATCATGTGTGGCGCACAAGCATATACAGTTACTTAGGGCAATGTAGCCCATTATTTCTGAAGATGCAGCTATCCTTTCTATTGTGTTTGTGCCTCGCAGAACTTCATCTATTACACAAAGTACTGGAACTCTTGGGTTAATACCCTGAATTATCCTCTTTAGAGATTTTATTTCTACTATATAATAGCTCTCATTTGCTTGCAGATTATCATTAATTGCCATAGAGCTATAAATATTAAAGAAACATGACCTGTATTCTCTTGCCAGACAGGTATAAATAGTTTGAGCAAAAATAGCATTTATTGCAACGGATTTCAGAAAGGTTGATTTGCCCGATGCATTTGAGCCGGTTATCAGGACAGATTTTGATGTAGCAAAGTCATTAGCAACAGGTTTTTCTACCAACGGATGGTACAGTTCTGTAAACTTAATCTCAGCAGTGTAATTATCATTAGAGTAATTATCAGCTTTGTTATTACTTATAGTATTACAAGGCTCTAGGTCAGGATATGTGTAGTATTCAAGGCTATCTCTGTATGAAGCGACAGCTATAAGACTCTCAAGCTCGCCCAGGGTTTCATAAATTGTTTCAAACTCTGCTCTGTATTTCTCAATTATTCTGAAAATACTATGATAGGTTATTGGTTCGCCCAGAAAGAATATTTTTATGATTTCCAAAAAGTAATTTTGGGAAGTATAAAACATGAAAAATATAGTATTCAGACTAATTCCTTTAACCTTATCCGAACTCTTCTTAAGTTTATCGGTGAATTCCTTGATTTGTTCATATGGCAGCCGAGCAATTCTTTTAGCCGTACTTATCATGTTAACAAGGTAACCTAACGATTGCGAGTGTCCTACAATCTGGTCTCTTGCTTTAAAATACATTGTAACATTCAGTACCATTGACGCAAAGAATAAGATTACTGCTGCAGGATATACAGCAGCTATAAAAGGGGTCAGTATAAAAGCAACAGATAAAATTTTATAAAACAGACCGCTTTTTCCAAGACCTCTTCTTTTTCCGCTTATGTATTCAGATAAATATAAATGCTTCAATTTACCCAACTGTGACAATAAAATCTGTACCTTTTCTCTTTCGGAGCTATTAGTTTGGAAGTACTCAATCAGACTATTTCTTTTATGCAAAACCTCCTTGTTATATGACAGCTCTCTCAGCAGCTTATATAAGTATTCCTCTCCTATATCAGTCTGAGTATTGTTGAGCCTTGAGAATACTCTGTTCATATCAAGGTCATTCCAGGTTATATCATCAATGTAAAAGCTTTGGCAGTTATTCCTTATATTATTGAAATAGCTGCCGACAGAACCATAATAATCTGGGGTATACTCACTGTCAGGTATCTTTCCCCACTGAAGCTGTATGTTTCTTCTGCTTTTTCTGTCATGTGTAAGCTTACCGTATACACTAAATAAAATATATCCTGCAATAACTGCTAAAAAGAAATATAAAACTGTCATATTAACTCCATTTCGCTGCTAACTAGCCCCTGTTCCAGGGCAGATGAATCTGTTTTCTTAGGGGCAGCAATTCTGAACCGCTTAATTGCGTGCTATCCAATTGACTGATAACAGACTCCATTCCAGCCGTTATGCCTATGGGGATTCCCAATTTATTTGAAACCTGTGATATTATTCTGTTACCCTCCAGTATTATTTCAGGCGTAGTTTCCTCAAGAAGATTACTATTATTAATCAATTTAGTAACCTTTATTTTTGCACTCTCCTCAATCAATGAAATCATTTCAATGATTTTTTCAGGAGTATCTGTCATTCCTCTTCTGGTATTTATGACAAAAAACATTTCATAATCATCACTAAGTATCTCTTCCTTGAACCTTGCTACCGCCTTGGCTCCCAAGTCATCTCCTCCAACGTCCAGCACAGCCTTATATCCTTTCTTTTGTAAAAGTGAATAAATTTCTGGAGGAATTGCCGGGACATCCACATTTGTATTGGCATACATGGGCAGAATAACCCAGATATTATTCCTTTCAAGTTCTTCCTTAGCATCGGCTGTTCTGAAATATGGATTTACTATATCAAAATCCACAATAGAGGTCTTATAATTTGACTCTGCCAGTCTTAATGCATAATTGACAGCAACTTCGGTTTTTCCACTGCCGAAATGCCCTGTAAAAATATTTATTCTTTTTTCAAACATTACTTATCTCCATTCTATTTCTAAGCTTTTGGACAAAATTCAACCTGTTGTCTCACGAAAGCATCTGTTGGTTTTAGCCCTTACTATTCCACTCGATAAGGTCCTTAATTACTTCTCCTGCAATGATAAGCCCCATAACAGATGGTACAAAGGGCAGGCTTCCCGGAATCTGGTGTTTGACAGTGCACTTCCTTGTTGAACCTTTAGGGCAGATACATCCTGCACTGCAACTGGAACTCTCAGTTTCCACAGGCTTTCGCGGCTCTTCCTTTGAATAGACCACCTTAAGTTTCTTTATTCCTCTGAGTCTTAGCTCTTTTCTGACCACCTTTGCAAGGGGATCAACAGAGGTTTTATATATATCTGACACCTCAAATCTGGTGGGATCTAGCTTGTTTCCTGCTCCCATGGCACTGATTATAGGAATTCCCATCTCATTTGCTCTTACAACCAGGTCAATTTTTGCAGTAACGGTATCTATTGCATCAACAATATAGTCACAGGTTCTGTCCAGTATTTCTTCTGCCACCTCTGGCATATAAAACTTCTGAATTATGGTGACCTCACACTTTGGATTTATTTCCAAAACTCTGTCCCTCATCGCTTCAACCTTTGGTTTACCTACAGTCTTTCGTGTGGCATGCAGCTGCCTGTTCAGGTTTGTAAGGCACACGCAATCATCGTCAATAAGTACGATTTTGCCCAGACCGCATCTCACCAGAGCTTCAACAGTATATGAACCTACCCCACCCACTCCAAATACTGCAACTTTACTGTTCTGAAGTTTTTCTAAACCTACTTTTCCTATAATCAATTCATTTCGTGAAAATTCATTTAGCATATGTCTACTCCGTTATTTATATTGTTAGGATAATGTGTATGTATATCTTGTGAATTAATAATCTTTAAATTTATAGATCTATTTATAAATTATTTCTTATATGATTATCTTATACCCCGGGTTGCTCCGCAAACTTCAACCAGCCTTTTGGCTGATATGAAGGCCCTCTTTATAGCATTTTCATCTTCCTTCGCAGGTCTCACAGCACACACGCCGTGGTGCCCGCAGTCATCATTAATAAAACCGTCTCCAACTATAAGCATTCCGTTAACCAGCATCATATCGTGCATAGCCTTCAGTGTTGTTTCCTGTCCTCCAAACCTTGAAGCACCTACACTGACTCCAAGTCCTACTTTATTATATAACCACTTATTTGCTCGTACACGTCTTGTTTTATCAAACATTGCCTTAAGCTGTGCAGACACACTTCCAAAGTATACCGGGCTTCCGATCACTATTCCATCAGCCTTTTTCATAGTTTCAAAGGCCTCTTCAAGACTTGTCCCTTTATAGCATCCGCCAGTACATGGATTTGAACATACAGTACAAAAGCTGTTTTTTTGTTCATTCATTATCACTCCTATATCAAGCAGAGTAGTTTGGGCTCCAAGTTTAGAACATTCCTCAAGTACCTTTTCAACCAGAAAGCTTGTACTTCCCTGTTTGTTAGGGCTTCCATTAAGACCGACAATATACATGACTATCAACTCCATTATGAATATATGCGTACTCTTAAAAGAATACACTAATTAAAAAATTAAAACAAGGGACTGATAATTCAGCCCCTACTCTTTAACCGTCCTTGTCTCCAAGTCATATAAAAATATATTTTCTTTTACCTTTTCCCGCCCATCCCTGGCTCTAATTATTTGTCTGAGTTCAAAAGTGTTGTTATCCTTCCATTTTTGAAATTCATAACTATAAATATACATTTCATTAGTCATACATGTCTTCTCGGGTATAATATCCTTACTGCTGTCAAAGACTTGAAAGTTGTCTTTACATCTATAAATAATTACGGTTCTTTTTTCATTGTAAATAATATTTTGAGAATTGGCCGAATAGGAGCAGGCATTGTATTTACCATCCGATGTTAATATAAATTTATCAAAGCTTCCCTCAACATAACAAAGCTTCTCCAGCCTGGAGTTCTTAAGATCATATGAAAACATTGAAGTGCGAGGGTACTTACCGGCTGCTTTCCCTTCAAACAAAAAATATAGTTTCTTAAGTTTCTCATTTAGGACCATATTCTTTATTGTATAGCTATTCGGATGTTTCTCTCTTAGTCCGAATATATTTCTTATTTCTTTGAACTTTGCGGAATCTACCCATTGTGATACCTTTTTGCCATTAATCCTGTAGGTCAGCTTAAGAGCTATTAACCCATACTCATCTTCAACCAGGTTAGCTCTGATATTCATTTCCGGATTATTGTTAAATATATTTACTTCTTCCTGCTTCCTATCAATGATATCACCTTGAACCTTAATAGAATTAAATCCATTATCCGGTACATCGAATAAATTAGATTTACCAACCTCAATTCCCGGGGGATAAGTTGCTTTGGTATGTTTGGCCTGAGGCTTGCTGAGTAAAATGGTCCCGCTGATGAGGACCGATAGCATAAAGACATATATAATAGATAAATAAAGTTTTTTCATTAATGCCTCCTTCCAAAAAAATATCTACATTGTATTTTATACAAAAACGTTAAATGTATTTACAATATAATATTATTTTGTGAAATTCGGCATTAAAGAGAATAAGTCTTTCTATATTATGGTCGATCTCAGCTAGACAGCTATACCGTCCCCATTAAAGACTAAACAACCTTTTTGCATTACCACTGAAAATCAATTCTTTTTGGCTGTTATCGAGGTTAAAATTCATTATTCTTTGCAAATCATGTATCGGGCTTCCCCATGGGAAGTCTGAGCCGAATACAACTTTTACGGCACCTATTTCATTTATAATGGAAATAACCTCCTTGTCATCGGGCCAACTTGGCTCGTTAACATCAATGATTTCTGGATAACCAGTGATAACTATCGAAGTATCAAAGTATACATTATTATACTTCTTGGATACATCCAAACAACGCTCTACATTACCATCTGCCATGTGTGCCAGAATAATGGGTAGTTCAGGGTATTTCTGAATTACCGGCAGTATACATTCAAAATCGGAGTATTCGTTTAACCTGGCGTTCGATACTCGTCCGCAATGTATTAATATTGAAAAATGCTTCTCATTGCAGGTTCTATACAAATCATCGAGTCTTTCATCCCTTACATCAAACCCCTGAGCCATTGGATGTAATTTAATTCCCTTTGCTCCGAGTTCAATATAATTTTCAAGGTGCTCAGTTAGGACTCCTTCCATTTCCGGATGAAAGCTAACGAGAGGTACTAGTTTACCTTTAGAATTTTTTGCTGTTTCCAGTGTCCATAAATTGTTCTGATGAATTATTTTTGGAGGTGCAAAGTTAACCATGACAGTCCGGTCTATTCCTCCTGCCTCCATATTATTTAATACGTTGTTAATTGTGCCATTGCCGGGATTTCTAAACTCTATATCGTATATCCTGTTGAAAGAGGATATTATTTTACCTGCAACATCATCATCGGCAAAAGTATGAACATGACTATCAATTATTTCTATATTATTTACCATATTGTCCTCTAAAGCAGCCGTATCAATAGCTGCATAAAATTAATTTTGCTTGGTATTTTAGTTCAATTAAAATATAACGCAAGTTAAGTATAAAATCAATATATAGAAAGTACATTGTATACACCATTTCAAGCAACAATTTTATGGGATATTATTAAGTTAATTATGTAATAATATCTTTAGAAAAAAATAATTCAGGAGGTATGAAATGAGAGCATCGGTAGATCAAGATGGCTGTATAAGCTGTGGATTGTGCGTATCAATTTGTCCGTCGGTATTCAGTATGAATGAAGATGATAAAGCCCAGGCCATAGATGAGGATATTCCGGATGAATATAACCAGGATGCTGAAGATGCCAGAGATGGCTGTCCTGTCAGTGTTATAGACCTGACTGAATAATTGAAGCCCTGAAATAATTGTAATAAAACAAATTGCTACACAGTCAAAACCACCCTGAACAAACGTCAGGGTGGTTAATCTTTGAACTAAACTTTGGACAGCTTCCGCTTCTGGTAAAGTATTAGCCCCAAACAGAAATATATTACTGAAAGTATTACAATCATAATCATTTCGAAACCCACATCGGCAAGGCCGCTTCCAAAGTTTAAAATTTTATTGAACGCATTTGCCGTATGAGTTAACGGCAATATATCAGTTACTCCAAAGGGATGGCCGAAGACCGTCAAAATATTCATTTTAGGTAGTGGAAACATGCTTCCTGAAAAGAACATCAAAAGAAAAAACGGAAAACAACCGATTGTCAGTACATCAAAAACCGAGTTTAGAAAGCTTGCTACCAAAAGGCTTACTGAAACCATCGAAAAGCTGGAAACTATTCCGACTATCAGTACCGGTCCAAATTCTCCTACCGGTTTATACCCCAGTAGTAAAGCGGCCACGTAGGATAAAACTACTGCTAAAACAGCAATCACTGACTGAACTATGCATATTCCCGATAGAAAGTTAAAAGCACCCAAGCGACTAAGCTTAAGTCTGATTATGGTTCTTTTATCATTCTCCTTGACTATTGAAGCACAGGCAGTAAAAAGAATCATTAATACTGCAAGAGAAATCATTCCTGGAACATAACTTTCAAATTCATTTAGAGGTTGCTTTTTTTCAAGAAAGGTTTCTTTTATTGTTGAGGGTAATGTAATTTCAGCGATATCTATTCCCTGCTTGTAAATTATATCTGAAACCATGATTGCTGCTATAGTGTACTTTACATTGCCCGTACTTCCAAGAATTTCAACGGCCACTGTTGAATTTTTATCATTTATAGCCATAAACAGAGTCTTTGAATAATTTTCCGGAATAATCATACCCAAATCTACTGATTTATCCTTTACTTTCGTTTCGAGCATGCTTTTATCAGTATAATCAAATAATTTAAACAGCTTTGAATCCTTCTCACCCAGCGAACTCTCCAATAATTTGGTAAGCTCTGTGGATTTGTTACCACGGTCATAATTAATTATTCCGATATTATAAGTTGTAGGCTCACTTCCATAATACAAATTCATTAATAATACAAAAAAAGGTGAAAACGCAAGGACCAAAATAATAACCTTCCAGTCTCTAAGGTTTTCTTTCAACGTCTTAACAATAGATGCTATCAGCTTCATTCTCTCAGTCCCCTTCCAGTCATGGAAATAAACGCGTCCTCCAGAGTTCTTTTTCTGATTGTCATATCCTCAATACAAATTTCATATTTCTTCATTATTTCGTTTACTGCAGGAATCAGTTCTAAAACTTCATTGGCTCCAAGCAGGAAAAACCCGTCAGTAAATTTACTTTGCTTAAATTCCTTTTGAAGTTCCATGAGCACCCTTTCACCTAGTTCCTTTGACACCTTGCTGACACGTATTTGCAGTATGTCACCGATACCTGACTGCTGCTTTATTTTATTGGGCGTATCTATTAGTAATATCTTTCCATGATCTACAATTGCAACTCTGTCCGATAATCTGTCAGCTTCATCCATATCATGGGTGGTAAGTATTACAGTCCGCTCTTTTGCCAGCTGCCTTACAAAATCCCTTACAAGGATTCTGCTCTGAGGGTCGAGCCCAGCCTGGGGCTCATCCAGAATTATCAGCTCAGGATCATGTGCAATAGCTAAAGCAATATTTAGCCTTCTTTGCATCCCCCCTGATAAAGTTTTTGCCAGCTTGTTTCTTTTTTCCCATAGCCCCAGTGCTTCGAGGAGGCTCTCTGCTCTGTTTCTGGCAAACTTTGGTGGTTTATCGTATGCCATAACTACAAATTTCAATTGCTCAATACAGGTAAGATGCTCCCAGACAACTATTTCCTGTGGACATAGGCCAATCATGGCTTTAATTCTATTATAATCAGAAGCGAAAGAAGCCCCATTAACTCGAATATCTCCCGAATCAGCCTTTATCAAGCCGCACAGCATTTTAATGGTTGTGGTTTTACCGGCCCCGTTTGGACCTAACAGTCCAAACACCTCTCCTCTTTCCACTGAAAAGCTGATATTGTCAACTGCAGTAAAATCATTAAAGCTCTTACTCAGTCCTTTAACCGATAGTATAGTGCAATTATCCAATTCAATCCCCCCCGATCCACACTTTTTCTATTCTGGAACAAAGAATATCAATATCCTCCTGCGGATGGACAACGGCATAAGTCAATACACCGTCCAAAGCTCCCATTAAAGAAATGCCAAATGCCTCCGGGTCTGATATGTTTAGCTCACCTGAATCTTTAGCCTTTCTGAACATTTCAACAAAAAATGCTGAGCTCTGAGTCACATATTCCTTAAAATAATCCATCAGGATATCAGATTCAAGTGCCTTTGACATGGACAAAAACGAGAAGCTCATTTCTTTCGTCCTGGGTATCCAATAGTTTATGTACTGCCTTATATAGTATCTAATCCACTCAATGGCGCTTTTACCTTCTAAAGCCTTTAAAGCCATCTCGCTAATGGGTTCAGAAATTTTATTGTTCGCTTCCATTAATAAGACTTCTTTATTGGGAAAGTAGTGATATAATCCGCCCTTACTGACTCCTGCCCTTTTTGCTATTGAGTCCATAGAAGCACCGTTATAGCCTTTTTCTACAAATTCTTCAATAGCAGCTGTCAATAGTGACTCCATACGGCTTTCTCTGGATTGTTTCTTAGTCATCAATAACCAACTCCCTAAACCTAAAACATATCGAAAATAAAACATATTAAAACTAAGACATATTAATGCAGAACATACCGACTGACGGTATGTTTTTAGTTTACCATATATTTCTATTCATGGCAATACAAGAACTCCATTAAGTTATTCTTTATATACACATTTCTATAAAAAAAATAAAAGCCCGAATCGAAATTGGTAATTCGGACTTTTATTTTTCTTCATAATTATTATTTATTGTTGAACGTTGTACATTCCCTTACTTTCCATGTACTGAAACACTGCTTCCCCATGTTTCTGTTCTTCTTTCTGAATATGATTCAATACATCACGGACTCTGGTGTCTTTGAATTCGAAAATAGCAGTGTTATATGCTCCTGATACATATTTCTCAGTCATCAATATATCTGTGCACATGTCCTTGTCAGACATATTCACACATGTACTTTGATTACTGCCCGCAGCGTTCATTGAATTTTGGGGTTGGTTCTGTTGTTGACCTTGCGGTTGATTTGTCTGGGGAATCTGACCGCTTAAAAGCTGATTCAGGCTGTTGAGATGGGTTTTTTCTCCCTGCCCGTTTGCATTAAATATTTGCTTAAGCTGACTGTCTTTCGCCTGATTTGCATAGTTAGTGTATTTTTCTATGCATATTTGTTCATGACTCTTTTGGTCCTCCAGCAGCATTCTTTCCTTTTGTGAAAATTGTATTTCCATAATATACACCTCCAGATAATATTGTGTGTATATTATGAATATTCTATTCCACATTCCCGTCTTATACTTACGATCCATATCTCAAGGTAAACAGGAATATTATGCAGGCCTTACACCGTTATTCAACCAGTCAACAAATTGATTTTCGGTAATTATACTAATCCCCAGTTCCTTTGCCTTTTTATTCTTGGAAGAACCGGACAAATTATCGTTATTAATCAGGTAATTCGTTTTTGAGGTTACAGAACCTGTAACCTTTCCACCCTTTGCTTCAATTACTTCTTTTAATTCGTCCCGGTTTTTAAATTGCTCAACAGAACCTGTTATAACAAACACAATGTTATCAAATATCTGCTCGGTTTCGGTGGTTATTATTTCTTCAAATTCCAGCTCCTTCAGCAAATCCTCAACTATGAGCTGCTTTTTAGAATCAGCAAAAAACCTGACATAAGCCTCGGCCATAACTTCGCCTATACCTCCGATTTCAATCAAGTCAGGGAATTTTGCATTCTGAATGGCACTCCAGTCAAACTTGAAATATCTGCATATAAGTTTTGCATTTGACAAACCTACGTTAGGAATACCAAGACTGAAAAGAAGTCTTACAACGCTTGTATTTCTGGCTTTATTCACCGATGTTACAAGTTTATTGAAGGATTTTTCACCAAAACCCTCCATCTCGATTATTTCCTGTTTAAAGCGATCTATATGGAAAATGTCGGCTAGCTCCTTAATAAGTCCTTTTGCAATAAGCTTCTCAATTGTTGCTTCGGAAAGTCCCTCTATATTCATGGCGTCTCTGCTTACAAAATGCGTAAAGGACTTGATTTGTTTAGCCAAGCAATCATCGTTTAAGCAATAGAGAAACTTAACGCCGTTCTCCTGCCTTAATTCGGTTTCACCGTGACAGACCGGACAGTGTTCCGGAATCTCAGCCATACCGCTTCTGGTAAGGTTTTCAGATATCTGAGGTATTATCATATTAGCCTTATAAACTCCTATTGTGTCGCCTATACCCAGATCCAGGCCTTCCATAATGCTTATATTGTGAATACTGGCCCTGCTAACTGTGGTGCCTTCAAGTTCTACCGGCTCAAATATCGCTATTGGGTTTATCAGACCTGTTCTCGATGCACTCCATTCAATTTCAACGAGCTTGGTTTCCTTAATTTCGTCCCTCCATTTAAAAGCGATTGAATCCCGGGGGAATTTAGAGGTTGCTCCAAGGGATTCCCCATAAGCAATGTTATCAAAAGTCAATACAAGCCCATCTGACGGAAAATCATTATCATCAACACGGTCGGAAAACCACTTTACTGTTTCTTCTATATTTTCGGAATTTACTTCTCTAGATTCAACAGTATCAAACCCCTGATCCCTGAGCCATTTCATCTGCGCAATTCTGGAATTGTTATAATCGGCATAATCGGCTTTTACCAGGGAAAACGCAAAGAAATGTACATTTCTTTCGGCTGTTATCCTGTTGTTCAGCTGCCGGACAGAACCACTGCACAGGTTACGTGGATTTTTATATTTAGCATCCACATCTTCGATTTCATTATTGATTTTTATGAAATCTGAATAGCGAATAATAGCCTCTCCCCTTAATACAAGTGTATCCTTATAGGCAATATTCATCGGAAGGTTTTTAAACACTTTGGCATTATTGGTAATAACTTCTCCTATTTCCCCACTCCCTCTGGTTACAGCTTTTACAAGGTTTCCGCCCTCATAGGTCAAAACTATGGTCAGGCCATCCAGCTTCCAGGACAGGACACCCGTCTGACTTCCAAGCCAGTCTTTCAGTGCTGCTACGTCCTTGGTTTTATCCAGTGAAAGCATGGGTTTTTCATGACGTTCCTTGGGAAGGTTTGACAGAACCTCGTATCCCACATTTATAGTCGGACTGTTTGACAAAACAATGCCTGTTTCCTTTTCCAATTTCACAAGTTCATCATACAGCCTGTCGTATTCAATATTTGGCATTATCTCCCGGTCTTCCTGATAATATGCCTTGGAAGCCTGATTTAATATTTCAATTTTATACTTCATAATCTGAAGTTTATTATTCATTTCGGTTCTCCTTAAGTCTTTAATTACTTTTCAGTTCTTATATCAAACAGTGAAAATAAACACTAGTACTTCTTTGCTGACCGGCCTGTTCCCCCATTGCTCTTTAACAAAACCCGGTAAACAGCAAACAGTGAAGCAGCCAACCATAATACGCCCCAGACTACAGCAGGTATGTGTGTTAGGCGGGATATCAGCACGGCATCGGTAACCGGCATTTCCCCCAGGCTGAAAAACCCGAACAGGTTATTGACCTGCAATAAAACAGTATCAACAAAGGTATCATAAATTGCATATGTAACACTTCCGATACCAATTATTTCAATCACCCAGTCATGTAGTTTTTCATTCTGAACCATATATATAATAATTGCAAAGGCTGCAAATATAACTGAATACAGCATTGTAAACGATATTATACCGGAGTATTTGAAGGTAACCCCAAGAAATATTATTGCTATTAATCCGATTATGTATTTCTTAAATCTAGTGTTCTTCAATAGTAATATTCCTATTGCAAACAGAACACTTCCAAGGTATCCCCCATTTGCAATAAGAAAGGCCGACAGCCAATCCTTGGGCAGCGAGGTTACATGCCCGCTTTCATTGAAATATATACTTAACCCCGTTATACTGCTTCCTGTAACTGCGGCCATAAAAGCATGCCCAAGCTCGTGTAAAAATACTGTAAACAGCTTTATGGGTTTGATGATGATGGTATTCCATAAGCCTAAAAGAACTACAAGAATAATTAGTACTCTCCAGGTCTGTTTCATGCTGACTCTCCATTCAGTTAATGTCTGCTTCAATTATACCTTGAGAAAAGTGAATAGTGAAGAACTTTTCACTATTCACTTTTTAGTCTCCACTGCCTTTACATCAAATATTTCCCCATATCCTCCATGCCGATGCCTTCATGCAAAGCCATATTCAACCCATTTGCAACAACCTTGGAAACTCTGCTAATAATATCATCTATTTCCTTGGGAGTTACAATAAGATGACCTACAAAGGGGTTAAGCGCCTGCTTTATGAGCTCATACTTTTCCTCTCTGTCTATATTTTTAAGGGTATTATAAAAGTTGGAATCCGACGGCGCTTCCTTTATCAAACTGTCAATTATAAGATCCATTGCGTCATTAGTCAGGGTTGCGGCTTCAACTACAGTGGGAACCCCAATGGCCACAACAGGCATGCCAAGAGTAGCCTTGCTGAGTTCCATTCTCTTGTTACCTACTCCTCCGCCGGGTGCAATACCCGTATCGGCTATCTGAATGGTGGTACTAAGGCGCTCCATGCTTCTTGCGGCTAACGCATCAATTGCGATTAAGGCATCGGGTTTTATTCTTTCAACCACACCCTTTACTATTTCACCGGTTTCAATACCTGTGATACCCATAACACCCGGAGAAATAGCGCACACCGGTCTGACACCTTCATCTACATGTTCGGGGACAAATTCCAGAAGGTGTCTGGTAACCATTAAATTCGATATGACCTTGGGACCTATGGCATCAGGAGTTACATTCCAATTGCCAAGACCAACAACAAGAGTAGTGGAATCCGGTTTTAAGTTGAGAATTGATTTTAATTCCCTGGCCATAGTATCGATTGCTTTCTGATTGACTTCGAGATTGTTATCTTTTAGTTGTGGAACCTCAAGGGTGATGTAGTTTCCCATAGGCTTCCCTATAGACTGTTCACCGGTGGGAGAAGTAATCCTTACCCTTGTAACCTTAACATCATCATCTCCGGCGTTTTCAACCTCAACGCCAGGCGGTGTTTTGTGTTCAGCAGCCTGCTCTCTGGCCTGACTACTGTTCATAAATATTTCATGAGCCTCAATAACAAGATCTGTACGCCTATTCGTTAAATTTACCATGTAATCTGTCCTTTCAAAAATTAACTAAGCTACCATATAAACTGTATTATTTCTAAAATACAATGTTTTTAGTATTGGGTTTTTTATGTCATTTATTTATAAAAAATAAAAATAGTATAAAAAAATAAGTAGTTGAAAATAGAAAAATAAGGGTTAATGCTTGCAATTTAAAAAAGTTCATGGTAAAATATCATCTGTTATGGGCAAGAAGCGGTTATTAACCGATTAAATATTATTGATTTTTTTTGCTCACGTATTACGCGAATTTAGGCTCGCAGGAGGTGAATATTTTGCCAAATATAAAATCAGCAATAAAAAGAGTAAAGGTTACTGAGAGTAAGACTCTAAAGAACACTATCAGAAAGTCAGCTCTTAAGACTTCTGTTAAGAAATGTAAAGAAGCTATTGCCAACGGTGAGGGTGCTGCTGAAGCATACAAAGCTACTACCAAGGCTCTAGATAAAGCTGCAGCTAAAAACTTACTTCATAAAAACACCGCTGCGAGAAGAAAGTCCAGATTAGCAAAAGCTATAAATGCAGCTAAATAATTTTATGATAAAAGCAAAAACTCAGGCTAATAACCTGAGTTTTTTTGTTGCATTTATTTTTTTGTTATCACCATGTTTTGTGTTACGTTTTATTTGGTTCTTTATTTGGTGCTTTGTCTATACAAACTCTACAAAAACTTGGTTTGCAAGATCCAACCCCAGGTTTGTCAGCTTAATTTTTCCACTTTCTGTTTCAATCAGCTGTTTCTTTTTCAATTTATCAATTTTATCAGCATAAGTAACAAATATGTCCTGATTGAACCTGTCTTCAAATTTTTCTTTACTCACCCCATCTATAAGCCTGAGTCCAAGGAACATATACTCGGCCATCTTCTCACAGAAATCTCTTACATACCTCTCTTCAACAGGCTTTTGACCTTTTGATAAATAATCTATATACCCTTCAATTGAAGCTTGATTCTCAAACCTTATATCCTGCAGGTAAGAATGTGCTCCAGCCCCCAACCCAAGATATTCAATACAGTTCCAGTATATTAGGTTATGTTTACATTCATAACCCTTCTTGGCAAAATTAGAGAGTTCGTAGTGGTTAAAACCTTTTTTCTTAAGAAAATCAATGGCGTAATGGTACATTTCCCTATCCAGTTCATCATCCATTTCTACCAGTTTGCCGATTTCCAGCATCTCACCAAATTTAGTACCTTCCTCAATTTTCAGATCGTAAGCTGAAATATGTGTTAAATCAAGTTCTGTTAATACATCCAGAGTTTCTTTCCATTCCTCTAAAGTCTGTCCGGGTATACCAAATATTACATCAGCATTAATATTATCAAATCCTGCCTCTTTCGCCATTATAACGCTGGAAATAAAATCACTTTTATTATGCTGTCTACCAAGATACTTTAAGAGTTTTTCCTGACATGCCTGTAGGCCTATGCTTATTCTGTTGATTCCGTATTGCCTGTAAGCCTTTAGTTTTTCCTCAGTTAGGGTTCCGGGGTTGCTCTCAATAGTAATTTCGCAAGGCTCCGAAACATTATACCTCTCCCTTATGACATTCAAAAGCTCGCCTATGAATCTGTGCTCGACACAGGATGGAGTACCGCCTCCGATAAAAATAGTACCTATCTGGTTTAATACCATTTCATCTCGGTACAAATCGATCTCCTTCTTCATGCAGGCAAAGTACTCTTCTGCTAAATCCAGTTTCCCAACGTAGGAATTAAAATCGCAATAATTACATTTCGAACCGCAAAAAGGAACATGAATATAAAGACCGGTTTTATTCATAAGTGACATACCTTCATCTCCTTTTGGTAATATTTTGAATACGCCTGTATTTATACTACCATACCATGATATGGGATTCCAGTTGTTGCTATACCATTTTTTATAGATTTTTAAATCAAATTCTGAAAGCTCAGTATATCATATATTTGATGACATAATCAAAAACAAAGTAAGTAAACATCATTGAAAATTCCCTGTTTATTTCCCATAAAACACTAAAAACTGAAAAAATCTGTCTGTATTCTGATCTTGCCCTATGGTATACTGAATTTAATTCTAGAAAACGGTGATACTTATGAAAAACCTTACAAAAACTATTAAAGAAGAAAACAACATTACTAATGAAACAAGCACCTCTAAAGATTTCTATAAAATGGCCTTCTCTCTGGTTATACCAATGGCAATTCAAAATCTTATAAATGTGGGTGTATCATCCATAGATGTACTGATGCTTGGGAGAATAAGTGAAACTGTTTTGTCGGCTGCTTCACTTGCAGGACAGGTTCAGTTTATCATGGTACTTATTTTCTTCGGGCTTACTTCGGGAGCTGCCGTATTGACAGCCCAGTACTGGGGAAAAGGTGATAAGGAGAGTATAATTAAAATAATGGGAATCTGTATGAGATTCTCTCTTATAATATCAGTTCTTTTCACCACAGTAGTACTCCTATTCCCTCATCAGGTAATGTCCATATTTACGAATGAGGAAGACGTAATTACTGAGGGGGTAAAATTCCTGAGAATTATTTCCCTGTCATATATATTTATGGCTGTTACAATGATTTATCTGAATGTAATGAGAAGTGTCGAGAGGGTTGTGGTATCAACAGTTGTCTATCTTATATCATTAATCTCAAATGTAATTATAGCTGCTTGTCTTATATTCGGTTTATTTGGTTTGCCCAAGATGGGAATACAGGGGGCTGCTATCGCAACATTGGCTTCAAGAGGGATTGAACTTATCTGTGTAATAATATATGCACGCAAATTCAACGATGTTCTGAACTTTAAGCTTTCCAGCCTTCTTGTCAGGGATAAACTATTGTTTATGGATTTTTTAAGATACTCAATACCGGTAACCATTAATGAGCTTATGTGGGGTGCCGGGGTAGCAACAAACGCAGTTGTTATAGGTCATCTTGGAAAGTCTGTCGTATCTGCAAATTCAGTGGCTCAGATAGCAAGACAGCTGGCCACCGTTATAGCCTTCGGACTTGCAAATGCAACAGCTATAATTGTCGGAAAAGCCATTGGAGAAAATAATCTGGAAGCCGCCAAGGATTACTCCAAACGTTTTATCAAACTGAGTATTCTTGCGGGAATTGGCGGCGCGGCTATTATACTTATTGCTAGGCCTGTTACAATGTCGGTGCTGAATCTGACACCTGTTACTCAAGGCTACCTGTCAATAATGATGTTTGTAATGTCCTATTTTGTAATTGCTCAGGCTTTGAATACAACTCTGGTTGTCGGCGTTTTCCGCGCCGGAGGAGATACCAGATTCGGTCTGTTCCTGGATGTGTCAACCATGTGGGGCGGTTCAATATTTATCGGCGCTTTAGCTGCATTTATATTTAAATGGAGTGTACCTGTAGTTTATATTATTCTAATGAGTGACGAGATAATTAAAATACCTCTTTGTTTATACCGTTACAAAAGTAGAAAGTGGCTGAATAACGTTACAAGATAATGTAACCTCAAATCAGTCACTCTATGGCAGGTGCGCACTGTTAATCATCTCGTGTTGTTTTGGTCTAACCTTTATTTGAAGTAACTTAATAATGTCTTCTACTTCATCTACAGAAAAAGGCCTGTAATTAACCCAACCTCCTTCACCGCAGGGATACCTTTCTTCCCAAAGTTCAATAGTTTTAGTAAGAAAGTTTGCAAGGTTGTTTTCCAAAACTTCCTTACCTTTGCCGTTAATTTGAAGAAGAACCGTAAAACTTTGCTTTTCAAAAAATAAATAGCAAAGGTGTTTCGGTTTGCAGGAATACTTATAACCCCAGCCGTAATTATTGCCAAAAGGGAACTTTAGTTCTTTGGAAAAATCATATAAAGTTCCCAACTTGGTTTCAAAATAATTTAAAAGTTGATAAATATCTTTTCCAACGTACTCTTTTATTTCATTTTCAGATGGTGATATTTCTTTATTTAGCATTCTTTCATACATAACCTTCTCTCCCTAATATTATTTCAAACTCAAACTCATGTTTTATGGGGATATTATGCATGCCAATAAACGGGATTCCCGGCTTTAGCTTACGTGATATTTCCATGGCATTAATATGTGCAGCTTTTAAATCAAATCCTTTCTTTTGATAAAATCTAATGGCATTTATATCATCGTTTGTTGTTATCAGCCATAGTCTTTTGCAACCTTCTTCTTTAGCTATCTTTAGTACTTCATTTACTAAAGCTGTACCGATCCCTTTATTTTCCTCAAAGCTGTTAAGTGTAACAATTTCACATTCCTCATTTTCAATATTGTAAGTTATAACTCCTTTTATATTCTTATCTTCTATGTATAGAAATCCTGGCAAATCAGTTGTATAAATAATCTTACCCCTTGATACTATTGGAGGGCAATTCCATTCCTCCTTTAGTATTTCATTTACTTCATCTCGATATTTCTCATTTATTTTTTCTAAGCCCATCTTTCTCTCCATTCAAATATTTTTGCCCATTCTTTTAATATAATTATTGTTAATTGCTATTACCTCTTCTCATTTTTCTTCTTGACATAAATATACCAGAATATTCCAAACTTATCTACAACATTGGCACAACAAGAACTCCATGGTAAAGGACCTAATGGGAGTAAGATGTTTGCGTCTTCTATTAAAACATCATAGGCTCTCTTTACTTCCTCTTCTGTTTCAAATTCAACACAAAAATTCATAGTTGGATAGTCTGTAGGAGAATATCTCTTTGCATTCTCAATACCGATTTCGCTTCCTGACTCACTCAATGCCATCAGAAGTTCATCCTCCATATATAACTCGGCATGCATGAATGTACCGTCTTCATTCGGTACATTATAGCCCAATGTTGCACCAAATACTTTTTGATAAAATACAACTGCTTCTACACTTCCTTTAATATACGCTTGTAATCCTATTCTCATAATAACATCCTCCTCTGGTATTATTTTTTCAAGTTTCCTTTTTCATCCTCATATGTAACATCAAAACATGGTGTCAGTGACATGATTTTTATTAAGTCCGGTTCGATATCCTTAAATAATTCCCGACAAATGGTTTATTTTTTTCATTGATATCTTTGATGCCAAATACAAAACACATAGATATGGTCGAACAATTCTTCCGTCAAACTTCTCGGCATGTTGAACTATTTCCGAATACGCTTTTTCTTTAATATCTGCCGGTAATTGAACAAAACGGTTTCCGGTAAGAACGAATCCATAATACTCTTCTGCAGAGTATTCCTTTTTCCATATGTGCTTATATACTACTGGTGTTTCGAACAATCCACTATCTTCAATGCCAACTTACTTAACTTTTTACTTACTTATCATTAAGTACCGCAATACCCGGGAGTTCCTTTCCTTCAAGAAACTCAAGAGAAGCACCGCCACCAGTTGATTTGTGGGTTACTTTTTCTCCGAAGCCCATCTGTTCAATAGCTGCAATTGAATCTCCCCCGCCTATTATTGATATTGCCTCTGATTCAGCAACTGCTTTGGCTATCTCTCTTGTTCCTTCAGAAAAATTCTCAAATTCAAAAACTCCCATTGGTCCGTTCCACACTATGGTTTTTGCCCTTTTGATTTCGTCAATATACTCTTTTATTGCTTCAGGCCCAATATCAAGCCCCATCCAGCCATCAAGAATATTCTCTGATGTTACAATTGTACTATCTGTGTCATTTTTAAATTCCCTTCCAGCCTTATGATCTGTTGGAAGAAGAAACCGAATACCCTTATTTTGAGCCTTTTTAATCAGATTCCCTGCAATCTCCAGCTTATCCTTTTCGCATAATGATGTTCCTACATTAAATCCCTGCGCTCTTAAAAAGGTATATACCATACCACCCCCAATAATTAGGGAATCCACTTTTTCTGTAAGGTTTTCAATAACACCTATTTTATCAGACACTTTTGCTCCTCCAATAATAGCAACAAACGGTCTGGCAGGCTCTGAAAGAGCCTTTCCCATGAATTCAATTTCCTTTTTTATCAAGAAACCTGCAACAGCCGGTAAGTAATCAGCAAGTCCGGCGGTTGATGCATGAGCTCTGTGAGCTGTGCCAAAAGCATCGTTAACGAATATCTCTGCGAGAGCAGCAAGGCTTTTTGCAAAAAGAGGATCATTTTCTTCCTCTTCCTTATGAAATCGTACATTTTCCAGCATTAATATTTCCCCCTCTTTGAGGGTGACTGACTTTTCTTTTGCATCCTCACCTATGACATCCTTTGCCATTATTACAGGCTTATTCAGTAGTTGACTTAGTCTAGTTGCTGCAGGCCTCATACTGAATTTCTCTTCAAAACCGTTTTTAGGTCTTCCGAGATGGGATACAAGGATTAACTTTGCTTCATGTTCTATAAGGTACTTTATTGTTGGCAAAGCGCCGACAATTCGGTTGTCATTGGTTATTTTTCCGTCCTTGTCCAACGGAACGTTGAAGTCAACTCTGGCAATTACTTTTCTTCCTTTAACATCAATATCCTCAATAGTCTTTTTATTAATCATCTGTCCTGACCTCCCGATTTTAAAGATTTAAACCACTCATTACTAACTTTTTACAAATAAAATCCAATTCTACATAGGTTTTAAGTTTTGATTAAGCCTACCTATTATTTTCTCAAGTCTTCTTTTTTTCGCTTCATCTGATTTAGCATCAAAATATAGCCCGGTGTAGGTCTTTCTAACAGATGGCGCCATTGACATGAAATTTGTAAATGCCGGTTCGATACCTTTTATTAATTCTGATAAAGCGTTTATTTGTTCTTCCGAAATAGGTTCGGGTTTTGGAACATCCCACATCCCATTTTTCCTTGCTTCTTCAACTTTAATTCTGCCGTAGTCAGTCATTAATCCTTTAGTTTCAAGCTCCTTAACCAACTTCTTATTTTTTTCGGACCACTTGCTTCCTTTCCTTCTGGCTGAAAAATACTTCATATATTTTGTATCATCAATACTCTGCATCTGACCGTCAATCCAGCCAAAGCACAGTGCTTCTTCTAGAGCTTCACTGGCTTTAAGCGGTTTGTTACCGGTTTGTTTGCTAAAGCTTAACCACACCCCTTGGCTTGTAGTGCAATTTTCTGTTAACCAGTTTCTAAAATCTAATCTGGTAGTAAACATCAATTCATTCAACTCATTCACCAACCTTTATCCGGTTATTGTAAAAATTCACTTTCGCTGATAACTTCTATACCATACTTTTTATAGTCATTAAAACTCTTTTTCATAATCCCCCACACTAAATGCTATAAAAAATAGATTAAACATACATAACCATTTCATCTGTCGGTGTAAAACCCATTCTCTCATAAATGGCTCTACCCTGCTCGGAAGCTAGTAAAGATATCCGCTGGACACCTATTGTTTTCAACCATGAAACAGCTTCAGAGGTCAATTCTGTAGCGTAACCATTGCCTCGGTACTCCGGCAAAGTATACACATCACCTATAAAGCCATAAAAAGGATTACTATAGAAGCAATATGGAATATCATTCTTAATAAAGGCACCAGCACAGGCAACAATTTTACCCTCCATCTCTTTAATAAAGTGTATAGCAGAACACTTCAAATACATTTCTTTATATACCTGCTTGATGATTTCTGTAGCGTTTTTATGTAGTAGATCACTATGACCACTTTCTTCAAACATTTTGAGTTTAAGTCTGCAAATTGTATTAATATCATTTATTGTAGCAGCTCTGATCACTAGCATCCTCCTCTGTTTAATGAACTTAATTCTTCTATACATTCCCTACACAATCTACTATATCTGGAATAATTAGTTTGTCAATAAAAGGTTGTAAAAATCGCAGCTAAAGTATTTAAAATTCAAACATTCCAAAATATTCTAGATTTATACTTTACAATTAAAAATTCCTATGCTATATTTAGGTTAATGAGTTGAATCACTAACCCAACAACCACGGAGGTGAGAATTATTTTTGAATAGTGAAAAACCGATTTTTGTTCAAATAATTGAAATGATTGAGGACGACATAATTACTGATGTTTACAAAACAGACGACATAATTATTTCAACCACCCAGATTTCAAAGCTTCTAAATGTTAATCCAACAACAGCTGTTAAAAGTATCAGTCTATTGACAGATGCCGGCATTTTATATAAGAAAAGAGGAATAGGAATGTGCGTAACCAAGGAGGCAAAAGCAAAAATCCTTCAAAAGCGGAAAGAGGAGTTTTATACCAATACTTTATCATCACTGCTTTCCGATGCAAGAAAACTAGGTATATCGAAAGAAGATATTATTAATATGATAAAGGAGAATGGTGATGATTAAGTTTTCTAATGTAACAAAAGAATACCGGAATACAATAGCTTTGGATAATATAAATCTTGAGCTGAATCAGGATAAGATTTATTGTCTTTTAGGAAGAAACGGAGCAGGTAAAACAACCATTCTGAAGCTTATTGCAGGTCATATAAACACCACTGGAGGATATGTGACTGTTAATGACAGAAAAGTATCCACCTTTGATATGCCGGAATGCGTTAACTTCATTGAAAGCAGGGCCTCACAGTTCAATATGCCAATAGGGAAACTGCTGAATTTGGCCTACAGCCTCTGTCCTGACCTGGATATGGAATTTGCAAAGGATTTAATGAAGAAATTCAAACTTGATAAGAATAAGAAATACAAGCAGTTATCCTTTGGTATGCAGACCATGTTTACTACTCTGCTAAGTCTTGCCAGCAGAGCAAAGGTTGTCATTCTTGACGAACCGGTACTTGGTTTTGATGCAATAATGCGTGAGCATTTCTATGAAATGCTTCAGTATAGTTTTGAATATAACCCGAGAATTATTATTGTTTCAACACATTTGATTGATGAAATATCAAGGGTTGCTGAAGATATTATTATCATTGATGAAGGCTCCATACTTCTCCATTCGAATATGAATGACATCGATGAAAAGGCATATTCTCTGACTGGTCCAAGCAGTGATATAAAAAATGCAGTGAAGGGGCTCCGTGTTATAGGAGAGAAGACCTTGGGCGGGTACACTACAGCCTATATTTTCGGAGACAGAATTACTCCTGCATCAAACATTAAACTTCAGTCACTTGGTCTGCAAGAGTTTTTTGTAAATATTGTTGGAGGAGGAGAAGACAAAGATGAGAACTAATTTAAAAAGTGTAGGTGCAATTACCCGGATTAATTTTGTAAAAACTACATGGATAGCCTATTTGGTGGCATTATTATCTTTTGCAAGTACATTTATTCAGACCTTTATCAGATTTATAACTAATACACCCGATGGAGGTACTACCAGTGCAGGAAATAATCTGCTGCTTATACTTATATTATCAGCAATCTTAATTCCGGCAGTAAATTTTAAAAAGATAATGCATTTAAATGGTAAAAAGATCGATTTCTTTTGGGGCTGTGTATTGAACTATGTTGTACTCTCTGCAGTACTTTCAATAATCATACTGGTACTAAATAAAACTATAGACAATACAATGAGCTCAGTGGTTGAAATCTGGGATATAATTGATATATTCGGCTGGACCAATAACGGAATATTCTTGACTTTTGCCAGACAATTTTCTTTTTATCTCCTGTTGGCGGTTACTCTACATACCCTTACCTCTATACAAACTTTCTGGTGGGGCTGGGTTATAGATATAGTCATAGCAGCTATCATTAGTGTATTTACTCCCATAGCAATGCTACGTAAATTATTGGTTGACTTCTTTAACGTAATTATCTTCAATCCTCAACCTGTAGCCCATATTGCAGTATGTCTTTCACTGGCTGTTGTAATTTATTCCTTTAATATTTCCATCTTGAGCAGAAAGAAAATATAGTGTAATATGCACAAGGAGCTGTAAACTTCAATTTTCAGATTGAATATACAGCTCCTTGAAATTTAATTTTAACCTAACCGTTACTGATAACATCTATTGCCTTTGTACGTTTTAATGCAAAGACCAGTATCGAAGCAACGGCTGCGCCTCCGGTGGAGCTGATGCTAAAGGGTATAACAAAACCAAATAGTGCCACCTGTTTTGAAAGTAGCAGCGCAGCCACCGGGTATGCAAGTATTGCTCCAAGTATTCCTGTCCCAACTATCTCGCCAATAAAAGCGCTAATTGTTTTTTTAAACTTCCTGTACATTAATCCGGCAAGTAAAGCACCAATCATACTCCCAGGAAATGCCAGCAATGTACCTGTACCGCTTATAAGTCTTATACAGGAAGTAACAAAAGCAACTCCCACCGCATACCAGGGTCCCAGTATGACAGCGCCCAGTACATTTACCATATGCATTACAGGCATACATTTTGATACACCTACGGGAATATAAACTGTAGACCCTACTACTGCTACTGCAACCAATAGACCTGCCAGTGCCAATTTCTTAACATTAATATTCATAAAATCCACATCCTCCTTATAGTTACATTTTTGTTCTAAATATATCCAGCAGCTCTTGGGCAGCCTTTTTTATATCATTTTGTGCAATAATTGCCGAAACTACCGCTATTCCATCTATTCCTGTTGCTACCAGTTCACCTGCATTTTTGTTACTAATACCTCCGATGCCTACTATCGGTATATTTACGGCTTTTCTAACAGCAAGCAGCTGTTCTTTGGACACAAGCTCTGCATCTGTTTTGGTATTTGTCGAATATAGAGCCCCAACACCAATATAGTCTGCTCCGGCATTAACGGCTTTTATAGCATCTTCTACAGTGTTTGCCGATACACCCACAATTTTATCCCTTCCAATTATTCTTCTGACAACTTCAGCCGGCAGATCACTTTGTCCCACATGAATACCAGCTGCATCTATGGCAAGGGCTATATCTACCCTATCATTAATGATTAGGGGTATTTTATATTTATCTGTTACAGCTTTAACCTTCGTAGCATATTGATAAAAATCCAGTGATGAAGCACTTTTTTCTCTGAGCTGTACAATGGTACATCCGCCTTGGATGGCACTTTCAACCGCTTCTTCAAGGATTTGGGTACTCATAAGTTCCCTGTCGGTAACCAGATACAAGGTATAGTCTATTTCATATCTCATTTATTCTAGCCCTCTCCACTAACATTTTCTCATCGAACCGGCTGATAGCATCTAGTATACCAATATGAAAACTACCAGTTCCTATGTCTCCAGCCTTTTCATAAGCAACTTCTCCCGCAATTCCCATGGCGGCAATTCCTGCAACGGCAGCCACAAATGTATCCTTACCAGCTCCACAAAAGGAGCCCACCAGGGCAGTAGTCATACAGCCGGTTCCTGTTACGTTCGAAAGTAGTCTGTGGCCGTTGCTGACAGCAGCAATTCTTTTTCCATCCGATATGATATCTACGGCTCCCGTAATAGCGGCAACACAACCAAGCCTCTCGGCTACGGCTGAAGCAATTTTTCTTGCATCACCTAAAGAAATATCCTCTTCAGCAGCATCCACCCCCTTTGTATTTGAGCGAAGTCCTGCAATAAATGAGATTTCAGACATATTACCCCTAACAATGCTTATTTTTACTTCTGAAAGAATCCTTTGTGTTGTCTCATTTCTGAGTGTGGACGCCCCGGCTCCTACTGGGTCGAACACTACAGGTATCCCCAGTTCATTTGCCCTCTTACCGGCTGAAAGCATTGCTTCTACTGTTCTCTTATTCAATGTACCGATGTTTAATACAAGAGCAGAAGAAATAGCTGTAATGTCGGCGGCTTCGTCGATATCATCCGCCATTATCGGTGATGCCCCAATTGCCAGAATTATGTTGGCACAATCATTTACAGTGACATAATTGGTTATGTTATGTACAAGTGGCTTCTTTTTTCTAAGCTGACCCAAAAGTTCAGCTGCTGCATTTACTAAATTACTCATCTTTTACTCCTTTCTTTGGCGAAAATTCCACAGACTCTCCCGCCAGTATTTTATTTGTTGTTCTCATGGCACACATTTTGCCGCACATGGAACAGGAATGCTTATCTGTTGGCGGTGCACTCTCAAAGTATTTTCTAGCCTTATCTCCGTCAATGGCATAGGAGAACATCTCTTCCCAATCAATTCTCCTTCTGGCATCGCTCATTTTATTGTCTATCTCACGTGCATTGGGTATTCCTTTTGCGATATCGGCGGCGTGGGCAGCTATCCTTGAAGCAACTATTCCCTCTTTTACGTCCTGTAAATCAGGCAGGCGCAGATGTTCTGCCGGAGTGACATAACAAAGGAAGTCTGCGCCGTTTGCCGCAGCTATGGCGCCGCCGATGGCAGAGGTAATGTGGTCATAGCCCGGCGCAATATCTGTAACAAGGGGCCCTAGCACATAGAAGGGTGCGCCGTGGCAGAGCCTCTTCTGTATAGTCATATTTGCAGCTATTTCATTTATAGCCATGTGTCCGGGACCTTCCACCATTACTTGCACATCCTTTTCCCAGGCGCGTTTGGTCAGATTTCCAAGTTCTATCAATTCGCTTAGCTGTCCAGCATCGGAACTGTCATGAATACTTCCGGGTCTTAAGGCATCTCCAAGACTGATGGTAACATCGTACTCACGAAGAATATCTAGAAATTCATCATAGTATTCATAGAATGGATTCTCGTTTCCGGTCATCTCCATCCACGCAAACAGCAGAGAACCACCTCTTGAAACAATATTTGTAAGTCTTTTGGAACGTTTGAAGCACTCTACGGCACGTCTGTTAATTCCTGCATGGATGGTCATAAAGTCTACGCCTTCTTTTGCATGTGCCTCCACCACCTTAAAGAAATCCCTGGCCTTTATATCCATAAGATCTTTTTCTAGGTATCCGATGGCATCATACATGGGAACAGTACCTATCATTGCAGGCGAACGTTCTATAAGCTGTTTTCTGAAGGTGTTAGTCTTACCATAATTGCTTAAATCCATAATTGCTTCAACACCAAATTTTATTGCCATATCAACCTTTTCCATCTCTTTTGAATAATCGATACAGTCACCTGAAATACCTAGATTCACGTTAATTTTTGTTTTAAGCCCCTCCCCTATACCTTCAGGGCTCAAAGCCTTATGATTGATATTTGCAGGAATTGCTACCCTGCCACAGGCCACAAGCGCCCTAAGCTTTTCTTCTTCTATGAATTCCTTTTTGGCCACAATAGCCATTTCTTTTGTAACAATACCCTTTCTTGCTGCTTCCATTTGAGTTTTATATGTCATAATGTTGTCCTTTCTGCAATAATGCAATATAATATTTACTAAAAGCCCTCCCACTGGTAATGACAGGCTTTTAGTCAAATTAACTCTTCTATTTGAGGCAAACCATCTCTGTAAAGCTTGTAGAAATGGTTTGTGGGGCCGTGGCCTTTTCCAATATCAAGGGAATGCTCAATAGCCATTGTTACATAATCCTTGGCTTTCTTGACCGCATGGGCACAGTTCATACCTAGTGCAAGATTTGATGCTATGGCCGAAGACAGGGTGCAGCCTGTTCCATGAGTATTCTTGGTAGGAATCCTTTTGGACATAAAGCTATGATAAGCGTTTCCGTCAAAAAGAATATCTTCGGCATCTCCCTCACGATGTCCGCCTTTAATTAATACATTTTTAGCCCCCATTCCATATATTCTCTCAGCTGCCTTTTTTACGTCCTTATCTGAAACAATATTCATCCCCGTTATGGCTTCTGCCTCAGGTATATTCGGAGTAAGTATGTAAGCCTGCGGGATCAGCTCCCTGATAAAATAATCCAGAGCATTTTCCTGCATCAACGCATGACCTCCTTTAGCCACCATCACAGGATCTATTACTATGTTAGGGGGCTTGTATTCCTTCAGTTTTCTGCTTACAGCCTCCATACATTCACAACCCGATAGCATTCCAACTTTAACTGCGTCCACTTCAATATCTTCGAATATGGCATCCATTTGTTTTTCAATAATGTCAGCTCTAATATCCTGAATGTCTATTACCCTGCAAGTATTTTCAGCAACAATAGATACTATTACACTCATGCCATAAAGCCCATGTGCAGAAAAAGTTTTAAGGTCAGCTTGTATTCCAGCGCCACCACTGCAGTCTGATCCTGCAATTGTCAAAATTTTGTTCATTCATGTCCTCCTTTCAATTTCAAAACTAATAGACAATAAAAAAATGCCCAACCGCTAAGGTTAAGCATTAATTGTAAAAATAGTGTATGACTATGTACTCTTTGCTTCCCTACAACGGTGTTAACCGACAGGTTCCAAGGGTCAGGTTCTACCTTCTCAACCAATACAGAGCATAGCTGTATATATTATGGTCCCCCCACAAAATGATTATTAAGTTGTAACATTATAATCGTAATATCCTATGTAAATCAAAAAAACGCTCACCCTCAAGGGCAAACGCTTTAATCAAAAATAAGTCCTAATTTTGATTTGCTTCCCTTCAACGGTGTTAACCGACAGGTTCTAAGGGTCAGGTTCTACCTTCTCAACCTCAGGAATTACTCCATCGGTCCCCCCGCAACATGTTTCTTGGATTGTAACATATTACTGATTATATGTAAAGAATTTCTACTAATATTTCGGTTTGATCATAAACCTTCCTTGCTCCGCCTTTACAAAACCATATTTCTCATACAAGCCATGAGCATCCTTTGTTGCGAGAATTCCTCTCAAATCCTTATACTCCTCTGACTCAGTAATACATTTAACAAGACTCTTACCAAGTTCCTTTCCTCTGTGCTGTTCATCTATTATCACATCACAGAGCCAATACATTGTAGACATATCTGACACAACTCTTGCAAAGCCTATCTGCTCACTGCCGAGGTAAATACCGTAAGCATCAGAGTTCTTAATAGCATTTTCAATAGTTTCAATAGATCTCTGATTTCCCCAATAACTTTTTTCCAAGAGAGATTTGATCTTATGAGTTGACAACAAGGACTTGTCATTGCTGATTTTATACTCCCCCAACTTACATTCCATATAGCCCCTCCTTTACCGATAATCTGTTTTTTTGTACTTTTTATCTTTAGTTGTAGTTATTTTGTAAATTATACATTACTAAAACTGTTCCGGCAAGTAAGTTCCCTGGCTTATATAAATTCTATGAAGAAAAAACCAAAAAAAATGATAGGAATAAATCCTACCATTTTATTTGGTTTCACTATACTGCATTATGAACAAATGAAGCTATACTATTTAATGGAATATCTGTTACTGATCCAACATTATATACCGGTATGCCATTGCCATTGCCGTATCCGCCATAGTTCTGATTGAAATTGCAGCCGTATCCATTGCCATATCCGCCGTGCATGTTATTGTTGTCGCCCATATCACTTCCACAGGAATTTCCCAGTGAACATCCCGGTGCCGGACCAATTCTTGTAATCAATCTGACAAAACATTCGTTAACACCTAATATTACTCCGGTAAATCCGCAACCGGACTGGCCTCCACTTTTTGTAAATATAGTTACAGTTTCACCGATATATTTTGACAGCAGGTGGCAAAGATTATCGTTACAACCAAAGTTACCGTCTCCCATATTATTAAGCTCCTTTCCTTTATTCTACTTCGTCTTAATAATAATTTATGTTAACCCTATATAAAGTGTTACACCGGGAAACGAAAAACTTATTTTTATTTATCTGAAAGTATTCCATCATGCCAATGACTTCGGCAAAGACTTATATACCTGTCGTTACCTCCAACTTCAACCTGTTCGCCTTCTTTTAAGATTTTATTGCCCTGATATCTGGCATTCATTATTGCTTTTTTACCGCACCAGCATATGGTTTTTACTTCTTCAATGGTATCGGCCCATGCCAGAAGGTATTGGCTCCCCTCAAAAAGTTCTCCTCTGAAATCGGCTCGAAGGCCGTAACAAATAACAGGAATCCTGTCATTGTCCACAAGCCTTGTCAAATGGTAAACCTGCTGTTTTGTCAGGAACTGCGCCTCATCAATTATTACACAGTTGATATCCGCATACTTATTTATATAGTCATGCACCACTTCATAAATATTACTGTTTTTGAATAAAAGCAGACATTCTTCAGTCAAACCTGCCCTTGACTTAATTATGCAGCCGCCATCACGGTTATCGATGGATGGCTTCATCAGAAGGACTCTTTGACCTCTTTCCTCATAGTTATACTTAACCATAAGTGCGTTAGCAGTTTTTGAACTATTCATAGCACCATACCTGAAATACAATTTAGCCATAGCAACCCCCACGTTTTAAGTAATTAACTACACAAAACAAGATTTTACTTTAATAGTATACCTTATTTAATATGCAGTTGAAATTATTATGTCAGAAATTTTTTGT
Source organism: Bacillota bacterium (assembly GCA_023393115.1). GTDB lineage: Bacteria > Bacillota > Clostridia > Acetivibrionales > DSM-1351 > Ruminiclostridium. Next base: position 57,655 of record JAEWMS010000077.1, read on the forward strand.
AGTTTCCCGCAAGCTCAAGTCCTGTGTTCTCTCCAGTATCTCTGAACACTACCCTGTCAGGCTTTTCAATAAGTTCTACTTCTACAGTTGAAGTAATGGATTCTGTTATATCAACCTCCATTACTCCCTTTTTCGGCGCTTTAAGTATCCCACCCTTACTAAACGTTACCTTTAATCGGAGGTAATATTTTGAATCCTCAATTAAAATGTCTAGCAGCTTATCCACTATTTTTAGTTTCCTAACCTTAGCGCCGGTATAGGTTGCAAATCTCAAAAAGTTGTTATTAATCTTGAGGAAAGCAATAAGTCCGTCAAATTCCCGGTGGAACCATGGGATCGATGCTATTGAAAACATCAGAGATGTATTCCTCCGGCTAAAATTATTGGTCTGCAGCCATATCCATGAGTGAGGAAAGGACTTACCCCAATCCTTTTCAATATACCCGTATCCATCAGTGAAATCAACATGAGTGCCATTATAGCTTATCCATCCCTTCAGGCCGCTATGAATGTTTATTATGCCATGATGACATTCCATAAATGGAACAAATGAAAAGGGTCCCATAATCCCGGGACTCAATAGTTTTTTTGGAAAAGGTACTACATCTGTAAACTCCAATTGCCCGGTAAGGGTTAAATTGGAACTCGATAGATTTAGACTTATTCCCGATTTATTAAAATGATTATCTAGTAATGAAATATCTAGCTCATTTTCAGAATATTTGAAAGCCTCTTTCGGATAACTTATATATTCTGTAAATCCTATTTTGGCATCTACAAACTGTATAAAGGAGTGTGCCTTTTGTTTGGAAATTGCTACACCAGGTATAATAGCAAAAATGTTTTTTGAGGGTTTATCTATAATTTTATAGTACCAACCCTCAAAATAATAGTTTCTTTTATATTTACCCTGAAATATTTCAGGATTGAAAATTCTTCTGATTGTATACATTCTGTACTCCGTCATATATGCATATATGACGGAGTTTATCCAATACTTTGCTATTTTATTCCAGCTTATTTATAAAATCAATTATATGATCTATAACATACTGAGGTATATTTGCCTTGTCATAGTACTCTCTCGGGGTGCTTTCACCCTCACAATCTGTAAGAAGATGATTTAATCTGGGATACAGTTTGAAATCGGAATTGATATTCTGACCGAAGGCCTTCTGCCAATTAGTATAGTCTATATCTGATTTTACCAGGAAATCTCTCTGTCCCTGCATAACAAGAAAAGGCTGAGTAAGTCTTTCCGCCATTCCCATTACATCATAGCTTTTCATGTCGCTGAAATAGAACTCATTGCCCATGATATAAGAGTCAGGAGGGTTTTTAGGATCAAAACCCTCTGATTTAAGCAGGTTTACCTGTTCAGTTACATATTCAACCTGTTCCCGGCTTGAATAACCTTTTTCTTGTAAATACTGATAGTACTCCGTAAAAGTCTCATACTGCGGCCTTGAAATACTATTTATGATAATTCCGGCTTTGAATGTGTCCCCCGCAGTGGTCAATATTCGGGGTAATGCATACCCTCCAAGACCATGGCCTAGAACAATAATTTTTGTAATGTCTATTTCATCAACACTTTTCAGGTATTCTGCCGCCCTATATACATCCTGCTCAATTTCTTCATTCAGAGTCACATTTGCTACAAGCTGCATTTTTGTACTATGTACTAATGACCTTTTGTCATACCTTAGCACTGCAATATTGTTGGCAGCAAGACCTGCTGCTAAATCTCTAAAGGGTTTTATACTTCCCGTAGTACCGTCTCTGTCGGTCGGGCCTGCATCTTGAACCAGAATAACAACAGGAAAAGGCCCATTCCCCTCAGGCAACGTAAGTGTTCCCGGAAGCTGCCAGGGACTGCTCCCAAAGGTAACTTCCTTTTCGGAAAAACTGACCTTTGCTATATACTTGGGTTCCGGTGCGGGTTCAGGCTGTTTACCCTGGAAGCCTAGTTCATCAATCTTCCCTTCACTGTTAAACTTTATGGTATACCAGATGTTTTGAACTTCCTTGAAGGGTATTCCTACTGACTTATGTAAAGTGTTCGTCCAAAATTCAACTTTTTGGTCCTGGAGCTCTAGTGCAGTAACATTTTCGGCAAGTGACTTCAGATATTCTTGATTAATGTAATTGGAAAAGGTTCTGCTCAAAAGTGTTGAGGCCTCATCTATACTGTCGTTCATCAGTAGATTAATAAACTGTTTACCTATAATAGTCAAGCAGTCCTGTTCTGAGATATCAACACCAAGTTCACTGTTAATTACACTTAAAGGCAGTTGAGTCCTTCCCCCTGAAATTATGATCTCGTCCTCCAGAGTTTTTTCTGTTCCATTGGAGGTAATAATATTACTGCCTACTTTCAGTTCCAATGTATTATCATTATATTTTATGACGGCAGTTTTAAGTTCAGGCTTCCAGAATATATCTCCTCCAAGGCTCTCACAAATGTACTTAACAGGGTATATATTCTCCTTTTTTTCACTTGTGTTGTCGCTTGCTGCGTTAGCAGTACTGAAAGGGGAATTTAGGATAAAGGTAGTGCATAGAAAGAGTACAAATTTTTTCATAAAATGCTCCGGATTTATATGTCTTTTTATCTAATGCATGGGTATTCTTGAATTTTTAGAGTTTACCATAATTATATTTATAATAACATATTTACCTGTAATAAAAAATTACGGAATTTTCAAGTTTACATTTCAAAAATATTATGAAGATATTAGGTAACTTTAAGGAAATTAACGAGACACTTTAATGATAATTAATTTTTACTATTTAACTAAAAAGACTGATTCAGTTTATTTACCGAATCAGTCCTATTTTTTCTATCAGTTTCTTATTGTCTGCATTTACTGCACAAACCATAAAATTGCACTCTGTGGTCTTTAACCAGAAAACCGTTTTGTATTAGTATCTGCTCTTCCAGAGAGTCCAGAAGATCCTCCTCAACCTCAGATACTGAACCGCAGGAGCTGCAAATCAAATGGTGGTGACGGTGATCTTCATTAGGCTTAACAAGCTCATAACGACTAAAGCCATCATCAAAATCCAGCTTGTGTACCAACCCCAGTTTATCAAGAAGAATCATTGTTCTGTAAACTGTTGCAAGCCCAATTTCAGGGTTTTTTTCTTTTACAATAATAAAAAGTTCTTCCGTACTCACATGTTGACCGGAGCATTGAATCATAGCTTCGAGAATTGCAGCCCTCTGGCCGGTGAACTTGTAGCCACATTCCTTCAATTTCTCCTTTAAAAAGGCACTATCACCAGTATTCAAAACAAAACTCCCCTCAGTCTTTTTTACAGGTTTTCCACAAAGAGCAGCCTTTGCAGTCTTCACATCCTTTTTTATTAATATATATTTTACCACATCTTGGGCATTTTGTATTTTCTTTTTTGATGTTATTCTCAATAACGGTACTATCATAAGTATAACTGCACTGAGGACACTTGATTAACATATATCTACCTTCCTTCAACTGCAACTTCTATATTACAAACCTTGCCAGAACCCCTCCGATTAGAAACGCTATGGCAAAACTTCCAAGCCATATTGCAGTAGCCTCAAGTTTTGATCTCTCCTTGAATATCATAATGATTGAAGCTACACATGGTACAAATAAGGTTATGGTTATCAGTGCAACAAACATTTGTCCGTTTGTTAATATCATATGACTTAAGCCTGCCGCTCCGAAATCTCTTCTGATTATGCCCATAATAAATACTACAGATGCCTGTTCAGGCAGCTTCAGCCATTGTACAGTCACAGGTGCTATTGCATGCTCAATGGCAGTTAAAGCTCCTGTATATTGTAATACGGTAATTAAAACAGCACCGATAGCAAATATTGGAGTTGCTTCAAAAATAAATGCCTTTGTTTTAACCAGGGTCTTCTTCAATACATTCTTTACCTGTGGTAACCTTATAGGCGGTAAATCTATAAACAGCGATGTGGATTCTCCCGGAAGAAACCTATTCATTAAGGCCCCGGATATCCCGAATATTAATATTAGTAACACGGTATATGCAATTATATACTTAAAGCCCAAAGGAGTCAGAAGACCGATTATTACTCCGAACTGAGCAGAGCAAGGAATGGTCAGTCCCAGTAAGAAAGTAGCTATGATTCTTTCTCTTTTTGAGCCTAATAACCTTGTGGTCAAAGTAGCCATGGTAACACAACCGAAGCCGAGAATCAGCGGAATTATCGCTCTTCCATTCAATCCGACTTTTGACAATGCTTTGTCGGATAAAACAGCAATCCTTGGCAGAAGTCCTGAATCCTCCATCAGAGACATTAACAGATAAAAACCTATGGTAAGGGGAAGTAATAGCCCCAGCATATATATAGGCGTCATTGTCAGAAGCCCGAAATCACCGATAAACAGACTGCCTATAAATGAATCCTTGGGCATAAAACTCAGAATATCTTCAATAAATGGCTTATATATCCCCTCCATAACCGTGGCTTCTGTAAAGTCAACCACAATCTGAGCAACAAAAACACCTATAAACCAGAACATTGCAGTTAAAATCAAAAGGAGAATGGGAAGTCCTGTGATGGGCTTCAGCATAAGCCTACCCAGCTTTGTACCGAAACTTGAGCCCTCAAAGGAATCCGAAATAACTTCATTGATTATTTTGTCAACTCTTTCTCTTCTTTTTTTGTATATCTCATCGCGTTTTTCCCCAGGTGTCAGGCCTTTTCTTTCAGAGATCACCTCATCCTCTTCCAGAATGAGTAACGCCTCGGCCTCAGAGATTTCAGAAGATACCATCCCAGAGATCATTTCCTGAATTCCCTCAGTTTTATTTCCGACTCTGGCCTTTGCGATATTTTTCTTTATATCATTAATCCCGATTCCTTTTAATGCTGAAGTAGCAAATACTTCTACCCCCAGAAATTCAGACAGCTTTTTTATATCAATCGTAATGCCGTTTTTTGTGGCCTCATCAATAAGGTTAACAGCAACAACTACCTTTTTCCCCATATCAATTAGCTGTTGGGTCAAAAAAATATCTCTCTGCATATGAACAGCATCAATAACATTAAGAACTATATCACCGTTAAGGATTACATCTCTGGCTACTCGTTCCTCATCATTAAACGAGGATACACCATATATTCCAGGAGTATCCTCTACTATATAATCATCAAACCGTCCGGAGCTTATATCTACTGTTGTTCCCGGAAAATTTGATACATCAACATATTTACCTGTAAGTGAATTAAAGAAAACCGACTTACCAACATTCGGATTCCCAACAAGAACAAGGTGCTTTGTATTTTGTTTCATAAAAACCCCCGATGTAACTTTCTATTAGCTTACCTTTGAAATAACTATTTGTTGAGCAAGCTTTCTGCTGATAGCTACTTCCTGCATTCTATTCTGTAATACAATAGGACCGGAAGGAAGTTTTTCTGAACATTTCAGCTTTGAACCCTCATATATGCATAAACGAATGGCTTGAGCACGGATATCCTTATCCTTGATTGATAATATTTCAATCTCTTCTCCTCTATTCACCATATCTAATGTCATATATACCCCACCTTCCATACATTATGTCAATTTGATAATAATTCTCAATTATCTTCAAATATAATATTAAATCAATTGATAATCATTGTCAATATGATATGTGTTAAAAGTTTATCAAAATTTACACCAAAATTTATACACTTTTTTAGTGAGGGTCAATAGGTGTTACACGCTTAATTTGACCGGGTGCTACTGAGAATCCACCGGTATAGTTAAGCATAGATGATATAATCCTCACAGCTTCAGCCCTTGAGATTGTATTCCCAGGTTTAAATGTACCATCAGGATAACCAGAAATAATATTATTCTGAGAAAGCAAAATTATTGAATTGCTAGACCAGGGATTGGTCTCAGGACTTACATCACTGTATATTTTTTGTGAGAAATTGACTGTGTCAGGGCTATACAAGACTTTATCACATACAACCGCAAACTCTTCTCTGGTAATGTTCTTTTCTGGGTAGAACAAATTTTCGTTATATCCGGTAAATATACCGTATTGTTTTGTAATTGAGATTTGTTTTTCAGCCCAATGACCCACTGTGTCTGAGAAAGTACCCGAACCAGTTTCATTCTCCAGACCAAGAACCTTTACAAGCAATGAAGCAGCTTGTGCTCTGGTTAAACGGCCATTTGGAATAAAACGCTTGTCAGGAAATCCGGATACATAACCTTTCTGAGTCAGATTAATGATATAACTTTGTGCCCAGTTGTTTTCCAAATCAACAAATGGTTTCCCGTACAACCATAAGCTGTAATTTCTCCACAAATGCTCGGGCTCCTGGCCCAGAGCCCAGCTACCGGCACCTGCCAAACCATATTTGGTTACAAGAGATAGTTTTTTCTCAATAGACTTTTCATTTTCATACCATATATCATAATTTCCGGCTGAAAGTCGATTACTTCCCCATATTATAGCATTATCGTTTTCGGATAACTTCAGTGTGGCACGAGCACATTGTTGAGTGCTGTCATACCAGCTTGAAGCACTGTAGTTAGAGACAAGCCTCCCAACATCAGCCGTAGTAATTCCGTAGCCGCCTACAGCAGCACCCTGTTTCCAGTATCTTCCATAAAATGGTACCCCAATGATGATTTTCATAGGAGCTACGTATTTAATTGCATATTTAATTGAATTCTCCACAAAAGGGAAACCGGCTACAGGCCCAGGTGTGGGATCTCCTGAATAATTCTCATCATATGCCATTATAAATAGCTGATCACCATATGATCCTAATGCTTTATAGTCATATGAACCCTGCCAACCGGTTGTGGACCCCCAGGGATTTGGAGCGACGCATACAAGAATTCGTTTTGATTGAGGTAGTTCAGCTCTCAAAAGTCTTATAAAATCAGTAAATGAATTCCTGTCAACCTCGGTTAAATTCTGAATATCTATATTAACGCCGTCGCAATCCAATTCCAACACTTTTGAGGCAAGCTCGGTTACAAATGAAGCTCTGTTCTCAACCGCAGCACGTCCAAGCGTTCTGTCCCAGTTATTACTCAAATAGGGTATAACCTTTATGCCCTTTAAATGCATACTGCGCACAAAAAGAGGATCAACTTTGACTGTACTTTTTAATGTACCGTTGCTGTTTATTTCAAAGTAATCCGGGCAGACTGTAGTTAGATTTGCATCGGTAACATTCACACTGTTAATATATGTTGCTGTATTGCCTCCGTATAAATAACTCAAGCTTTCGTAAGCACTGATATTCATCTGAAATACTACGGCAAAAATACTAATTAAGATAATAACTAAAATAAATCCCGTTTTTTTATGCATTTCTTGCTTCCTCCTCAAATAATTCTTTTACTGATTATTTTTTACAACATAAAATATGATTATTTGGGGAATATTTTACATACACAAAAATACCGGGATGTGTTGGCAAATTACTTATCAGCCAAGACATCCCGGTACTATTTTCGAGAATACTTATATTAGCTACTTTCCGCAGCAAACCTTATATTTTTTTCCGCTTCCACATGGGCATGGATCGTTTCTTCCTACTCTGTCCTTATTAGTTACAGGTTTTTTAGGTTCGTCATCTCCATGGCTGGCATTAACCGGTTCTGCTATCTTTTCACGCTGTGGGGCATGTTCTTTGTCGATTCTGGATCTCACTAACAGCCTTATGGAATCCTCCTGAATCGATTTAATCATTTCTTCAAACATCTGGAAGCCTTCGAACTTGTATTCTATAACAGGATCCCTCTGTCCATAAGCTCTTAAACCGATACCATGCTTGAGCTGATCCATTGCATCAATGTGATCCATCCACTTCTCATCAACAATTCTAAGAAGTACTACTCGTTCCAGCTCTCTCATAAGATCTGTTCCGAGATCGCTCTCCTTATACTCATAAATCTTGTTGACGATGTCCATGAGTTTTTCCTTTAAATCTTCCTTTTCAAAGCTTGGTCTATCCTTTACAGCTACCTGTAAAGCCCCCTGTGGTAGGAATACACTTTCCAGGTAAGCTATCATTGAATCCCAATCCCAGTTTTCAGCGTATTGTTCTTCTGCACAATAGGTTGCAATTACGCCATCTATTATACTCTCAAACATCTTAATGAAGTAGTCCCTCAAATTATCTCCATTAAGAACAGTCTTTCTCTGGGCGTAGATGACTTCTCTCTGCTTGTTCATAACGTCGTCATATTGCAGAACTCTCTTACGCACATCGAAGTTTCTTCCCTCAACCTTCTTCTGGGCATTTTCAATGGCATTGGAAAGCATTCTATGCTCAATGGGTTGGTCCTCCTCCAGACCAAGTGCATTTACTATGGTCGTGAGTCTTTCAGAACCAAACAGCCTCATAAGATCATCTTCAAGTGAAATATAGAACCTGGAGGATCCCGGGTCTCCCTGACGTCCGGAACGACCTCTTAACTGGTTGTCAATACGTCTGGATTCGTGTCTTTCAGTACCTATGATATGAAGGCCACCGGCCTCAACAACATTTTCTCTCTCGGAATTAGTTATCTGCTTATACTTGTCATTCAGCTCCTTGAAGCGGTTTCGGGCCTCAAGTATCAGTTCATCATCAGTGTCATTGAAGCTGGTTGAAGCACTTATAAGCTCTTCAGAATAGCCAAGCTTTCTCATTTCCTGCTTAGCCATAAATTCCGAATTACCTCCGAGAACTATATCTGTTCCTCTACCGGCCATGTTTGTAGCTATTGTAACAGCTCCAAATTTACCAGCCTGTGCAATGATCTCAGCTTCTTTATCATGATATTTTGCATTAAGTACCTGATGAGGTATTCCTTTTCGTTTGAGCATTCCACTGAGGAATTCGGATTTTTCAATGGTAATTGTACCTATAAGCACAGGCTGACCTTTCGCATGGCACTCTACTATATCTTCTATTACAGCATTAAACTTGCCTGCCTCATTTTTGAACACAACATCTGGGTTATCCTTACGTATCATTTCCTTATTTGTAGGGATAACAATAACGTCAAGTTTATATATAGTGTTAAATTCACTTTCTTCAGTTAAAGCAGTACCTGTCATACCTGCAAGCTTGGAATACATTCTGAAGTAGTTCTGGAAGGTTATTGTAGCAAGAGTTTTGCTCTCTCTCTCAACCTTTACACCTTCCTTTGCCTCAATGGCCTGGTGGAGTCCGTCACTGTAACGTCTTCCATACATCATTCTTCCTGTAAATTCATCAACAATTATTACTTCTCCATCCTTAACAACATAATCCTTTTCATTTTTCATAAGACCATGTGCCCTGATTGCCTGGTTGATATGGTGAGAAATTGTCATGTTCTCAGGATCGGACAGATTTTCAAGACCAAAGTACTGTTCAGCCTTTTTTATACCATTCGCTGTAAGAACTACAGAATGGGCCTTTTCATCAACTATATAATCCTCATCGAATACTTCGTCACTGTCAACCTTGTCATCCATTTGCTTGATTACCTTAGCTTTTAGCTTCAAAGCAAAGGAGTTAGCCTTTTTATATAGGTCTGTGGACTTGTCCCCCATACCTGAAATTATAAGCGGTGTTCTGGCTTCATCAATAAGGATGGAGTCAACTTCATCGACAATTGCATAATTAAGGTCTCTTTGAACCATATCTTCCTTGTAGATTACCATATTATCTCTCAGGTAATCAAAGCCCAACTCATTATTCGTACCATAGGTAATATCACAATTATACGCCTGGCGTCTTTCGTCGTTCTCCATATCATGTACAATAAGACCTACTGTCAGTCCCAGGAAGGTATATATTTTACCCATCTGCTCGCTGTCACGCCTTGCAAGGTAGTCATTGACCGTAACAACATGCACACCTTTTCCTGACAGCGCATTGAGGTATACAGGCAAGGTGGCTACTAAAGTTTTACCTTCACCTGTTTTCATTTCGGATATTCTTCCCTGATGAAGAACAATACCTCCAATTAACTGAACCTTGAAGTGTCTCATCCCAAGAACTCTGACTGATGCTTCTCGAACTACAGCAAATGCTTCGGGAAGAATATCGTCAAGGGTTTCTCCCGCCCCAAGACGTTCCTTGAACTCCTTTGTCTTAGCCTTTAACTGGCTGTCAGTAAGCTTCTTGATTTCAGGTTCAAGTGCTTCTATTTCATCAACTATTGGATATATTCTTTTTAACTCTCTATCACTATATGAACCGATAATTCTTTCAACAAATTTTTTCATTTTTAACCTCCTTGAGCTGCAATAGCTCTCTCCCGCCCTGAGCGGCTCCAAAAAATAATTTATAAAGGGTAGAAACAAGACATAAGATTACAACAGACTACTAGAACAGGTCGAAAATCGACTGTAAGGGTCTGCTTAATCATAAACAGTTTTTATTTGTGTGAAAATAAAGAAACATGGTATCAGCAGAATACCGGCGGTGAGGAGTCTGTATGACCCAGAAACGAAGGTCTGGAGTATAAAAATACATTTATATTTAAAGATAAAAATAAAACGATAATAAAAGCTAACCCTACCATAACTGTGGAAATAGCTGCAAAATCGGAATAATTGTGTTTAAATGAATCTTTTAGCTCTATGGCATTTTGAGAAATAACCTTATAGAAGGCCGCTGGTGTACCTTTAGCTTTTGATATACGTCCAGGGATGGCAGATTTATTTGAAACCTGACTTTCCTGCATACTATCAAGCCTTGTTAAATTAACAAGGTAGTAATCCAATAAGTCCGCAGAAAAATAAGCCCCTCCTTCAGAGGCCAAAGTAGATAAAATTATTATGCTGAGAAATAACTTCTTAAACATCCACTTAACCTATCTTTCTCCCGTGTCTTTTTCCTTGTCCTGCAATCTGTCAAGGACAAGATTATATCCATCAGCGCCATAAACAAGACATCTGTTTACTCTGCTAATAGTAGCTGTACTTGCACCAGTCTCGTCGCAAATATCAGTATAAGTCTTCTTATCACGCAGCATTTTGGCAACTTCAAGTCTCTGTGCCAGCGCCTTTATCTCTGCAATAGTACAGAGATCTTCAAAAAAGTTGTAACATTCTTCCCTATTATTCAATAAAAGTATCGCATCGAACAGATTGTCTGTATGCTCATCTCTTAACTTGGAATTCATAAATGAGAAACCCCTAACTGTCAATTATATATTTATATCTATTATTATCTTCTAGAGAATACAATATCAGCTTTTTTTTAATCAGTCAAGGTTGGAGGACTCTGTAGTTACATTTTACCAATGATATAAACACAAATCTTAATTCTATCCTGAAAAAATTTGAATACAAATATTACAAGGTGTCTTTTCATTACTATTTGTGTACGCACTATGCGCGTAGATGGGAGATTATAATGAATGGTCTGGTAATTATCACAAACAAACAGAAATTAATAATATGTCTGGCAGCATTGTTGTTTATTATTACGTCAGCTTTAATTATAGCACAGCTGAATTTTCCTAAAGCCGTTAAAACCGAGGCCCCAAGCATTAAGAATGCCATGTCCCCCGAAAATGAAAATCAGCATTTAAAGGATGTTTTATCAAGTATTCTACCCGCCGATAATACCATACTATACGAGAACTTCAGTAGAGATATGGAGAAGAACAAACAACCTGTAGAATCTGTTGATAAAACAGTTGCAGATGTCATATCAAAAGGTAAGACCCTATCCTACCTTTTTGTATACTCTGATGAAGAATATTTGAGACCAATATATACCAACCTTTGGAAACAATCATTTTATCAAGGCTGGCTGTATCTGCCCCGGAAGGTGATAACAGCAAGACATAGCTTTTTTACATATACCGGAGGGGCAGGAAAAGTTTTTGATACAGAAGGTCAACTGGGGTTTTATCCTAATATAAGTTTGGATAACCAGAATTATTTTAATTTCCTTATTTATAATTTTGATCCGGAAAATGTCACTCAGTTGGGAAATGATATTGCTATAACCGGTAAACCCACAAAAAAGGGAGTACATATAATTTCGGTAAAACTTGAGGAAGTATCAGCACTAATAAATGAAACTGGCAATATCACTATACATCTATGTACTCCTAAAGGCTTTGAAATTGACTATCAAAACATCCAGTTTTCAAAGGATTCCAACCGGATAGAGGATTTTGGCCCTGTTCAGGAATCCTATACTGAAAGCTCCTATAATATAACTGATCTCTCATCACTTGAGATCACACAGCAGAATACAATTTTGAAAAAGGAGCTTTCCTACTTTGTGTCAGATTCTCCCAAGCCAATATATTTTCAGTCCAACGGAACTTATCAGACTGCAAATACACTGAGCGGAAGTCCTGACCTTGAAGTAGCTCTTAATAATGTAAAGGAAATAAAATTTTCTACTTTGTATAATAACAAAAAATATGTAAGTCCTGTTTATCATCCCAAGTGGAAGTCGCATCACGACAGGGACTGGTGTTATATTCCTCGAAAAATGTACCTTAACATGAAGAGAGTTTATGCACTTCCCAACGATAAAGAGGTGTCTGTGGATCTGCTTGGAGAACTGGGGTTCTTCGAGAAATTTGACGAAATACCAAAAGAACAGACAGCAATAGCAGTATCAAAATTCAATATAAAAAAAGCATCTATATATGAAGATAGCATCTTATTGATAGGAACTCCTACAAGAGTAGGGATGCAAATAGTCAGTATAGATACAAAAAATCTAAAGGGTTATAAAGAATTTGCTGTAAGACTCATAACCCCTGACGCCTGCGAAATAGATTCAGATATATTGAAGTACTGATGTATATGTTCCTACTAATTAAGCTTTTTTGTAACATTTGTTTTGTCAAGGATTGTTGTAAAAATATATGCAATACCAGCACTGACACCGCCTTGAACCAGATTACCGGGAACTTCTGAAATAATTGCGGCTACTGCAAGAGAATCATCTATCATCCTGTAAAAGGTCAGTTCAAGTATAAAATAACCCGAAACAATAATAAAAGCACCGACAATTACAGCTACAAGCCTTCTTATATGATTAGGTGACTTCTCTCCCCTTCTGCTTGCAATTACGCCCACGATATATCCTTCGATGCCCTTTACTATGAATGTGATGGGTACGAAAATAAATGCGCCGTATGCAAGGTCTGCCAGAGCAGCACCTATTGCACCAGCTGCCATACCGGATTTCCTTCCCAGCAATATGGCAGCTATCATAATTGCAGCATCCCCTATGTTAAAATATCCAGGAGGTACCGGGCTTGGAATATGCAAAAACGGAAGATACGTTATTACAAAAACCAAAGCAATCATTAAAGCCGTTAAAACTATTTTTCTGGTAGAAAACTTCATGTTTTATTCCTCTTCAATTCTAATGCTATTTGCAATATTTATAACTGATTTCTTAGTCTTTAGCTCTGTTAGCCTGTTATCAATTTCCTTTTCAGCCAAAACAGGAGTGATAAACGCAACTTCCACACCCTGGACCTTGGAGCCCAAATCAATGAACTCAACCTCACCAAATAAGGCTTTTAAATCGGACTTGGCTTCTGAAGCCTTTTCAGTTGCAACTCTTACAAGGAATTTTGCGGAACTTTCTGCCAGAGGCACAACATTATTTTTATCTTTTCTTACCCAAACACTTTTGTTTTCTGAATTCTGGTGCTTAGCAATATCAATAACATCTGCAACTACAGCACTTGCTGTAGGAAGCTTTCCGGCTCCCCTTCCATAGAACATGGCCTCACCTATAGCATCACCCTTAACAACTATTGCATTAAATACATCTTCAACATTTGCCAATGGATGATCTTTTGAAATTATGGCCGGGCTTACCCTTGCAAATATCTTATCTCCACTTCTTTTGCTTATTCCTATCAACTTTATTACACTGTTCATAGCTTCGGCATATTTCATATCCGCTGTAGTAACCTTTGTGATTCCTTCGGCATAAACGTTAGAATAATCTACAAATTCATTATATGCAATTGAAGAAAGGATGGCCAGTTTTCTGCAGGCGTCATGACCTTCTACATCGGCAGTTGGATTTTGCTCTGCATATCCGTTTTCCTGTGCTTCCTTTAAAGCAGCCTCAAAGCTCTTTCCTTCCTTTTTCATCTGAGTCAGTATATAATTTGTTGTTCCGTTTAAGATACCGGTAATTCCCATAATTTCATTTGCTGCAAGACATTGATTCAGCGGACGGATTATTGGAATACCGCCTCCCACACTGGCTTCAAACAAATAGCTTGCACCGTTTTTTGAGGCAAGTTCCAGAAGTTCCGGCCCCTGGGAAGCTACAAGTTCCTTGTTGGAAGTAACAACGCTCTTTCCTGCTTCAAAGGCTCTTCTTGTGAATTGCGCAGCTATAGTAGCTCCGCCTATGGTTTCAACTATTATATCAACTTCTTTATCATTGAATACATCATCTGCATTCTTAGTAAGAACATCCTTATCAGGACTGTCCGGGAAATCGCGTATATCAAGTATCCATTTGACTCTTATCTCAGTTCCGGCTCTTTGTGCTATACTTTCACTATTTTTTTTAATAACCTCGGCTACTCCCGAACCAACTACACCATATCCTAAAATCGCTATATTTACCATAAGAAAACCTCCCTTAACTTCAAATGCTTAACACAAATCTGCTGACTTTACCTTGCTAATATTTCGCTTCTCCTAACGCCTTCAATCTTACTAATCTCACCCATCATATTCTGAATATCCTCTTTCATGTCAAAGGTCTCGACTGATATAGTAACATCAGCCAGACCATTAATGGGAATATTCTGATTTATGGTTAAAATATTCGCATTTGCGACAGCTATTTTATTTATAATACTTGAAAGTATTCCAGAAAAATCTTCTACTACAAAAAACAATGTTATTACCTTTCCTCTTGATGTCTCATAGAATGGAAAAACATAATCCTTATATTTGTAGAATGCGCTTCTGCTAATTCCTACTTCCTTTACAGCATCATTAACGGTTTTTATCCTTCCGGTGCTCAGGATTTTCTTCACTTCGATAACCTTTGCAAAAACCTCCGGCAAGATAACAGAATCAACAAGAAAAAAAACTGATTCCTGCTTCATTTAGTCCTCCTGTCCACCCAATGCGTACAATTGTGTTTCCTAGGTGTAATGTTAGCACAATTTCATTATTTTTGCAACACAAAAAGGAGTATTAATCTTTTAATTAAGAATAATACTCCTCGTTTACATTTTGAAACCTCATAAGGTTATATATTAAGCACTTTTTTTACCTTTTCTATCATATCCAGTGGATCACAGATTTCATTGTGAAGGACCGGCTTCTTATCCAACTCCTTTAATGGAGCAGGAATTGTCAATCCTGCCTTCTCGGAAAGTACAGAGAGCAGTTGGAACTCTGTTTTTCCGGCCACAGCCTCATCCCCTGAAATAGCTTTAACAACGCTTTCATTAAACTTGAAAGGACTTGCAGTTGATACTATAACAACTTTTGTTACGTCACTGGTGGAGATTACATACTTATCATATACATCGACAGCAACTGCAGTGTGTGTATCCAAAACATATCCGGTTTCAGCATAAACACTTTCAATGGTTTTCAATGTATCTGAATCGTTTGAGTAACCAGCCCAAAATACATTTTGAATTTTCTTTTTGGTATTCTGATCTACAGAATATACACCATCCATTTTTAACTTGTTCATCCACGCTGAAACCATTTGTGAGTTGCCGTCTGTAACCAGATATAGCAGTCTCTCCAGGTTGCTGGATATCAGTATGTCCATAGAAGGTGACAGAGTTTTCTTGAACTCTCTGTTTCTGTTATATACACCTGTATTAATAAAATCTGTTAAAACATTGTTGTCATTTGAGGCACAGATCAGTTTATTTACCGGAAGTCCCATCTGCATGGCATAATATGCTGCCAGGATATTTCCGAAATTACCGGTGGGAACCACAAAATTGATTTTCTCGCCAATCTCGATCTCCTTATTCTTAAGCAAGTCAGCATAGGCTGAAAAATAATATACTATTTGAGGAACAAGTCTTCCCCAATTTATTGAATTTGCTGAAGAGAATTTATAGCCATTGTCATGTAAAAGAGTTGTAACCTCTTCATCGCTGAAAATTCTTTTAACACCGTTTTGAGCATCATCAAAATTACCGTTTACAGCTATAGAGTAGACATTTTTTCCCTCTTGAGTGACCATCTGCATTTTTTGTACTTGACTAACTCCCTCACTTGGAAAAAATACAATGATTTTTGTTCCATCTACATCCTTAAAACCTTCAAGAGCCGCTTTACCGGTATCCCCCGAGGTAGCAACCAATATAACTATTTCTTCCTTTTCTCCTGTCTTTTTCAAAGCCTTGACCAGAAAATGAGGAAGAATTTGTAATGCCATATCTTTGAAAGCACTTGTGGGTCCATGCCACAGTTCAAGTACACTTACTGAATCATAAAGTTTATGCAAAGGTGCGATAGCCTCTGTTTCAAATTTCTGAGCAGTATAAGCCTGGTTTACACAATCGGTTAACTCGCTCAAGGTATAATCGTCCAAATAACCTTCCAGAATATTTAAAGCTCTTTGCTGATATGTCATTTCACTCATCTTTAATATTTGATCATTATCAAAACGAATAACCTTTTCAGGAACAAATAATCCACCATCGGCTGCAAGTCCTCTCTTTATTGCTTCAGCCGAACTAACATTAGAACAATTCCCTCTAGTGCTTCTGTATAACATATTAACCTCCATGAGCCACATTGTGGCCACAAAATAGTAATGAAAATATATATCCTTTATCGCAATGAGGCGAATAAAGGAGGTTAATTGGCCATGTGCGCTTTCAAAGTATTCGCTCCACTCATTACTTTAATCAAGTGCTATAGATACTTTGAATATGTCGCACGGCCATAAATTCATAGGTTAGTTTGGAAGACGAGCTTTAGTGAAGTCTTTCATGCTAACCTCCATGCAAGGTGAACCTTAACTTCACGGTTCAATTTCTATAAGTAATTTGTAATTTTTCATATTTCATTAACCCTTATGATATAATAAATGCAAAAAAAATGCAAATACAATACTAGTACCTCCAGCCTTTGCTTTTTTTATATATGTTAATAAGAAGTTTTTGAACTGCTAGTTTTCCCTGTTCATACAGGAATTGCATATTTTCCTGACTGATATCAAAATCCAAAAAGGATATACTCCCAGTATTTATATGGGCTATATTATCAATATTGTAGGAGTTTTTTGGAACACCCGTATCATGTGAAGACGCCAGTAGTTTTTTTAGCATATTTTCTGCATGCTGAAGTTCTTTAGGTTCTTTACCCTCTAGTTTAAGTCCTATAATATTTTGCTGAGAACTATCAATGAGCCATACCGGAAAGTTGTCCAGTACCCCTCCGTCTATAATATAATGCTGTCTTAAGTGATTATTTTCTTTTTTCATCAGTACACAGGGCCTGAAAACAAATGGTACTGAAGTACTCATTCTGACTGCTCTTGCAACCGAAAACTTATCCGGGTCAATGTTATATAAAGCAATATCATCGGGTAGAACTATTACTTTTCCGGAATTAGCATCAACAGCTGTCATTCTGACTTTATAACCTCTCGGGTTTACCTTGTCGGCAATTCCTCCTCTGAAATCACTGAAAGTATAAATGCCTTTATTCGCCATCAACTGCGCTACCCATCTTTCCAGAAGATCCCCATCCAAAAAGGCATTTTCCTGACTAAAGGCGATGAGATTACTTAGGAAGTTCCCCCTTATCCCCTTAAATTCATCCTTATATCTGTTCAGATTATACAACTCGGGATAATCCTGCATATATAGTAAAGCCTCTATATCACTATCACTGATAGTATTCCTTTCCTCCAACAGCTTTTTTATTCTTCTGCTTAGAGTGCTGTTCAGGTATTCACCGCTTCGGATTTTTAATATACTGAAATCAAATTCCTTAAGTATTTTTATCAATTCTCTTGAATTATAACCTGCACCTATCAATGCACCAATTAAAGCACCTGCCGATACACCAGCTATATTTCCAAATCTCCTATATCTTCTTTCCAGTTCCTCATAGGCCCCCACAAAAGCTACGCCCTTTATTCCTCCTCCGCTGAGTACAAGGTTCAATGGATTATTATTAATGCTCATTATTCATAATTCCCCAAAAAAATAAATCTTTCTAATGTATATATATTATAGTTCTGAAATAATTAGTATATTGTACATCCCTGTAGTTGAACTTTAATTATTTATTAAAAGTTGTAAAAAGTGTTTTCAACTTTGTATACCCATGGTAAAATCTTATGTAAACGCTTTTATCTGCTTAGCTGTTATTTCATTAAGCAGTTATCTAATTTACATAAAATTCACATACAATTTTTGAGGTGCTAAATGGACATATTTTTGCTGATTGGTGTTGTTGTAGGTTTAATGTCAGTTGTTGTCGGAATGATTGTAAAAGGTGCTGACATTTCAGTTCTTGCAAATCCGGCTGCGGCTATAATAATTATAGTAGGAACAATAGCAGCTGTTATGAATTCTTTTCCTAAGAAGGAATTTTTAAGAATACCTAAGGTTTTTGGTGTTTTATTCAGAGAAAGAAAGGCCGAAAACCCTACTGTTATAATTGAACAAATTGCAGATTTATCGCAAACTGCCAGAAGGGATGGCTTGCTTTCTCTTGAATCTGTCATGCAGAGTATTGACAACAAGTTCATGAAAAAAGGCCTTAGTATGGTAATTGACGGAATTGAACAAGAGTACATCACCGAAGTTCTGAATAGTGAAATTGACAGTATGGAAGAAAGACACAGAACCGGTGCAAGTATTTTTTCAACAGCGGGAGGTGCAGCTCCCACCCTGGGTGTTTTAGGTGCCGTTATCGGACTTATTGGAGCCCTTGGAAATCTAAACGACGTTGAAAAACTTGGTCACATGATTGCTGCCGCTTTTGTTGCAACACTTTATGGAATATTCTTCGGGTATGTTATATGTCATCCTTTTTCTTCCAGATTAAAAAGAAAATCCTATGAGGAGATAAATACAATGAGGATTATACTCGAGGGGATATTATCAATTCAGGCAGGCGAAAATCCAAAGAGTATTATTCTAAAACTATCTGGAATGTTAGAGCCGAAAGAAAGGGCAAAGTTGGAGCAAAAGAGTGAACCGGGAAAGGTGGGCTAGGCTATGTCAAAGAAAAAAGTTCACCATGAGGAACACCAGGATGAAACCTGGCTGATTCCATACTCAGATATGCTTACCTTACTGCTGGCACTCTTTATAGTTATGTTTGCAATGAGTAAGCTTGATAATGAGAAAATGAACAAGGTTAGTGAACAATTTAATATTATTTTCTCAGGAGGGTCAGGAGTACTTGAGAAAAATGGAACATCACTTATTCCAATGGATAATATCCCAACTCTGAAAGAAATTGAAGAGGATAAGATGCAACAGATAAAGGAGAATATTGAAGAAGAAATACGCAGTAACGGATACTCCGACAAAGTAAATGTTACTTTAAACGGTGACGGTCTGGAAATCTCAATACAGGACGTTATTTTATTCAACTCAGGTAAAGCCGATGTAATCAATAATGTTTATCCTATGCTGCTTGATATCTCAGAATTGTTGAAAGGTTTGGATAATGATATAAAGGTTGTGGGTCATACTGACAACGTTCCTATCAAGACTCCCCAATTCAGATCAAATTGGGACCTTAGTGCAATGAGAGCCATAAATGTTATGAATTTCTTTATCGATAAGGGTGGCATAAATCCTGAAAGGTTTTCCTTTCAGGGCTATGGGCAATATTCACCAAAGTATGATAACTCAACCGATGAGGGTAAGGCAAAAAACAGAAGAGTTGAAATTGTACTGGTTCGAAAGTATCCGATTAACAATGATGATACTGAAGAGGCTGTTGCAGAATAATATAGATTAATGTATGTTATAAAGAAAGTTATAGTACGTGAGGACAGCTCATAGAAATGTGAAAGGATGGTTAAAAACAGTTAGAGGAAATTTGCTACAAGAGAATTACTCTAACTGTTTTGTGTCCGACACATTTTTATGAGCTGTTCGGGAGTACATGGTAAGGGTGCTTTCTAACTACATAAATCTTATAGTTATGCGACACCATCTTTTAAGTATATTCAAAACACTTATTGTAAGGCCTTGAGTCTGCTCGTTGCGTATTTAACATATGATGATTTGGGATATTGTTTAATGAGTTTTTGATAGGTATCGGCGCCCTTTTGTTTCTCTCCCTGTTCAACATAGCTTTTTCCAAGGGTATATAGCGCTTTGTCACCAAATGTCCAGTTATCCCCCAGTTCAAAAACCTTCTCAAGCTTTTCTATGGCCTCTGCGTATTTTTTGCTGTTATAAAGAGAATTTCCCATGGTTGCGAGTGCAGAAGCTGCCTTCAGATTAACATTTTTTGTTAAGGTATCATATTTTGCTTTTTGATCAGTATTAAGTTCATTCACCGGGATTGCTTTTAGTTTGTCGGAAGCTTCCAAATATTTACCCTGGCTGTAAAGTGATGATACCTGAGAAATTTCACCTGAGAGTTTATATTGCCTTAACTCCAAGTTTGCTGCATCCAGTTGCGTTTTCAACTCTTTATTTTCCTGAAGGGTCTTGTCCAGACTGTCATTTACTGTTGTATTTGCAATAGGCTCACTGTCTATGGGAATATCCTTTGTATCCTTTATTGTAAGTATAAAGAACACCAGAGCAGCAGCAAGACAAATTACTCCGAACAAATTAAAGGCCAGAGCAAAGCGCGGCTTTTTAAACTGATCTCCCAGAGTTTTAAACAGAATTAATTCCGGATGAACATCTTCCTGTTTATACGCCTCTTTTTTTGCAGGCTGTGCTTCCTTTTTCGGGGTCTGATTTTTGGCCTCGGGGGCCTTTTGTTTCACTGTGTTGCTTTTAGCCGATTTGGAATTTTTTCTTGAAGTACCGCTATCTCCGCCAGTTACATAGTTAAGATAATCAGCAGCCTTTAATACATTATCTTCGCTCTGAACCACCTTACCGAATAATTCCTGAGCCTTATCAAGCTGATTTGTATACGCATAGCAAAGTCCAAGCAAATTTACAGCCTCGTAAAAGTCAGGATTTATTGCAATCACTCTCTTTAATTCAATCATTGCAATATCCTCACTACCAGTTCGTAAATACTCAATAGCCTTATTGTATGCTTTTATGGAATCAACAATTTTTTCAGAGACATTGTTATCTTGAGAATATTTTTCAATGTCTAAAGGGGTGAAACTTTTTATCTCTTGACTCAAATCCATGAACACCGGCTCCCTTCAAGTAAAAAAATACTATTTCTTATTAAGTATATCTCGAATCCTCCCTATCATATACAGTGAACCAAATGCACATACCATGCCGTTGGGGCCTGTATTATCCAGAGCAGTTTTAAAGCCACTTTCCAGGTTAATTCCATCTATTACATTTTTAGTGTATTTTTTCAATTTTTTAGCCAGTTCATCGGACGGAATTGCTCTGGGATTATCCGGTGTTACAGTAATAATCAGTTTGGCCTTATCTGCAAGCAATTCCACTATATGCTCATAGTCCTTATCACCGAGAAAACCGACAATAAACACTTTTTCCCATTCGCTGAAATACTTTTCAAGGGCTGCATTCAGTGACTGTCCACCTTCAAAATTATGGGCTCCGTCTATAAGCACCATTGGACCAGTGCTTATAATTTCCAGTCTTCCGGGCCAGACAGTATTTAGAATTCCGTTTCTAATATTAGTATTAGCAATTTTGTAACCTTTATTAATTAAAACTTCACATGCATTAATAGCAACGGCAGCGTTAAAAAGTTGATGCTCTCCCAGAAGCCTTAACGTCAGATTTTTGTAATCCTTATAATCGAACAATTGTCCCTTAAGACTGAATTCTATCAATTTCAGGCTTTCAAAATCAACTTTATGAATTGTTGCCTTCCGAATGCAACATTCATTTTCGAAAACCTGAATAATTTCCTTTTTTTGAGGATAAACCACAACAGAACAGTTCTCTTTTATAATACCGGCCTTTATATAGGCAATCTCCTCAAGAGTTTCACCCAATTTATCAGTATGATCCAGACTTATTGTTGTAATTACTGCTACTTCGGGTGAATCAATAACATTTGTTGAATCATACCTTCCCCCGAGACCAACCTCTAATACCACAATATCGCATTTACAACGATAAAAATATTCAAAAGCAGTTGCTGTAATAATCTCAAATTCTGTCGGGTGTTCTAATCCCATTTCTAACATTTGAGCTATTTTAGTTTTTACAAAAGCAATTATATCAGCTAATTCATCGGGCTTAATCTCAGAATTGCCTATCTTGATTCTTTCTGTAAACCTTTGAATATATGGTGATGTAAAAACACCAACTCTATAACCTGAATCTATTAAAATATTACTTATTAATGAAGTCGTTGAACCTTTACCGTTGGTACCTGTAACATGAACGAACTTTAATTTACTCTGCGGATTCCCCATTAAACTCAAAAGTCCTGTAATTCTTTCCAAACCCAGCTTACTTCCGAATTTCAGGGTACCATGTATGTATTCTATTGCTTCCTGGTAATTCATGGTGTACCGTTTCCTCCAATTAGCAAAAAGAGTCAAGCTAAAGGCTTTCCATGACGTACAAATTAACAATATCAGTTTTTTCCAATACAGTCAATTGTAAAATATTATCACAATTCAGACTCTTTACGTATTATTAAGACTCTTTAAGTTTTATTAAGATTTATTCAATTATTAGTTTCATTTTTATGTTAAAAGTGAGTTAATTTCATCTTTTATCATATGTACAGAATTTATTCCCATACTGGTAAATTTAACATTATCAAAAATAACCATTCTTGAAATTTCAAGTCTTTCTTCCTCATCAAGATCAACAAATGCCTGCAGGTTGTCCATTAAAGTTTCCAATGGCAGATAATATCGTATACCGAATTGAGGTAGTATTTTCTTAAATGCTTCATCACACCAAATTTCATGAGGAATTAATGCATAGATTTCGAAACCGTGGACTTTTCTTCCTTCCAACGAAACAGACAGAATCCTACGCTTTTCATTCTCAATTTTCTTTTTTCTTATAAATTGTAATCCAAAATCCTGAAGCTTTTCGGTAAACATTTCAGCCAAACCCTCTTTATCATGAACCTCCGAAGAGAGTAAGGAGCTGTTCAACTCAAGGTAAAGAAATGTTTTTGCCTTAAGTGATGAAATAATTTGATAACTAATCTCAGCGTTCTCAATTTTTCTACCGGAATATGCGAGAGAAAAACTAGAAAAACCGGAATCCTTGTTTGATATATCAGTAAGTTTGACCTTTATATGCTTATCTATCAGTTTTGCCCCCTTTATATGGATGAAATAAACAACTGATTCCATTATATACTTACAATAATTACTTGTGAATAGTATGGCCTTTTTTATAAGTAGTTATAAAGTGTGAAGTGAATTTTGGGTATATCTCAATATTAAGAAAGCCGATCAAAGAAAATTATTCTCTCTGATCGGCTTATAAATATATCATTAGCTTTTTACTTCAGATTATTTACCAAGTCTTGCCTCAAGCTGTTTTTTCTGTTCCTCAAAACCCGGTTTACCCAACAATGCGAACATATTTTTCTTATAAGCTTCAACTCCCGGTTGATCAAATGGATTAACAGCCAAAAGATATCCGCTGATGCCACATGCTTTTTCAAAGAAATATACCAGATTTCCGAAATAGTATTCATTTAATTCAGGTACATTAATAACAAAATTCGGAACTCCTCCGTCTGTGTGTGCCAGCAAGGTTCCTTCAAATGCCTTGTTGTTTACAAAATCCATGTCCTTGCCTGCCAGGAAGTTCAAACCGTCAATATTGTCCTTGTCTTCCTTGATCGTAATACTCTTCTTTGCTTTTCCAACGTGAATTACTGTTTCAAAAAGGTTTCTCAGACCATCCTGAATATACTGGCCCATTGAGTGTAAATCAGTTGTAAAGTCAACACCTGACGGGAATATACCCTTCTGGTCCTTTCCTTCACTTTCTCCATAAAGCTGTTTCCACCACTCGGTAAAGAAGTGAAGTGAAGGTTCATAGTTAACCATTATTTCTATGGTTTTGTTTTTATTATACAAAGCATTTCTTGCTGCGGCATATCTGTAGCAGTCATTATTTTTGAAGTCTACATTGCTGTAGAGCTTGCACGCATCTGCAGCGCCCTGCATTATTTTATCTATATCAGCTCCGCATACAGCGATTGGCAAGAGACCAACTGCAGTTAAAACAGAAAATCTGCCACCAACATCATCAGGTATAACAAAGGACTCATAGCCTTCTTCATCAGCAAGTTTTTTAAGAGCTCCCCTTGCTTTGTCTGTAGTAGCATAAATTCTCTTACGAGCTTCCTGCTTTCCGTATTTGTTTTCCAGGTATTCCTTGAAAATTCTGAAAGCAACGGCAGGTTCCGTTGTTGTTCCTGATTTGGATATAACGTTTATAGACACTTCCTTGCCCTCAATGAGTTCCAATAAATCAGACACATAAGTTGAACTGATATTATTTCCTACGAAATAGATCTCAGGAGTTTTACGCTTGCTCTTTGGAAGCATGTTGTAGAAGGAGTGTGAAAGCATTTCTATAGCAGCTCTTGCACCAAGGTAGGACCCACCTATTCCAATTACTATCAGTACATCTGAATCTGACTTGATTTTTTCGGCTGATTTCTTAATTCTTGCAAATTCTTCCTTATCATAATTTATGGGAAGATCCACCCACCCTAAAAAGTCATTGCCTGGGCCGGTTTTGTTGTGAAGCATTTCATGAGCTTGTTTCACATATCCTTCGAAGTAGTTAATCTCGTATTCGCTCAGAAAGCTTTCAGCCTTTGAGCTGTCAAATGTTATCTTTTCCATTAATTGCCCTCCCGTATTTATACCATTATTTTTTCATTATTGATATTTCTACCTTGGAAAAATTTTATCTTAAATAGTATACCAAATGAAAATTCTAATTTAAAGTTCTATTGCAATTTTATTACATTTGTAAAAGTACTTTATCATACTTGTTATTATTTTTCTTTCAACCTTAACCAGTATACGAAAAAATTACATGGTGTCAAAAAGCTCATTTGTAGCAAAATAATAGCAGGAACAATCTATAAACATTAGTTTGTGATGGTTTCACGGTAAGAGTATCCTTAATTAATATTAACGAAAAAAGGAGAATTATTATGTCAAGACCAAAGACACCACTTGTTGAAGATAGCAGAGCAGCTTTAAACAAATTTAAGATGGAATGTGCTGCAGAAATAGGCAGAACACAATTTACAAAGGAAAATAATGACCATTACAAAGGGGATCTGACAGCTAAACAGAACGGTTCTGAGGGCGGTCCAATCGGCGGCCAGATGACAAAGAGAATGGTTGAATTTTATGAAAACAGCATAAAAAACAATCAGTAAATGATTCTGCTATAAAATACCGGACGTACCGGTAAAAAAAGGTGACTGCTTCATTTTGAATAAATATTCACTATGAAGCAGTCACCTTTTATATGTTCTATTTATTTACCTCAATGAATATCCCTTTGTACCCATAAACTCAATAAGCTTATTGGCAAAAGCATTTATATCCTCACTTGAAAGAGTTTTCTCGGTAGAACCGATTATAAATCTGAAGGTCATACTCTTCTTACCCTCAGGAAGTCCCTTACCTGCGTAAATGGTAACAAAACTAAAGCTGTTAAGCAATTCGGACTTGAAACTGTCAATATCCTCACTAACCCTGTCATAAGTTATACCGTTGTCCACAAGGAAGCTGTAGTCCAGTGTAACCTCAGGGAATTTTGAAGGCTCCTTGTACTTTATTACCTCCGAATTTATGGCTTGAAGTACTTCTCTGTTTATTTCAAGAACAGCAATATTAAGCTTCTTGGCAATGTTCTTTTTAATCATAGGATGCACAACACTGATATAGCCCATTTGATTTCCGTTTGAGCTGATATCTACAGACTTCATAGGATGTACCCAGTTATACTGACTAGTACATGCTGAGAAATCAAGGTTTGCATTTTTTATGGTTTTAGCTATAAATGTAATTATCCCCTTCAAATCATAGAACAGTTCATCCTCACTCTTGATTTTGCTGGCTGCAAGGATACAGATGTTCTTATGCTGCTCACATTTATCTTTTGGTGATGCCGCCTTGAAAACACTACCGATTTCAAATAGTGAAAAATCATCATATGACTTTTCATTTCTTTCAGCAAAAGCAAGCATTCCAGGAACCATACTGTCTCTTAAGGTATTAGCATCCTGTGCCTGTGGATTCAGCACCTTAACCTGCCCGACGGTTTCAATACCCATTCTGCTGTTAAAGGTATTATCATACCATATATAGCTGTTAACTTCACTGGCACCAAATCTTTCGGAAAGCAGTTCTTTAACCTTGTGATCGGTAAGTCTCTCTTCATTATATTCCAAAGGCTTCAAAGGTATCTCAAGAGTCTGAGGCTGAATATTGTCATATCCAAAGATTCTTGTTATTTCTTCGATAATGTCAACCTTCATGGTAACATCTTTTGTAGCTCTGAAAGTTGGCACCTTAATATTAAAGGTATCTCCATCCACATCCACCTTGAATTCAAGAGTTCTCAGTATGTCAGCCATTCTTTCACTGGTAAGGGTGTTACCGATATATTTATCAATATAAGGTTTTGTGATGGTTATATCAATAGGTTCAAGCTTCTTGCAATATACATCTGTTAAAGCTGATGAGAACTGAATGTCAGGCTGCATCTCCTTCAAAAGCTTCACAAATCTCTGTATCGCAGTAACAGTCATATTGGGGTCCAGCATTTTCTCATAACGTGCACTTGCCTCAGTACGAAGCCCTATTTTGGTTGAACTCTTTCTTGTGGATGAACCTTCAAAATTGGCTGATTCCAATAAAATTGAAGTTGTATCTTCCAGCACTTCTGAGTTTTCACCACCCATGATACCGGCAATTGCTACAGGTTTTTCTTTATTACAAATCAGCAATACGTTTTCAGGGAGATTTCTTTCTGTACCGTCAAGAGTTTTAAATACTGTCGGCTCCTTTGTTGACCTTACTACTATACCGCTTTCTACCTGTCTGCTGTCAAAGGCATGCATTGGCTGCCCCATTTCCAGCATAAGGTAGTTTGTCAGGTCAACCAACGGTGAAATCGGTCTCATTCCGCAGTAGAACAATCTTACCTTCATGTTTATTGAAGTTTCAAGTTTCTTGACACCATCTACCTTTAGGCCTGAATACCTCAGACATTTTTCAGTATCTTCTACTGTAATGTCAAGCTTTGCCTTATCCTTTGCACCGTCGAGAGTATCCAGCTTCATTGGCTTCAATTCTCTGCCGTAGATTGCTGCGATTTCACGGGCAATTCCGTAATGTCCCCACAAATCAGGTCTGTTTGTAAGAGACTTGTTATCTATCTCAATTATTACGTCATCTATATCTATGATTGACTTAATATCTGTTCCAGGTGCATAGTCACCGTCAAGTATCAGAAGTCCGCTGTGATCATCGGTTATACCCAGTTCCTTTGCAGAACACAGCATTCCAGAGCTCTCAACTCCAACCAGCTTCACCTTACCCAGCTTTGACATATTCTTTACTGAGCCGCCTATCTTTGCCAATGGCACAAGAATACCTTCAGTAACATTGGGAGCACCGCAAACAATTTGCAGCTCTCCGTCACCTGAATCCACCTGAACAATTTTCAGCTTTTTTGATTCAGGATGGGGAACTACGCTCAGAACCTTTGCAACAACAACGTTTTGAATATCCTGTCCTATAAACTCCACCTCTTCAACTTCAGCAGTTGACATGGTAAATCTATACCACAGTTCTTTTATATCTATGCCGTCCAAATCTACGTATTCTTTTAACCAATTTAATGAAATTTTCAATCTGTTTCCCTCCTATCTTACCGAAAATTGTTCCATAGCTCTTAAATCACCAGAATTAAGAACTCGGATATCACTAATTCCATATTTCATCATTGCAAGTCTTGTCAAACCTAAACCGAAGGCGAACCCTGTGTATTCCTCAGGATCAATTCCGCCATAGCGCAATACGTTTGGATGAACCATACCACAAGGGAGAAGCTCTATCCAGCCTGAATGTTTGCAAGTGGGACAGCCCTTTCCTCCACAAATCATACAATTAAGATCCAGTTCAAAACCAGGTTCAACGAATGGGAAAAAGCCCGGTCTCAATCTTATTTTTACGTCTCTGTTAAACACCTCTGACAATAATAGCTTCATAACATATATCAGGTTTGCAATGGAAACATTCTTATCTATCATCATTCCTTCCAGCTGGAAAAAGGTATTTTCATGTGAAGCATCTGTGCTCTCATTTCTAAAGCATCTTCCCGGAGCAATAACCTTTAGTGGTGCTCCATATTTTTGCATAGCCCTTACCTGACAGGGAGAAGTATGAGTTCTCAGCAATGAACCGTTCTCAAGCCAGTAGGTGTCCTGCATATCTCTTGCAGGGTGGTGCTTTGGTATATTTAAAGCCTCAAAGTTGTAAAACTCCTCCTCAGCTTCAGGACCATCAACTATGTTGAAGCCCATTCCTGTAAAAATTCTTTCAATTTCCTTCTGAACAATGGTGACAGGATGAAGTGAACCAACCTTAAACTGAGTTCCTGGCAAGGAAATATCAAAGCTTGAACCGCTGCTCAAAGATTTCTTTACATCATTTACACTGAGTTCCTTGAACTTTGCCTCCAGAAACTCTGTCAATTCATTCTTTAACTCATTGGCCTCCTGACCAAATTGCTTTCTTTCTTCAATAGCCATGTTTTTGAGATCCTTGAGCATTTCTGTCAATTCACCCTTCTTACCCAGAAGTTTTACTCTGAGCTCTTCAACCTCTGCGCTGCTTGCAGCCTCTTTTATCTTTACAAGAGCAGCATCTCTTAATATACTGATTTTTTCAATCACGTCTATTATCTCCTTTCATTATAGTCATTCGAATATATCAAAAGTATGAATATCTACCTTTGTCTTTGAAATACGCATAAATAAAGCCTCCATCCCAAAAAGGGACGAAGGCATTCTTCGCGGTACCACCCAGTTTTATTTAAGATTGAATGATTTGATTCAATCTTAAAACTCATTATAGTATAACGGTTTGTGCCGGCAGCTCCTACTAATAACGCTTGCCCACAACACAATTTGTCTTTTTAGGGCACAAGCACTATTATTAATCAGTTCAGAGCCACAGCTCCGGAGGGAACTTGGGCAAGCAGTTTGTTAAAGGCACTTGCAGCCGGTGATGCCTTATCTCTGTAACAACCTCTCTCACTTACTTTTCTCCATCATAGCCTTTAGATATTCTAATTAATTACCTGCTTGCTATTATAACAATATAAAAATAAATATTCAAGAGGAGGAATCAAGTTAATTGGTTACATCGGCATGTTCAATATTTCTGATGGACAAATATGCAATTAATATGCCGGCCAAAGCCAATGTAACTGGAATAATAACTATTGAGCTAAGATTAACATTACCTATGTTTCCATATATAAAGCATGAAATTAATACCGCAGATAAAATTGTGGTCGGAACCGATTTTTTTCTCATTCCAAAAAATAGAGGAATCAGGCTTACGCCAGCTGAAGATAATGCCTGGAATACAAAGCCTATCAAAGTAGCATATATAAACTCTACTGTTTGCTTTTCTGTGATAAGGTGAAAGTAAGAATTCATTAGTATAAAAACACTGCCCATTAATACATCCGCTATTAATATTGATAAATATGTGAACAAAAACACAATTAATAGCTTGGAAAAAATAAGTTTTTTCCTATTTATGGGATACATAAACATGAGGGTTATTGTTTTATTCTTATATTCACCAATAACCAACCTTGATAAAATAACAGAAGAAAATATAGTAAAGGTTAATGCTGTCAAAGTTTCAATAAACTTAATTATAGAATCATATTCCAATACCAGCTTTTCACCGTTTAATTCCATATCCATCAATTCCGGATTTAATAAAGCATAAAACATTGCTACTACAAATGCAATAAGTACCATCATTGAAACTAAATAACCACCTAAGTATTTTTTAAAATTAATCTTTCTTAATTCAAGACGTATCAGGTTAAGCACTTATACCACCTCCATTGAGTAAATTCAGGAAGTAATCTTCCAATGAACTATTTTTGCTACTTATAGATTCTACAGCAATATTATTCCGAACAAGTTCACTCAGCAAATTACTTTTAGTCTGCTTCATATCATAGATCCTGATAGAGTTGTTATCTAGAACTTTGAAATTAGCAATACTCATATCATAAAGTACAGATGCTGCTTTGTTACAATCCTCCACCACCAATTCCAAATATTCCAGATTACTTTCTCTTACTCTATCCATCGAAACTTCTTGTACAAGTATTCCATTATTGATGACACCTATGGTATCAGCTATCTGTTCTATTTCACCCAAAATATGGCTTGAAACAAGAATTGTTATCCTATGTTCCTGGCAAAGGCATTTAAAAAGCTTTCTCATCTCTTTTATACCTATGGGATCAAGACCGTTGATAGGTTCATCAAGTATCAGTAATTCAGGCTTTGTAGTGATGGCTCTTGCAATTCCAAGTCTTTGCTTCATACCAAGAGAAAAATTCTTAACAGCCTTCTTATCGATACCTTTCAAATCCACAAGCTCTAGTGCTTCATCAATTGCTTTTTTATTATGATAGCCCATATATTCACAGTGAAGTTCTAGATTTTCTCGAGAAGTCAATTTATCATAAAATATGGGATATTCAATGATTGAGCCAATTCTCTTAAGAAATTCATAGGAGTTATCCATCAACTTCTCTCCAAATATTTCAATTTCTCCACCAGTAGGCTTAACCAAGTTGGCTATCATCTTCATTACTGTAGTTTTACCAGCTCCATTAGGACCGAGAAAGCCATATATCTCTCCCTTACTAATGTGAATGTTTACATCTGAGACTACTGGTTTACCATCATAAGCTTTTGTTAAATTGCAGGTCTTTAATATATATGACATGCTTTTCTCCTCTCATTATCGTATTACATCATTAATAATAAACAATGAAATTCTCTTTTCTCTTACCCAATTCTTACAAATTTATTACGATTAAGACAATCTTAATTTAACGATAAACTCAGTCTTTTCATATGGTTGACTCTTTAGTGTGATTTCTCCACCAAGCTTTTCAACAAGTCTTTTAGTAATTGTCAAGCCCAGCCCGCTTCCCTGAAAGAGCTTATTTCTTGAGTCATCCAGGGTATACATTCTTTCAAATACCTTCTCTTTATGTATGTCTGCAATTCCTTTGCCTCTATCCCACACCCTCACAAATGCAAAGTGTTCATCTTTTTCAACGATTAAGCCGATGATCTTACCGGAACTTCCATACTTTATTGAATTTGTTATTAGATTATTTAAAATTCTATCTAAAGCTTCTTCATTGGCAAGAGCATAAATATTTTCATCAGGAATTTCTATAGATACCTCGTTTCCCGTGGAAGTTAGTATATCGTAAAAGGAAAGGATATTTTTCCGGCATATTTCATTTATATTAATTCTTGTTATTGGTATTTCCTTATCTCCAGACTCCAGTTTAGCCAAGTCAAAGAACTTGTTTATCAGATCAAGAATTTCTTGGGTTTTCGAGTAAATCCTAGAGAGTATTTGCTCCTTTTCCTCTTCTCTCATATTATCAAATGTCTTGATAGTCTCAAGATATCCAAATATAACTGTTAGTGGGGTTTTTAAGTCATGGGATATATTTGAAAGCATTTTTCTCATAGAGATTTCAGTTTTATTGAAGTGGACAAGCCTTTTCTGATTATATTCCAGTAAGTTATTAATCTGTTCAAGGAGGCTGTGTAACCGGGCATCTCCGGTAAAGACCAAAATCTTGTCACTGGTGTTGTCTTCCATCATATTTTTTAGTTTATTTGTAATGTAATCCAAATCTTTGCTTGTGGATCTTGAGAAGTTATATTGAACAACAATTATCACTAAAAGCAGTATAATTACTATAGCTAAAAAAATACTCATATTCGTATCCTTCTTATTCGAATTAATCGAAACTAATGTACCTTATCGAATTATTCGAAACTAATGTACCTTCCGACCTTTATCTGTCATTCGCCCAGTCTATAACCAATCCCCCATAAGGTTTTAATATACTTCGGCTTAGAAGCATCGTCCTCGATTTTTTCTCTTAATCTTCTCATATGTACGTTAATAATATTTTCATCTCCGAAATAGTTATCATTCCAAACAAGGCTATAAATTTGAGCCTTTGTGAAAACCCTGTTAGGATTTGTTACAAACAATTTTAGAATATCAAATTCTTTAGAAGTAAGCTTAATAAATTCATTATTCTTTTTTACCGAATAATTATCCAAATCAATACTGAGGTCTTGAAAGTCAATAATATTGGCTTTTTTTTCACCATCACTTTTTGAATACTTGGTTGATCGCCTTATAGCAGCCTTTACTCTTGCGGAAAATTCAATCAAAGAAAATGGTTTGGCTATATAATCGTCTGCCCCCAATCCTAATCCAACGGCTTTATCCACATCACTATCCTTTGCAGACATAATCATAATAGGAATAGAACTCTTTTCACGAATCATGCGCATTACCTCTATTCCATCAAGCTTTGGCATCATAATATCAAGAATAACGAAATCAAAGTTTTGTTTCTCAAATTTTTTGATTCCTTCCTCACCATCAAGGGCAATCTCAACACAATAGCCCTCTCTCTCAAGATAATTCTTTACCATATCACTTATGGAGATATCGTCCTCTACAAGCAGTATTTTATACATAACCCAACCTCAATAATCCTCTAACTTTTTTATCTAATACAACTATGTAAAATGATACCATAACATAAAAAAGTAAACAAACCATAGTTTACTTAATCGAAATTTTAATAGCAACTCCACATTCTCCCTAGTAAAAGCCTCATCTTAGGCAAATACAATATCGAATAGGAGGTAGCTGATTATTTCAGCTACCGACCTTTCACACCACCGTACGTACCGTTCGGTATACGGCGGTTCAATAGAATTAACTTACTTTCATGTACTGTTCCAATAAAGATATTAA
>JAEWMS010000078.1 GCA_023393115.1 Bacillota bacterium
CGCTCAAATTCCACAAAATCATAAATTTATAACCGAAAAATCAACAATTTACCAACAATAAATATCAGAGAACAAGAAAGGAGCATCGCTTACTACTTTTTAGTAGTTTTGCGACACCCCCTTTTTGTTAACAAAAAGTGTAAATATTATATAAAATGTAGAAATTATAAAGGAAAAACAGATATGTCTATATAATATTTATTATCTAATATAAATACTAAGGAGTGCGGCTTAATGGACAGTTATCAGGATCAACTTGTACAGGAAAGAAATTACCTTGAGAAAATAAAGGGGCTCATTAGTAAACGGATGTTAAATGCTTATGAGAAGCTGGATAACAAACGAAGAATACTTAGAGCTGACCAGAAAGACATGTATGAAAATACAACACACTATTCTCATGACTTCGAAAAATTGTCCGATGCCATAGCCTACTTAAATCCTATAGAGGTACAAACTTACGATTATGCAGCAACTAATGCAGAAATTAGAAAATTGGAAAGAATGCAGAAAGCACCTTATTTTGCAAGAATTGAATTTACAGAGGAAGGCTTTGATAAGGAAAGTATTTATATCGGACTTGGAAATCTTGCCGATGAGAAGACCCATCAAACCTATATTTGCGATTGGAGAGCGCCTGTATCCAGTATTTTTTACCGGTTCGGACTTGGAAGAGCAAGCTATAAGGCGCCATATGGCATTATTGAAGGTGAGGTATCATTAAAAAGACAATATGAGATTAAGAACAATGAGCTGCAGTACTTCTTTGACTCCAGTGTGACAATAATTGATGATATTCTTAAACAGGCATTATCACAAAACTCATCTGCCAAAATGAAAAGTATTGTAGAAACAATTCAGAATGAGCAGGATATTATTATTAGAGATATAGAAAATGATCTTCTGATTGTTCAGGGTGTCGCAGGTAGCGGAAAAACTTCAGTAGCCCTTCATCGTGTCGCCTACTTAATGTACCATGGGCTCACCGAAAACCTTAGTTCTAATAACATCATTATTATTACTCCAAATAATCTGTTTGAAAAATATATCGAAAACGTATTACCTGAATTAGGTGAAGAAAATATTCAGGCAATGACTATGGAAGAACTGTTTGAGAGTATTTTTGAAGAGAAAATCCATATTGGCCGACGTACTGACTTAATGGAACAGATAATTACATTAAAGGATTCTAATACAAAGCAATTACTTAGGAGCTGTATGGAGTTTGTATTGTCAAAGGATTTTATAACAATTATTGATCGTTGTATAGATTATTTTGAACATAAAATGATTGACTTTAAAGATATATTTTACAATGGTGAATGCATTGCAAACCGGCATCTGCTTAAAGCTGAACTCCTAAGACAAAATGATATATCGCTGCCCCTTGAAAGAAGACTTGAAGCTATCGAGAAGCGGATCATGAAAAAAATTCATGAACAAAGAAAAAAACGTATCCAGAAGCTGGAGAAGTTTATTGCAGAATTTCCTGAGCATATCTATGAAGTAAGAACTCTTGCCAGGCTTTTATCATTAAAGGAGAACAAAGCAATAAATAAGGAGGTTACTTCTTTTACACGAATAGATGCAATGGATTTATTTAAAAAGCTAGCAGGAGACAGGGATTTATTTTATAGGCTGGCAAAAGGATTGAGACTTCCGGCTGACATTGATAATCTCCTTAATCATATCAATACAGATTTGAAAAGGTCTGAAGTAAACTATGCCAATGGTATTGCGCTGCTGATGATAAAGCTTAAGCTTACAGGCTGTGATAACTTTAAAGAAATCATGCAGGTAGTGATAGACGAAGCACAGGACTATTATCCTGTACATTATGAAATATTTAAGATTGTTTTTAGGAATGCGAAGTTTACGGTAATGGGGGATATTAACCAAACAATAGAAAAAAATACCGATATGTCATCTTATGAGGCCATAATGAAGATTCTAAACAAAAGCAGGAGTTCAACCGTTGTTATGAATAAAAGTTTCAGATGCTCATATGAAATCAACCGTTTCAGTTCATACTTCTGTAATCAGGAAATAAAACTACAAAGTTTTGAAAGGCATGAAAAAGTACCTGAGGTAATCCAAGCCTGCAGTCAGAAACAAATGGATATAGATATTATAGAAAAGATAAAAATGTATAAAAGAGAAGGCTTTCAATCCATTGCGCTGATTTGTAAAAGTATGGGCGAAGCAGAACAGCTATATATCAGTATAGGGAAGCAGCTTGATGCTGCATTGATAAATAACAATTCCTTTGAAGCAGTTAACAAGGTCACTATACTTCCGGTCTATATGGCTAAAGGATTGGAGTTTGATGCTGTGCTTGTGTATAACGTCAGTGATGAGAACTACAAAAATAAGGAAGACAGGCAGCTGCTATATATTTGCTGTACCCGTGCACTACACAGGTTATCACTATTTTATACAGGGCAGAGGAGCCGACTGATACCCTCAGCAGGTGACGCTTTTAATGATGTTTTATACAAAGATGACAAACAGTTAATCGATAAGTTTTAGAAAAAAAGTCGTATTCGAAAAAATAAATGATGATAATATTGTTTTATCTTAAGATATTGGAGTGCTCCTTATGAACTATTATGAAAGAATTCAAAGGTCAATTGACTATATTGAAAGTAACCTTGAAAACACAATTGATATAAATCTTGCAGCTCAAGCTGCGTATATGTCGTTGTCAAACTTTTACAGAATGTTTTTTGCCTTGGCAGGATATTCGGTAAAGGAGTATATCAGACTTCGCAGAATAAGTCTTGCAGCAGCGGACATAGTGAAAAACATATGTATTATTGATATTGCAGTTAAGTATGGTTTCGAAAGTGGAGACAGCTTTTCAAGGGCATTCAAACGTTTAACAGGTTATTTGCCCAGTGAATTCAGAAGGCAGAAAAAACAGTTTAGTTTTGAAAGGATTAGTATAATGGATAAATATTTTGAAATTCAGGATAAGGAGCTTTTAGAAAGATATCCCGATATTAAGGTACTAAAGAAATTGGAGCCAACAAAAGTTGCGTATTATAATTACATTGGTGAAAATCCGGAACATAATGCATTTGGGGTTATAAAAGAGTGGGTAAATACATCAGGTCTATCAATTGATGAGCAAAGGCATAGGATTTTCGGGTATGATAATCCCGAAGTTACAGGAGGGAAGACGTATGGTTATGAAGTTTGTATAACTATAGATGAAGACTTAGTAGTAGATCACCCACTTATAAAAACAAAGTATCTGGATGGAGGTCTTTATGCTGTAACTTCGGTAAAAAGAGATGAAAATGGGGAATTGGGTAGTTATATTTTTCAGACATGGAAGCGTTTCAGAGACTGGCTGTCAGATAGTAAATATATTTATGGGGGACAGCAATGGCTTGAGGAGCACCTAGGTTTTGACGAAAAATTTAACCATACCGGCGGAATTGATTTATATATGCCTATTGCAGAAAAGAACGGTATAGATACATCTAAGTATTTCGAAAATGTCGAGACGATGTGGACTGCAACTTATACAGCAAATGGAGCTGATGCTGCTGATAAAGCGAGAGATTACTTATTTAAGTGGGCTGATTCAGAGGGTTTGTTTAAAGACGGAACTAAGCATAGGATATTTGCTTATTATAACTTCGAAAGAATTGG
Organism: Bacillota bacterium; assembly: GCA_023393115.1. GTDB lineage: Bacteria > Bacillota > Clostridia > Acetivibrionales > DSM-1351 > Ruminiclostridium. Next base: position 3,661 of record JAEWMS010000078.1, read on the forward strand.
AGAAAAGGATTTCTTCTTTAAAATACATATTACTGTAGATAAAGATTTTAAGACTCAGGATTCTAACATCAAATTTGAAGAGTTCACGGGCGGCTATTATGCTGTTATGAAGGCAAAGTATAAGTACAACGGATGGGCTTGGAGTGACTTTATGAATTGGATGTCAAAAAGTAAGGAATATACTTTTGGTGACTATTGGTTTTTTGAGGAATATGTTATCGACGGCCCAAGTACCGGCCCCGAAACCGATATGTGTTTACATATGCCGGTTAAGCAAAAGTAAACTGCTAAAAGTACGCAACGACCTTTCTGTACGAAGTATCATCCAGAAGAATAGTTAAGCGGGGGTAAGCATGGAGATATTTTCTGCAATATTACAAAAACCTCGGGATAAAGGAAGTCTTACAACGATAGCTATCCCATTTAACGCGGCTGAGGTTTTTCAACTGAAAAAGGGAAGCTTTAAAGTAAAGGGTACTATTAATGGTAAAGATTTTAGAAACAAGCTTATTTCAAGAGGTTCGGGGAAATACATCATGATAATTGATAAAAAACTTCAGGAGAAAATAGGATTTACAGGTCAGGATATGTCTGTAGAAGTACAGATGGATGTTGACACTACAGCTTTATATGGTTCAGGCAATTTTATAGAGATTGAAACAGACTCTGTACAAGTAGATCTTTTTGTAACCATTTACTGATTTAGACTTCTTAAGAAGTATGGCTTTATCCGGAAATTATGTATCCTTTAAAACTGCCCCCTGCTGCATCATAGTATGCGGTGATAGAAATATTAAAGGAGTAAATGAATTTTTAATTGAAGACTGTGCCGCAGCAGTACAAAACATTCTTCTGGCGGCTCACGGGTTAGGTCTGGGTGCGACGTGGCACGGACTTATGAAAAGTGGGTCAAATTCAGCAAACACTATATATAAGAAGATATGTAATAAATATAAACTGCCCGATAAGATAGTACCCGTAGCCGCCATAGCGCTGGGTTACCCCGATACTGAAGGCCTTGTACCAAGGGAAGCCAGGTACGATAAAACAAAGGTTCACTGGGATATTTGGTAAATTACTTGTGTTAAATTTATTAATAAGTTTCGATTTTGTAAACTTCAGCGAAGAAATCAATAGAAGGAGGAGCAGCAAATGACCGTCATACTACCGGCTGAGATTAGGGATGCAGAGATATTAAGAGAAGTCTGTATAAAAGCTTTTGAAGAAGATAAGTCTATGTACGGGTTAATGCCACCGGATATCGATAAAATATCGTGGCATAAATGCAATATAGATCGAGGATTATACTATAAGATAGTTGTGAATAATGAAATTGTTGGTGGTGTTAAATTGTTCAGTATTAACACCCGGCACTATCGGGTGGGAACTATATACATAACTCCTGAACATCAAAATAATAATATAGGGACTGAGGTAATTAATTTTATTGAAGGTGAGTATCCTCAAGTCAAGAAGTGGTCTCTTGATACACCATATAAAAGTTTCAGAAACCATCATTTTTATGAAAAACTAGGCTATATCAAGATTGGAGAGGAACACCCGAATCAGGGGAGTGAGTTTTGCCTCTACTTATATGAGAAGAATATAACAAGGGAATAGTAGACACCCGACCTGTACCAAAGTCTACCGTAGGTAGCCTTTGGTACAGGTTTACTACTACCAGCAGACGAGGGTTACACAAGAAAGTTTATTAATATTTTATTGTTGCCCAGATGTCTTTTATTGCACTAAGTTGATGGCTATCATATTGATATAATAAAAACACAAATGAGACCTGAGCATATAGGATGTTTTATGTGAAGTTTACAAGAATATTAAAGAATAAGCAATATAAATCAAATTAAAACGTAATTACGGGGTTAATGCACGTTGCTCATACTCGGGTTGTAGTGATATACTAACCAAGCCGTCGCAAACGGCAACACAAAATAAATTAAGGGTTTGGGCTTTGAAAAAAACTCAAATGAAATTTATAAAAAGTGTTGACAATGAAACAGCAGCATGGTATTATAATTAAGCTGCTTGCAACGAGCGAACAGTAATAGACCTTGAAAAGCAGTATAAACAACGCTTTTAAGGTATGGACTTTGAAAAGTAAACAGTGACAAATACATGCAAATGTATGTACACAATGTGTACATTGTAAAGGACTCAATAATAATTCCAAAGAAC